>OZ246400.1:0-931061 GCA_965230935.1 uncultured Gammaproteobacteria bacterium
GAGCGCATCCATGGTAAGGATGAGGTCTCCGGTTCAATCCCGGATGATGGCTCCATAAAAACACCCTGCATCGGCAGGGTGTTTTATTAGATGCTATCCAGTGGGTTTAAGTGTGATAATATAAAAAATATGAGAAATGATGAGATTAAAAACAAAGCTTTGGAGTTCGCCAGGCGAGAGGGTAACAGAATAGCAAAAGAGTTGACTAGCAAGGAAAAGTACAAACCTGATGCTAAGCCAGTATCTATTTTTATGGCTGGTTCCCCTGGTGCAGGCAAAACTGAGTATTCAAAAAATGTTGTCTTGAATGTTTTTAAGAGAAGAGTTGTTAGTGGAGATGTTATTAGAATTGATGGTGATGACTATCGTGATTACTTTGATGATTATACAGGAGAAAATTCTAGTTTGTTTCAGGCAGCGATGTCCACAATTGTTGCAAAGGTTCATGATCAGGCATTGAAACAAGAGCAGAGCTTCGTCTTAGACGGAACATTTTCCAAGTGTGATAGGGCGGTCAAGAATATCAACAGATCGTTAAAGCGAGATCGTTCAGTGTTTGTATTTTATATTTATCAAGATCCAATAGTGGCGTGGCGATTTACGAAAGACAGAGAAATTATTGAGGGGAGAAACATCCCCAAAGAAACATTTATAGAACAGTACTTTGGAGCAATGGATACTGTGCGAAAGATAAGAGATAATTTTGATTCAAATGTGACCATATTTTTGATTGTAAAGAACTTCGAGAAACACGCAGTAGAGAAAATGGTAGAAATCAACACCTCAGGTAGTGAGATTGACGAACATATCCAGAACACCTATACTCTAAATGAGCTTAAAAAGATACTATGAGCATCCTGCAATTTCTACGAAAAAAGATGCAGAGAAAGCAATTTTCATCATTTGCTGATTTTTTTGCACATGCATCTGCAAGCGAGAAAAAGCAAGTATTTACTGAAGCAGCAAAAGGAGCTAACCGTGATCAGATGGAAATGGTTAAGCGGGCTCGTGAGTTGAGACAATTCTAAATTAAGCATCAAATACGGTTTTGGACCCACCTCTACTTCATGGTAAGGATGAGGTCTCCAGCGAAGCCTAGCGAGCAAAGCGAGCGTCCGTTCAATCCCGGATGATGGCTCACTCGAATTGCTTCTTTCTTTGCATAATTCTTCAATATGGAACTCACCAGTACTGTCTTTACCAATGGCTCGTCGATCCCGCAGAGGTATGGGAGGGATTTTGATAATATAAATCCACCTCTTAGCATAACAAATGTTCCGGAAAATGCCGTGTCACTGGTGCTCATTATGGATGACCCCGATGTTCCTGAAGCTGCAGGGGTTCCGGTGTGGGATCATTGGGTGGTGTTTAACATTTCGGCAGAGATCACAACCATACCGGAAGATTGGAAAGTGGATGGTGTTCGTGGTGTGGGAACCCGAAATGAACTTGACTATGGCGGTCCTCGTCCACCAGATCGAGAACATCGTTATTTTTTCAAGCTCTATGCTTTGGATAAGATGCTTGATCTTCCTGAGGGCTCGACAAAGCGAGAAGTGGAGAATGCTATGGAAAGTTCAATCATCGAGAGCGCGGAATTAATAGGCACGTTTGCCCCAAGTGTGTAATTCTTGCCCTATTTGCATAGGAGATACTCCGGTGGCGACCTCCATCGGAGTTTTGTTTTAATGATATACTTACCCCAATGTCACAAAACGTCCCTCTTTTGCATAGTATAAGTAGAGGCTCATATGACCTTACAAGAGAAGAAAAAACACCTTTCCCGGGAATACTCTGATTTATTTGATTATCTGTATCGATATGTTTGTTTTCGAATTGGTAATCGAGCAGATGCAGAGGATGTTGTTTCGGTTTGCTTTCTGCAAGCCTATGGACGGCTAAATGATTTTGATCCAGAAAAAGGTAATCTCAAGCAATGGTTAACTGGTGTGGCCAAAAATCAACTGTTGATGTATTGGCGAGCGCAAAAAACATTTATTGATCTTGATGAGATCGCAGAGATGGTTGGTGAGGATTACGATCCTACGGATCGCATTGATGCAATGATGAAAATCGAACATCTTTTCGATCAATTAGATGAGAAAGATCGCGTGTTGCTCACGATGCGATACATTGATGGATTGTCTCATGAGCAGATTGCTCAGGAAATTGGAAAACAGCCAGCCGCTGTACGTCAGTACTTCTCACGGCTTAATAAACGAATTCAAGCGTATGCATAACGATTCATTCAACAAATGGCACAAACAACAGATGGATGAAATCGAGGTCAACACTGATCTCAAGCGTCGTTTGGCTTCACAAATGAATATTGATATGGACAAAAAGAAAATGAATCTGTTTGGTCTGAGTAAAACAAACTGGTTTGCGCTCAGTGTCGGAGCTGCAGCAGTGCTTGCGGTGGTTGTCGTTGTACAGCAGCGTTCTCCTATTACAAGTCCGGAGGACCCAATTATCATCGCATATGGCGAGCGTATTGATGATTGGAAATTTGAGTATTCTGTTGATGAAGAATCCACTACCTCGTTGTATGGAGGCAAAGGTGGTGGCGTTGGCGCATCCTTGTCTGCTCCTTCTCCTGCTATGGGTCTTGGTATGGGAGGCGGTGGTTTTGGTGGCGCAATGGCAGAAGATCTTGGATTTTCTGTGGGAGGTGCCAAGGACATCTCGTCTTTTCGCCAGAATGTTGAAAATGATTACCTTCCATTGTTCGATTCGATTACCTATGAAGGATTATTCTATGAGTACTTCTTTGATACCGGAAAGCAAGAAGAATGTCATGAGCTCTTTTGCCCTTCGTTTACCAAAGCAATTTCCGCTGATCCAATTTCTGGGGAGGAAGAATATTATTTGTCAGTAGGGTTAAATTCAGGAATCAAGGCAGGTGATTTTAAACGCAAGCCACTCAACTTGGTGGTGGTAATGGATATCTCAGGATCAATGGGTTCTCAATTCGACGCATACTATTATGATGGAAAAGGAACTGTTGGTGACGCTGAAGTTTCGTCAAAAACAAAAATGGAAGTGGCAAAAGAATCTTTAGTTGATCTCATCGGCCACCTAAACGACGAAGATCGATTGGGAATTGTGTTGTTTGATGATCAGGCACAAACCGCAAAGCCATTGCGCTATATTGGCGAGACAGATCTCGGAGCGCTTACTGGTCATATTATGGAACTTTCTGAGCGAGGCGGAACAAACATGGAATCAGGTATGGAACTTGGTATGGAGTTGTTAGCGCAAGCACCAAAAGATTCTACATATGACAATCGCGTGATTTTCTTAACCGACGCCATGCCCAACACCGGAGTGACTGACAAAGATGGATTAGTTGGCATTGCAAAACAACATGCAGCACAAGGACGTCATTCAACATTCATTGGGATTGGGATTGATTTTCATGCTGATTTGGCAAAAGCAATCACTGAGATTGAGGGAGCAAATCATTATTCAGTCAACTCTGCTGAGGAGTTTGCTAAGCGGATGGACGAGGGGTTTGAGTACATGGTGACTCCGCTGGTATTTGACTTGCGGTTAGAACTTGATGCACGGGGGTATGAGATCGAACACGTATATGGTTCGCCTGAATCTGATAAGGCAACCGGTGAGATCATGTATGTGAATACCTTGTTTCCATCGTTGACCGTTGAAGGTGAGACTCGAGGGGGGTTGGTGTTGTTGAAGTTAAAGAAAACTTCTGATGCCAATGAGCTTAATTTGAAAGCGTCCTATCGAGATCGGGATGGTCAGTCCCATAGTAAAGAATCTGCTGTTTCGTTTGGTGAGTCACAGGAGTTCTATGACAACACTGGTATTCGAAAGGGGATTGTGTTATCTCGGTATGTTGATCTTGTGAAAAGTTGGATTGCTCATGAGCGTGAGAGCATCTCAAAAGATCAGTATGTCGAACCATTGATTACAGACGAGATTGGAATCATTGCGCCTTGGCCAATACGAAGCGAGTGGGAGCAGACGTCAGTATCACTATCGGTTTCCGATGAGTATCGAAAGTTGTTTAGCAGGTTTGATACCCATCTTCGGTCTGAAATTGCTGCGATCAATGATCAGGAAATGAACCAAGAGCATGATATTCTCAAGATGTTGATCGATGCGCCCGAACGAACAGTAGATGATTGGATTGAATAAACTTAGGGGTAAAAACCCGCTTCGGCGGGTTTTTTGATTGACAAAAAACGGTTTATGTGGTAGTATTAGTTTCTTCTATGAGAGAAAAAGAATCACAAACAGGTACATTTGCAGGTCTTGGCATCGCAAAAAATTTTTTGGAGTGTTTACACAAAAAAGGATTTACAACACCAACCCCAATCCAGCATCAGATTATCCCAGGAGCAGTACAGGGGAAAGATGTTATTGGTATTGCACAAACAGGAACCGGAAAAACACTTGCATTTGGTATCCCTATGATCCAACGTCTTGGTACCTTAAAAGGGCAAGGGCTTGTTTTGGTTCCAACACGTGAGCTTGCTTTGCAAGTGGATGAAGCATTACGCCACGTGGGAGCGTCACTTGGATTACGCACTGCTGTTATCATCGGGGGTACGTCACAGCATCCACAAGTTAAGGCATTACAAAAGAATCCGCATGTGGTTATTGCAACACCAGGAAGACTTGCAGATCTTATGCAGCAAAAGAAATACACACTTGATCGTGTTTCCATTGTGACGCTAGACGAAGCAGATAGAATGTTGGATGTTGGTTTTTTGCCGCAGATTACAAAAATTCTTCAAGCGGCACCAAAACAAAGACAGATCATGTTGTTTTCGGCAACCATGCCAAAGTCCATCTCACAACTTGCTACCAAATTCATGACCATTCCACTTCGTATCGAGGTGGCACCACAAGGGACGTCAGCTGAGAATGTAGAACAAGAAATTTTTGTAGTACGAAAGCCAGAAAAGATACGACTTCTTGATTCTATTCTTACAGAATATCGCACAGAGACTATTCTTATCTTTTCCCGGACAAAACATGGTGCGAAAAAAATGGCTCGTCAAATTAGGGCCATGGGGCATACGGCAACAGAAATTCATGGGAATAGATCTCAGGCGCAACGAAGGAATGCCCTGGAAGGGTTTACCCAGAAGAAGTATCGAATTTTGGTAGCAACTGATATCGCAGCACGTGGTATTGATGTATCACATATTTCACTCGTTATTAATTACGACCTTCCAGACAACTCAGAAGATTACGTGCATCGAATCGGAAGAACGGGACGAGCAGGAAAATATGGCAAAGCAATTTCATTTGTTACTCCTTCACAAAAAGCAGATGTGCGAAAAATTGAACAGTTGATTAGAAAAGCACTTCCGATACTCAGGCTGCCAGAATTGCCACCGCAAAGGGAGCGTCCACCAAAAGAACTTCAACATAACAAGTCTCATACCCAAAAAAGAGCTGGAGCGCGTTTTCAGGGAAGCAAGACAAAAAGAAAAAAGAAGAAAAGTGGAGGAGGGTATACTAAACGAAAAGGTGGAAGTTTAAAATTAAATAGATCGAAGAGGAAACGGAGATAGATTTATTTACTCAGCACCTTACATTCTCTTGTTTTTTCTGCAATGAGAATGGTAAAAGATTCGCCAACTCGCTTGCCGAGTAATGCGCTGCCAATCGGTGAAAGGTGCGAGATGGTGTTTTTACCTGGATCAGTTTCGCTTGGGCCAAGAATGGTGTACGTTTTTTTCTGTCCGTCAAGTGCAATGGTTACCGTGTCCCCAAGAGCAATCTCCTGTGTGTTTTGTTTTTGTATAATGATGGCTCTTTTGAGATGATCTTCAATATGAAGGATTCTTCTATTGATGCCTCGTAACTTGCCTTTAGCAAGTTGATACTCTGCGTTTTCTGAAAAATCCCCCAGTTCTGCCAGTCGTTGTACTTCACGAGCGGCATGTGGGTGTTTTTTCTTCAGGCGATGTAGTTCATTTTCCAACTCTTTCTTTTTGCGTTGGGTAATATGTGGATCTGGCTTGAGATTGGTAAACTTACCGGGTTTTCGATAGGGTACTCGCATATGAAAAGATAGTAGCATGTATTCCTACTGATAAAAACCCAATGAGCTTTTGCTAGGAAGATAAAAGTATTACCTGAAACAAGAGAGGAGCCTGAATAAGATTATAAATCATGTGCGTCAATACCATCACTTATCAAGCGTTGTATTTTGCGGACGTAGTCGATATGTTTAATATTTGATTGGACATCTTCTGTTCGAGGGTTCCAAACAGATTTCATTCCCACGATTTTTGAAACCGTGGTAGTGTCATTGATAAGCATTACCGTTTGTAAATCCACTGAGGTGCTATCATTTTCTATCGGCCGTCTTTCGTTGATTGATCGATTCAGTTTTTGAGTGAGAATTGTTTGTTTGATTTGTTCAAGCTCGGCATCGTCGAGCGTAAACGATAAGGATTTCTCAGTATCAAAATCTTCATCCGGATGATAGCCACCATAATGCCAGGTGTATGTTCCTTGATTATCTGCGATGGTAAGAGTTTCAACTTCCCAGTGTGCGTCCATGCTGTGTTCTTGCTCTTCAAAAGCGATTGAAAGATAAAAATCATGGCCAGTGGGTATTTCAACTGGAATTTTGGGCGTGCGAGTGAGAGCGATTGCCAGAAGGGCTAATGCAGTCGCCACGACAAGTAAAAGAGATTTTTTCATAGCTTTGGGCTAATTGTAGCATATCTAGACAAACGTGAGAGAATCCTATATATTTGGTGCAGTCTTGGGTCGGTACCGAAGCGGTCAAACGGGGCTGACTGTAAATCAGCTGGCTACGCCTTCGGGGGTTCGAATCCCTCCCGGCCCACAGTATGATTTTGTATGATCTTTCATCAGCAAAAATGGCTACTCATTAAGTGGCTATTTTTGTTTTCAAATAAAAAACAGCACCCCAGCGTTGCGCCAGAGTGCGTGAAGGAAAAGGGTTAGACGGGCTCGAACGCGACGCAAGCTCCTACACAAGTATCGCGAACGGCCCACCACGACGGAGGTTCCAATGGAATTACATCATGGTGAACTTCGCCCGCCTTACCCAGCTCCGCAGTGTTCACCGCGGAACTTGTATCTGAAGTGCCCAAGGGCAAGGGAGTAGTGATCCCCCGCCCCCAGGCCGGTTGTGGTGTTCACCGCGTGATGCGAGGACCCTGGCAGGTCACTCAAATCACGCAAGAAGGAGTACGAAATGCACTCGTCCCCCTGCCCGCGTTGCGGATTCTTCCACCCCCGAGACCCAAGGAGTTCACCAAGGGTCAATTGTTTTGATCAATTGCGCGGGCGGCGAAGGGGATCCGACCCCCCTTCAACCACCCACGACTTCGGCTGCAGACAGATCCTGAGACCACGCCGTCAGACCGGCATGACCTCGCAATCGAGACAAGGAAACACGCTAATGAGAACTTGCCCCTTCTGCTGTAACTGTCTTCGTCCGCGTGTAAACAAGTATACAAAATACTGAACACCTGTCAAGTACAGGTGTTCAGTCAAGATCGACGATAGATATTCCAGAGAATCCGAATGTATTGGCTCACTTGACTCATCTCCCACTCATTCAGTTCGGAAAACGGGAAGTTCGGCCCACCAATGCAAAAAGGCGCCTAATTTAGCAGCCTTTTTCATTCTTCTAAAGCATTGACATTGTTCACTTTTTGTGGTGAAATAGAATTTGCCCTCTTGATTCGAGTAGGGTCTGCCAAACAATCCATTTGTTTTGAAGACCTTCTTCGTATCGTCCGGAGAGGCGCGCTCGGCGTGAAAATACAGACCACAACAACGGTGTTGTAACATGTCGCTCGGTGACATGGTTTGTCAGAATTTCCCCAGACGAATAGTGCTCGGCACTAGGGGTGCTACGTGCATAGCAATGTGCTGTTTCACTCGGTGAGACAAGTGGTGATTCTTTAGAAGACGGAGGAACCGTGGACGATCAAGTCTATAAACGGTATCTCGAGCTCGCGAAACTTCTTAGGAGATGCGGGCTCTTCAGTGTTTACCTGGCTATCATGATGGCAGCCAGGTCGCGCAAGCAGTTCGACACCATGATGGCGGAGCTGCCTGACCACGCACGACTGATGCGCGAGGATCAGGTGGTGCTCTGGAAGGCTCTCAGCGCTGTCTGGGGGAAGGGTATTCCGACGGCAGATCACCTGAACTTGGCGGGGCGTGAGCTCCTGTTCAAGCCGGTGTTCGACGATCCGAAGGCCACTCTCGTCTGGTACTACAAGTTCGTGTTGTGTAAGGACCGTGAGCCTGCGAGCCTTTCCGCCTATGGGATTGGCCGACAGGACGAGCGACGCCTCATTCATGGTATCGAGGAGCGTTCGGGACGTGGGGCGCAGCACTTCTCGGTTCAGTGTGCTGGTCAGCTCTTCAGCGTCGGCTGCAACCTATTCGATGATGTCATGCTGGTGGAGTTCGAGCTTTCTGTCAAGAACCTCACCGAGCAGATGACACAGGCCATCCGCAGCTGTAAGTCGCTGATGCGTCTGAACACGCGTCGTGGCTCAAGCGTTGATGACAAGGTGACCTTCGTCGTCGAGCTCAGCAACGTGGATGACCTGGCCGCCGTGGTCACCCAAGTCGAAACGGGGTGTGGACCTCTCGACCTGCTCGATCCTGACGACTTCACATTCGAGCGCCTGCTCACGGCGCGTCTTCGTGATCTGGAGCTGCCGCTCGAGTCGTCGGTCGGTCGAGTCGTCGACCACAACCCTGCGCTGAAGCATCACTTCCCCAAACATCCTGAGGGGCAGTGGAGCATCCAGTTCCCGGCCATGGACTAACCTCCATCGTGGTCTAAACTCACAAAACAAACACAACCAGAACGCAACCCTACGGGTTGTCGTTTTGTTTAGTTTTGATTTGTTACTGATTCATCCGGCTTGTAAATCTTCCCAAAATCAAAACACACCATCGTTGGTGTGTCTTGTTGGTTTGCCTAAACTTCCGTCATCTCCTGCGACGGCAATGCCTAGGGCTTGCTCGGATGACCGAGTGCGCCGCCACGCGCTCCCGATCAGTCCTTGATGCGGACCACGCCGTCCGTGCCGACCTCCAGGGTCTGCTCGACGATGGCCGCCGCCACCGAGGCGTTGAGGCTGGTCCACAGCGTGTTGGTCGCGACGGCCTTCGCCAGCTCCCGGTCGCGCGCGAGGTCCGTCAGCTCGCAGCGCGCCGAGGTGAAGCCGTCCTGAGCCGCCGCGAGCCGAGCCAGGTTGGCCGGATCGCAGAACGGGTCCGCCAGGTCGTCCACCAGGACCACGATGGCGTCGTCCACGTGCTCCTCGATCTCGGTCGCGTTGCCCTTGGTGCACTTGCCGACCACCGGCGTGGCGTCCTCGACGTTGCTCGGACCACCGGCGGGGTTGCTGTGGTTGCCGCCGACCAGCTCGACCTCGGTGAACTCCACACACAGGATGAACGAGTTGGGGTGCTGCGCCGTGAGCTCGGAGATGAGCTCGTCGGTGCAGTCGCCCTCCTCCTCGTACGTCAGCGTGCTGCTCCCGTCCTTGGCTTGGACCTCGATCTCGGCGACGGTCGTGGTCTGCGCGAGGGCGGTGGCGGGGACGGCGAAGGTGGCGGCGATGGCGGCGATGCAAAGAACGAACTCGATACCATAGTGACGCATGGATCTTCTCCCTTTCGATGATGCGCGTTCGATGTGGGGTGTGAAGGATTCCTTCCCTCCTACTGCATCTCGCTTCCCACTTGGCGAGATGAGGTCCCTAACTCCCTCCTCGGAAGATTGAAACAGTAGACTATAGCACATTTGGACGGTTTTGTCAAGGGTGTCAAAGTAACAATTTAGCTAAAATAAGGTTAATTTGATAAAATAGGCCAATTTCCCCCCGGATAAATTAGGCTAAATTGACATTGTGGTAATTTGAAGGTAGAATATAGGGGCAAAAGTTGTCTTGCCGCCAACCTTAGCAACTTCGTCGCTAAGGTTGCTCGTTCGGAAAAGCATGAACGCAAGCGTTCAGCTTTTCACTCACTCGCCACCTTAGCTCATCTGGCTAGAGCGACGGTTTTGTAAACCGTAGGTACCGGGTTCGAGTCCCGGAGGTGGCTCACTTTCGAGGATGTACAGGCCGTGTTTATGGTGGTACATCTCACGGAATCCATTGCGGTCTACACTGAGGTTGATAACGAATCAACCTATGGAAATCGACAGACTCCTGATGGAGTTCGCCGGGGACCGCGTGGCCTTGCGCGGCTACTCGCCCCACACAATGCGGCGCCAAGTGCAGGCGGCGCGACAGTTCTTCACGGTCACCGGCATCGGCGCCCTATCAGAGGTGAGCTACGACGTGGACGCCCGCCAGAGCCAACAGCTACGCGATGAAACTGACTTGACCGCTGAGCAGGTTCAGCCGAGCAGTTCGCCGAACTGGTGGCAGTTTCTCACGCTCCCGAAGGGGCGCGTACGTCAGTACTGGACGCGTGCAGCCCGCGAGGTGGTTAGGGAGGTTGAGGCTTCAGAGTCCCCACTGGTCTTCATCACCTTCCATGCGAAATATCAAAGCGATGTGTACCGATGGCGGTTCTCACCATGTAATCCGGTGCTGCTGCAAACGATAGGCATCAGAGCCTTCTTTACCCTCATCGATGATGTCTACCAGATGCACAAGCGGCGTCCCGGAGACATTCAGAGCGAACGTCAGATGTGCTTCAAGTACGAAGATCCGGCGGAGCGCGCGCTCGCCCTGGTGAGAGAGACTAAGGCTTCCCTCGTCGAGCTGATCAGGTGGCGGCAAGAGGAGATTGCGACGACGGAGATGCTTGCGGCTGTGTCCGGTTGTTCTGCGCAGCTCGTGTCGATCCGACATCCGCTGGCCACGATGCACAAGCTGTTGGAATCACCCGAGTCGGCATTTTACTTCTCACATCCGATTACTGGAGTTCGCGCCGACCCGAACTTTCCGGACGTGGTTGGTCTGAAGGAGATCGAGGATATCTCAAGCGAGCTCCGCGGTCGCTTCACACTGATTGAACCAACTACTATTGACGAGTACAGGATTGAGCAGCTGGGGCAGGGCACCCCCGCACCGCGTCTGATTCCTCGACTGTCATGCCGATGGCCGTTCCCGGCTGGTGAGGACGAGATGCTTGGCGGCTCCGACGGCTTTCCCACGTTCGGTAAGCAAGAACTG
Source organism: uncultured Gammaproteobacteria bacterium (assembly GCA_965230935.1). Classification (GTDB taxonomy): domain Bacteria; phylum Patescibacteriota; class Patescibacteriia; order Magasanikbacterales; family JBBTQS01; genus CAYZOG01. The sequence continues at coordinate 11,184 of OZ246400.1, forward strand.
CTCTGTCCGCGCGAGAACGTCGTCGCGCTAGAGTTGGAGGAATTCTTCGCGGATTTGCTGGCCGGAACCGCCCCGGAGGAGCCCACACATCTGGTTTCGGAGTCGATCGGTGGCTTGGTTGATCTGCTAAAAGAAGACATCACCTGGCGGGATCACACGCTTGTAGACCAATGCGGACGCCTCGTGGTGTTCCGCCCGGCGTACCGCGGGATTCCGTCGACCGGAGTTCGCAGAGAGATTGAGTACTATCGGAAGCTAGCTCTTAGCGGTCCACAAGACAAACACTTCTGCGTATTGCTTCACCCGCCGGACGACGATGACGCCTTGGCCCAGTACATAGCGTTGAAACTTGTTTCTTCGTGGGCCGAGGACTCGGGCGTGGGCCCGCACATTCGACCACGTCTTGATGTCGGGGCCGAAAATCAACTCATTCGAGACCTGACGGTCGCGCTCGGCAGCGACGCCGATGAGGAGACCACGGCCCGAGCATGTGCGGATGCGCTTTCCCCACGGATTGAACCGGAAGTCAGCGGACCGTCCCCAATGACGAGTGGTCGTCGTGTCGGAGCGCGAACAAGGAACAAAGAGGTCTTGCAGGCGGCCGCAGCCCGCGCGCTGTCGACGATACAAGATCACCGCTACTTTCGCTCTGGCGGCCTGATGCCAGGACGCGCGGCCGCCACTGACGATGCACGGCCACCACAACCCTGCTGTTTTCTGAGTAATACGCCGTTTGGTGCAGTCGTTTAATTGCGCTTCGCAACGGTAGTCGGCCGACTCCTCACTGAGAAGAGGCGTTCGCATTTGCGAACACTGGACCGAACTGGCACCTGCAGCCGCCCGGGCTAGACAGATCCGCATGAGAAATGTTACTGTTGATCCGTCCCGCATGGCCCCGACCGGTTGAGAGTTGTTGCGGCGCTAAATTTAGCTAATCCAATAGAACAACCCCTTTGTAAACCGTAGGTACTGGGTTCGAGTCCCAGAGGTGGCTCAAGGAAGGATAAAAAAGCCATGGGGACGTAGTGAGCGAAAGCGAACGTCTGTCCCAGAGGTGGCTCAAGGAGTAACCAAAATACTATGTCACAAGATAATCTGACTAGAATGGAGTGTACTGGGTGCCAGCAAGTAACCCATCACACCAAGAAAAATAAAAAGAAGCTTAAAGACCGCCTTACCCTCAAAAAGGGGTGTAAGTTTTGTGGTAAGCATACCGACCACAAGGAGACGAAGTAATACGGTTGAGACAAGAGAGAAAGCGTGCTACAATGCCATAATATTTTATGGCATTTCGCATATGTACAACGTGTTTCGTCAAAAAGCCTGTAGAACATTTTAGTGTACGAGATATTCGGATCGGTCGGCGACATCGAGTATGTAAGATGTGTCACAAAACGTATCGTCGTAAGCATTACCTGCGTAATAAAGAGAAGTACATTAAAAAGGCGCGCAGGTGGAATGGGAAACAACGTAAGAGTATAGAAGATTTTTTATTCCGATATTTATCAAAACACCCTTGTATTGATTGTGGGGAGGGTGACGTGGTGGTACTTGATTTTGATCATCGCTATGATAAGCGCATGGCGATCACGCAGATGATGAAGAATTGCTACGCACTTGAAACGATCAAGAAAGAGATAAAGAAATGTGAAGTTCGTTGTGCTAATTGCCATAGAAGGCGAACTGCTATAGAATGTGGGTACTGGAAAATTAAACGTCAATTGGGCCCATAGTTTCAATTGGCAAAACGCAAGTCTCCAAAACTTGAGTTCTTCGTTCAAATCGAAGTGGGCCTGCCAATCTAAAACACCCCTCGCTGAGGGGTGTTTTTATATCACGTTTCAAATACTAATATTCATCCTCATCAAAATCTTTCTTTTTCGTCCATTCAATTTTGCCATCAGTACTGATCTTGGCTAAGAACCACATCAGAATTGGTAGACCAATGATGAGAGCAAGTAAGGTAATTACGCCTTGAGTTTCTGTCATAGAATGTGATATCTGTTTGCCTTGATCATACCGGAACAAGTGGAAATGTTCAACCAATCCTGTTACCATACCAATACTATGCAGCAGTCCAAATCTACGATAGCAAAAAATATTAGAGCAGCAGAACTTGCCGTGCTTAAAAAGCAGTGGTGGCTTTGGGTGCCGCTTTGGCTCATTGTTGTTACAATCATTGCGCTTGAAGTGAGCGCGAGTTCTGGCGAAAGTTCATTTGGTATTTTTCTCGCCTTTGTCTTATTTGGAGTAATGATGTGGCGGGTGCAACATGTGCGTGGTGATTTTTGGAAAGCGTTCGCGTTAGAACACGGGCTGGTATATAACAAAAGGGGATCAACTGATGATGAAAAAGGATTGATATTCAATCAAAAAGATCACGCTGCTTTCACCAGTTATAGCCACATCTATCATCTGCTCACTGGAACTCACCGTGGCCGCCTAATGCGCATGTTTGAGTTAACCTTTACTCAAAAGATAGGGAAGCATGAGAAAAAATATTGGTTTACGGTTTTTGAACTAACAATGAAAGGAACCTTTCCCCACATATATTTGAACTATAAGCATGATGGTTACGTGGCAAAAATGAAAGGAAATGTTACTAAGATTCCACTACCAGGTGACGTCGCCAATCAGTACACACTTTACGCTCCACATCAGTATGAAATTGAAGCACTGGAAATTTTTACCCAGTCAATTTTCCAATTTTTGTTGGATGGTCAATTTTCGCTCGATGTTGAAATCATTGATGGTGAAGTAATCTTTTATCGACACAAGCGAGTGAATAGTCGGGAGGAGCTTGAAGAAGCGTTTACCCATGCTGCAGCGCTTTTTGAAAAAATTGCGGCGCGTCTTGATCGGTCAAAATTGTACACCATTGGTGACCATCCGCATGAGATAACGCAATAATAGTATGCAGGCACTTAGTGTTTCTCACTTTACCAAACGATATGGAAAAAATTTGGCTGTAGATAACCTATCTTTTACGGTTGCGCCAGGTGAGTTTTTTGGATTTTTGGGTCCTAATGGAGCCGGAAAAACAACTACGATTAGTGCCATTACCGGAACCGTGAGATTTTCAGAAGGGGCTATCATGGTATTTGGCACTGATGTGCAGAATAATTATCGTGAAGCTCGTAAAAAAATTGGCGTATCACCACAAGAGTTTAATGTTGATATATTTGCTACAGCGGAAAAGATCCTTTGGTACGCTGGTGGGTATTATGGGATGAATAAGACAAAACGTCGTGACCGGATCAAGACCCTGTTTGAAATATTAGAACTCACTGCTCATGCACATAAACGGTTTAAAGAGTTATCCGGGGGGCTCAAGCGAAGAGTCATGTTGGCGCGTGCCATGATTCATGATCCTGAGATATTGATTCTTGATGAACCAACAGCAGGAGTTGATGTGGAGTTATGTCAACAATTGTGGAAGTACTTACAAGAAATTAATGCACAAGGTAAGACGGTGATTCTTACCTCACATTATCTTGAGGAGGTCGAACTTCTTTGCAATCGTATTGGTGTTATCGCGAATGGAAAGTTGGTTGGCATTGATTCCAAAGATGCTTTTGTGCGCCATGGAAGTCTTGAGCAAGAATACTTGCGTCTGACGCAATCATGAATAATATGAACTGGATTGGCCTACACACAATCATTATTCGTGAAATCCAGCGTTTTTTGCGAGTGGCTATACAAACATTGGTCAGTCCATGGATTTCTGCTGCGTTGTATATTTTTGTGTTCGGGTTTATTGTGGGATCGAGAATCGCAGAGATCAATGGGGTGCGCTATATTGAATTTGTGATGCCAGGAGTACTTATGCTAAACGTTATTTCTTCGTCATTTTCTCAAACAAGTTCTTCATTATACTTTGGAAAGTTTGTTCGTTACATTGAGGAGATGCTTGTTGCTCCTCTTTCTAGTATTGAGATCGTCACTGGATTCTTGGTAGGAGGAATTGTTCGTGGGGTCGCAGTTGGCATAGGGGTTTACGCGATCGCGATATTTTTTGGTGCAGCTGGGATTGAGCACCCAATACTCTTTTTGTTATATAGTGTTGTTGTTGCAGCTATTTTTTCACTGCTCGGATTACTAATCGGGTTATGGTCTGATAGTTTTGAACAGCTCTCAATGCTTAATACATTTGTCATCACGCCGCTTACATTTCTTGGTGGGGTGTTTAACTCCATTGACATGCTTCCGACAACATTGCAGAGTGTTATGCGATTTAATCCATTTTTTTATTTTGTCGACGGATTACGGTACTCAATGACTGGAATTCAAGAGTCCAATCTTTTTATAGGATGGGTGTTGATAAGTTTTTTACTAATTAGTTTTGGATTCTGGGTTTGGGTGCTTTTTTCTCGTGGGTACAAGATTCGTTCTTAAGTGATCTATGAGTGGTACGACACATGCAATGGTTGGGGCAAACGCAGTTTGGCTGACCACCATAACTCTTGATCCGGCAGTAAATGAACAGACGATCATGTTGATCGCAGTAGGCGCATTCGTGGCGCTCCTACCTGATATTGAGGCCAAGCAGGCAAAGATACATTTTTTAGGTAAAGGAGTGCTTCGTCCATTCCAGGGCATGTTCCGACATCGGGGGTTTACCCATTCCTTTTTAGCGATAGGGCTCGTATTTTTAATCAGTTATCTTGTCTTGCATGAGGTAAATATATGGTTACCGTGGGTAATTACAACAAGCTATGCCAGCCATTCGATTATTGATGGACTGAACTACCCTGGTGTTAAGTATTGCTTCCCGTGGCGAAAACGCATCCGCCTTGTTCCAAAAATATTAGCAACAAAAGTAAAAGGTCCAGTTGATCAAGGATTATTTATAATTTCTACAATGACATTATTATTTTTTGTCCTTCAAGGTGTGTACTCATTATGAAAAAGGAATATGCAACGTTTGGTGCGGGTTGTTTTTGGGGAGTAGAGGAGATGTTTCGTGTTTTGCCGGGAGTGCTCAATACCACAGTTGGATTTATGGGCGGGAATGTTGATGATCCATCGTATGAACAGGTTTGTACAACTGAGACTGGTCATGCTGAGGTAGTGCATATTGAATTTGATCCAAAGATTATCTCTTACACAGAACTTCTCGATGTATTTTGGGAGGCTCACGATCCAACACAATTGAACCGACAAGGTGCTGATATTGGTACACAGTATCGTTCTGTTATCTTTTACTATTCAGCAGAACAGCAAAAACAAGCGACACAATCAAAAAAAGTACTGGAGTCATCAGCACAATTTTTTCGTCTCATTGTTACCCAAATTGTTCCTGCTGCTGATTTTTTTAAAGCAGAAGAACACCATCAACAGTATCTTGCTAAGCGTGGGAAGGGGAGTTGTGTAACCTAGTGAAGACTTTTAAGTGGTACATCAGCCCACTGGGCAACCACTTTTTTGATCTCATCTGAGCCCACTTTAGGGCGACCAGGAGATTTGGTAAGGTCTTTTTCAATCTCTTCAATGCGTTTCACTGTTGCTACCATGGTTTTGCGGATTTTGTTGAGTTCCTCTTTCGTATTGCGTTCTTTTTCTTGTGATTTGAGGTTAGATAACTTTTCTTTAAGTGCCATCAACTCTTTAGGACAGTCATCAAATTCACACCGTGCTTGGTATGACGCGTCGTGCAATAGCGCAACTGCTGACTCTGGTGCGCTACTTTCGCGGACTTTAACCGCAGCGCTGGCCTCGTCAATCAAGTCAATCGCCTTATCTGGGAGTTTACGATTGGTAATGTACTCAGCAGATAATCGCACGGCATCACGTACTGCTTCATCTTCAATCTCAACATCATGATAATCTTCGTAATTAACTTTTACTCCCATGAGGATTGTGATTGCTTCTTCAACACTTGGTTCGTCAACCGTAATCACTTGAAATCGTCGCTCCAATGTCTCGTCTGGTTTAATGTACTCTTCGTATTCTTTAAGACTAGTCGCGCCAATCAATTGCAGCTCACCGCGCGCAAGTGCCGGTTTGAGAATATCAGTGAAGTTTACTGCGCCCTCTGTTCCTTTGGTTTGAATCAGCATGTGAATCTCATCAATAAACAGGATAATCGTGCGATTCGCCGCTTTGATCTGTCCGATCAATTGTTGGATACGCTTTTCAAACTCACCACGATATTTTGTACCGGCAAGTAGCTCAGTAACTTGTAAGGCAAGCACTTGTTTATTTTTAAGATTCGCCGGGATGTCTCCGGTAGCGATCTTAAATGCTAGCCCTTCAACAATAGCAGTTTTCCCAACACCAGCTGGACCAACCAATAGGGGGTTGTTTTTGGTACGACGAGACAAGATATGAATTGCGCGCCTGATTTCGTCTTCGCGTCCAATTACCGGATCAACTTCACCTTCGTTGGCATCTCGCGTGACATTGATACAAAACGGAAGATCACCTGGCTTGGTGCTCATCCCATTTCCCAGCTTGGGGAGCTTGGGCAGTGCAAAGTCTCCTTGACGCATATAGCGATACACAAAGAAGAATAACAACGCCGCAAGAATAAAGTAGAATACTGGCGTGATGCTGGTGCCAAATTCTGGGATGGGGATTTCCACACTACGGAGCTACAGGATTAAAAGGAAAGACACTTGACTTGCGGGCTCACTTTAAATGGGAATTCTTTTACTGATCCTGGATATGACCAATTGTTGTCTGGATGGGCATTCACACAAAGTACATCATTCGCTTTTGGTGATAATGCGTACGTGTCTAGGGTTACAAAGAGATCCTCGGTCATTCCGGAATCGATTTCCACTGGATCAAAGGTGAAGGTGATTGTGCTACTGACCACGTTATATACGTCAGCGAGTGGAACCTCTTTTGCTTGGAGAAGATTTGATGAGAAAATATTGTCCTCATACAATTTTGCTTCAATGGTGGCTGGTAAGTCTGGTGATGCTGGATCGGTTTTCCACATGGCGGAGTTTACGTTAATTGTAAAACTGTCAAAGGAAATTGGTTTTGCATCTGCAGTCGGTGGCAATGTTGCATCAAAAATAGCAACTACGTGATCATCTCCATAAGAGCTTGCACCTGACGGCGATGAGTTGTTGTAATTAATGACCGGGTTTGGGAGTACTATTTCCGGTTCCTTTTCTGTAATAAACGTTGGATATGAAAATGATTTCCCGATCACTTTTGTGACATTCGCTTCCACATCTTTGCTGTGCACCATGAATGCGATTGGTGATCCTTCAAGTGCGGGATTTACATATTCTTTGGGCATGACATCAGCAGTGATGGTGAATTGCGTTAAGGTGCTGGTCGCCAAGAACATATCAAGCTCTTGGAACGTAACTTTTACCCCTTCACTGGTGGCAATTCCCGAGGCAATGGCTGGGATCGTTTTTGGTTTAAAGTCACTATCATAGAAACCGAAGTCAGACCACAGTTGGAAATTCGTAAATAGTGATGCCGCATCAGCAATCAGTGCTTTGTTGCGTGGGCGAATAATAAGACTTAGCTCATCAACACCAACCGGGCCACTTGCTTTCGCAGTCATTTGAAAATCGATCAGCTCTACGGTTTTTTGAGCAAAATGGTATTCCTTTTGTGGTTCTTGTGGTGAAGAATCAACCACTTTGATCCAGCTGCGCCCCGGCAGAGTTGCAAACCCGGCAGCAATTGCACCAAAGGCGAGTAACAGCCCTACTGTTACTGTTACTTTTTGTCCAACAGATGCTTTGGTTGCCACTTGGGTTGCACTTGTAGTTTTTGCACGAGCACGTGAAGTTTTTTTAGTTGGCATACGACAAAATAAGATGAATAGATTCAGCGATAGTATAGCATATTATGGAGATAGTTTGCATGTCACTCTTGGTGCTTACACCAAGGCATGCTATAGTACGCTAACGTCTTTCTTCATGATTATGCGTAACCAAGCTAATCATCACGAGCATATGCTGTATGAGCATGCTCGCCAGTGGCTCATGCTTATTGTTCGGTATTGTTTTGCAGATGCAACTGTGGTGTTTACCGGATCGCATGAAAAAGGTACCGCCATCTCGCCACTTACTGATATTGATTGTTTAGTGGTGTTTGTTGATCAAACCTATCGATCTGATGATCCAGCAGAATTTATGAGGTGGTTCATGAACGCGTTGTCTCAACGCGCGCCACATACTTCTATGGTCCTTCGTGCACATGCGATTACTGTCCAGTATTGCGCGCAAATGTATATTGATCTTACTCCGGCTATACAAACGAGGTATGGTGGGTACATGATTCCGGAAGTATTTCCGTATACTGTCGCGCGGTGGGTGTACTCAAATCCAGATCACCATATTATGCGTTTGCGAAATGAGAATCAGCGGCATCGTGGGATACTCCTTGATATTATTCGACAGGTCAAACAGTGGCGAAATCAACATTGTCCCTATATCAAATCGTTTCATTTGGAAAGTTTGATTATCGAAAGTTTGCGCCATAAAGATGTTCTTTCCGTAGTACAGGGATGTCAATTATTTTTTGCTCGTGCTCTGCGATTGTCACAAATGCCATGCCTGCGTGATAGTGCAAATCCAATGCGATTAGTTGATGACTACCTTACCCTTGAACAGCGAGAGGATTTTCTTCATCAATTGACTCAAGCGCAGACTTGCATTGCATGAGATATGTAGTACAATCTATCTACTTACTATTACTTATGCGCATTTCATTATCGTTATTTTTACTCGCAATGGTATTGGTCGGGGCAGGGTGCGTCGGCACACAAGAGCCAGCACCGTCTCGAGCAGTACCACTTGATTATAATTCATCAAAAACGCAAGATACGTCTATGAATACTCCGGCACAACCAGACATTACACCAGATGCTGACACTGATGTGGCAGTCGAAGCAGCCACTGCTATTATCAAAACCTCGCTTGGTGACATTACCGTAGAATTTTTTGCTCAAGATTCACCAAAAACCGTTGCAAACTTTGTGAAGCTTGCCAGCGATGGATTTTATGATGGTATAAAGTTCCACCGCATTATCTCAGATTTTATGGTTCAGGCTGGTGATCCACTGACAAAAGACGATAGTAAACAACCATTGTGGGGGACTGGTGGCCCAGGATATGAGTTTGCTGATGAGTTTAACTCTCATCCGCTGGTGCGCGGATCATTGGCAATGGCCAACTCAGGGCCAAACACCAATGGAAGCCAGTTTTTTATCGTGACTGCTGAGGCGACCCCATGGCTTGATGGCAATCACACGAATTTTGGTCGGGTGGTTGACGGGATGGATGTGTTGGATAAGTTGAATGTGGTAGCAACCGAAGGTCCTGATCGTCCGGTTGAGCCAGTGGTGATTGAAGGAGTAAAAGTACAATAATGATCAATTGATTGGAGTGGTAAGCGCACACCCATGCGGGTGTGCGCTTTACATTAAATACAATTGACAACATTTCTAAAATTCGCTAAAGTTACGTTCCTATGGAACGCATAAAACAGCTTTGGAATTGGATTAAAACACATAGAAAAACAAGTATTGCCATTGGTATTGTTGTGGTGCTTATTATTGCCCGTATCTTTGGCGGTGACGACGGACCTGCTCGTGAATTTATTACTGTTGAGAAGCAAGATATTACCCAATCAGTAGATGTTACCGGACAGGTGATTGCTGCAGCACAGGTTGACTTGGCATTCGAGCGAAGTGGCAAAGTGGCGCAAATCAATGTCGAGGTAGGGGATCATGTTGAGCAGGGGCATGTGTTGGCAGTGCTCAACAACGCAGGATTGAGTGCCCAGCTGCAAAGCGCTAATGCAAGTGCCCTAAGCGCACAAGCATTGGTTGCACAGTATGAATCTGCATTGTTGGCTCAGCAAGTAAAACTTGAAGAGGTGTTGCGCGGTGCGCGCGATGAAGAAGTAACCATTGCACAAACAAAGGTTGATAATGCACTCATCAGTGTGCAAGACGCACAAGATAAGCTTGATTCAGTACAAGATAAAGCGCAAAGCGATCTTGATCAAGTGTATGAGGACATGGCGGATGTATTGCACGATGCGGTGACCAAAGCTGACGATGCACTCAATCGTCTGGTTGATTCACACTTTAGCGCTGACAATACTGCCAACCCTGAGCTTACCTTTGTTACGGCAAATTTGAACATTGGCCAACAGGCAGAGTCGTCTCGCGTGTTTGCCACCAGCGCCTTAAGTCAATTAAAATCAATTTTGGCGACGTTGCCCACTGATGGTGCTGCGCGAGCAAGTGCATTGTTGAATGCACAATTACACTTCAATGTCATCCGTGATTTTTTCACGACCATGACTACGGTTATGGTGGAGGCCCGTGGGCTTGATGAAAGTACCCTTGATACCTATCGCAATAATGTCAGCACTGCTCGTACAAATGTAAACACCGCAATTACTACTATTACTGCTCAACTACAATTGGTGGATACACAGCAAGCAACAAATGACAATGCTATTGCTGCTGCGCAGATCACCTTGAGTAATGCGCAAAACGTACTGAATGTAGCGCACAAAGATTTGGATTTGGTGTTGGCCGGTCCTACAATCGAACAGATCCAGGCACAAGAAGCGGCCGTTGCCCAAGCGCAAGCAAATCTTGATTCACAAAAAGCACAGTTGCAAAGTGCGTGGGCAAATGCCGCGAATGTCCGCGCGTTGATTGGTCAAACAGTGATCAGTGCACCAATTGCTGGTGTGGTGACCAAACAGGATACGACAGTCGGTGAGATTGTTAGTGCAAATGCCGTGGTACTTGGGGTCATTGCCAATACACAATATGAGATCGAAGCATTTGTCCCAGAAGTAGATGTGGCAAAGCTTACTGTTGAGGATGAAGCGACGGTCACACTTGATGCCTACGGCAGTGATGTTGAGTTTAACGCTGTTGTAAGCACTATTGATCCTGCTGAGACTATTGTTGATGGATTGGCAACCTACCGCATCCGCGTGCAGTTTATGCAAGATGACGAGCGCATTCGTTCGGGGATGACCGCAAACATGGAAATTGATACGGATAGTCGCGAAGGGGTGATTGCAATTCCGCAGCGAGCAGTATTACGCGAAGATGGTAAAAAAGTGGTTCGTATATTGCGCCCAGATGAATCAATTGAAAACGTGCAAATTACCACCGGTTTGCGTGGCTCTGATGGATTGATTGAGGTACTCTCAGGCGTGGAAGTCGGACAACAGGTGATCACTTTTCTTGAGGAAGAAGAGGAGTCATAATCAATAGTATGGCGTTGATTGAAGTTCGTGATTTAGAAAAAACATATTACAGCGAGACAGGAGATGTGGCGACCCGTGCTTTGCGCGGGGTTTCTTTTGATATTGTTGCCGGGGAGTTTGTAGCGATCATGGGACCATCGGGGAGTGGGAAATCCACACTATTGCAGATGCTCGGCTTTTTAGACAGTCCAACCGCAGGCACATATGACTTTGACGGGAAAGAAGCTGCAACATATGACGAACCTGCTCAAGCACACGTGCGCAATTTTAACATGGGGTTTGTGTTCCAGACGTTTAATCTTCTTGGTCGAACGAGCGTACTTGAAAATGTAAAATTACCTTTGTTGTATTCGGATATTTCTGAGCAAGAGTGGAATCAGCGTGCTCAAGCAGCTATTGCGTCCGTTGGGATGAGTCATCGGTTAGATCATGAACCATCACAACTCTCTGGTGGAGAAAAACAGCGCGTGGCGATTGCGCGTGCATTGGTGTGTAGTCCAGATGTGATTTTTGCTGATGAGCCTACAGGAAACCTTGATTCAGCATCAGGAAAAATGGTGATGGAGGTGCTGCAAGAGCTGCACAGCAAAGGACACACGATTATCCTAATTACGCATGAAAGTGACACTGCTCGTCATGCACAGCGTATTATTCGTTTGCGCGATGGGGAGGTTGAGAGTGATGAACGATTGAATAATCAGCTCAATGCCCGAGAATCTTTTGCTAAATAATATGCGTATTCAAGACCAACTTTCCACTGCCGTTACTGCGCTGAAGACGAACCGCTCGCGTTCGTTACTCACGATTCTAGGTATTGTGATTGGTATTGCCGCAATTATTATTGTGATGGCTGCAGGAAAAGGAGCAGAGTCTTTGATTCTTAACGAGATTAGCGCGTTTGGATCACGCAATATTTCAATTGACCCTGGTCGTCCCCCAAGTGGTCCGTCCGATTTTGCAGAAATTTTGACGGATACGCTTACGATCACTGATGTACACGCGTTGCGCAAGCAAGAAAATGTACAAGGCGTTATTGAAGTAAGTCCATCAGTGCTGTTAGTAACTAATGTCGGGTTTGAAGATCAAAGTTTTCGAACCAATGTTATGGGGAGTACTGACTTTTTTCTGGAATCATTTAAGGTATTACCAAATCGCGGACGGGTATTTTCTGATGAAGAAGTGCGCCAGCGCGCGGATGTTGCGGTAATTGGAGAAGAGGTTCGGCGTGAGTTATTTGCGAACCGTGATCCGCTTGGGGAGAAGGTCAAAGTCAAAAATCGTACCTATCGGGTGATTGGGATTTTGCCGCCAACCGGAACGATTGCGTTTTTCAATTTTGACAAACTGATTTTAGTGCCCTATACCAGCGCACAACAGCACTTGTTAGGGATTGATCACTTCCACAACATTGTGGTAAAAGTTGATGAAAACGCATCAATGGCGCGCGCGGTTGAAGATGTGCGGCTTACCTTGCGTGAGACGCATGGCATTACTGACCCGGATAAAGAAGATTTTAACATCAACACGCAAGCCGATGCAGTCGAACGTATTGGGGTAATCAGTACTGCGCTCTCGGCACTGCTCATCGCGATCGCATCGATCGCATTGGTGGTTGGTGGGATTGGGATTATGAATATTATGTTAGTTTCAGTCACGGAACGGACTCGCGAGATTGGATTGCGTAAAGCACTTGGGGCAACGCGCAGCAATATCTTGCAACAGTTTTTGCTCGAATCGATTTTACTGACCAGTATCGGGGGAGTGTTGGGTATTTTAGTTGGTGCCGGGATTGCATGGTTGATTGCCGTGATTATGGTCAAGTTTGTGGCTTCTGGGTGGGGATATGATTTTCCAGTATCAGCGGCAATCATGGGTATTGCGGTTTCTGCAGTGATCGGATTAGTCTTTGGGCTGTATCCTGCCCGCCGAGCAGCGGATAAAAGTCCAATGGAGGCGCTTCGTTACGAGTAGTATTTGGCGCGAGATACTCCTGTTGGTACAATATCGGCATATATGCATCATATTTTGTTACGCATCTTTGGTATTCTGGTTGTTTTGGGGTTTGCCATAACATTTTTGGGGTTGACACTTCGTGGGGTAGTAGATCTCACCAATGCAATACGGATCGGCGATGTGATATACGGAACAGCCTTTTTGCTGATTGGTATTGTATTTTTTACTATTGCCGTTCAAACGGTACGTCGAATTTGTGCTGCAGATTGGGTACATCAGTTTTTGTCTCGCGCACGTACACGCAAGCCACAATATATGGTAACCGCGGCGCTTGTGGTACTTACCATGGTGTTTGCGGTTGAGATCGGTTCGATTCTCGCATTACTTGGTCAGGCGATTGGTTTTTTCTTTATCAGTACGGCACGGGTGACGTATCAGAACCTGATTGGCATTGATTTGTATACCATTCGATTTGACTTTTTTGCCTGGGTGTTTCAATGGTACTTTATTGATTATATTGTACGAGCGGTGTTTCGATTTGCACATAAACGCTCGCTTAAGCACCAGCATCGTGCAGGCAGTTAAGCGTGCATAATATTTTGTTTTGTTAAGTGCTGCGGTATACTAATCGGCGAGGACATGTCTTTATGCGACCAGATAATTTGTCTACAAAAATATTTCTCGACGGTGGTGATCCAGAGGAAACCAAGCGTATTAAGAACCTGCTCGGTTTTGTAGATGGGCAAACCACTAATCCGACCTTAGTTGCCCACAATCCAAAAGCCACAGCACGGGTTGCTGCTGGTGAGAAATTTTCGCAAGACGAGATTTTTGATTTTTATAAGACATTGGTGAGCGCCATTAGTCCGCTCGTATCTGATTCGGTTTCAATTGAAGTGTATGCCGATGGTAATACCACTACTGAACAAATGGTTCAGCAGGCTCAGCACATGAATACCTGGATCCCAAATGCGCATATTAAATTACCGATCACTCATGCTGGTCTTGGTGCAGCACACACCTTAGTTGCGCAAGGTATACGAGTTAACATGACGTTGTGTTTTACTCAGCAACAGGCAGCAGCAGTATATGCCGCTACCCGAGGTGCTAAGCGGGGACAAGTGTATGTTTCTCCGTTTATCGGACGACTTGACGATGGTGGACAGGATGGGGTATCGCTTATCACCAATATTCTTCAGATGTTCTGCGCAGGTGATAGTCATGTCATGGTGCTTAGTGCAAGTGTACGTACTCTTGATCATTTGCTTGGGGTGCTTGCGTGTAAGAGTGATATTGTGACGTGTCCCGTCAAAATTTATGACCAGTGGAGCGCAGCATCGCTGCCAGTACCTGATGCACAATATCAATATCCGGCAGGTGATTTGCGGCCCATTTTATATGAAGAGGTTGACTTGGAGTTATCATGGGAGCAATATGATATTGCACACCCACTGACTGATGCTGGGCTGCAACGGTTTAGTGATGATTGGAATAATTTAATTACCACCTAACGCTATGATGGAAACTGCTATCGCTGATTTTGCAAAACAATTTGCTTTTGCGCCTCAGATTGAAAACGTTGATGCGCTTGTGCGTAAATCACATGTCATTGTATGTGGCATGGGCGGCTCACATTTAGCTGCAGACCTGATTCAAACCTTATCTTCACAAACTCCGGTGACGGTTTTGTCTGATTATGATTTACGAGGTGCATTTAGCAAAGAAGTGTTACAGCATAGTTTGGTTATCACCAGTTCCTATTCTGGAAACACCGAAGAGGTATTGAGTTGCTATGATCAGGCAAAAGAGGATGGGTTGTCGTTAGCTGCTATTGCGGTTGGGGGGAAGCTTTTGGAGCAGGCTAAGGTAGATGGAATTGCCTATGTCCAGATACCTGACACCGGGATTCAGCCCAGGAGCGCTTTGGGATTTAGTTTTCGTGGGTTGTGCGCGCTGATCGGTCTTGAAAGACTTTTGAAAGAATCTGGCACACTTGCTGATACGCTTGCACCAGAAGAGTATCGTGAGTCTGGTAAGCAGCTCGCACAATTATGCAAAGATCAGTTGCCGGTCATCTATAGCTCACGACGTAATCAGGCTGTAGCGTACAATTGGAAGATTAAGTTGAATGAGACCGGGAAAATTCCAGCGGTGTATAATGTTTTTCCAGAACTAAATCACAACGAAATGAATGGATTTGACGTGCAGGCTAAGAGTCAACATCTTTCCAAGAATATGCAGGTGATATTTTTGAATGATACTGATGATCATCCACGCGTACAAAAACGCATGCAGGTATGTGCGCAATTATATCGCGACCGAGGTATTGCAGTTCAGGAGGTGCCCCTGGAAGGGGATAATCAGTTTGTAAAAGTGTTTGGCTCATTGGTATTGGCGGATTGGGTGGCAGTACATACTGCTGCACTGTATGGACTTGAAGCTGAGCAAGTACCGATGATTGAAGAATTTAAAAAGATGATTGCGTAGGGGTATGTTTTCGTTCGAAACCATCATGGCAATTTTTGAAACATTGGGCACAGTACTTATTGGTATTGCTGCACTTCGGGTACATCATCATGTGCTCACCGAGCGCAAAATTGACCGTGCGGTGATCAAAACCATGCGAGTGGAGCAACACCTCGGTATCATGGGGATATTACTCATTGTGCTTGGGTTTTTGTTGCGGTTTGTATAATTCATCCACAGGGGAGACTTGCAACCCTGGAGTGTTGTGATAAATTAGTTAAAGACTTGCTTAAACATTTAAACATTAATGTATTGGAGAGCGCATGTTAGATCAGGTTCAAGTGAAAAAGATTCAAAAACATTTGCAACGCGCAGATGATCGACTGGTGAAGGTATTTGCAGCGCTCAGTGATCCGGGCCGGTACCGTATTTTTATGTCGCTTATTGATCATGAGGGTATTTGTGTTACTGAAGTGGCTAATATTCTTGGGGTATCAGTGCCGGCGGCATCACAACAGCTTAAGATTATGGAAAATGGAGGATTGATTGTACGTCAACGTGATGGACAAAAGATTTGCTATGAAACGAATACGCAAGATCCGTGTGTGCGGGCGATTATCAAGTTAATTCAGCAATAGTGTGGAAAAGAAAACCATCATCGGAATTATCGCAGTTATTACTTTGTTTTTTGTAGGGTGGGGATTATATCGTGTACTTGGATTTTCTCGTGTTGTTCCTGCACAACCATCCACTTCTGTTTCACCAACTGGTGAGTTGCTCAATCCGGATTATACGATTGTGCAGACAACCAATGGCGTACAGCATACCGTGCCACTCAACGAAATTCGTGGAGGTGGTCCACCAAAGGATGGAATCCCGCCGATTGATAATCCAAAGTTCATCTCAATCACTGAAGCTGATGAGGTGCTTGATGACAGTGCTCCTGGTGTTGCGGTCGCATTTGCCGATCAAGCACGATTTTATCCATTTAACATTTTGGTGTGGCATGAGATTGTTAATGACACGTTTGACGATACGCGAGTGTTAATTTCGTATTGTCCACTATGTCTTTCCGGTATTGTCTTTGATCCGGTTGTTGATGGCGAGCGTGTTGAGTTCGGCACTTCTGGAAAGTTGTGGAATTCAAATTTGGTGATGTATGATCGCAAAAACGAAAGTTATTGGTCACAAATTTTAGGTACCGCGATTGTGGGGGAGAATGCAGGAGAACAGCTTGAGGTGTTGCCATCAGATCAGATGCGCTATGGCGAGTGGAAAGCAGCGAATCCAGAGGGAGTCGTGCTATCGCAAGATACCGGGACTGCGCGACCATATGATCGCGATCCATATGGTGATTACTACACTACTGCGGGAACGATTTTCCCCTTGAGTAATACCGATGACCGGCTTTTTGATAAAGAATATGTATTAGGTGTGGTAATCAATGGACAAGCAAAAGCATATGTTCCAGCAGCGGTACAAAAAGTCGGTTTCGTAGAAGATGAGGTTGGTGGTACTGCGATTATCGCTGAGTATGATGCGTCTTTGGATGTAGTGCAGCTTTTTACAATAGATGAATTTGGTGCGCGTACTCGACTCAATCCGTTCCCTACGTTTTGGTTTAGTTGGGCCGCAAGTTACCCACAAAGTGAGATTTATGCTGAATAATCTATGAAGTTTTTTTTGGGATTTTTTGCTGTTGTCGTCTTGGTTGTTGCCGGTATTTTCTGGTATGGCGCCACTGGATTGCCAGATGCACCGGTAATCCAAGATGGGCAAGAGCAGGGCATATGGAAGAACAATGGCCCAGCTACAAATCCTGAGCTGGTTCCTGATCTTTCCTTTGAGGATTATCAAGGTAACGTGGTGGCATTGCGGGACTTGATCGGTAAGCCATTGGTCGTGAACTCATGGGCAACCTGGTGTCCGTTTTGTAAAAAAGAGTTACCTGATTTTGCCCAGGTGCAAGAGATATTTGGTGACGAGGTGTTGATCGTTGCTATTGATCGCGCTGAGTCTCTTGAGCAAGCCAAAGCCTATACTGATGAGCATGGCATCACCGACAAACTGTTGTATCTGCTTGACCCAGACGACACATTTTATACTACGATCAGCGGATTTTCCATGCCAGAGACTCTTTTTGTAAACAGTGAAGGGATTATCGAACATCATCGTCGCGGCATTATTGATGCAGTAGAACTTGATGCACGTATTCGTCAATTACCATAATCTACCTTTCTTACTACGGTATGGATCCACAAACAACCACCCTTATTGCCCCTGCATTTATTGCCGGTCTGCTCACATTCTTAGCACCATGTACATTGCCACTGGTTCCCGGATTTTTGGGATTTATCAGTGGGGTGTCAGCTGATGATATCAACACCAAGGATCCGGAACAAGCACGAAAGATTCGTCGAAAGATTTTTCTAAATGGCGTGCTTTATGTGGTTGGATTCAGCTTAGTGTTTATCTTGATGGGAAGTCTGTTTGGTCTTGGTGGATTTGCGATTGCCAAGTATCGGATTTGGCTTACTAGGATTGGAGGAATTTTTGTGATTATTTTTGGTCTGTACATGATGCATGTACTCAAGTTTAAATTTTTAAACTTTTTAGGGAGCACGAAACGAGTTAATTCCTTTAGTTGGCTCAAACCTGGTCGTCCGTCCAGTTCATTGTTGTTTGGCGCAACGTTTGCGTTTGGGTGGTCACCTTGTGTAGGGCCGATCTTGGGCTCGATCTTGTTGTTAGCATCAAGTTCGGCAACCGTGGCGTCAGGAGCGTTTTTGTTGGCAGTATTCTCACTTGGTCTTGGAATTCCATTTTTAGTAATTGCCGCCGGGATTAGTTCGGCAGCAAAATATCTTCATCGAATTGAAAAACATCTTAAGGTAATCTCAATGATCGGTGGAGTGTTCTTGGTGTTCCTTGGGGTGTTGATGGTAACGAATAATTTGGGAGTGTGGATCGGCTTTTTCTTTGAGATTTTTTCTGGATTGAATTACGAAGAGCGTTTGCTTGATTTTCTCTAAACCCACCTTATGGCTATGCTATACTAATTTCCAATACTATGTCGACTACCGATCACGAAAATCAAGAACCGCACTTTGAGTATTCTCAAATAACGGATTTTATTTATATTGGTACAAATATGTGCTGCAAGGCTGATTTTGACAAGGGTTTGCTTGCGCAAGGCATTTTTGCTGATATTTCTTTGGAGAAGGAGCGATTGGACAATCCGTATGGTGTTGATTTCTTTTTATGGTTGCCCACTGAAGACCATACGGCTCCGGCTCAAGCACAATTGTATCTGGGTGTGCATGCACTTCAGGCATTGGTTGAACACAAGCAGAAAGTATATGTTCATTGCAAAAACGGCCATGGACGCGCACCGACATTGGTTGCGGCCTATTTGATCTCTCAAGGAAAAGGAGTAGAGGAGGCAATTACCTATATTAAGCAGCGACGAGAGAGCATTCATTTGGAAGATGCACAGGTCGAGGCCTTATACACATTTGCCAAGCCGTAGTACAGGGCAGAACCCCTTGATTCTTTATATTCAATTGTGTATAGTACAATCTAACCACTAATCTAACGCATATGCATGAGCAACAATCACATCATCATCTGCCAAAGCACCAAAATAGTATGGGTGTAGACAAGCGAAGCGCGGTTATCGGCTTTGTTGGCGGATTTTTATCACTATGTACCATTGGATTTTTTATTCTATTAGGCGTGGTCTTAACTGGCGATGACGCTGGTGCGCCAGCTGCGCGAGCCGTTGCCGCAAGACCAACAAATGTTGCTGCGCCAAGTGCGCCTACACCGGCAGCGCCATCAGCGCCAACTCCAGGAAATATCGATATCGCATTGAGTGATGACGACTTCATTAAGGGAGATGTAGATGCGCCAATCACCTTGGTTGAATATTCAGATCTTGAATGTCCATTCTGTGAGCGATTTCATCCAACTGCAGAGCAAGTGGTGGCTGACAATGACGGCAAAGTAAACTGGGTATATCGTCACTTCCCGTTGCGTTCGATTCATCCAACTGCAGCACGAAAGGCTGAGGCATCGGAATGTGCAGGAGAAATTGCCGGTGGAGCAGGATTTTGGGGTGTGGTTGATGGGATTTTTGAAGGCGCACCAGCAAGCACTGATGATCAGTTGGCTGACTTAGCAGCACAACATGGTGCTGATCGTGGCGCATTTACCGAGTGTTTGAACAGTGGTCGTGGTGCTGAGTTAGTTCAACAAGATGAATCTTCAGGATTGGCAGCAGGAGCACAAGGAACTCCATATTCAGTGATTGTTGGACCAAATGGAGAAACATTCCCTGTTTCTGGTGCATTACCAGCAGCACAGATCCAGCAGATCATTGATGGGATTGATGTATAAGGTTTGATTTATTCAGCTCTCAAGAAAAGCCCGGCTGTGTCCGGGCTTTTGAATAAAAACGAGATGTCTTGTAAAATAGAGTCAGTAACATAGTCTTTGGAGTATGGTTTTTGAAGACATTCTTGATCGATTTTCCAATCTTGATCAAATACACTACGGTGGCAATAGTGCCCAAGAGTATTTGATGGCGATTGGTATTTTTATTCTGCTGTTGGTGGTGCTCAAAGTATTTCATGTTGTGGTGTTAGCGCGCTTGCGTCGTTTGGCTAAAAAAACTGATACTGATTTTGATGATGTGGTGATTGACATTGTTTCGACGATTCAATTGCCGCTGTATTTTTTTGTGGCGGTATATTTTTCCGTGATTGCCTTAACTATCCCACAATGGCTTGAGAAAGGAATCAAACTCGTCTTTATTCTTGTAATTGCGTACGAAGTCGTGCGGGCGTTAGAGAAAATCATTGAATACGGCGTTCGTCGGTATGAGCAAAAGATCGCCAGTAGTGGTGAGCAAGCTGAAGCGGCAAAACCAATGATTGGTTTTACTCGGGTGGCATTGCGTATCGGAGTATGGTTGATTGCAATCACCTTTGTACTTTCAAATTTTGGCGTGAATGTGACGTCAATTATCGCAAGCCTTGGGATTGGTGGAATTGCGATTGCATTGGCGTTGCAAAATGTGCTGACAGATATTTTTAGTTCATTTTCAATTTATATTGATAAACCATTTGAAATTGGGGACATGATCATGGTGGGGGAGCATAAGGGGCGTGTCGAGAAAATTGGGCTTAAAACCACGCGTCTGCGCTCACTTGAAGGCGAACAAATCATAGTAAGCAATAAGGAGCTGACTAGTGCGCGGGTACAGAATTTTCAACGTCGTGAGCGTCGTCGAGTAAAGATGTTTTTGTCATTTGAATATGGTTCAACAACCAAGACTATCGAGAAAATTCCCACGCTAGTTGAGAGCGTGATCAGCGAAGTCGAGCATGCACGGTTTAATCGCTGTTATTTTAGTGAATATCGAGACAGTGCTATAGTATTTGAAGTGGTGTACCATATTGATTCAGATGTGTATACTATGTATATGCAAGCAAAACACGAGATAAATCTTGGATTGTATCGTGCATTTGCTAAGGCAAAAATTCCATTTGCCTATCCAACGCAAACTATTTTTGTTCGTAAATCATAATCATTTTTCTATGACACATGTTCTTTCATCTTGGCGATATTCTCATGTCTTTTGGGTACTGATTATGGTTGCGGCCATGGTTGGGTTATTTCTGAGTAGTCAAAGTGCTTTAGCAGCAATTGATGTTACTGGTGGGGGTTCTGATACTTGGATTAGTCAAAATACTCAAGTAGTCACCTTGGATCCAATGTCAGTCGGGTGTGCGCAAGATGCTGATGTGCCAGGTGCATTTTGGATTTTACTTGGTGGCGATGAGGGATTGAAGTACCGTGCCGGGGCAACCTTGACCTTTGATTATGTTGGTGATTGGAATGGGGCTTCTGGGCAACAAACTTATGTCACGCCGTCAGCAGCAACATCGTACTCGATTAGCGGTGGTGTTCCAACCTGTAAGAAAGGGGACCGATTGATCATCTCAGGACTAATAGTGCTTTATGATGGTGTGACCACACAAGATGCCAGTGCAAATCCTGGTGCACGTGCTGTTGGAGGAAATACGTATTCAACCGGAGAGGTACACGCCGATACGCAATCACCGGTGCTCTCTGGTGCTGAGTACAAAGACACTGACTTTGATGGAACGGTTGATGCCGTTGCATTAACGTTTGATGAAAGTGTTAGTTACGATACTTTTATCGATGTCGACTGGTCAGTGGTTGGCAATGATATTCCTAACTTGAAGATCACTGGAGTAAGTGGTGTATCCGGGAGTACAGTAACGCTTAATGCAACTGCTGATGCGAATGTCACTGGTGCAAAATCATTGGCCGGCACCAGTCCACAGATTAGTTTGAATACAGCATCGATAACTGATGATCATGGTAATGGTAATGAAATATTCTCGTTGTATCCGGTTCGTGATAAGGCAATGCCGGCATTTTATGACGGTATCTTGGTGGATCAAGATGATGACGGAAAATTTGATGCGGCGACACTGTTGTTTACTGAATATGTGAATTATGATTCGTTAATTACCAGTGCAATTAGTTGGGCAATAACGAGTTCTGACGACTTTGATTTGCCTGGGTTTACCATCTCAAGTGTCCAGTCCACTGCAGCAACACCAAACTATGTTTGGCTTGAGTTTCCAGAATCAAATAACCAGTTTACCGGAGTTGGCGATCTTGCACTAACATTCCATGGTTCATCAATCAAGGATATTAGTACGAATGAAAATATCATGACAGCCGCTGTTTTGACTGCTCCTGGACAGCCCTTCTCATCATTTCCTGTATTGCGTGAAGATACCAAGCCGCGCTTGCTCAGTGTGTCTCCGGTTGATAACGCGACCTTGGTTGATACTGCCGGATCAATCTCTTTGACTTTCTCAGAGCCGATGAGTTCTGCAGATATGTTTTCTGTTCCAAGTGCGTTTACGCTTAATGAGTCCTCATGGTCTACCGATAAGCAAACAATTACCTGGACCTATTCTGGAATGGCTGAGAATACCACCTATGATGTGACCGTTGATGGTGGTACTGCAGAGGGTGGGTGGACTCCTGCAAACAAACAAGTGACTGCAGTCAATGGATTACCACTTGAGTTTTCATTTACCACAGGAGAAAACGCACTCACCATCACCAACAAATCATTGTCGATTAACTCAGGAGCTGGTACGACCAATGATCAAACCGTTACCTTGACGATTGGCGCCACTAATGCAACGCAGATGCAAGTGATTAATGGAACTGATTTTAGTGGAGCAGCATGGATCAGTTATGCAACAGAAAAAAGTTGGGCATTGCCGGGGAGCACGGGAAACAAAACGATTTGTGTGCGATTTAAAAATGACACTGAAGAGAGTGGGAGTGTGTGTAGCACCATTGTGTATGACCCTGATTTTGGATCAAGCTCCGGTGAGCAGGATCCGCCAGCAACACCAGCTCAACCAAGTGATCCAGGATCTACTGCACCAGGGTCACAAGCAAATCCATTTACTTCTGTTGCGCAACTCAACCAAGGAGATTTGATCAAGTTGCCAAATGATAATGATCCTGACACACAGCTTGATACTGCAGTATATTACTTTGGTGCTGATGGTAAGCGATATGCGTTTCCTAATCCAAAAGTGTATGCAACATGGCATACGGATTTCTCCGCAGTAAAAGTTGTAACTACTGATGTGCTCGCATCGGTTACGTTGGGCGGAAATATGTTGGTACGCCCTGGAACCTATTTCATTAAATCTCCAAGCTTAGCTGATGTGTATGCGGTAACTCCGGGTGGTGTATTACGTGCCTTTGAAAACGAAGCGGCTGCTATTGCATTATATGGTGCCAATTGGGGCGCACGTCTGATTGATATGCCTGATGGGTTTATGGTCAATTATATCTTTGGCGGCGATCCACTCACCACAAGCAGCTTGTTGCCAGAAGGAGCGATTGTAAAACACACTAGCGGAGGGAGTGCAACCAATTATTATGTGAAATCTGGGGCACTCCATGAGTTTACCGGCAGCGCGTTTGCTGATAATGGATTTATTGCCTCATTCTTGCTCGGTATTGATAGTGCAACCAAACAACAGTATTCTAGCAGTAGCTCAATCTCTGCAAAGACCGACGCGTACTCAAAGTTCATCAAGAAAAATAAGAAGACCGGAGCAGTAAGTCAGTTGTAAATCGTAACCCCTGCGCCTATGGTGTGGCCAAAACAAGGGGGACAATTATTTGCTCGACGCGACTTTGCGTCCATTGATGAGGCAGTGAATTTTTACGAAACCGTGATTGCTAATCTCGGCGTAAGTTTTGCATTGCTTGATCGAAAAAATAGCATTATCTGTATTGCGCCAGAAGCGCTTCCTAAAGGAACATCTGAAGAGCAGGCCGTTGGGAAAAATTTTTTCGACATCATGCCACATTTGCTTGAAGCCAAGTTCCCCGAGATGATTGATCGGGTATTTGAATCATCTCAACCGATTATTGATTTATATGCGCGTCATACCACGTCTGCCGGACTCTCCGGATTTTTCCATCGCAAGTTTTTTCCGGTGGTGATTAGTGGGGTATGTGAAGCAATAGTACTTATTGTTGAGGATGTAAATGAATATCGTTTGGCAAAATTGCATGCGCATGAGTCAGAGTTTCGATACCAACGGCTTATCGAAAGCATGAATCTTATTTCGTTTCGTCTTGATGCGATTGGAAAATTTACCTACATCAACAAGGCGAGTTTGCAGGTGTTTGAATGGAGTCCGGCAGAGATGTTAGGAACCGCCTTTGTGCAGTATGTCCACAAAGATGATGTGGGAAAGTTTTGGAAAGTATTTTGGCAAGTGGTAAACAAAGATCAAGATTATGGCACGGTAGAGGAGCGAATTGTAACGCGCACCGGAAAAGTAAAACATATTCGGTGGAACATCCACCCGCTCTATGATGAGGAGGGGAAAATTGTTGGCTCGCAGGGAGTAGGGGAGGACATCACCCAACAGCAAGAATTATTTGAGAATTTGCAAACCAGTTATGGCAAATATCGAGGTTTCTTTAATGCGTTGCCGGTTCCGGTATGTATTGTTGGTAAGAATGATGTAGTGGTAGGTGCCAGTCGTAAGATGTGTAAGTTATTGCTCTTTTCTCAAAAAGAGATGCGAGAGATGACTATTTTTGATATACTCTCTTTAGATGAGCTTCCGCGATTTTCAAAAATGTGGATCAAACTCAAAAACACCGGAGGAATCCCACAGCATGAAACTGTACTGACGCGTAAAGACGGGTCTTCGGTTCGTGTCATGGTGAATGGCGTCCGGTTTGGTGAGTACTACATGTTCATTTTTAAGCGGGAGTTGTCATCATCGTCTTAAGATTTTTCATGGCAAACTCACGACGAGCAGTGTCCTTTTTTGAGGCAATGATGTTGATCGTCGGTTCTGTGGTTGGAGCCGGCGTTCTTGGTATACCGTATGTTGTCTCCCAGGTGGGGTTTGGTCTTGGGGTGGTGTATTTGGTGGTACTCGGAGCAGTAAGTATTGGGCTGCATTTGGTGTTAGGTGAGGTAACGTTGCGCACCAAAAAGTTTTTACAAATTGGCGGTTTGGCAGAAAAGTACATCGGACCGCGGATAGGGACTGCGGTAAAGTTGCTTGTGGTGCTCATGGGAGCAAGTGCACTGGTCGCCTATGTCATTGGAATGGGTCAAGCAGCATATGCAATTTTTGCAGATACGGCGATCGGATTTACTCCATATATCTGGAGTATTATTTTTTGGGCATTTGGTTCGTTGATTGTTGCCGCTGGTTTGCGCACACTCGCGCATATGGAGTTTGTATTTGCGAGTATTATCTTTTTGATCATGATTATCATTGCCGGAATTGCGGCACCGAGTGTTGCGTATGATCAACTTACGCATGTGAGTTTTGCTCATTTCTTTTTGCCGTACGGTGTGATTTTGTTTGCATTTCATGGAACGGTTGCTATTCCGCAAGTGGAGGAATTATTGCCTAAGCAGCAGCGACGAATGAAACGGGCGATTTTGTATGGTGGTGCCGTACCGATTGTGCTGTATTTGTTGTTTACCTGGGCAGTAGTTGGTGTTACCGGCGTTGATACTACACCAATTGCGACCATTGGGTTGGGTGAGTATTTGGGTCCTGGTGCTATTATTTTTGGTAATCTTTTTGCGTTATTTGCCATGATTACGAGTTTTTTTGGTATTGGACTAGCATTGCGGCGCACATTTGAATGGGATTTCAAACTCCCTCCATTGTGGGCAATAGTACTCACGCTGGGGATTCCATTGGGTGTATTTTTATTGGGCTTGCGAGATTTTATTGCAACCATCGGTATTGCCGGCGCGCTGTTTGGATCTCTTGAGGCACTTATTATTATTGTTATGTTTTGGAAATCTCGTAGTAACGGTGACATGCCGGCACGTGCGTATGCACTCCATTGGGCCAGCTTTTTGATCGCAATCTTAGCCATTGTCTTTTTGATTGGCGGTGTGTATGGTGTATTAGAGTTATTAGCGTAACGATATGAAACACATTGTTATTTTAGGTACTGGATTTGCAGCGCTTGATACCTATCGCCATGTACACAAGTTGATCCATCGTCGCACTGATGTGCGTATTACTATTGTAGGACGCAACAATTATTTTTTGTTTACTCCAATGTTGCACGAGATCGCCGCAGGAAGTGTGGGGCGCAGTCATATTGTGCAGCCGGTGCGTGAAGTGGTGCGGTGTTGTTTGGAGTCATTCCATCAAGCAGAGATTGAGAAAGTAGACATCGAAAAAAAGCAGATACACACGAGTACCGGTGTAGTTTCGTATGATTATCTTGTCGTAGGGCTTGGTTCACGAGTGAATTATTTTGGGGTCAAAGGCGCCAAACAACATACGTTGGCGTTGAAGACTATGCAGGACGCTGTGGCATTGCGCAATCATATCATCTCAGTTTTTGAGCAGGCGACAAAAGAGAAAAATACAAAAAAACGTAAGCAGCTATTAAACTTTGTGATTATTGGAGCTGGGCCTACTGGTGTGGAGTTGGCAGGACAAATGGCTGATTTAGTATATCACGCGTTTCGACCACTCTATCAAGAGATTGATTATAAAGAAGTTAAAATCACCTTGGTGCATCGTAATGAACGCGTGTTGCATGTATTTCGAGAGAAAACCAGTGTCCAGGCGCTTAAGCGACTTAAAAAAATAGGAATAACCGTGAAGCTCAAGACAGGAGTGGTTGCGGTTGATGAGCAAGGAGTAGAGCTTGATTCAGGGTCACGAGTTGAATCCAAAACCGTAGTTTGGGCTGCCGGTACGGCATCAGTGGCTCCGGATGTTTTAGACGCAAAGTGGCTCAATAAGCGCGGACAAATAAAAGTTCGCCCGGAGCTTCATATCCCGGATCATCCCAATGTATTTGCCTTGGGTGATTGTGCTGCGCTTGATGGTGATTTGGCTCCGTTTGCTCCAGCGACCGCACAAGCAGCACAAGATGCCGCAAAAATTGTCGCTCGTAACGTGAATATGGCATGTAGTGATGTTTCAGAAGAAAAATACAAATCATTTATTTTCAAACAAAAAGGATATATTATGCCGATTGGCGATTGGTTTGCTGTGGCTGAGATCGGCCCGTTCACGTTTAGTGGGCGTGTGGCTTGGTGGATGCGTCGAACGGTATTTATTCAACATTTGAATAGTTGGATGAACCGACTTCGGGTCACGATTGATTGGACATTGCATAGTTTTATGCATCGTGACACGAGTGAGTTGTAAATATGGAAATACTGCAGGCTATTGTTTTGGGGGCGTTGCAGGGTGTGACGGAGTTTTTGCCTGTTTCTAGTTCTGGTCATTTGGTGTTGTTGCCGTATGTGGCAGGCTGGGATTCACTTGGTTTGGCGTTTGATGTAATTTTGCATCTTGGAACCTTTGCCGCTATTGTTGTAGTCTTCTTTACGAAGATTGCGCAGTTACTGCGAGGATTTTTTATGCCAACTCGATACCGGGCCGATGCGCGCCTTGCCTGGATAATTATCGCAGCAAGTATTCCAGCAGCGGTAATTGGGTTTGCTTTGGTTGATATTGTTGAGGGATTTTTGCGCGATCCGCTTGTGGTAGTATTTGGGTTATTGTTTGGTTCGACATGTTTGTGGTTTGCCGATCATTTGATTGCTGAGAAGAAGCGAACCGTGAAAAAGATAGAGCAGGTTGGGTTTTGGCAGGGGATTGGTATTGGTATGGCACAGACATTGGCGCTTGTTCCAGGAGTATCTCGATCCGGAGTGACCATGAGTACTGCTGCGTGGCTTGGATTTGATCGTCCGACCAGTGCAGCGTTTTCATTTTTGCTTGGTGCGCCAGTGTTCTTAGGAGCAGGAGTGCATCAAATTATGGCATTGGTGAACAAGCCAAATGGTGTTGCTACACTGTTGAGCACCCCGATGATCGTTGGATTTGTAAGTGCACTGTTTGTTGGCATGATTGCGATTCGATTTTTACTCAAATACTTACATGCCCATAGTTTTCGTGGATTTGTGTGGTATCGCACCGTCTTAGCGCTCATCATTTTTGTGGTGTTATTTACCTAGTATGCTTGGTTTACAAAACTGCCTATTTTCGCGTATACTTTGGGTATGATAATCGACTTTTTCCAGCATACATTGTACGAGCCCTTGTTTAACTTGCTGGTCTGGATTTACAATAATTTTACTGCACAAAATTTTGGATGGGCGGTTGTGATCATGACCGTTGGTTTTCGTGTTATTATGTTGCCGCTTTCCATTATTTCGGAGCGTAACAAGCTGCGATATGCCATGCTGCACAAACGTATTTCCAGTATTAAACATGATTTTGGAAAGGATCCGGTAGCGATGCGTAATCGGATTCGGTTGTTATTTGAGGAGTATCGTATTAGTCCGTGGGCCAAAACGATTGTGTTATTGGCGCAAGTATTGCTCTTTTTAATTCTGTACTGGGTATTTTTGCGTGGAGTCAACAGCGAGCAGATTGGTACGATTCTCTATGATTTTGTGGGTCACCCTGGTATAATCAATACAGATTTTTACGGCTTTAATATTGCTGCTCGCAGCGCGTTGTGGGCCGGCGCCACTGGTATTTTGTTCTTCTTGATTGTGCTTATTGAACAGCACGGTCAGCGGTTAAAAAGAGCTGATTTGTACTATCGCGTCCTGTTTCCGTTCTCGATATTTATTTTTTTGTGGTTGCTGCCAATGGTAAAGTCGTTGTTCTTTATGACCTCAGTACTATTTAGTTTGGTACTGATTCTGTTGCGAAAACTTTTTATCAAAACACCAAAATCAAGATAATTGCAATCTATGTCAGCTGAATCCGTTGATAAACTCATGTATTCATTTGTGATCGAGGACGTCCTCAAAGGCGTCTTTATTCACGTACCACCGGGATATGTCGCGTGTGTATATGATTTAGGTCGGGGAGTGCTTAAAAAAGTGTTGACTCCTGGACTGCATTTGAAAATTCCGTTTTGGCAAAAGGCCAAGTTGTTTAACACGCAAACACTTGAATATAGTATTTCGCGCGAGTTTAACCCAAAGAATGAAAATGCGATGGGGGATATTCCGATTCAAGTGGAGACCAAAGATGATAAAAAGTTGGTGATCGAGGGGACGGTATTGTTACGATTGGACATTCATCAGATCCCAGCAATTTGGCAAACGATTGGTGAGGATTTTATTCATAAAATTATTCGGCCGACCATTCAATCACGTATGCGTTTGATTATGTCGCATTGGAAAGGGCAAGAGGTAATTTCGACTAAGCGGGACGAGGTGGAAGAAGATATCCGTTCGCAGCTTGAAAAATTGTTTAAACGTCGTGGAATTTTTGTTGAGGATGTGTTGCTCTCAGAGGTAAGTCCGGTGGGGAGGGGATAGTCAATTTTAAAGCGAAGAAATAATACACCGTTAATGGCGGTGTATTTTGGTATTCTTCTTCTTGACCGGGAGTTAGATGCCTGCTATTTTATGGTCAACGTGTCATCACTGGGGTGACACAAGGAGGATTGAGCACGTGGACGGCACATGTAAGCTTCTACTCGTCGTGAGCAGAGGAAGGAAAGATGGCCCTGCAGCCACTAAAGGAGCACAGGTCAGTGATGATCTGGAGGGCAAGATCATTGTGCGCATGGTGAGGTGGCCAACCATACCTACGCGTGGTGATCTGTGCGTGTTTGGTCGTACTGAGGATGGAAAGGTGATTTCGAAGTACCTGGAACGCTCAGCACGATCCATTCAGCACGACTTTGATCACGACGTGGTTCGGGTTTGCTATCGCGGTCTTGAGCCCGCACTGTTCGACGTACTAGCGAACCAAGACGGTTGGCAGACGTTGGAGAAGTGGGAGGCTGGGCTTGCTTCGTCTCAAGACACCGCAGAGGGCTGAGTAGCCCGACACGCACGCAACACAACTTCATACAACAGACAGCCGTTGACGCCATGTTCAGCGGTTTGTGTATTCTTGACAGGTTTTATAGGTGTGCTATGCTTGCTTAGCACTCTCTTGACCTGAGTGCTAATCAATAGTAAACTTGCTATGCAAGATCGACAATTACAACTTTTGAAGGGTCTTGTTGATATGTATGTGCAGACCGCAGAGCCGGTTGGTTCTCAAGCATTGCTTGATTATTGCAATCTCAATGTAAGCTCAGCTACGGTTCGAAATGATCTGAAAGTGCTGGAGCAGGAAGGTTATGTCAGCTCTCCACACACCAGTGCTGGGCGAGTGCCAACAGCAAAAGCCTATCGCTATTATGTTGAGCATTGTATTGCTCCAGTAGTCTCACAAGAGGTCTTGGGTGTTGCCCAAGAGCACGCAACGGTTGCTGATCCAGTAGTACGCACCAAGGCATTTGCCAAAGCACTTGCGGTACAGATTAACCAAGCGGTGTTTGTGGTCATCTCCCCAGAGCAACTGTACTACACCGGGTTGTCCCACTTATTCTCGCAGCCAGAGTTTGCAGATCAGGGAAGTGTACAAAATGTGACGCGCTTGCTTGATCGGTTTGATGAGGTGGTGCATGATCTGTTTGGTTTGGTGGAAGACAAAGACATGCATGTGCACATTGGTCCTGGAAATCCATTTGGTGATGTGTGTTCTATTATGCATATTCCCTGCGAGATTACTGCAGGGCAGAAAAGTTTGTTTGGTATTTTAGGACCAACACGAATGGACTACAACACGACCATTGGGGTAATGAAATGTGTAAAAGAATTTTTAGCAAAGTAGTATGGCAAAAAAGAAGATGAAAAAAGATGAGCTTGAACAGCAAAGCGCAGAATATCTTAACAATTGGAAACGTGCACTCGCTGATTATGAGAATCTACAAAAAGATTTGGCGCGGCAAAAGACCCAGATGCGGGTGAATATGATGGAACATGTGGCGCAAGTGGTTCTGCCGATTCTCGATAACTTTGCCATGGCATATGAACATCAGCCAAAAGAGGTGAGTGAAGAATGTAGCCAGTGGATGGCTGGAATCGGGCATATCAAAACCCAATATGAGCAAATGATTCGTGATTTGGGACTCCAGCCAATCACAACCGAGGGCAAGGTTGATCCTACACAGCATGAGGTGGTAGAGACAATAGAGGATCAGGAGAAAGAGGATGACACGATTGTGCGCGTAGCACAAGTTGGATATACGTTTAATTCAACAGTAATTAGACCAGCAAAAGTCGTGGTTGTTAATAACAAGAAATCTAATCAATAACATATGGCAATTATCAAATGGTCACCAATGACCGACCCATTCGATGAAATGGATCGCATGATCAAACAGTTTGCTGGGTTGCCAGCGATTCGTCAGCAAGCTGGATTTATTCCACCGGTTGATGTATACGAAACTGATGACGCGATTGTTATCGAAACTCCACTCGCTGGATTTAATCCAGGCGATGTCACAGTTGAGATGGAAGGCGACACCTTGGTGATTGCCGGGGACAGCAATAGTGAGCGTGAGGTGGATGAGAAGAATTATTATCGCAAAGAGGTTCGTAATGGGACATTTCGACGTGTGCTGCGTATGCCAGCGAAGATTGATAAAGCAGCTATCAGCGCGGAGTTTGAAAGCGGATTGCTCAAGATCACTGCGCCGAAGATGCAAAAGGAAGAGAGTAAAAAGATTGAAGTTAAAATCAATAAGAAATAAAACTACATAACTGAAACACTATGCCAAAAATTCTTGGAATCGATCTTGGAACTACCAACTCAGCCATGGCAATCATGGAAGGTGGAAGTCCGAAGATTTTGGAAAATGCAGAAGGAAACCGCACTACGCCATCAATGGTGGCAGTGTCCAAAACCGGTGAGCGGTTGGTTGGTTTAGTTGCCAAGCGACAAGCTGTGACTAATCCAGAGAATACCTTGTATTCAGTTAAGCGTCTGATCGGGCGAAGTTTTGATGATTCAGAAGTAAAGGCGGTAATGGAGACCGCGCCATACAAGATTGTCAAAGCTGGTGAGGGTGTAAAAGTAGCAATGGGAGACAAAGAATATACTCCGCAAGAGATCGCAGCCATGGTTTTGGGTAAGCTTAAAGCTGATGCTGAAGAGCGTTTGGGGGAGAAGATTGAAGAAGCAGTGATTACCGTTCCTGCATATTTTGATAATGCACAACGACAAGCAACCAAGGATGCAGGGGAAATTGCAGGTTTGAAAGTCGCTCGTGTGATTAACGAGCCTACTGCTGCGGCATTTGCGTATGGGTTTGATAAGAACAATGATCAAAAGATCGCGGTATATGACTTGGGTGGTGGAACATTTGATGTTTCGATCTTAGAAGTTGCTCATGATGCGCAAGAGAATCAAAACACGGTTGAGGTGAAAGCAACTAATGGTGATACCCATTTGGGTGGAGATGACTTTGATCAACGTATCATGAAGTGGATTATTGAAGAGTTTAAAAAGACTGAAGGCATTGATTTATCAGGCGATCCACTGGCGATGCAGCGTATTAAAGAAGCGGCTGAAAAAGCGAAGATCGAGCTTTCGAGCGCAGCTGAGACTGAGATTAACCAGCCATTTATTACTAGCGATTCAAGCGGGCCAAAGCACATGGTGATGAAGTTGTCGCGCGCAAAAATGGAAGAGTTGGTTGATGATCTGGTTACCAAGAGTTTGGAGCCATGTAAGCAAGCGTTGCAAGACGCTGGACTTTCAACCAGTGAGATTAATGAAGTGATCTTGGTTGGTGGAATGACCCGCATGCCACTCGTGCAAAAGAAGGTTGAAGAGTTTTTTGCGAAAAAGCCGCACATGGGCGTTAACCCGGATGAAGTGGTCGCATCTGGTGCTGCGATTCAGGCAGGCCAGCTGCAAGGTGATCTTGGTAAAGACATTTTGCTTTTGGACGTGACACCGTTGTCTCTTGGTCTTGAGACTTTGGGTGGTGTAAGCACCAAGCTTATCGATCGCAATACCACCATTCCTACCAAAAAGACACAAGTGTTTTCAACTGCTGCTGATAATCAGCCATCTGTTGAGATTCATGTGTTGCAGGGTGAGCGTGAGATGGCAGGGGATAACAAGACTCTTGGGCGATTTATCTTAGATGGATTACCACCAGCACCACGTGGTGTTCCGCAAGTTGAGGTGAGCTTTGACATTGATGCCAATGGAATCTTAAACGTATCTGCAAAAGATAAGGCAACTGGTAAGGAGCAATCTATTCGAATCGAGGCATCAAGCGGACTTTCTAAAGATGAGATCGAGAAGATGAAAGCTGATGCTGAGGCGCATGCAGATGATGATAAGAAAAAGCGTGAGTCAATTGATATTCGCAATACGGCTGACACCATGGTCTACACCACTGAGAAAATGCTTAAAGAAGCAGATGAGAAAAAGGTAAAGATCGAGGATGCGGACAAAAAAGATGTCGAGGCAAAGCTTGAGGCGCTTAAGAAGGTAAAGGATGGCGAGGATATTGAGGCGATCAAGAAAGCGTCTGACGAACTTGCCACCACTGCGCAAAAAGTTGGTGCCGCAATGTATCAACAAGAGCAAGCAAAGCAGCAAGCGGCCGGTGGAGCCGGTGCGCAAGGTGCTGCGGCCGGTGACGGTGCTAAAGCAGATGAGAAGAAAGATGATGTGGTTGAGGGAGAGGTTGTTGATGAAAGTGATAAGAAGTAATTACTAGATAATCGTGCAGCAGTGACTGTGCAGGTACTCACGAACTGTTTTGGCTTGGATCGTGCGGAGCACGGCAAAACAGTGAGTGCGTAGCGAAGCGGTCCGCAGGAGACCGCAAGCGCACCTGCATAAGTGACTGCTGTGCTATTTATTCAGGAATTGATTATGTCCAAAGACTACTACAACATCCTCAACATCGACAAAAGCGCCTCTGAAGCAGATATCAAGAAGGCGTATCGTCGCATGGCGCATAAATACCATCCAGACAAAGATGGAGGAGATGAGACAAAATTTAAAGAAGTAAACGAGGCGTACCAGGTACTTGGTAATCCACAAAAGAAACAACAGTACGATCAGTTTGGTACAACATTTGATCAAGCAGGTGCAGGTGGCCAAGGGCCATTTGGCGGTTTTGGTGGTCATGCTGGTGGGTTTAACATTAACTTTGAAGATTTGGGCGACATGTTCGGCGACTTTTTTGGCGGTGGCGGTGGGCGGACTCGTCGCCGCGCCAAAGGGCAGGATGTTGTTATTGATGTCACACTATCATTTGCAGAATCCGTGCTTGGTGTTGAAAAGACTATCAAGCTTCGTCTTGGTGTTGATTGTGCAGTATGTAGTGGTTCTGGAGCTGAGCCAGGCACCGGCACGAAGAGTTGCGGGACCTGTAATGGTTCTGGACAAGTAACGCAGATGCAGCGCACCATCCTTGGTGCTATGCAATCCACACGGGTATGTGATACGTGTAGTGGACAAGGGTCAGTTCCAGAAACACCATGTAAACACTGTCGTGGTGTAGGAGTAGAGAAGCGCGAAACAGAAACTACGGTTCGGATTCCGGCAGGGATTGCTGATGGTAATACGATTAAATTTCTTGGCAAAGGCGAAGCGTCGTTGAAAAAAGGCGATCGCGGTGATTTGTTTGTTCGGATTCATGTGCAAACAGACGATCGGTTTATGCGTGATGGATTTGATCTGCGCGCAACAGAGTATCTTAATTTTTCTCAAGCAGCACTTGGTGATACTATCACGGTGCAAACCGTTGATGGGGAAGTGAAGCTTAAAATTCCTTCAGGAACCCAATCAGGAACCGTATTTCGTGTACGCGGTAAAGGAGTTGCTGATCGGGGTGATTTGTATATTACCGCACAGGTAAATGTGCCAAAGAAAATGAATCGTAAGGCAAAGAAACTTTTAGAGCAGTTGGAGCAAGAGTTGTCGTAAGCATTGACAAAAGTGGGGTATCGTGAGACGATAGACTATCGTCTGAGTCCTCAGGCGGTGTAACCACAAGAAGGAGTACCAATGACGGAGCACTCAGCGCTACTTGTTGCAGATGTTCCGCCAGGGGGAATATTTCTGTATCAATATCCGCAAGGCGGGGAAGACATCCTGGTGCTCGGGTCTCCTAAGCCCGACACCATGTACGTGTACGTTCACGTGTTTGGTGACACAAACGGCGAGCGTTTTCTCCTCGCGCTTACGCGATCAATCGTTCGAGTCTTTGGCTCACGTGACGAGGCGCGTAAGCACGCGGATCAATAACCATACTCCACAACCACGACGCGCAGCACCTGCTGTGCGTTTGTGATTTATGGTATTTTGGGATACAGTATCTTCATATGAAACCAGGAATAGATTACATCGGCGTTGGTTGCGGAGCATTGATTTTTAATGATCAAGGGCAGATGTTGCTTATGCAACGCGCAAAAGGTGCAGCCAACGAGCCTGGATTTTGGGCAAAGCCTGGTGGTGCTATTGAATTTGAAGAAACTGCAGAGCAAGCAATTAAACGCGAAATCAAAGAAGAGCTTAATATTGATATAGAGATTATCGGCTGGCTGCCACATGTGGATCACAAAACAGCCGAAGGACAACATTGGGTAGCAATTAATTTTGTGGCAAAGGTGGTTGGCGGAGAACTTACTAACATGGAGCCGCACAAATGTGATGCAGTCGAGTGGTTTGACTTTGATGCACTTCCTGAAAAATTAAATCAAGTTACAACAGAACCGATTGAGCAATACAAAAAAGGGAATGTGATTATGCGGGCTGTATAAGTTCGTTCTCCAAAATACAAAAATAGTGTATACTAAGGGCAATCAAGACATTATGGAGGGCGCAATTAGTGTACTTAATGACTTCGCCCAATCGATTAACTGGGGCGCTCCAACATGGGATCTGTTCATTTGGATCTTCTTTATTGTTGCGTCTTTTTTGTATGGTATCTCTCTTGGTCGCGATCGTATCATTGTGATTATGGTTGGGTTGTATATGGCGCTTGCCATTGTTGGCAACTCACCATTTTTGCAAAACTTTACCGCTAATATTCAAATTCAAGGGTTTGGGGTAAAGTTCTCGATTTTTGTTGGTCTTTTTATTCTCTTTTTCTTTTTACTTTCTCGCAGTGCACTGGCCGAAGCGCTCGAAGGAATAAAAACAGCCAAAGGCAATTGGCTTCAAGTTGTAGTCTTTAGTTTGCTGCACGTCGGTTTGCTTGTCAGCATTATTTTGTCCTTTTTGCCGGCCGGATCAGTTGATGTGCTCTCACCATTCACTCAAAAGATATTCAATAGCGACACAGCTCGATTCTTGTGGCTACTGCTTCCGGTGATCGCCATGATTCTTTTTCAAGATACAAAAAAAACCGGTCACGACGAATACTAGTGACCAGTACGCTTTTGTACAATATTACTCGCGCGCGTCCAAGGTTTTGTTTACCCAGCTATCAGCATGGGTATTTTTTTCACGGCGAATGTGAGAGAAGGTGACTTTCCCAAGTGCAGTTGCGGCGTTGTAGGCTTTGACAAACAGTTTTTGGATTGATGGTTCCTTTACTTTCCAATTCTGATTCATTTGCTCTACCACCAATTTAGAATCCAAATAACAATCCGCCGACGTTGCCCCAAGTTTTTTCGCGCGTACTAGTGCTGAGATAATTGCTGAGTATTCAGCAAAGTTATTGGTTTGCTCACCAAGATACTCGCCATATTCTGCAAGCACCTTGCCACGGGAGTCTTGAATCACCACACCAGTTGCGGCCGGTCCAGGATTGCCGCGTGAGCCACCATCAGTGTAAATCGTTACGTTCATACTTTTTTAATATCAACAATCTTAAGTTGCAGTTCTTGTCGTCCGTTCCATGAATTAATCCCAATTTCAAATACAATGTCTGCGCAGTCATTTGCGCTAAACTCCTCAAGCCACTTTTGACTAAAGAAGCTAATAAATTTTTGCACCACACGTCCGTCAGGGGAGCGCGCTAACAATCGCATATGGTTAGCTTTTTTCCCCACCGGCTGCACATCCACAATCATGGCACGACGTGTCACGAATAATGGTTCTGGATTGGCCACCCCAAACGGCGCAAACCGCTCGAGCACGCGCCAAAGATCCCAGTTCACTTCATCCAGATTCACCTCAGTTTCAAGCGCGAGTTTGGACACAAGCTCTTTATCACCTAGCTCCCGCTTTGCAATCGCCGTCATGGCACGGGTAAATTCAGTATACATGTCTTTGCTTACCAATGAGAAGCCGCACGCCTGTGGGTGGCCGCCGAACTTGGCAAAACAATGCGATGCTTCGCCAAGTGCACGGGTAATATGAAATTGCTCGATGCTGCGTCCAGATCCAACATAGGTGTCATTAGCTTCACCTAGTACAATCACTGGTTTGTAAAATTCATCTTTTAGTCTACTGGCGATCAAACCAACAATGCCTGGTGACCAGCCGTCACCACGCACAAATAAAATCGGGTCGTTGTCTTGATGGTTGGCATGGATAAATTTTCGTCCAGCTTTGGTAAGTGTTTCGGTGAGTTTTTGCCGTTGCACATTATGATCTTGAATGGTTTGTGCCAAGGTTTGCGCGCGTTGCGCATCAGTCTCAAGTAACAGCTCCAATGCATCTTTGGCATGTGCCATGCGTCCGGCAGCATTAATTCGAGGTGCAATACGAAATCCAATTGTGGACGTATCGATCGTTGGCGGCTCGCCATTAATTGGCTGTGTAATACGCGCAGTTTCAAATAGCTTCTGCATACCTTGGCGTTTGGTTTTGTTCAGTACCATCAAACCAAAGCGGGTGAGCGCACGGGTTTCGTCAAGCAGTGGAACCATATCAGCAACTGAGGAGACCGCGACCAGGTCAAGGAGCCATTTTTCAAAGGCCTCGTGACTTATCCCATCAATCGTTTCATTCCCAAGTGATTGATGTTTTCGTAATAATCCCTGGCATAGTTTAAAGGCAACACCACCGCCAGAAAGTGTTTTGTCAGGATAGATTTCTCCTTCGCATTTTGGATGCAAAATCGCATATGCTTGCGGGACTTCTTCTGGAATTTGATGGTGATCAGTAATAATGACATCAATCCCTTTTGTATTTGCCAGGGCAATTTCTTGTGCATTACTAATCCCGCAATCGCAGGTAATAATGACATTGGTGCCTTCTTGCGCCAATGTTTCTATAGTATTGGTGTTGAGTCCATAACCATCTTTTTCGCGATGCGGTAAAAAATATCCTACATCAGCGCCCAACGCCGAAAGCGTAGTACAGAGTACTGCAGAGCCACAAATTCCATCAGCATCATAGTCCCCATGGACAATAATTTTTTCGCCGTTATCAATCGCCGAAAAAATACGATCCACGGCTTTATGCATATCAGTAAATAAAAACGGATCATGGACATCGCGTTCGTAACTCGGATTTAAAAACCGATCAATAACCGCCTTCTCATGCAAATCACGGTTAAACAACAGTTGGGTAATAATTGGTGGAAATTGTTTGTGTAAATCAAAAAACGAATCAGGAGCCTTTGCTTTGAGCGCCCAAACTTTTTGCATATAGCTTAATAGCCAATGTTTTGTCCACTCAAAAGCGGAAGGATGGTAAAGAAGAGCATGCCAAGCACCATGAGCCCGACAAAGATAAGTTGCACAACTTTTTTATGCTTTTTGCGCATAGAGATTTATCGTTTAAGTACGGCGATGTATGCTTCTGGTGGAATATCAACTTTGCCTGCACCCATTGCCATCATTTTCTTTTTTCCTTTCTTTTGTTTTTCAAGCAACTTACGTTTACGCGTGACATCTCCACCATACAATTTTGCAGTGACATCTTTGCGCATAGCACTCAGTCGTTCTGCAGCAATAACTTTTCCACCAATCGCCGCTTGAATTTTTAGTGCAAACATTTGACGTGGCAGTGTTTCTTTCAGTTTTTTTACAATCGCTTTACCGGTTTTAAATGCTTCGTCTCGCCACACAATCGTTGCCAGTGCCTCGACCGGTTCTTCTGCTACTAAGATATTCAGTCGAACCACATCAGCAACACGATGTTCCGTGACTTCGTAATTAAGCGAAGCATATCCTGAGCTAACAGTTTTTAGTTTATCATAAAAATCAACCAAAATCGACGCAAGTGGCATATGATAATGCAGTACCACACGTCGACTTTCCCCAGTACCGGTTAAGTACTCCGTATTAATGTATTCACCGCGCTTGTCTTGCACCAATGACATGATATTCCCAATCGTCGCTTGAGTAGTCACAATATCAACGGTAACCCATGGCTCGAGAATCTGTTTGATGTGTGTTGGGTCAGGGAGATCAAGTGGGCTTTTAACAATTATTTCTTCATCGCCAGTTTTGGTGACGCGATACGCAACTGAGGGGACAGTCGCGGTGATTTCTAAATTATGCTCGCGGCGCAGGCGCTCTTGGACAATCTCCAGATGGAGGAGTCCCAAAAAGCCACAGCGAAATCCATAGCCAAGCGCTTTTGAGTGTTCAGGTTCAAACTGAAGTGATGCATCAGAAAGTTCGAGCTTGTCCATGGCTTCGCGAAGTGCCGCATAGTCATTTCCTTCTTTTGGAAAAAATCCAGCAAACACCATTGGGGTAACTTCTTGATATCCAGCAAGCGCCTCAGTTTGTGTCCGCGATTTTTCAAGCGTGACGGTGTCACCAACGCGACAGATTTTGATATCTTTAAGACCAGTAACAAGTAAGCCTATCTCTCCGGTGTTAATGGTTTTGGCCGAAGCAAACTGCGGAGTAAAGTATCCAACATCAACTAGCTCGGCACTCCCTTGCGTACCCATGTAATACACTTTGTCTCGTCCGTTTGCTGCACCATCCATCACGCGCACCGAAGCCACCACACCTTTGTACTCATCATAATACGAGTCAAAGATGAGCGCGCGAAGTGGTGCATCAGGATTGCCTTTTGGTGCTGGGATGCGAGCAGTAATCGCATCCAAAATATCTTCAACGCCCTGGCCGGTTTTTCCACTGGCTAATATGATGTCTTCTTCAGCACAGCCGATGAGACCAATAATTTCTTCTTTGGTTTTTTCAACATCGGCGTTGGGTAAATCAACTTTGTTGACCACTGGAATGATTTCGAG
Source organism: uncultured Gammaproteobacteria bacterium (assembly GCA_965230935.1). GTDB lineage: Bacteria > Patescibacteriota > Patescibacteriia > Magasanikbacterales > JBBTQS01 > CAYZOG01. The sequence goes on from OZ246400.1 coordinate 51,417, forward strand.
ATTTTGCTCGATCGCCAAATACAAGTTTGCCAATGTTTGCGCTTGAACCCCTTGAGTGCAATCTACTAACAAGAGCGCGCCTTCGACAGCAGCAAGTGATCGGGATACTTCATAGGTAAAGTCCACATGACCGGGGGTGTCAATCAAATTCAGGACATGATCTTTGTGTTCCATGCGAACAGGCTGTAGCTTGATGGTAATTCCACGCTCACGTTCCAAATCCATTTGATCAAGGAGTTGTGCTTTCATCTCACGCTCAGAAATGGTTCCGGTAACTTCAAGAAGACGATCGGCAAGCGTGGACTTGCCGTGGTCAATATGCGCGATAATACTAAAGTTTCTAATGTGATCTAACATGAGCCAAGTTAATCAGCTCCTCCTGTAGTATCTGGTGGTTCTGGCACCAGTGCTTTTTGTCGAAAGAGTCTTTGTCTGACGACCGCGATAAACGTGTGTAATTCCTCTGATTTGAGTGCATACAGGATCAGGCCATAGACCAGTAATCCGAGAATACCAGGCACCAGTCCTTGTGTAAACACAGCCCAAAATGTTTGCGTACCAATCGTCTCTCCAATCCAGGTTTTGGTTTGCTGCACCACAAAGGACATTACCACTGCTGCGACAAAGATTTTGTACGAACTATGGAGGATTTTTTGCTCATGCAAGGTCCCGATTTCCAGGCGCAGCGCAACCCAAAGCAAGGCAAACTGGATCACGGCACCGAGTGAGAAGGCAAGAGCAACGCCGGCAATACCATAACTATCTTTAAGGTAGAGCGCGGCAAAAATGTTTACAATGATTCCTACAATCCCGGCATAGAGTGGTGTTTTGGTGTTGTGCAGCGCATAAAACGCGCGGTTTACTAGTGGGACGAGCGCTTGAGCGAACAATGAGATCGTGAATGCGGCAAGTGCATCTCCTGTTGCAATAGTTGCGGTCCAATCAAATGCGCCAGTCCCAAGAACCACACGGGTAATTTGGGCGCGAAGGATTAAAAAGAGCACGGTGATCGGAATGATTAAAAACAAAATTTGTCGCGTGGTGTTGTTAATGTGCGTGACCATCTTTTCAATCTCGCCGCGTGAGATTAATGCACAAAACGTTGGGAACGCGGCAATAGCGAATGACACACCAAAAATACCAATGGGCAGCCCTTGGATGTTATTGGCAAAGTGAAACACCGCTACCGAACCGGCCGCAATAGTTGAGGCAATGGTTGTCATCACAATAATATTGATTTGTGTTGCTCCAAGACCAAGCATGCGTGGCACCATCAGGCGAATAATCTCATGAAGATTTTTATCCTTGAGGTTGAGCAGCGCGTTATATTTGAAACCGCTTTTGCGCAAAATCGGAATTTGAATCAGCAGATGTAGCAGCGCGCCGAGAACCACTCCAATTGCTAATCCTGCCGGGCCAATTTGCGGTGCAATAAATACCGCACCAATAATAATGCCGACATTATAGAAGATCGGAGTAAGTGCATAGATAAAGAAGTACTTGAGCGATTGCAATACTCCAGAGACCACTGAGCTGATTCCCAAAATGATCGGGCTCAAAAACATGATCCGCATGAGCATGGTGGTCAGATCAAGTTTTTCTTGAGAAAAGCCCGGAGCAACCACTTCAGCAAGTGCTGGTGCAATAATGATAAGCACAATACCCACGCCAATGAGGACAAACCCAAGCAAGTTAATTACCGAATTGATCAACTCCCATGCCTTGGCTTTATTTTTCTCCCACACACCAGCAAAGACCGGGATAAGCCCTGCGGAGAGTGCACCCATAACCAGCAGCATGTATACCAAATCCGGGAATCGAAATGCCGCAACATAGGCGTCCATGATATCGCCAGCACCAAAGTAATGCGCAAAGATCCTCTCACGAATAATGCCAATAAAGCGACTTAAAAAAGAAGCCCCAGCAAGGATGATCGCTGCGCTGGCAATGGTCTTTGATTGGCCGGTCATTAATTTACGGATCATACCTATTGTTTTGGTGGGAAGTCGACGCTCAGCACGGTAAAGTCAGTTCCTTTGGTTTCTTCATCAATATCCTCAAGGTACAGTGTGGCAAAGATGTCTTCTTTGCGGAACGTCATCTTAATGGTTCCTGGTTTACTGGTGTGTCGTGTACTGACAAAGTCATTCTTTTCAAATTCGTTTGCATAAAAATCCGCAATAAACTGCATTTGCGCACCAAGGTTATTCCATTCAATAACAACCGTGTCGTTTTCTTCAAGTACCGGTGTGGTAGTGAGTTCTAAAAAGTCATCCCAGGTAAATGATTTGCGGTATACCACATGACCGGACTCAACGGTTTTTTCGATTTTCTTTTCTGGATTTAGTGGATTGTACGCGGCAAAGATCGGTGCCAAAATGACCTTCGGGAAAAACGAGGCAATTTCAAACCCCCGACTTTTTTGGTGCGCAGAAATGTATTTAACACTACTAGTATTGTCTTGGTTATACAGTGTGACCATATCTTGGGGAAAGTGACCGGGAAGTCCACTGATATCTTTGGGTCCTGGTCCAATAGCAATACGCACGATGATGATGATGGCAATGACAAAAAGTGTGATGCAGCCCAGGCCACTCACACAGCTTCGCTTTAGGCAGGAACTCTTCTTTCCCAGGGTTTTCATTGTTGGGTCCTGGATCTCAACTGAAGATGGTTCTTGTCTCATATATGGCGTAGTGTAGCAAATATCGCCCTATGGTACAATAGATTAGGCAATATTTTTTCAGCTAAATCTATGAAAATACATTTCTATGGCGCAGCTCGGGAGGTAACCGGATCGTGTTATCTGGTCGAACTCCATGAGCATAAAATCTTGGTGGATTGCGGGATGTTTCAAGGAAGTCGCTATGCGAGTGAGAAAAACTTTGAACCGTTTCAATTTGATCCAACTCGTGTTGATTCAGTTCTGGTGACCCATGCGCATATTGATCATAATGGTCGTATTCCTAAGTTGGTTCATGAAGGGTTTCGAGGAAAGATTTATGCGAGCGAACCGACCGCGGCGCTTTTGGAGATCATGTGGAATGATGCGGTTCGGATCATGCGATACGCCTTTGAGAAAAATAAAGACCCTATGCTTTACAGTGAAGAGGATGTTAAGCGTGCGGTCGAGATGATTCATCCGGTCCCGTATCATGAACCGGTTCGGTTGCCTGGTGATGGGGTGGCAAAGTTTTTTGATGCTGGGCATATTATTGGTTCGGCGTGGATTGAGATCAAGCAGGCAGGCAAGACTGTGGTATTTTCTGGTGATGTGGGTAATGATGATGTGCCAATCATTCGTGAGACTGAACCAATTGCGCAGGCCGATGCTGTGATTTGTGAATCAACGTATGGTGACCGGCTGCATGAGAGTGCCATTGCGCGATCATCGCGGCTCAAGACCGTTATTGAGGATTCAGTAAAACGTGGGGGCGTATTGATGATCCCGGCATTTAGTTTGGAGCGCACACAAGAGATTTTGTATGAGCTTAATTGGCTGATTGAAGAGTGTAAATGTTTGCCGCGCGTACCGATTTATCTTGACTCGCCGCTAGCGATTCGCGCGACAGAAGTATTTAAAGAGTTTACTGACTATTATGATCAGGATGCGTTGGCGTTGAAAAAGCTTGATGGTGACTTATTTGATTTTCCCGGTTTAGAAGTGACGCTTGATAGTTCTGCATCGCGCAAGATCAATAGTGCCAAAAATCCCAAGGTGATTATTGCTGGTGGGGGAATGATGGTTGGTGGGCGAATTTTACATCATCTTATACGCTATCTTGGTGACAAAAATAGCACATTGTTGATCGTGTCGTATCAGGCTGATGGAACACTTGGACGTAAGATTCAAGATGGTGCAAAAGTAGTGTCGATTTTTGGCAAACGCATTGAGGTGAAGTGTCGTGTTGAACGACTTGGATCCTATAGTGCGCATGGAGACCAAGCAAAAGTGTTGCGTTGGTTAGGGACTGCAGATCCAAAACCTAAGCATGTGTATTTAAGCCATGGCGATCCTTCAGCACAAGATGAATTTGTCCAATGTATTGAACGGGATTTGGGTGTGGCAGCGAGTGCACCAGAGTTTGGGGGAATAGTGGAGGTATAATCTTAGTTGCCCAGTAGCACCACATATCATGAAATCACAAAGGCCCGGCGCGAAGCGCCAGGCCTTTTCAAGGTCAACTGAATTTCGTCGGTCAGAAGTCAAAATAATACTGTCTCTTCATACCATTCCAATTCGTAGTTGTGAACCCCGATTCTATGTCGTCCGGATCTGATATCGGGATCGAGAAGCAAACATAGAAATTACATACTAGCACGATCGACAAGATTTGTCAAGTTTGTGGTGTTTTGGCTCTATTTTAGCAAAATGTACAAAAAAGAAAGGTCGTGATACTATTGCTATAGACCCTACTACCCCTCAAAAGAGGGCATTTTGTGATTTTATGGCATTTTCACTCAAGTCAGCGTTCAAGCCAACCGGTGATCAACCACAAGCGATTAAGTCGCTTGTTTCGGGTTTGCGAAAAAAGCAAAAACTCCAGACCCTTCTTGGGGTAACTGGTTCTGGAAAAACGTTTACCATGGCCAATGTAATTCAGCAGGTTCAGCGGCCAACATTGGTATTGGCGCATAACAAGACATTAGCTGCGCAGTTATGCAGTGAGTTTCGAGAATTTTTCCCCGACAGTGCGGTTGAATATTTTGTCTCATATTATGACTATTATCAGCCAGAAGCGTATCTACCCAATTCAGACACGTACATTGAAAAAGAGTCTATGGTCAACGAAGAGATTGACCGATTACGTCATAGTGCAACACAGCGTATTTTAACGCGTAAGGATGTTATTGTGGTGGCATCGGTATCGTGTATTTACAACATTGGGTCACCGAAAGAATATCAAGATATTGTATTGCGTGTGTTTGTAGGTCAGCAGTTTGATCGCGGTGGACTTTTGGCGCAGCTTATTAAAATGCACTTTGAACGTACGAACGGCGAGTTGGCTCGAGGGACATTTCGATTGCGCGGTAGTGTATTTGAGATTATGCCGGTCAATGAGGAGATGATTTATCGCATTGAAATGGACATGCACAACGCTGTGCAGCAGATCGAAACCATTGATCCACTCACGCGCAAGGTTGTGGCCGAAGGTGAAGACGCTTGGTTTTTTCCGGCCGCACATTATGTGTTGCCCGAGAAAACACGCGAGCCGGGGTTTGCATCGATTAAGCACGAGCTTAAGCAACGATTAGCTGATTTTGAAGCGCAAGGCAAAACATTGGAGTATGAACGACTCAAGCGTCGAACGCGGTATGATCTGGAGATGATTGAGCAAATTGGCTATTGTAAAGGGATTGAAAATTATTCGCGCCATTTTGATGGGCGTGATCCTGGTGATCCGCCGTATACACTGTTTGATTACTTTAATACGCATGACGAGTGGATGCTGATCGTTGACGAGTCTCATGTGACATTGCCACAAGTGCGTGGGATGCATGGTGGAGATCGGGCGCGAAAAGAGAATCTCATTGAGTTTGGGTTTCGGTTGCCCTCAGCTCGTGATAATCGACCATTGCAGTTTCATGAGTTTGAATCACGCATGCCACAGACCGTGTGCGTAAGTGCAACGCCAGGACCATATGAACTCCAGCATAGTGAGGCCATTGTTGAACAAATCATTCGTCCAACTGGTCTGCTTGATCCTGAGTTAATAATTGCTCCGGTGACCGGAAAAGGGAAACAGCGCTCACAAGTCGAGGATGTCATGGATCGTATTGCCAAGCGCAGCGCAAAGCAGGAACGCACCATTGTGACTACACTCACGAAAAAAATGGCAGAGGATTTGGCTGGATATCTTGAAGAAAAGGGGATTGCCTGTCGATATCTCCATAGTGATATCAAAACAATCGAGCGCATTGAGATCTTGTCGAATTTTCGCAAAGGAATTTTTGATGTGTTGGTGGGAGTTAATCTATTACGCGAAGGGTTGGACTTGCCCGAAGTTTCGCTCGTGGCAATATTGGACGCTGACAAAGAAGGATTTTTGCGATCAGAAACATCATTGATTCAAACCATTGGTCGGGCAGCACGGAATGTAAATGGTCAAGTGGTGTTGTATGCGGATCAGATGACCGGGTCACTCAATCGTGCGATTGAAGAGACCAATCGTCGTCGGGAAATCCAATTAGCATACAACAAAAAGCACAACATTACCCCACAGACTATTCGCAAGTCGATTCGGGACTTGGTCGAAGAATTTGGTATTGTTCCTGATAGTGAAAAAGCAGCAAACGCAAAAAAGCGAAAAGGGAAATCGCGTACCGGCAATCGTATTTTAGATATTGAGCTCAGCGGAGATGCGCGACCGGTTGAAGTGATTATTCGTGAAAAAGAAAAGCAGATGAAAGAAGCGGCTAAAGAACTGGCATTTGAGTTGGCAGCTGTGTTGCGTGATGAGATCGCAAGTTTAAAAAAATTATCCAAAGTTTCGTCAGCTAAGGCGAAGAAATAAGTACCCGTATGAAGAAATTACTATTCTTATTTGCAAGCTTGGCGCTTATTGGCGTTGGTTGCTCTCAACTCATTGATAATGAGATTGAACATCAGACAAATTACCGCTCAATGCTGCCGGATCATAATGATCGTCCACCGGAGTTTACCCAAACGCATGGTGAATCAAATGTCGTGTTTGCGTTTCGTGCGGGTCAAGAAGTCTATGGAGGTCAACTGGGCAAGTCAATGCATGACTTAATTCAAACGCAAGGTGAGCTTATGGATGAGAATAAAGCATTCCTTGCATTATATGCAGTAGATCAGATGGATCCTGCACAAAGCTTTGTCGGGTATGTGTTAGCGTTGCATCCAAACACTGCGTATCAATTGTATCCACTCGAGCCGGTTACCAATGAAATGCCAACTTTTGTTGAATCAGTATTCTTTATGGATGTGGCTGGAGACGAGCAAAAGGAGATTTTGGTGCTCTATTCAACCATGACTGGGATCGGGCCAACCGGTGCGCAACCATATTATGAAACCGCAGTATATACGTTTGAGACTAAGCCGGATGGTTCAAAAAAATATGTGCGGCTTCCGGAGATCGAAAGCGAGCTGGTTGAGCTGTATCCAGCAGAAGTAGTACAAGCAAAATTGGCAAAATAATTACCACACATGAAAGAACACATCACCATCACCGGCGCGCGTGAGCATAATCTAAAAAACGTTTCACTTGAGTTACCGCGCAATAAAATGATCGTTTTTACCGGGTTGTCAGGTTCTGGCAAGTCGTCGTTGGCATTTGATACGATTTTTGCAGAAGGGCAGCGGCGATATGTTGAGTCACTCTCTGCATATGCGCGTCAGTTTTTAGGGGTGATGCAAAAACCGGACGTCGATGAGATTGAAGGATTGTCCCCGGCGATTGCTATTGATCAAAAAGCACATAGTGCCAATCCGCGTTCAACCGTTGCTACGATTACGGAGATTTACGATTATCTGCGCGTGTTGTTTGCCCGGGTTGGAGCACCGAGCTGTCTTGAGTGTGATCGGCCAATTGCCAAGATGAGTGCTGAGGAGATTGTCAGCGCGGTGTTTGCCGGAGTGACCAAACAGAAGAAAGGCAAAGAGAATTTTGTTCCGGTGCGTGTGTTCGCTCCTGTAGTGTTTGGTCGCAAAGGTCAGTATTATCAATTGCTCTATGATTTGTATAACTCCGGATTTAGCACCGTGCGTATTGATGGGGCAATCAAGTCGCTGAAAAGTCGCGTAAAATTATCACGATACAAACAACACACAATTGAGGTTGTGGTTGATGAGATTCCAATACCGCGCGCGTCAAGCAAGATTGATTCGGATCTTCGTCAGCGTGTTGCTGAAGCAGTGGAGACAGCGATTGAATACGGTAATGGCACATTGAGTGTTGATTATACTGCTGTAGATGAGCACACCTTTTCAACCAAACACGCTTGTCCGCATGATGGGTTTGCGTTTCCAGAAATCGAACCACGATTGTTTAGCTTTAACAGCCCGTACGGCTACTGTCCAGAATGTACCGGACTTGGGACGGAGAGTTTGTTTTCTCAAACTGTGTGTAAAACGTGTGGTGGAGCACGACTGAATCCAGCAGCACTGCATGTGCGCATTGGTGGGCAAAATATTGTGCAAGTGACTTCAATGAATATTGAACATGCGATGCAGTGGTGCATGGATTTGGAGGACAAGAACGTGCTCAGTACTCAGGCGCAAGAAATATCAACACAAGTGCGTAAAGAAATTTTTGCTCGCCTTGAGTTTATGATGAATATCGGGTTGCACTATTTGACTCTTGATCGTAAAGCAGGAACACTCTCTGGCGGCGAGGCACAACGGATTCGTTTGGCATCCCAGTTGGGCTCGCGCCTCGTCGGGGCGATGTATGTGCTTGATGAGCCAACTATTGGTCTGCATCAGCGGGATAATGAACGATTGATCAGAACCCTCCATGAGTTGCGTGATTTGGGCAATACGATTTTGGTTGTTGAACATGACGAGGATGTGATTATGTCCTCTGATTATTTGGTTGATATTGGTCCGGGCGCTGGTGTACATGGCGGCGCAATTGTGGTAGATGGCACATTACCAGCGGTGCTTAAAAAGAAAGGATCGCTTACTGTCGAGTATCTTACTGGCAAAAAATCAATTCCAACTCCGAAAAAACGCCGTAAGATTCTCAATGAGAAGTTGCAGATCATTGGTGCTACTGAAAATAATTTGAAAAATATCAATGTTGATATTCCGCTTCGTCGGTTTGTGTGTGTGACTGGTGTATCAGGTTCTGGAAAGTCATCATTAGTTAATGAGGTCATGTATAAGACATTGGCCAAGCACTTGCATGGTGCAAAAGCACATCCAGGTAAACACAGCAGCATTAAAGGAATCACCCACCTTGATAAGGTGCTCATGATCGATCAATCAGCAATTGGGCGCACACCTCGTAGCAATCCGGCAACCTATACCGGTGCGTTTACCTATATTCGTGAGCTCTTCGCGGCCACTACTGAAGCACGAGTTCGTGGGTATAAAGTTGGTCGGTTTTCGTTTAATGTGAAAGGTGGGCGCTGTGAGAATTGTCAGGGAAACGGCCAAATTGCTATTGAAATGCATTTTTTGCCAACAGTGTATGTTACGTGTGATATTTGCAAGGGAACCCGGTTTGATCATGAGACATTGCAAGTGAAGTTTAAAGGAAAGAATATTGCCGAGGTGCTCGCCATGACTATTGAAGAGGCTGAGGAGTTTTTTCAAGATGTTCCTTGGATTTATCAGCGTTTGAAGATTTTGAACGAAGTTGGGTTGGATTATTTGACGCTTGGGCAATCAGCAACCACACTCTCCGGTGGAGAAGCGCAACGAATTAAGTTGAGTAAAGAGCTCGCGCGTCGCGATACTGGTCGCACGCTTTATGTATTGGATGAGCCCACCATTGGTTTGCATTACGAAGATGTGAAAAAGTTGCTTGATGTGCTGAATCGGTTAGTGACAAAAGGAAATTCAATCGTGATTATTGAACATAATCTTGATGTGGTCAAAATGGCAGATCATATTATTGACCTTGGTCCTGAGGGTGGAGAAGGGGGTGGGAAAGTTATGGCTTCTGGGACACCAGAACAAGTAGCGAAGAATCCTAAAAGTCCAACAGGAGAATATTTAAAACGAGTACTGAAATAGTTCCATTGTTTATTGTCTATGGCAACTATTGCCCAACAAGTTAAGCATCTTCCGGATCAGCCCGGAGTGTACACGTTTCGTAATGTGCAGAGTGAAGTTATCTATGTTGGTCGCGCGACATCGTTGCGCACTCGAGTAAAGTCATACTTTGCCAAGAAATTCTCAGTGACCGATCGCGAAGCGCGTCCAATTGAGCGCATGATTGATGAGGTGGTTCAGATTACCCATGAGGTCACTCCTACGGTGATTGAGTCAGTGATTTTGGAAGCAAATACGATTAAGCAATTGCGCCCAAAATACAATGTGATGTTGCGCGATAATCGGAGTTTTGCGTATTTGGGGCTTACCAAAGACGAATATCCACGATTTACTATCGTGCGTGGACATGAGCTTGGTGTTGATTGGTTTGTCGGTAAACAGGAGGTGCCAAAACAGTTTCAGGTATTGTTTGGTCCGTTTAAAAGTGCGCATGTAATCAATACAACACTCAAGATTTTGCGCAAAATTTTTCCGTATGCAACGTGCAAGCCAGGGCGATCACGCGCATGTTTGTATTATCAAATCGGATTATGTCCCGGCGTGTGTATTAGCGCAGTAAGTTCGACTGAGTATCGTAAGCGTATTCGTCCAATCATTCTCTTTTTTCAGGGAAAGAAGCGGTACATTGTTCGGGATTTGAACGCTCAGATGAAAACATTAGCTCAGCAAAATAAATTTGAACGCGCAGGAGAAATCCGTGATCAGTTATTTGCAATTGAACATATCCAAGATATCGCATTGATTCAAAAAGAATATGAAATCGACCACAAAGGAAATCCAATCCTTGGTCGCATCGAAGCATATGATATTTCAAATATCAGCGGTACGTCGGCTACCGGATCTATGGTGGTATTTGAAGCAGGGGAAGCCAACAAGTCACAGTACCGCAAGTTTCGTATCAAGACCGTGAGTAAAAGTAACGATGTTGCGATGATGCGTGAAGTTATTGGGAGACGATTGGCGCACCCAGAGTGGCCACTTCCTGATGTGTTTGTTATTGATGGTGGTAAGCCGCAAGTAAATTGCGTGCATCACGAGCTTGAGTCGGCCGGGATTACTATTCCGATACTTGGAATCGCAAAAGGGCCAACCCGTAAGAATGCACGTATTGTGCAAATCGGCGGGGGAGCAAAATTGGCACGTCTTGCGCGGACATATCTGTCAGTCTTACTTGCGGCACGTGACGAAGCACACCGTTTTGCGGTACAATATCATCGTAAGCGTAGAGAACGTTTGATTCGTAATTAGTGTAATGAGCACGCTTCGTTTTCATACTATTGGATTGCTTGTCATCCTCAGTATTGCAGTAGGATTTTTTTTGGTATCTGAAAGTGCGCACGCTGCGATAAAAACGTGGGACGGCGGCGGTGGAGGTGATACCAATATGAGCACAGCCGCCAACTGGGATGCTGACACATTGCCAACAGCAGGGGACACTCTCACTTTTGACGGCACTTCAGGGAATAACGCGACGTGGGATAGTGGTTTTGTTTCTGCTACTAATTGGCAGGTCAATATGGCAACCGGGTACACCGGTACGATCACATTGACCAGTAGTACCTTAACCATCGCATCGACCACTGTTGTTGCCGGAACATTTAGCGTTGGGAGTAATACCCTTGATGTTACTGGAGAAACCACAATTAACGGGGGAGTGGTGACCTCTACTACTGATGGCGGAACAATGGATTTTGATGGCGATGTTAATTTACTCAGTGGAACGTTTCATCCGGCACAAACCGTGACCGCTGCAGCAAACTGGGTTGTCAGTGGTGGGACGCTGGTGAACTATACTGCTCATGATTGGACATTGACATTTGATAGCACATCAACCAACCAGAGTGTTACTGCCGGAGGGGCATCTGTTTCATATTACAATGTAAAGATAAACAATACAGAGGGGGCCTCGTCAGATGTAGTCACCATTAGTGATGCGTTTACCGCAGTAGGGTATGTGACTGTTCAAGATGGTAAGCTTTCCACCGGCGGTGCTATTGATTTAACCGGCGATCTTACGATTTCACAAAATGCACAGGCAGAGTGGGAACATACCAGTGGGACTACTAATTTTGAGGGAAGTATTTTTGAAAGCAGGAGCGGTGCAATTACCATTTCTACGCCAAATCCAATGACCCTTGATGGATCGTCTACTCAATTTGTATCATCCACTGCTAGTTTTCCAGGGTTTGTGATCAATAAAACCGGCACTGCGCAATTTGGAAGTGCGGTTGGGGACATGACCACGTCGACATTTGGGAACTATTTTAATCTCACCAGTGGGAATGCTGACTTTGCCACTAACAATATTGGTGTAGATATTGGGAGCTTCATATCGATAGGAGCATCAGCCGGGACATTAAGTTGGGGAACACGAGCTTTTTACGTTGAAACTGACACGACAATCAACGGTGGAACCATTACTCCGGGAACCGGACAGTTTATTTTAGATAAGGAGACAAGCGCTACGCAGACAATTACATTAAATGCCGCTGCAAGTCTTGGTTCAATGCGCGCCTATCTTTTCCCATTTGCCCGAACCATTGATATTAACGGTTCATACGGGTTAACGCTTACTGATCTTGCAATCGACACTGGGATGACAGTGGATATTGACGGTGCAAGTACTACGATTAGTAGTTCTATTAGCAACGACGGAACCTTAACTGAAGGAACCGGGTATGTGCTTAAAGCCAATGATTCGACAATTATCACTGATTCTGGTGGAACAGAACAGAATTCAATTGCCTATGTTGATGGCACTTTACTGTACTTTAGTGTTACTGATGAAGACGAAAATACTGATGGTGCCACTGCTGATACCATGAGTGTGACCGTGAGTACTCCGGATGGTGATTCAGAAAGCGTTACATTGACTGAGACTGGTACAGCAACAGAGGTATTTACCGGTTCGATCCAAATTGCCAATACCGGAACGATAAGCCCAAGTAATAGTAAGTTGGAGCTCAATGGTGAAGTAACAGTCACACTATCCTATACTGATGCACAAGATGCAACAGATACTGGTACTGACACCGCAGTTTTGTCTGGTCCTTCGGTTGCAGGCAGGACAATTATCAAACCAAAATACGCGCAGATTTTGATTAATAATGATGCGTTTACCACTACTGAGCGCGAAGTAGTGCTTTCACTTGATGCCGATGATGTGGTCGAGATGTTGGTAAGTGAGGATTCGACGTTTTCAGGATTAACCTGGCAAGCATTTACTGATCGGATACCCTTTACCTTGTCAGATGGATTTGGAACCAAAACCTTGTACGCGCGCTTTGCGAATACCAGTGGTAATTTGTCTGAGGTTGTTTCTGCTTCAATCGAGTACATTGATACTGATGCCCCTACCCAGCCCGATGGAACAGTAAGTTCACCAGAAGGTGATGTCGTGCCAGATGCAGGTGAAGAGATGGTACTCGACACTGATAATGATGGATTAGCTGATGAGGCAGAGGTCGCCATGTGGAAAACTGATCCTACAAACCCAGATACTGATGGAGACGGATATAACGATGGTCTTGAAGTACGCTCCGGATATAGTCCTACTGGTCCTGGAAAACTTGCTGATGTGCTTGATACTCCAGGGTCAGTGGTCAAAAATGTGAGCACGTTTGCGGTATACTATATTGGTCGAGATGGGAAACGACATGCTTTTCCTAATGAGCAGATTTATCGAACCTGGTTTGATTCTTTTGTTGGTGTGCACACGGTTCGTGATCGTGATTTGGCCAAAGTCCCTCTTGGTAAGAACATGAAGGTTCGTCCAAGTACAAGACTCATTAAAATTACCACTGATCCCAAAGTATATGCCGTTGGTACTGGTGGCACTATTCATTGGGTGGTGGATGAGTTTTTGGCAACAGATCTGTATGGAACAGACTGGGCAAAGCAGGTGATTGATGTTTCTGATGCGTTGTTCCCAGACTATATGCGTGGAGCAGATATTGGGACGTATTGGTATCCCAATGGAACCATTGTGCGCCAAGCAGGCGAAATCTTCTTTGTAGAAAATATGATTTGGAGGCGGTTCCGTGATACGCACGCGATAGAGCATAATGTTGTTAATGCGCCACTTATCAAACAAGCGCCCGGAGGCACAACCGGTGTGGGCGGGCTAGTTATTGATGAACGTGAGGATCATATTGTATTTCCAACAGGATTTTCTGCACAAAATTAAAAAATCAAATTTAGCAAAACCAAAATAAATGAGTATGCATTATAAAACCTTATTTGCCCTTGTGGCCACACTCGTACTCTTAGGAGTAGGATGTGGATCAGATGAGTTGCCACCTCGCGAGCGGGAGCTCACGATAGCTGACGGGTACACCATGCAGCATTTGGAAAATTATCAGCTCGTTGTTGGAGATGATAAACATACTATTAGTGATGGAGAGTGTCTGGTGTACTTGGATGGAGAAAATCCATTGTCAGTTGCATCATGGATTCCAGAACCGAATACCAAAAAACTTGGTGAATTGAGTTACAACTTTACCACGTTCCGCGAGAATGGAAACACCGTGCGAGTTGATGCAAAGGCGCTGAGCGCGCCAATTACGTTTTCACTGGATAATCCGACCGGGTTTCAACGATGTATTGATGAATTTGAAACCATGTTAGGCACCGTAGTGCACACACCATAATTATTCTTAGTTTCATTATATGGAAACATCATTATTCTTAGCGCAACTGATTGGGTTGACGCTTATCATAGCCGGCTTGGCCGTACTTGTGCGGCAAAAGCCGTTGACCAAAGCCATGTCTGCCGCGGTCAAAGATACCATGTTTTTGTTCTACAGTGGTATCGAAGGGGTGGTTGTTGGTTTGGCTCTTATCTTGAACCACAATATTTGGCAAGGAGAGTCATATCAAATTGTACTCACTGTGTTAAGTTGGTATGTGTTGCTTAAGGGAATTGTATTGTTGTTTGCACCACAAAAGTTTTTTTCAAAATTAATGAAAAAGTTTCGGAGTGGACCATGGGTAACGATTGATGCATTGGTTATCATCGCTCTTGGTGCATATCTCGCTTCTTGGGGGTTTGGACTGATTTAAAAGACAGCGAGTTATTACCTAAAACAAGCCTGATTCCAGGCTTGTTTTAGTTTTCCACAGGGGAGGGTTTGCATCCACAGTAAAAGTGGCTTAAAATGGGGAATGAGGATGACAAGTGGGGATAAGTGGGGAAGGGAGCCACTTATCTCTACCTTACTATTGCTCAACAACCACCATGTTTATTGGAGAGTTTACTCATTCGATCGATGATAAAGGCCGGCTTGCAATCCCGGGTAAATTTCGTGCTGCCTGCAAAGGTGGTGTGGTGGTTACCCGAGGACTTGATCAATGTCTATTTCTGTACACCAAAAAAGAATGGGTTGCGCTTGCAAAAAAGCTTGCCGCACTACCCATTAGCCAAGCAAACACCCGTGCATTCGCCCGACTCATGCTTGCGGGCGCAATGGATCTCAATCTTGATTCCCAAGGACGCGTTCTGATTCCAGAATATCTGCGTCGGTATGCCGGATTCAAAAAAGAGACAGTAGTTGCTGGACTGTACAACCGTCTTGAGTTGTGGGACACCACACGATGGAATCGATACAAGACGGCAACAGAAAAAGACTCCGGTGCAATTGCGGAGCAATTAGGCGAACTTGGTGTCTAATATGCGCCACATTCCAGTACTTCACGATGAGACAATCGCGTCTCTGAATTTGTCAGCCGGTGCAATAGTGATTGATGGCACACTTGGCGATGCCGGGCATAGTGAGTTGATTGCCAAGAAGATTGGTAAGCGCGGTACGCTTCTTGGACTTGATCTCGATCCTGAGTCCTTGTTGCGAGCAAAAAAGTTTTTAGACGCGTATCAGAATACCGTAACGTTGGTGCGTGATTCGTTTCGCAATATCATTGCGGTTGCCGCGACGCATCAGATTGAAGCTGTTGATGCCGTACTCCTTGATCTTGGATGGAGTTCTCCGCAGTTTGCGCAACGAGGAAGAGGGTTTTCTTTTCAACAGGATGAACCACTCAACATGCGCTATGACGGCAAACAAGATGATGGGGTGGTGACGGCAAAATACCTTCTCGCCACCAATAGTGCCACTGAGCTTGCCTTGATCTTCTCACGCTATGGAGAAGAAAAGCATGCACAAAAGATCGCCAGAGCCATTGTGCAGGCACGACGCAAGACACCAATCAACACTACGACGCAATTGGTGCAAATTATTGAAATGGTGTATGGGAAGACGCGCGGAAAAATTCATCCGGCAACCAAAGTGTTTCAAGCCTTGCGTATTGCGGTGAACGATGAATTTGAAGCGCTGAAAGATGGATTGGTTGGTGCGGCGCAACTGTTGCGTGATGGCGGAAGACTGGCAGTAATCACGTTTCATTCCGGAGAGGATCGTATTGTCAAGCGGTTTATGCAACTGCATCCGCAACTTGAGATTGTTACCAAAAAACCAATTACTGCATCGGCAGCTGAGCGGGCACAAAATCCGCGTGCACGAAGTGCCAAACTTCGTGTGGCTCAAAAAACAAGTACATGAAATTTCTCGTAAGTTACAATCGACTCAAACGTTCAGCAACAAAAGCTTCGCGACCAGCATCTCGTCGTCGAAGAAGCTTTTCTCTAATTGCCTGGTATCACCAAATACGTACGTCCACCACAGTGCGCATATCTTTGGTTGTGGCGATCGTATTGTTTGGCGTGGGGTATAGTGTTGCCACGAGTAATGTATCGACTAAAGGCTATGAGATGAAGGTAGTTGAACGACAGATTGCTGAGCTGAAAGAACACAATCAACAGCTCAAACTCTCCATTGCCCAATATCGATCACTCGATCGCATTGAAAAGCGTATTACGGCACTTGGCATGGTTCCGGTGGATACTATCCAATATATCTCCACACAAGGATCAAACGTGGCGGCGCGCTAGATTTACCCATTCTCTATATTCGGCTGAGGCCGTTTTTTTGATATACTAGAGCCATATGAATATCGTGGTAATCCAACGAGTTTTGTTTGCGTTAGTACTTGATGCACTTACCGGACCTGTTTGGTGGTATAGCGCCGGCGCGCTCCATGCGTTTCGTTGGTATACTGATCATGCAAAATCATTTTGGCAAACCCTTGGTGTCGGATTGTGGATCAAGAATCTTTTTGTGCCCATGTTTGGGCAATTTGATTGGCAGGGGCGAATTATTAGTTTTTTCATTCGGTTGTTTCAGATTGTTATCCGATCAATTGGTTACGTACTCTACATGATTGTGCTGAGTACGCTTTTTGTGTTGTGGTTTGTCGCGCCGGTGGCGGTAGTGTATTTCTTTAGTATTACATTGTTCTAACATGAAGTTGCAACAAAATCCCGATGTACAATTGAAGGTATGTCCGCAGTGTCTTCCTGCTGGACGAAATGATAGTACATGTACACAGTGTAAAGGAGTATACTCAGGAGTTGCTGTTGATGGTGAATTTTTGTATTGGGGATTGGCAATGACCGCCGAATCCATTCGGTATCGTCACATGATCGCTCGTATTGGCGCTTTGTGGAATGTGATGTTAGGAGGGTTGGCAAGTGCAACAGTAGCATGGTTGATTTGGAGCACACGCGATGATATTTTTGATTTGTTTGATGTAGATTTTTACACGAGCAGTAATGAGGCGGTGAATCTCTTTTGGTTAGGTGGATTGTTATGGTTGTACTTGATCATGCGTATTATCCGTCGTCATAAAGAGCTTGAACCAATTAAAGCAAAACATGATTGGGATGATGCGCCGGCGCAAACCACCGACAATGCCGCAACTGTTGATCCCTGGAAAACGAATGGTCTTAAAAAACAAGATCGTGCAACTGATATTGCCAAAAGCTTTTCACGAGACGGCATGGCGGCGCTTGAACGTGGATATCGATTGGCAGAAGGTATTCATGCTGCACAAGTAGATACCTATCATTTGTTAGTTGGTCTACTCACCTTTGCCCAGATTCAAGGTATTTTTGTGCGTTTAGGAGTATCCACACGAGCGTTGCAGCAATTTGCGCAGCAATTTGCCAAACCAAATTCATCAGGAGGAAAGTATCCGGTGTTTACGCAGGCAAGCACCAGTTTATTTTTTGCAGCATATCTTGAGGCGCGCAAACATCATGTACGTTTTGTCGGCTTGGCTGATGTGCTAATCGCAGTGTATCGCAGTAGCGAGCCGCTGCAAGAATTTTTGTATGATCAAGGAGTGGATGGTCGACAAATGGAAAACGTGGTGGCATGGGTACGGATTAAGGAGCAGCTCAAGGATCAGAATCGTCGTCGTCGTGAGGCAGCAAAGCATCGACCGAAAGGCGGAACCAATCGTGCTATGACTGCACTTGCCACGCCGTTTTTAGATTCACTTTCTCAAGATCTCACCCGTTTGGCTATGTATGGTCATGTCCAGCCATTGGTTGGTCGTGATACTGAAATGCAATCACTCTTTCGAGTAGCACAAGGGGGAAGTGGGAGCGCGATGTTGGTCGGTGAATCTGGAACCGGGAAAGAGGCAATAATTGAAGGGTTGGCATTGCGCATGGTGGAAGAAGATGTGCCGCCGGTGCTCTATGATAAGCGGTTAATCCAACTCTCGATCGCCAAGTTGTTGGCTGGAGCAACGCCAGCACAAGCACAAGAGCGCTTGTTGCGAGTGATTCATGAAGTGCGTCGGTCCGGGAACATTATTTTGTACATTCCAAATATTGAGGACATGATCGGTATTTCTGAGGGAAGTGGTGGAAGTTTGGATGTAGCCGAGGTGCTTGCACGAGAAATGGAAAAAGGAGGATTCCCAATGTTTGCCACAACAACTACAGAGAACTACCGACGGTTTGTGAGCAATACGGCAACGGCAAATGTCTTTACCAAAATTGATATTGAAGAAATGTCTGTTGATCAGGCGATTCAAGTGTTGGAAGCCAAAGCCGGATATGTCGAATATGAGCATGGTATATGGTTTTCTTATGCAGCGCTTGAAGCTGCCGCAACATTGTCTGACAAGTTTATGCATGAAGACGCATTGCCACGTAAAGCAATACGAGTAATTAAAGAATCAGCTGAGGCGGTACGGAGTGAGCGGGGAAAAAATCAACTGGTTACAAAAAACGATGTCGCACAAGTGGTTTCCGAGCGTTCCAAAGTGCCAACCACTGCGGTCACTGAAGATGAAGGAGAAAAGTTATTGCGATTAGAGCATGAAATGCACAATCGTGTGGTTGGGCAAAATGAAGCAGTCGAAGTGGTAAGTGCAGCGTTGCGTCGTGCGCGAACATCTATGGTGAGTGGTGAACGGACGATTGCGAACTTTTTGTTTTTAGGGCCAACCGGTGTTGGAAAAACCGAGCTAGCCAAGACCGTGGCACAAATTTATTTTGGGGGAGAGGATCAAATGATTCGCCTAGATATGTCAGAGTATCAGGATGGTACGAGTATGACGCGCTTGATTGGTCAGGCGGGTCAACAAGGGAGTGGGGTACTCACCGAGAGTATTCGCCAAAAACCTTTTGCGCTCCTGTTGTTAGATGAGCTTGAAAAAGCTGATCCTAAAGTGCTTAATCTATTTTTGCAAGTAATGGATGATGGACGGATTACTGATAGTGTTGGGCGTACCATTGATGCAACCAACTTGATTCTCATTGCGACATCGAACGCCGGGACAGTATATGTTCAAGAACAACTCGATGCTGGCAAACCCTATGCCGAGATTCAAGATGAATTGTTACGAGGTAAGTTAGCAGAGTTTTATCGGCCGGAATTCTTAAACCGATTTGATGCGATTGTGTTGTTTCGCGCACTTAATCAAGAAGAGATTCAGCAAATTGCTCGGCTCATGCTCAAGCGAGTTGAACGCCACTTGGATGATCAGGGGATTATCTTGCAAATTGATGAGGAGGTCGTACAACGTCTTGCTAGCGCTGGTTTTGACCCGCAGTTTGGCGCCCGACCAATGCGACGCACGATTCAAGACTCGGTTGAAAATCCAATTGCAGAAATTTTGCTAGCCAAAAAAGCTCGACGGGGGGATGTAATTCACTTCACTGCCCAAGGAGTGCGTGTTGAGAAGCGGGAGACGCAAGCCTCACAGCAGCAACCACAATAGCTATGCACCACGTCGCCCTCTTTTTGATTGCTGGTGCAATTTCGGTTGCCATTACCATGCTGGTGAAGATAATCGCAACTCGGCATGGGATTTTAGATATCCCGTCTGTCTCTCGTAAGGTACATAAAAAAGGAACACCGTTGCTTGGTGGTTTTGCAATTTTTGTAACCTTTTTTGCACTACTTGGGGTATTACGATTTTGGTACCCAGATCTGTTCAGCCGGATTCCAGATGGTGTGTTATTGGCCGTAGGCATTGCATCATCGGTGCTCATGATTGGTGGATTTATCGATGATCGATTTACCTTGCCAGCTCAAGCGCAAATTATTTTTCCAATCGTGGCCGCAGCAATAGCGGTTGGTGGTGGAATTCGAGTGAGTGAAGTCACTAATCCATTTGGTGGCACGATTGTGTTGGGAGCAGGCGCTGCCTTGATCGTTGCATTTTTGTGGCTCATGGGGATGATGTATACTACCAAATTACTTGATGGACTTGATGGACTTGCGACCGGAGTAGTGTTGATCGGCTCATTGATGATTTTTGCTCTTACGCAAACTGATCAGTTTTTCCAACCTGATGTTGGTACCATGGCAATGATTTTTGCCGGCGCACTGTTTGGGTTTTTATTGTTAAACTTTTATCCAGCAAAGATTTTTCTCGGAGAAGGGGGGAGTGTGTTTATTGGTTTTTTGCTTGGCGTACTGGCGATTATCTCTGGGAGTAAAATTGCAACCACCCTTTTAGTTGTTGGTATTCCAGCGTTAGATGTTGCCTGGGTGATTATTGCTCGTTTGCGCCGCCGCCGTTCAGTGCTCAAGGGGGATGATCTTCATTTGCATTATCGATTTTTGCAAAAAGGTTTTTCGCATCGGAGCACCGTGCTATTGATCTATGTGCTTGCCGCAAGTTTTGGTGTCACGACGTTGGTGTTAGAAAGTAAGCAAAAGTTGATCGCACTCGGCATTCTGGTTATAGTAATGATTGGCATTGGTTCATATCTTGTATGGGGATCTTCAGAAAGAAAAAACCGGTAAAACCAACACACCCCAAAATAGCACTGGGCATTCTTGTGGTGTTGTTGGCGGTATTTGGATTTTTAAAGGCATCACAGAGTAGGGCACTCTATGCTGATTTATGGATCGCAGACACGTATGTGCATGCCGAAGTAGCGAATACCAACTCAAAGCGTGCTAAAGGGTTATCTGGCCGATCTGGACTTGAGGAAGGAGAAGGGCTTCTCTTGTTGTTTGAGCGTAGACAGAGTCATGGGATTTGGATGAAGGAGATGACATTCCCAATCGATATTATCTGGCTTGATGAGGGGAAAGTCGTGGATATTGCTCCAGATGTTTCGCCACCAGATGATCCAACGGTATCAAGTAGTAAGTTGAAGCGATATTTTCCTCGGGTGCCGGCATTAGCAGTACTTGAGGTTCCTGCTGGGTTTGCTACCAAACATGAGTGGAAAATAGGGGATACTGTTCTTACCCAGTTTGACAAATAATCGTTCTTTGTATAGAATATCAGCGTTCTTAATTATTCCATGTATGTTGGCAATTATTGAAACTGGCGGCAAACAATACCTAGTAAGCCCTGAAAAAACACTATCGATTCCAAAGCTTGAAGCGGACGAAGGCGGCAAGGTTGTTTTTGATAAAGTGTTGTTATTGGCTGATACCAAAAAGGGGACTGTTCAAGTGGGTACCCCATATGTTGATGGCGCAACCGTTGAGGCAGTAGTAGAAAAACAAGGGCGAAGCCGCAAAATTATCGTCATGAAGTATAAGCGCAAAACGCGCAACCGTGTTCGTCGCGGTCATCGACAGCATTTTACAAGAGTGAAAGTTGCTGCAGTGAAATAACTTTCTTAGACACAAAACTGGTATTCCCTTCGATTCACCAAGTCGGGTAAGTGAATCTCAGAGAATACCGGTTTTGTTTTTGGTGATAATTTTACTGCAGTTGCTTTCGCTCTTTAAGCGCGCTGTTGAGGGTGACTTCATCAGCATACGCAAGATCAGCACCGATAGGGAGGCCGCGGGCGAGGCGGGTGATGGTAACATCAGCATCAGCTAATTCTTTTTGAATATACAACGTGGTGGTCTCTCCCGGAATGGTCGGATTGAGTGCTAGGATGACCTCTTTGATTTTTGGTTGCGTGGCAGTAACCCGCGTGAGTAACTCAGCGATTTTGAGATGTTTTGGCATGGTGCCTTTTACTGCGTCAATCACTCCTCGCAGGATATGATAGGTACCTCGGTATTCACCGGTTTTTTCAATAGCACTTGCATCAGGAATAGTGGCGACCACACAGATTGTTGAATGGTCCCGCTTAGGATCGCTACAAATGTGACAGGGATTGGTTTCGGTAAAGTTTTGACACTTGCTGCACGTTTTAACGTTTTGCATCACGCCCTCAAGCGCATTGACCAAATTTTTAACCTCACCCTTACCTGATCGCAGGAGGTATAACACAAAACGTTCTGCAGTCTTTGGACCAACAGACGGCAGACGAGAAAGAGCAACCAACAATTGTTGAATGCTCTGATCAAACATTATTGAAGATTTTTAAACATATCGAGCCCGCCCATCTCTCGCATTTTTGTGGCCATGGCGCGTTGAATTTTTTTCGTGGCATTGTTACTTGCGTCCTTGATCGCGCTTTCCAATTTACTTTTTTTGTCCGGGGTAAGTAACTCTTCATCAATCTCAATAGCCGTGACTTGTTGATTACCGTCCATGGTCAATTTAACTTTGCCAAATGCCTCGGTAACGGTAACTGATTCTTCAGCAAGCTTTGCTTGGAGATCTTTTGCCTGTCCGCGCAGGTCTTTAAATTGTTTGAGTTTTGAAAACATAGTGTGCGATTATGATACGGCTCATCTTACATCGGGGTATGGCGTGTGTCAAGATTTTTGAATGATGCACGCGCTTCATCAAATAGCAATTTGACCATGCCAGTCGGTCCATTTCGATGTTTTGCAATATGTACTTCACCAATCTTGCGTTCATCTGGTGGGATGTCTTCTTTGCGATAGTTACGATCAGCTGCTTTGCGATAAATAAACATGACCACATCTGCATCTTGCTCAATCGAACCTGATTCACGCAAATGCGCCAGCTTTGGAATTGCCGGTTTGCTCATTTCCACGGCACGAGAAAGTTGGGAAAGTGCCAGTACCGGGATATTAAGTTCTCGAGCAATTCCTTTAAGTCCGCGAGTGATTTTGGCGACTTCTTGCGTACGTCCATCACGACTTGCATCTGGCGATTCCATAAGTTGGAGATAATCGATCACAATCAAGCCAAGTCCGTGCTCTGTTTGTAGGCGGCGTGCCTTAGTACGGATTTGCATAATATTCGTGTTTGGTGTGTCATCAATAAAGATTGGTGCTTCGGCCAGTACTCCCATGGCATGACCAATACGAGGAAAATCGTCATCTTCTGGACGATCGGAAAGTCGACCGGTGCGCATACGCCACAGATCGACATTTGCCTCGGCACACAACAGACGGTCAACCAACTGTTCTTTACTCATTTCCAGACTAAACATCCCAACCGGTATTTTGCTTTTCGTGGCAATATTGCGAATCATATCAAGTGCTAGGCTTGTTTTTCCTACACTTGGTCGTGCTGCTAAGATGACCAAGTCAGATTTTTGCAATCCTGCAAGAAGATTGTCCAGTCCGGCAAATCCAGTTGGTGCACCGCGCATTTTCCCTTTGTGTTTGTGCAGCTCATCAATTCGATCAAACGCATCAGTCAACACACTGCGAATCGGCGAAAATTCTTGCTTCATGAACTGGGTACTCACATTAAAGATCTGTTGTTGTGCAAGATCCAACAGCTCGTCTACTTCCTCCTCTTGAGAAAATCCGAGCTTAGTAATCTCACCTGCAGCACTAATGAGCCGACGAAGCATGGATTTTTTATGGATAATCTTTGCGTAGTATTTGGCATGTCCAGCAGTGGCAACACTATTGGCCACTTGTGCAAGATATGTTTTTCCACCAATACTTTGGAGTTGCTTTTTCTCACTCAGTCGGTTGCTCACGGTCAAGATGTCGACTGGTTCGTGTGCAGCATACAAGTCAAGAATTGCTTCAAAAATGATCTTGTGTGTTTCTTTGTAAAAATCTTTAGCACTAATCATGTCCACAATTTTGATCAGGACATTTTTATCAATTAAAATTGAACCAAGCAACGAGGTTTCTGCCTCGAGGGAGTGTGGCGGAAGTTTAAGAGATTGTTCATCAGCCATAGTGCATCTATCGTACCGCTGCACAGGCATTGCTTCAAGCATGTCGGGTGGACAGGGTAGGGATAAGATGTGTAGTATGACCATATGAAGATAGTAATTTGCAACAATCTCTACCCGCCATATGCGCGCGGCGGCGCTGAATCAGTGGTTTCCCAGCAGGCGAAAGCATTACAAAAAAGCGGGCATGATGTGGTGGTACTCACTACCCAGCCGCTTTCTCTTGCTACCATGACCAATAAAACCGTGACCGATGAAGACGGTATTACGGTATATCGGTATACTCCACTGAATATCATCAGCTACGTTAACCTGCATAAATTACCATTTTTTTTGCGTATCTTCTGGCATCTATTTGATCTCATTGATGTCGCAAGTTTTTTCTTTGCGCGCGGGTTACTTGCACAATTGCAGCCCGATTTGGTGTACACCCATAACCCCAAAGGTATGGGTATGCCGATTGTGCGTGCCATGCACCTTGCCAAGCGTCATGTGCATGTATTGCATGATGTACAATTGATTACACCAAGTGGATTGTTGTGGTATGGAAAGGAATTCTCTTGGCACATGAAAGGCGTTTTGGCGAATCTATACCGATGGATGACGCGACGATTGTTTTCCCGTGTGCAGGAGGTTCAGGCACCATCACAGTGGATTATAGATTTTCACAATACATACAATTTTTTTGCACAAGCGCACATAGAGTTGGATCGTCCGGAATCACCAGCAGACCAGCCTCCGACGACTACGCATCCAAAGCGCTATTTATTTGTTGGGCAACTTGAGTCACACAAGGGGATTGCGTTTTTGCTGGATGTATTCACTCAGGCACGTACTGTGCGGCCAGAGATTTCATTGACTGTGGTTGGTGATGGTGCGCAATACCAGGCTCTGAACAAACAATTTGAATCGTACTCAGCGATCACCTTTGTGGGACGCGTGACCAGTAAAGAAGTTCAAAAATGGTATCAACGTTCTGATGCACTTGTGGTACCGTCTCTTTGTTATGAAAATAGCCCAACAGTAATTGCCGAAGCACATCGTCAGCGGCTGCAAGTACTTGCAAGCAATCTTGGTGGGATACCAGAATTACTTACTAAACACGATCACGCATTGCCTGCTGGTGATGCGCAAGCGTGGAAGCAAGCGTTGTGTATATAGTGTAGTGCTTGACAGCGTGTACAAAAGTTAGTATCCTACAGTTCATCGAGAGGGACTTATTGTTGTGAGGCCGCCACACGGGCGGGACTAGGTGAGCGCTTTAGCGAGATGTACGTTTCCCGGACTCGGGCCGACCTACTTGGTCGAATGTCAAACGTTTGCCTCGTGGAAAGTCCTCTTTGGCTCTGGAGGTGGTCACATCGTGGTGGCTTCATTGACTCACCGCCGTGGACCACCTCCAGGCTCCTGGTTTTCCTCCTCCTTCTCACGAACCAATTGGTCGCCGTCACGACGACCTGGCCTTCCTACTTGCAGACCGACGAGACGCCGAACCATGGAAATCACCCAGTCCGCGTCAATTTGTAAGTTAGGGAGGTCTTTTTAAATCTAAATTTAGCTAAAAAATAGCTTTTTTCCTTGACAAAACTCCTCAAATTTGCTATAGTTCGCAGTCTTCACAGTGGTATATTGTGAATACAATTCTTACAATTATTTCCTATCTATTTAATCATATACCCTATGACTACTATTGTACGTCCTAAATTGGGTCTTTTCCTTGCAGGAGCTGGTTCTCTTGCAGTATTGGTGTTTGGTGCGTTGGTGGCATTACCTTCAGCCCTTACCACCCAAAATACCCAAGCAGCGGCGTTGTTGCAGTTTACCAATCCATATGGTGCTGCAGTAACTGCCCCAGATGTTGCCGGTGATTGGATGGTCTTTGTTGACCATCGCGATTCAAGCCGAGCCCATTTGTATACCCATAATTTTACCAGCAACCAGGAGAAAATGATTAGTTGGGATTTGCCGAAAATTGATGCGGCATTTGTTCAACCAAAAATCTCTGAAGGCCTGGTCGTGTTTACAAACAAAGAACATGGTAAGTATGTCATGCATTACTTTAATCCGTTCATGTATCGTGACACCATTGTTGCCAATAGTAAGTTGCCGGTAAGCCATCCGGATTTTGATAAACGAAACATTATCTGGACTGCCCAGACTGATCCAGAAAAACCAGAAGTAACACAAGTATTCTGGTATGATGCTGATCGTCGTGTAAAGGAGCAGTTGACTTCAAGTGAAATTGCAAAACATTCTGCTGTAGTAAACGGCGATGTTGCCTATTGGCTTGAAGCAAATGGAGAGAATTGGGATGTAATCCGATATGATCTTGATCATGCAGCGCGTAAGACATTACTTGCTGATCAGCCAATTATCGGTACGATTTCAGCTTCCGCAAATACCGTTGCCTATAGCAAGACCTCTCTTGAGGGAGTGGGTGATATCTTCGTCTATAACGTGATTACTGGGAAAGAAACTCAAGTAACCGAGACCGGTACTGCAGAGGATTCACCAGTGATTTATGGTAACTACATCGCGTACAATAAACATGTAAGCGGTGCTGATGCTGAGATCGCACTGTATGACCGTACTGCCAAGACGCAGACCATGTTAAGTAATGATGAGCTTGATCATGGCGTGGTGTCATTGACCAATGCTCGTTTGGCATGGGCAGATGCTCGTACTGGTAAATCACAGATTTATTTCTATGATTTTGCAAGTACTGATACACGATTGAGTAATGACTTGAGTGCAAATATTGCCGTGCATCTTGGAGAATCAGGAGATACGGTTTTTGCTGTTCCTTCAACTGAGGAGCTTGCACCAGACACTGACGGTGATGGATTGAGTGATGAGATGGAGCGAAATCATTATCGCACTTCTGTTACTCGACCAGACACTGACGGTGATGGATTGAGTGATTATGATGAGTTGTTCGTGTATTACACCATTCCAACCTTGTTTGATAGCGATGAGGATGGATACGGTGATGGTACAGAGGTAAAAACCAATCATGATCCACTATCACATGCTGGTAAAGATTCATTCTATGGATTGAGTCGAATGGATCCAGCGATTGAGCAAGTAAAAGCAGTGCAGCTAAAAGCCGCACTTGAATCTAAGCTTGGAAAAGGTAATGTAGGGATTCACAAAAGCCAATGGTTGTTTTATGTGAACGCATACATTTATGGTGGCTACACCGTTGATGAGATCATCAAATCATCTCGTGGTGAGTATGGAGTAATCAGTACCGACATTCCTGCCAATGAATGGCGTAATACTGCACTCTATAGTAATGCCATTTCTGCTTAAGATGCTCAGCCCTCTTGAATAGAATATAAAAAGCCCCGCTGCAAGGCGGGGCTTTAGTATTTGCCATTAAAACACAAACACCCAAACTTTATCGTTGATAGTGAGAATTTCTTGCGCAGCGCTGCCGGCAATCGCACCAATATCTTTGGCTCCTGCCCAGTAATGATTGAGTGCGAAGTACACGCGCTCAACACCAGTCGCTGTTTTGACGGTTTTGACGGTTTTAATAAATTGCCGATCATTCACCATGGCTAAGTAGTGTGGGTAAAGTGGTCCACCGGTTGGTACCGGATAAATAAATTGTTCAGTTTCATTCATGGTTACCGATGGACTAAAGCCTAGTCTTGCAATGGCGGCAGCACTCACGCTTTGATTTGCCAGCACAACATACGAGGTATCTTTTGCATGTTCTGTAATAGTGGAAACAGTTTGGAGGTCATGAATGGTTGTGTTGATCTGTTTGCTGCGATCAATCCTATCTGCACGCGGGTAAGAGAGGTACAGTGCACTGGTGGTTGCGCCAAGCAAGAGCAGAATCCCAAGAAGAGAAAACCAGCGATCCCAGCGTTGTGAACGTAAAATGTGCACTAACCCAGCAAAGAAAAATGGTGCAAAAAATATACCAGCAATAAAAAGGAGTCGCGTGCCAAAGTCAGTTTGTTCGTATTGAATAACTAGTGGAAACTCAACCGCAGACAGGAGCGCGCTATTAATCAATACAATCAACCCGGTGAGTAAGAGCGGCCAGGATTGTTGTTTTTTAAAGACACGTTTGAAGTACAACACATCAAGTGCCACCACAAACACAAAAATGATTGGCAGTAAGATATGCTTGTATCCGTACACAAATTGCATGACCATTGTGGCGTCTTGTGCTGGAATCTGGGTGAAAAACACCCAAACGTTTTGTGCAATGGTGTGCAGAGTGTCCAATTGGGGAAGTTGTCCGGTTTGGAAAAAGGTTGCGAGTGGAAGAAGTAATACTCCAATGATTGTATACAGAAGATATGAAATTTTTGGTACGCGTGGAAGTGTCTCGGTGTAGACGAATACCATATAGATAATCGCGGGAATGCCAACTAACGGATGAATCGCAGCGCTTGCAAGGGCAAGTAAGCCAGCAACACGACGTGCGCCAACACCAGCACGACCTGGTGCACGAGATATACATACCGTTGCAATCAAAAAGATGAGTGCCAATGCAAACGGAGTTGTGCTGATGAGGAGTGGAAGCGGGATCAGTAGCAGGAGAAGTAGTGGCTGAATACTGTTGGTAATTTTTCGACGGCGATAAAACCATAAGAGCGACAGTGGAATGATGGTACTTGCCATGAGTGGTACGAGCCATCGATTGATCAAAGAGACAGAAAGTTCACCAGCATGGGCGAGTAGGCCGGTGAGCATATACTGTCCAATGTAATATGGTGTCTTTGGTTCAATCACCCCATGATCAATAATGGTTTGTTGTGCAGCATGGTGAATAAATCCATCAAAGCCAAATCCAATTTGATACACAATTACCGCAACAGAGAAGAACACAAAGAGGTGCAGGAGTATTGCGCCAAGACGAAAGGCTGAGAATACTTTACTGGTGTATCGCCAGAGTAAAAAGGTGCTCAGTGCAAACCAGGCAAAAAAGTGAGTCGATATCATTTGCCATGGACTGAGGATAGATTCAATAGTGCTGGCATTAGTGAGCATTTGTAGAAGGTACAAGTCAATCACAATTGGTACCGGAACAAGAAGTGTTGCAAGACATGATTTTGGTCGTTGGGTAAAGGTAGTTTTAATCTCAGTAAACAATACGGCATGAGCGTGTTGGAGCTCATGGAGGATATGCTTTTCTTGATTGGTAATGGTGCGCTCGAGTAGTCCAGGTAGTGAAGCAATAGCAAGTGCGAGAAAGAGTTTACCTGCACTCGCATCACTGACCATGTAGATTGCACTGCTCACGATAATAAACACAGCACTATACGCACCAGATCCCCATATCCATCGCCAGCTCCAGGAGATGTGGTGTTTAAACAGCAGATCTCCATACCATGAGCCCACAAAAAGCAAAAGCAGTCCAATCAAAAGCACACCAAGCATTGTGGCGTGGATATGAAATGCATTAAGGGCAAGCAGACCAAAGGTAATGAGCAATACCCCTAGTTTTCGTCCGGAGATGATCATATGCATATTTTACCAGTGCCAAAGCAAATTCCCTAATTGCACACTCGCGTTAGAGCAGGTACTATAAGGACAGTATGTGGATATTGCAACAACTAAACCGTTTGCAGAAGTTTTTCAAAACAAATCCCGCAATCACAGTGGTGGTTGGTGTGGGAATGATTTTTTTGATTGCTACAAGTATTGCATCAGTGGGTATTCGCGCAGTTCCAAACTCACCTGATGAGATGGCAGCGCGTGCAACAATCAGTGCGTGGCAGGAGCGTAACAGCCTCAGTGTCCCGATTGTTTCTGTCCCAGCACTTGAATATGAGTTTGCACCGCGGAGTATGTCAATTGTTGATGGTCAGTACGTGCCCGCAATATTTTACGGTTTGCCAGTTATTTATGGCAGTATTGCCAAGGTGTTTGGATTTGCGAGCATATGGGTCTTAACTCCTTTGGCGGTCTTTGTTGCGGGTCTTGCTTTTTTTGGTCTGGTACGTTTGGCTTGGGGAGAACGTATTGCCATGATTTCCGGGATGCTCTACTTTTTGCATCCGGTACTTTGGTATTACAGCACTCGCGGATTATATCCAAACGCACTTTTTGCCAGTTTGGTGTTGATTGGGTTATATGTCCTGTTCAAGCGACCTTGGGGTTCGGCTACCATTATGCGTAGTGTTGTCAACGATGTTGTGGCATATGCGTGTATTGTGGCAGCGTTGTTAGTGCGAACTGCTGAAGCACCTTGGGTGGCTGCATTATTAGTACTCAGCTGGCTATTGGTAAAAGGTTGGCAACGAGGCGTCCTTACCATCACGTGGTTAGTATTGATTGCCGTATCTCTATTTACCGCTATTACCCTTGCGCCTCAGTTTATACAGACGTTTTGGAGTGGAGGATATGTCCTTGGTGAATTTTCGATGAGTCAGCTCTTGTTCCCATTTGGTATTCATCCACGCGTGATATTGGATGTTTTTTGGCGGTACGGAATTACGCTTTTAGGATTTATCAGTGTAGTGTCGCTGCTTGGATTACTTGCTGCGCTAGTTCAGCTTGTGCGAAAGAAGGCATGGTTCTCAAGCGCGACCGGAAAATATACGCTTTTAGGGATATTCACCTTGTGGTATCCAGTGGTGGTCTATGGCTCATGGGTGATTCAAGATAATCCCACACCGTGGTTTACAACCGTCGGGAGTTCGTATTTGCGTTATGGCATTCCATTGCTGATATTCCTATTACCATTTGCTGCATATGGACTTGCAAAATTGTTTGATCATTTACGCACTAAAGATCCGCGATATGCTGGGGGAGTGTGGATTGCATTTTTTGTCTTATGGATCATCCAAAGTGGCGCAATATTTTATGGAGGGAGTGATGGGTATCGACAACTTTCTGATAACATTGCGTACGCTGCTTCAGTCAAACAAGAAATGGTGGAGCTGGTTGGGCCAGGCACGCCAATTATTGTCGATAGATGGGACAAAGTATTTTGGCCGGATTTGACCGTTGCGCGTGGATTGTTTGATCCGAGTATGGCAGCGGCAATCAAACAAATTGTGGTTGATCATCGAGATGCGTTTGGTGAGCATGGGATTCCAATATTTTATTTTGGACGTTCGCTGAGTGAAGAGCAATATGACGTGCTCACTGATGACTATAATCTTGATCTGGTTGAATTTGCCTCGTTTGATGATCACATCTTGTACGCATTTCCATGAAGGCACTTACCACCAGTATCCAGTTCATTATTTGGTTGGCGGTTGTGGTGTTTTTTGGATTTTTGATCTATCTCAATTGGGCGCCGCAAGGCGTTACATATGTGAAGGATTTTACCCGACCTGGTGAGCATAAATTTGTTACTGATCTCACTCCTGGGAATCGTGTTAGCCAACACACACAACTACTTACCAGCCCGGTATATTGGCACATTCGCTCGCCACGCCGTTTTGATGCCATGGAAATAGAATTTACTGGTTCAGATTTTATGCAGACAAACGAACCAAATGAGTTTCGCATTGCCGTACAAGTTGGGCCGCAACGTGAGGTATTTTCTCTATATCCATTTCTTACTCGATCCAGCTCAGACGCAACCATTGTACTCCCGCTTCATGATGCGTATCGTGACCGAGAGGGGAAGTACACACTGATTTTTTCCTTTGAGCCGCAGTTGCAGCCAATTGTTGAACACGCAACGATTCGCCTGTATGATCTGTAGTGTATGAATACCTATTACGCAATTTTCAAAACATTGTTTCATGCTTCTGCTGTGGTGCTCATTGGTACGATCTTCTTGGAGGTTATTGCCCCTGGTTTTGTGGTGCTTCATGTACCGCTCATATGGATACTTTTGCTTGTGCTGTTCAGTGGTGTACTAGTTGCAGGAGCACGCATGAGATGATAGAGTAAGGCCGCTATGCAGGATTGTATTTTTTGCAAAATTATTGCTGGAGATATTCCAGCACAGAAGATTTATGAGGATCAGTGGACCCTCGCGTTTTTAGATATTACTCCGGCAAATCCAGGGCATGTGTTGGTGATCCCAAAGCGGCATTACGAGACTATTCTGGATGTCGAAGATGATGATTTGATGCATTTGATCAAAGTGGTAAAACGCATAGGAAAAATCGTCCAAGAGACTACGAGTGCTGTAGGATTCAACATTGGACAAAACAATGGTGAAGCTGCTGGTCAGTCGGTGTTTCATGCGCATTGGCATGTGATTCCGCGGCATAATAAAGATGAGTTTGGCCATTGGCCACGAGGTTCGTACAGTGAAGGGGAGATAGAAGTAATGGCAGAAGAGTTGCGCACCACATTGCATGATCACTTTAATGGGGGGATGTTAGATGTGCAAGGAAAACGACCACTGACCTGTACTGATGGTATTGTGGTTAATGATGAAGGTAAAGTATTGATCGCTAAACGCGGTGTCGAACCCTTTAAAGGGTTGTGGGGAATCCCAGGCGGCAAAGTAGATTATGATGAGACCGTAGAGCAGGCCTTGGTTCGAGAAGTCAAAGAAGAAACCGGACTTGAAGTGCAAGTGATTGGCCATCTCGGGGTGTACTCAGGTCCAGATCGGTATGAGTATGGGAATACCACACAAACGGTTTCAAATGTGTATGTCACGCGAGTGACCGGAGGTGATCTGCAAACCTGTGTTGAGTCGACCGCGTTTCAATGGATCGCGCAAGACGAGATTCCCGAGCAGATGTGTTTTGATCATAAAACCATGGTTCAGGATTATTTTTCCCAAACAACATAGTATGAAGTATTTTGTTACCGGAAGCGCAGGGTTTATTGGATCGAACTTTGTTCGCTATATTTTGAACGCACATGCTGATGCGCACGTAGTTGGCTTTGACGCGCTGACCTATGCTGGAAATCTTGAAAATCTCAAAGCATATGAAGACGATGATCGCTACTCCTTTATCAGGGGCGATATTACTGATTTGGATGCTGTGACGCAGGCCATGGAGGGAGCTGATGTGGTGGTGAACTTTGCCGCAGAATCCCATAATGATCGCGCAGTACTTGATCCGGGAATTTTTGTGCGCACAAATGTGATGGGGACGCAGATTTTATGCGAAGCCGCAAAGCGGCTTGGTGGTATTCGATTTCATCACATCTCAACCTGTGAGGTATTTGGTGATTTAGCACTCGATGAAGAGAGAAGTTTTAAAGAGTCAGATCACTTTGCCCCAAAGACACCATACAATGCAAGCAAAGCTGCGGCGAATCACATTGTGATGGCGTATTTTCATACCTACAAATTACCGGTGACCATTAGCCATTGTGCAAATAATTATGGGCCGTATCAGTTTCCAGAAAAGTTGATCCCCTTGTTTACCACCAATGCGATCGAAGATAAATCGCTTCCGTTGTTTAAGAGTAGTCAGAACAAGCGAGAATGGATTCATGTTGATGATCACTGTGCCGGAGTTGACCTGGTGATTCAAAAGGGGGTGATTGGTGAGTCGTATAACATTGGTACGCGTGTAGAGAAAAGCATTGAAGAGATTACAGATACGATTTTGAAGGTGCTTGGCAAGCCGGAAACCCTTAAAACCTATGTCCCGGATCGACTGCAGCATGATCGACGATATTTACTTGATCCAAGTAAAATTATGGAAGAGCTTGGGTGGGTTCCACTTATCCCATATGAAGATGGTATGGAAGCCACGATTCAGTGGTATCAGGATAATGAGCAGTGGTGGAAGCGATGCAAAAGTGGGGA
Organism: uncultured Gammaproteobacteria bacterium; assembly: GCA_965230935.1. Classification (GTDB taxonomy): domain Bacteria; phylum Patescibacteriota; class Patescibacteriia; order Magasanikbacterales; family JBBTQS01; genus CAYZOG01. The sequence continues at coordinate 85,254 of OZ246400.1, forward strand.
ATACCAGCAGTATTATGATGAGTATTATCAAGATAAAATTGGAAAAGTATAATCTATGAATGTTTTAATTTTTGGTCGTGGACAACTGGGCACGTATTACAAAGAGTATTTTGAAAGTCGTGGCGATACGGTTGTTGCTCCTAAGGTTGATATCACAGAGGCAGATGCGGTTATGCAAGCAGTGGTTGATGCGACGCCTGATTTTGTCATTAATGCAGCAGCAAAAACCGATATTGATTGGTGTGAGCAGAACCGTGGGGAATGTTTTGCGGTCAACACATTGGGAGCTGATAATATCGGTGCTGCATGTGAGCAGCGTGGCGTATATCTATATCAAATTTCAAGTGGGTGTGTGCAAAAAAGTGTTGATGGGCAGCCGATACACACTGAAGATGATCCGGTTGGTCCGCTTTGTTTTTACGCTTGGACAAAAGTGTGGGCAGAGGAGTTACTTTTGCATCGGATGAATACCGGCACGCTTAAGGTATTGATCTTGCGACCGCGGCAGTTGTTAAGTGCAACGGTGAGTCCGCGTAATGCCATTACCAAGTTTTTGACCTACAATAAATTTATTGATACCAAAAATTCTTGCACCATTGTAGAAGATTTAATGGATGTGACTGGTGCGTTGGTTGATGATCGCGTGACCGGTGTATACAACGTCGTGAATCCAGGAATCATCACTCCATTTGAGATCGCCACCATGCTGAAAGAGATCGTGAAGCCGGAAATGGAGTTTACGAAGATTGATAAAGAGGAGCTCAATGCTATGACATTGGCAGAGCGAGTTGATTGTGTGCTCTCAGGAGAGAAACTTGAAGGTCTTGGATTTCAACTCAAAGAGATTCATGAGCGGTTGCGAGAGATCCTGGTGTTGTTTAAGCAAAACATGGAGAATGAAGCTTCCCAGGATGCAATGGAGAAGACCAAGCAAGATACCGAACATAAGTTGAGTTTAAAATCATAGGTACTCTATACTTTTCCAAATCGCAACGCCCGGCCGGTTGGCTGGGCGTTGAAGTTGTGGTTGTAGTTGTGTCAGTGAGAGGTGTCTTGACCCTCTTGGTGTTGCTTCCACTCGATCGCCTGCGTCCGGCAGTTGTACTTGTGCGCAAGCTTGGTGAACGAACAGCAGCGGATGCCATCACACGCCACCTCTGCAATCGCTTGGGCATGTGGATCGATGTGCACGCACTGTTGCACGTGCTTCGAGACCTCCTGGAACAGCACGACCTTGGCAGTGCCGACCACACTTCGCAGCTCAGGATGGCTCAGGGAGCGCGAGATCATGATCAAAGGATCGACGCCCACACAGCTGAGCAGCTGGGCGTCGTGCTCCACCATGACCACCTGATGACGCACCTCGTCCGTGGCGGAGGGGACATCCATCGAGGGGATATACGTCGAGATCCCCAGCATGGCCTGCGCCGAGCCCTGAGGCGGGGCACTGTGGCCGCATCCGCTGATCAGGCAGATGGTGAAGATCATTCGGGTCAACGTGTTGGGCATGTCGGTCCTCCTCGATGCCGATGGTGTTTTGTGGCTAACAGGTTGATTGTCACTGGTGAGCCACGCACCAGGTAACACTCTAGCCTATTATGTTGTGAGATAATTGTCAAGTTTTGAAACCAAGATCATTGACGTTTTCCCTAAATTTTGCTACAACAAAGCTACTTACCCGAGGTTGGGTAAGCACTCACAACAAGGAGGTTCCCTTGGGAGTCGATTCGTATTTCTGGTATCTCACCACCATTGCGCCGGCGACTGTGCCAGTGCTCGTGGTGTTGGGATTGGTGTGGCTGTGCCAGGATTGGCAAGAGGCCTGGAGGCAGGATCCAACCCGGTTTGTACGCAAGCCGACATTGGCGCGGTTCATCGCCACGCACCTGTTCCTGCTGACGCTTTTCTGCGTCGTCCATCCCATGATGGTCTGGATGCGCCTGTTCCTGCTGTTCATGTTCAACCCGGCGTTCATCGTTCTGGCGCTCTTCGGCAATCGGTCTGCGCTCAAGACCATGGTGGACTTCACCACGATCCCGCGGGACGCCGAGCAGATCCGCGACATGCCCTCCACGGCTGTTGCGGAGTACCGCCATTACAACAGGCGGCCCACGCCTCACTGGGTGTGGGAGCGTCAGCGTCGGCATGAGGGCGATCTGATCATGGAGCAGCTCCTGATCTACGACGCCTTCGAACGCTTGAGCATCTGGACCAGCAAGCTGGCCGGCGCTACGGCGCTGCTCGTCGGTCTGCTTCTCGCGCCGTTCGGGCTGTTCGTGCCCAAGGCGAGTGCCAAGACCGGTGGCGACCGAGCACATGCCACTGGGACCATGGGCGAGCAGGCGCAAGCCGGGCTCTACCCGCGGCTCAAACTGGCCGGCGTGGTCATGACCTACACCGATGTGCTGTTGCCCACGGGCGACCTGAGCGCCGCCACCTACGGGGCCGGGGTGCGCAAGGCGCAACTGGGGCTCACCGGTGAGGTCAACGGCCGACTCAGTGCCACGGCTGTGTTGGCCATGATGAGTATCGCTCGTGCTGCAGACCCGGTGTTCATGGCATACCTGCAGTGGCAGCCGATCGATTCGTTGACCATCACCGGTGGCCGGATTCTCTCTCCGGTTGGCATCGGACGCAACCCGCCGCCGCACGGCATGATTCCGCTGGGGTACCCTGACCATGGGATCACTTCATCGCTCAACGACCACGGTTTTATGGTCCGATGGGGTGCAACCGACTGGCTGGGAGTGAACATCGGGGCGCTGACAGGCGAGGGGGTTGCCTCCACGCCGGATGCCTCGCCCGACGCGGTTTTCGAGCTGCTCTTTTTGCTTGCTGATGAGTTGACTCTCGGCGTGCACGGTCAAAGCGGCAAGCAGGAGGAGGGGTGGCGACATAGCGTCGCAACTCATCTGGTGTATCAGACGCCAGGCTTCATCAGCCAGAGCGAGGTTTTGGCGACATGGGACAGTGGGCAAGAGAAGCCGGCCATTTCGTGGTGGCACCTGGACGCGCTACACGTTGCGCCCTGGGTACAAGTCTACCTTCGGATCGAAGGCAGGCACCCAACCGATCAATCGATCGATTGGCGCGATACCAAGCTGCTGGGCGGTGTGAACTTCTTCCCATGGACCACGGTGCAGCTGCGAGCTGCGCTCGGGCTGCCAATACAGGAGGACCCGACGATCAGTCTGCGCTTCGCAGCGCAAGCAACCTTCTGATCGCCGTATCAACCAATCACAACGGAAACCGAGGTCTTGGCGCAATCGCCACGAACTCGGATTTCTTTTTTTATTGCAATTTGGGCTTAAAACCGCTATCGTAGAGCTACTATGGACATCTCAATCGTGACGGTTGGCTATAAAAGTCGTGATTTTTTACGTGAACAATTGCGTTCGGTGTTTGCGTCGACTGGTGATTTATCAATCGAAGTATTTGTAGTGGACAATAATTCAAATGACGGAACAGTAGAGATGGTGCGCACTGAATTTCCCCACGTGACCCTAATCGCGAACCAAGAAAATCTTGGGTTTGCCAAAGCAAACAATCAGGCAATTCGTCGGGCAATCGGACGGTATGTATTGTTACTGAATCCTGATATGCGAGTGTTCGAAAATACATTGAGTGCTATGGTAGCATGGATGGATGCACATCCTAAAGCCGGTGTATCTGGTTGTCGGTTGGTTACTCAGATTGGAGAGAATATGCCGCATGTGCGCCGATTTCCACGATTGTGGGACCAAGCAATGATTTTGCTTAAAATCCCACACCTATTTCCTGGTGTGCTCAATCAGTACCTCCAAAGAGATTTTGATTACTCACAAGATGCTGTGGTCGATTCAATCAGGGGTTCATTCTTTATGATCAGACGCGATGTACTTGATCAACTTGGATCGCTTGATGAACGCTATTTTATTTGGTTTGAAGAAGTGGATTATTGTCGACAAGTTTCGCGTGCAGGTTGGGATGTGATGTACACAGTGCAAGCGAAGTGTATTGATTATGTTGGACAAAGTTTTGCACTGGTGTCCGGAGTGCACAAGCAAAAAATGTTCACTAAAAGTATGGTGAGTTATTTTCGAAAATGGCATCCGATCAGTGCACCAGTCATTATCATGTTGCGTCCGATTGCAATCGCAATCTCATGGTTAGTATCAATTGGTAAACGATGAGTATGACCAAACTTACGATCCAACTGGTTACGTGGAATGGGAAGCGCTACATCCCATACTTATTTGCATCATTGCGCAAACAAACGTTTCAGGATTTTATTTTGCAAGTCCTTGATAATGGTTCAACTGATGGTACGGTGGCTGCTATTGAGCATGAACTTACCACGTGCACCTTTGCACACCAATTTATTCGCAATCAAACTAATTCCGGATTTGTCGGTGGCCATAATCAGCTTTTTGCAGAAGGAGAAAGTGAGTATGTATTGTTGCTCAACCAAGATATGTATTTGATGCCCGAGTATGTTCGCAGACTGATGATGACGATGGAGCATCATGCTGATATTGGTGCAACAAGCGGACGGCTCATGCGGTGGGATTTTCATCTTTTAGCTGATCGAGGGGCTCACGGATTGCACCACAGTTTCACTCAATATATTGATACGTTAGGATTGAAAGTGTTTCGTTCTCGACGTGTAGTCGACTGGTATGCTGGTGCGCGGTGGCCAGAAGTGGCAAAAACCTTGCATGAAAGTAGTGGAGCTGAGCTCGAAGTATTTGGGATCTCCGGGGCCTTGCCAATGTACCGGAGATCTGCTATTACAAAGGTGCTTGTCGATGGCCAACTTTTTGATCCGCTCTATTTTGCGTATAAAGAAGATGTTGATTTAGCGTGGCGTCTGCGGATTAGTGGTTCGCGTGCAGTGGTGGTGACTGATGCCGTTGCATACCACGATCGGAGTTCCTCAGGTACGGCGATCTCTGATGTGGGTGCTGCAAAAAATCGCAAGACCAAATCAGCATTAGCGAATTATCACTCGTATAAAAATCATCTGTACACCTTGATTAAAAACGAGTATGGGGCAAACTATGCTCGAGATTGGTTGTGGATTGAGCTGTATGAGTGGAAAAAGTTTTGGTACTTGTTGTTGTTTGAGTTCAAGAGTTGGCTCGCAATTACTCAAATAATTAAGCACCGGAAAACAGTATGCCGTACTCGTCGCCAACTCAAGCGCGCACGCAGTACTTCAGCGAAAGCCTTACGAAAGTGGTGGACTACCTACCAGCGATAATATGCATGACATTGCAATTACTATTGTAAACTACAACATGCGAGATGCGATTCTCGCATGCTTACAAACACTGCGCGCAGATATTGCCAGCAGTAATCTTGATGTTGTGGTAACTATTGTTGATAACGCATCATCAGATAATTTACAAAGAGTACTTGCGAATCAGTTCCCAGAAGTACGATTCATTGCCAATGATGCGAATGTGGGATTTGGACGAGGAAACAATGTTGGTTTGCAATCGGTAAAAGCGAAGTACTACTTTGTGCTTAATCCAGACACCAGTTTTGTGCAGCCAAATACCTTGTCACGGTTGTACGATTGGATGGAGCGAGAACCAAAAGTGGGCATGATTGGCCCAAAGTTAATATATCCGGACGGTACATTGCAAAAAAGCTGTTTTCGGTTTCCCAAGTTTTCTGACAAAATAATGCGACAATTAAAACTCGACAGGTTTTATCGAGTCAAAAAGCGCATTGACCATTTTTTGATGGAAGATTTTGATCATCGGAGTGCGCGAGCAGTGGATTGGGTTCTGGGGAGCGCGATGTTTGTGCGTGCCAAGGCACTTGAACAGGTTGGAGGATTTGATGATCGGTTTTTTATGTATTTTGAAGATTGTGATTGGTGCCGTCGGTTTTGGGAAGCACACTGGCCAGTGTATTATGTACCAGAGATTACCATTGCGCATGTCTATGCGCGTGCTACAACCAAAACCGGAGGGGTAATTAAATCACTCCTCACCAGTCGTTTGGCGCGCGAGCATGTGAAGAGTTGGTGGCGATATTACCATAAGTGGCGCAATCGTCATTCTGTAGTCAATACTCCATCATGAAGACGTATCCCAAAATTGCTGTTGTCTATCTTTCGTTTCATTGTGAACCGTATATTCCTTTGGTGATGCCAGCAATGGAAAAACTCACCTATCCAAAAGATCGCATTGAGTGGGTCATTGTTGATAATCCGCATCCTAAGCACGGTGCATCAGTTGAGTTTTTGCAACATGAAGTCATGCCTCATTCTGGGCGATCACTCCCAAAAGTTACCATCATTGCCAATGATGAAAACTTGGGATTTGCCGGAGGGAATAATATGGGGATTGAGTATGCTATTGCTCATGACTTTGATTATGTATTTTTTCTGAACAACGATGCGTATCCAGTGTCCGATTGTTTTGAACGACTTGTCGAAGCATTTACGCAGGACAATACCATTGGAATTGCGCAATCATTGATGCTCTTACATAAAGAACCAACAAAGATCAACTCATCAGGAAATGCAATCCACTTTTTAGGATTTGGGTATTGTAATGATTACAAGGAGTCTGTTACCGATCATCAATACGCGCCGATTGAAGATATTGCCTATGCCACTGGGGCGGCATTTATGATTCCGGTTCCGCTGCTCAAGCGCATTGGTGGATGGAACCATGATTTGTTTTTGTATCATGAAGACATGGAATTTTCTTTGCGCGCAAAAGCACTCGCCAGCAAGCGTGTAGTGCTGATTAGTACAAGTGTAGTGCATCATGATTATTCATTTAGTCGAAGCATCACGAAATATTATTGGATGGAGCGGAATCGTTTTGCGGTTTGGTTGATGTATCTGAAGTGGCGAACACTGCTGCTTATCTTTCCGGCGGTGCTGATAATGGAATTCGGCAGCTTCACGTTTTCTCTGTTGCGTGGATGGTGGAAAGAAAAGTGCAAAGTCTATTGGTATTGGCTTCAGCCAAAACATTGGCGTTTATGGCTGAGGGCACGCAAACGGATTCAATCTCAACGGGTTATCACCGATCGTGAGCTCATGAGCAGCTTTGTGGGTAAAGTGCTTTTTCAAGAAGAGGTGGTAGAACATCCACTCTTGCGCTATGTGGCAAATCCGGTATTTAACACCTATTGGAAGGTTGTTAAAAAACTTATTGTTTGGTAGGGTAATTGAGTATGAAAGCACTGCTGACCGGTGGAGGACATGCAACGCGATTGCGTCCGATTACCGAGACGATTAACAAGCACTTGATCCCATTGGCAAACAAGCCTATGATTGTTCGCGCTATTGAAAAAGTGCGTGCAGCAGGGATCACTGACATCATTATTAACACTAATCCAGGAGAGAAAACACTTCAGGAGTTTTTAGGTGATGGGAGTGCCTACGAGGTATCAATTACCTATCGCGAACAAATCGGTGGTCCACTTGGGTTGGCTCATGTGCCTACCTGTGCTCGGGATTTACTTGAAGGTGAAGATTTTTTGTTTTACTTGAGTGACAATATTATTTTGGGTGAAATCAATCATTTTGTTGAGGAGTTCACTGCTGGGCAGCGTAATGCTATGCTCGCGTTTTCGAAAGTTCCTGATCCGCAACGATTTGGTGTTCCGATTTTTGAAGGTGACACGTTGGTTCGTGTGGAAGAAAAGCCTGAGAAGCCACAAAGTGATTTTGCGGTAACTGGAATTTATCTTTTTGATAAGCACTATTTTGATGCATTTGAAACACTCAAGCCAAGTGCGCGCGGAGAGTATGAGATTACTGACATCCATACCTGGTATTTGCAAAACGGTCACAATGTTGGCTGGAAAGAGATTACTGGTTGGTGGAAAGATACAGGGAAAGCAGAAGATCTACTCGAAGGTAATCAGCTTTTGCTTCATGAGATGACTCGTGAGGCCACCTTTAATCATGCAAAGATCGGGGATCGTGTTCGGGTGCAAGGTCGGGTGCAAATTGGGGAAGGCACGGAGATTGATGAGAATGTGTTAGTGCGAGGTCCGGTGAGTATTGGAAAAAACTGCACCATTAAAAATAGCTACATTGGCCCGTACACATCAATTGGAGACGATACTGAGATTTATAATACGGAGATGGAGAATTGTGTAGTATTAGAAAAAGCTGATATCAACTCTGGAGTTCGAATTGTTGATAGTTTGATTGGAAAGAATGTTACCATTACTCCTGCGCACAGCTCTTTGCCGTCAGGACATAAAATGATTTTGGGAGACAACTCTATGATGGAGTTGTAACGTTGGCTATTGGATATCAAATGTAATAATTTGTTGCGCACCGTCCCATGTAATGAGGCCGGTGATTGTTTTGCCATCGTTTGAGATTGTTAGGTCTTGCCAGCTTAGTTCAGGGAGTAGAGAATAGGTATTACGAGTGTCTCGACCGTCATACTCGAGGAGGATTGCCTCATCATCAAGCAAAATTAGCACATACCCCGTATTCGTAACTGGGTACACCCGAGAAATTTTTTTACTGCTGCGCGTTAAAAGTTGAAAGGCTCCTTCAGGAATATGTCGCCAAACCTCTGAATTGTTATACAGCAGCAGCTCACCATCGTCATGAGTGGCGTGAGTAAGTGTTTCAAACGAAAGTGTTTCAGTAGTCCCATCACGTACAGCAACTGTTGTTTGGGCACGGGTGTTTCGCAGATAGATTGTTCCATCGTGGTTGGTAAGATACTGATATGATCCTTGGGGAAGTGTGATTGGTTCGTCAGAACCAACGGTAAGGGTATAAGACAGTCCAGTATCTGCGCTCAACATAATGTCATTCGCAAAAAGCCGCTGCTTGTGATCGGTAATCCAGGTAATCTCTTTAGTAATTGTATGCATGTAGGCATCTAGACTGGATGCTTCCATTACGCGGATCATCCACGGACTCACCGGATCCCACCCGAAAAATTTAAATTCATAATCATCGGTATTAATGCTGGTAAGTCCATCAGGGCGAGCTCTTGAGAAAATAAATTCTTCAGATCGTACGGTATCAGCATAGGTCACCCCTACAATTGCTCGCTCACCATCTGGACTCCACGTGATGGAGTGACCTTGCAGCGCAAGTGGTTCGTCAAAGTGAATCGTGTTGTGGGTATTGTCGTGATAGTACGTGAGGGTTGAGGAGCTTGGGTCAATATGCAGTCGAGTTGATCCATCAGATGAGAGACCAATTACATGGTGATTCGGGATTCGCTCAGTCGCTTGAAACACTGGTTGTTTAAACAACGTTGTCGTAATAAATGTAGTCTCTTTTGAATGGACATCAACTCGCTTGGCATAGGAGAAATAGCCATCCTTAGTAATCTGGACATGCACAGTTGATGGCAGCAGGCGCGTAATACGCAATGGCGTATTGCTATGGTGCTGGTCATTCACTAAGACGCTCGTGGTAGTTGGTTCAGTTTTAATCAAAAGAGAGCCGGTTGAGATGATCGATCGGCTGGGCCAATGGATAGTATATCCGGAGCCATATGTAAGTACGGTAATCGTGGTAATCAAGAAGAATAGGACAAAAAATAGCCACACCACGAAGCGTAATTTGTAATTTTGGTATGCTTGCATAGCTTTCCTAAGTAGGGTACACTACGGATACAAACTATGCAACGATACGTAATTACTGGGCCAACAGAGCTGCAGGGCTCAATTGCGGTTTCTGGTGCCAAGAATTTTGCCCTCAAGTGTTTTAGTGCCGCCCTGGTCATGGATGGCGCTCTTTTTGTATCGCGAATTCCAGAGATCGAAGATGTGCATCGCATGTTGGAGATTATGGAAATTTTGCAGGTGAGTATTGATCATGATGCGCATGACCATACCGTGAATATTGATGCATCAACATGTACTACCGGTGATTTGCGTGATTCACGCGCCGGGAAATTGCGTGGTTCAGTGATGTTGATTGGTCCGCTTTTGCATCGGGTAGGGAGTGCGCAAATTCCTCATCCTGGTGGATGTGTGCTTGGTAAGCGGCCCATTGATTTATTTATTCGAGGATACAAAGCGTTTGGTGCTACGGTTATTGAGCATGATGACCATTTTGAGTTTCGTGCAGACAAGCAACTAGAAGGCACCACGATTGTATTTCCTTTTATCTCCGTAACAGCAACCGAGGCGCTCATGATTACCGCCACTCGTGCAAAAGGTACTACCGTGTTAAAAAATGCTGCAGCAGAGCCAGAAGTTGCCGAGCTTGCCCAGATGTTGAATCGGTGTGGTGCCAAGATCAGTGGTGCCGGAACTTCGACTATTGTGATCGAAGGCGTTGATGCAATGACCGGCACACAAGTTGAATGTATGCCAGACCGTCTGGAAACTGCGACGTTTGCGATCATGGCTGCAGCCACACGATCCGAGCTCACGATTACTCAGTGTAATCCAGAACATATCGAAGCACTACTCGCGCATTTTGACATTATGGGCGTCCCATATACGCGTACAGAAGACACATTGGCAATCCATAAATACGAAGGGGCGCTCAAGGGAGTAAATGTCCGCACAAAAGAATACCCTGGATTTTCAACCGATTATCAAGCACCGATGACTGTGTTGCTTACCCAGACCGAAGGGTTGAGTATGGTGCATGAAACCATTTTTGACGGTCGGCTGTTTTATACTGATTTGTTGAATCGCATGGGAGCCAATATCATCATGTGTGACCCACACCGAGTATTAGTCCAGGGACCAAAGACATTACGAGGGCGCGCACTTGAATCACCTGATATTCGTGCGGGCATTGCCATGGTTATTGCTGGGCTCATTGCAAAAGGAACCACGACCATTCATAATATTTATCAGATTGAGCGAGGGTATGAACGTATTGACGAACGATTACGGGCACTTGGTGCTGATATTGTTCGTATTGATGAATAACTATGGACGAATTTACCTACAAAACTGAACCACCGGCAAACCGACGAGCCAAGCAATATGTTGGTACGTATGTTAAGGGTATTCTTGTGGTTGTGGTATTTGCGCTTGGGATTTACCTTGGAGCGGTGGTCAACATCGGTTCAGTACAAGAACGCATCTTACAACAAAAAAATTCAGAGGTTGTTGGGATTAAGCAACTCACCGAAGGATTTTCTGAAGAAGTTAATACTGGATTATTTTGGGATATTTGGGATGCGGTGCAGAAAAAGTATGTAGAGGGTCCAAGTGAGGAAGCTGATTTATTTTATGGGGCGATCGAAGGGGTGGTGGCAGCGCTCAATGATCCGTATTCAGTCTTTTTACGTCCTGAGATTACCAAGCAGTTTGTCGCTGATTTGTCCGGCACCTTCGAAGGGATTGGTGCTGAGATTGGCAAACGCGAAGGTCGTCTCGTGGTTGTAGCACCACTTGCCAATTCACCTGCAGAGCAGGCCGGACTTGAGAGCGGAGATATTATTGTGTCAATTGATGGCGATGAAGCAGCACCATTACCGCTTGATAGTGCGGTCCGTAAGATTCGTGGTCCACGCGACTCAACCGTGGTACTTGAAATTTATCGCGAGTCTACTGACGAACTTATGGATATAAGTATTGTGCGAGCACCCATTGAATTAACCACGGTTGCATACGAACGACTTGAAAAAAATATTGCGTACGCACGTATTGCGCATTTTAATGAACAGACTATTCCTAAATTTGAGTCCGTCATTGCTGATGTGAATCAAGCGCAAAATCAACCAGCTGGTTTAATCATTGATTTGCGCAATAATCCTGGCGGCTTTTTAGATGTTGCTGTTGCGCTTACGAGTGAGTGGCTTGAGGAAGGTGCCCCAATTGTAAAAGAAGATTTCTACAATGGAGCAGGAGTAGATCAACAATACGATGCTCATGCACACCATCGATTGCCAACCATCCCAACGGTAGTGCTTATCAATGGTGGTTCAGCGTCAGCATCAGAGATTTTGGCCGGTGCACTGCAGGATCATGAGCGCGCAATCATTATTGGTGAGCAAACGTTTGGTAAAGGATCGGTGCAGGAGTTTCGCACATTTGCCGATGGGTCTGGTTTGAAGCTCACTATTGCCAAATGGTTAACACCATCCGGTCGATCTATTGATGACAAGGGAATTAGTCCTGATATTAAAGTAGAAGATGATCCGGAGACTGAGGAGGACGAAGTACTCCAAAAAGCAACCGAAGTGTTGATTGGTGAAGAATAATCTATGCATCCAACCACCGTTACCGGAGTGGTAACACAAGGACTTGGTGAGGGGGCGCAGTTGGGATATCCGACTGCGAATTTGTCCTACACACTCAAAGACGATCAGTCGCTCTTGCCTGGAATTTATGCTGGGAAAGTTTTTTTTGAAGATGGCGGACAACAGCAAGAATATCATGGTGCTGTGGTGATTGGTGGTGACCATAAAGAATCTACCCAGCCAAAGTTTGAGGTATATGTGATCAGCTATCACGGTGATCTGTATGGTAAGGAGTTGCGTGTGCACGTACTTGATAAAGTTCGCGATATGCAACGCTTTGAAAGCACAGAAAAACTCATCGCACAGATCGAGGATGATTTACGAAAGATTGCAATGATTTTTGAGTCTCGAATTGACTAGTATGTTTACCGGAATCGTTGCTGGATTAGCACCAATTGAAGCAATAGAAGAAAAGTCCGGATTGATGCGTTTTGGCATGCGGATGTCTTCACAACTCGCGCATGGTCTTGAGCGCGGAGCAAGTGTTGCACTTGATGGGGTGTGCTTAACCGCACTTGAACAACAGGATGGATTGGTATTTTTTGAGGCGATGGGAGAAACGCTTTCGCGAACTACATTGGGCACTGCTGCAGTTGGTCGTCAAATTAATATCGAGCGATCACACACTGCTGATGCTGAGATTGGTGGACATGTTGTCTCCGGCCATGTTGACGGCAAGGCAAAAATTGTTACCATTGATCAGCCAGAGAATAACTATGTCATTACGTTTAGTGCACCTGCAGCGTTGATGAAGTATGTCTTTACCAAAGGATTTATTGCGCTTGATGGGGCAAGTTTGACCGTTGTTGATGTTGATTATAGTGCTTCCACATTCACCGTTTGGTTTATCCCGGAGACATTGCGTGTGACTACCTTTGGTATAAAACAAGTGGGGGATGAGGTAAATATTGAAGTGGAATCAAATACACGTGTGTTGGTTGAAACTGTTGAGCGACTCTTGCCAACATTACTTGAACAGCAAAAGAAATAGTATGAACACTCCTCCGACAACATCAAAAAGGATTGTACTGGTGATCGGCGCATATCATGAAAAAGAAGCGCAGGAGATGCGTGATGAAGTGATGCAAACAGCAGCCCAATATTCTATCGAAATTATTGACGAGATTTGGGTGCATGGCTCACTGGAAAAACCATTAGCACTCAAGCGCGCACTCATGCGGGATGACGTGGATGGCGCAGTGGCGCTTGGAATTATTGAACGAGGTCAGACTAAGCACGGCTTGGTTATGGGGCAAGCTGTGATCAAATCGATTATTGATTTACAATTAGCGATCGACAAGCCGATCGGTGTTGGTATTTTAGGTCCGGAGATTTTGCAGGATCAAATTGCGCCACGTGTGCGGCCGTATGCGCGTCAGGCGCTTATTGCTACGGCGATGATGTTGGGGGTATGTTCAGCAGATCCTGCCAAATCAAAGCGTGATTAGTCGAGAAGCGCTTCCCATTTTGGATTGGTCACAACCTCGAGTTCCAAATAAACTTTTTTATTGATCGGTTGTTCCAGCTCTTTGCGCGCCATTTGGCCGACCTGTTTAATCTTATGTGCTCGTTTGCCGATGAGCATTTTTTTATATCGATCAGCAGTGGTAATAATTTTGGCGTTGATGACCATGACATCAGGCTTATCCTCGATATTGGTAACTTCAACCGTGGTTGAGTAGGGAACTTCTTTTTCCATTGCCAAGAAGATTTTTTCTCGAATAATTTCCGCGACCCAGAATGATTGGTTTACATTGGTGATCTGGTTTTCAGGATAGGGGAGTTGTTCCCGTGGAATTTCCGGCAACACCTCAAGTACCGCCTGTTTGAGTGGGGTGATATGCCGTGCACGTAATGCTGAGAGTTCGATCACGGTGGTAAATCCTTCTTCTTGCGCTAAGAATCGGTAGTCATCAAGATATCGTCGATTTTTTTCTGGAAGATCAATTTTATTGATTACAAAAATTTTTGGAATGTCTACTTTACGAATGAGTGAAATCGTAAAACGTTCTTCGTCCCCAATCTCACGAGTGGGATCAGCAACATATACCAAACAGTCGATGTCTTGAAGTGATCGTTTGACTCGTTCAAGCAGTTTTCCAGAAAGTACACTATGCTTTTCCTGCAGTACTCCAGGGGTATCCACAAAGACAATTTGTCCCAAAGGATCGTTTACCACGCCATGAATCACATCTCGAGTGGTCTGTGGTTTATTGGTCACACTGGCAATTTTTGTCCCAACTAAGGTGTTCAAAAGTGTGGATTTTCCAACATTTGAACGCCCTAACAAGACCACAAAGCCGCTTTTGACCGTAGTTGAATCAGGGGTTGATTGAGGGGTAGTTGCGCTCATAACAGGCCTAGTGTACTCTAAAAATAGAGATTCGTCAATATGAAAGTGGTATTTTTACAGGACGTTAAAGGAGTGGCGAAACAAGGAGAGGTTAAAGAGGTTGCCGATGGGTATGCTCAGAATTTTTTGCTTCCAAAAAAACTTGCCGCAATTGCAAGTGAATCTGCGATTAAGGAGCTGCAACGCGTGGCAGAGCAACGTCGTCGTGATTCAGAAAAGGAACTCCATAAGACCCAAGAACTTGCTGGTAAATTAGATGGACAAGAGGTGGTAATCGCGGTTAAGACTAATGCTGATGGGTTGCCATATGCCGCAATTCGAGAAGCGCAGATTGTCACGGCGCTCAAAAAACAAGGATACCAGATAAGTAAATCGCAAGTGGTGCTTGCCGAACCGATTAAAGAGGTCGGCACGTTCGACGTGTCGCTCAAGTTCGATCACGGACTTGAAGCACAGATCCAGATCATTATCGAAGAATCCCCCTAAGTCAGAGGGGTTTTTTGATACGGCTATTTCTGCTATACTGGTGTCGGTTTTAGTTTTATATTATGCCTACAAAACGTAATCGTAAGTTTATATTTGTTGTTGGGGGCGTTATGTCCTCTGTTGGAAAAGGAATCACCTCAGCGAGTGTGGGGCGGATTTTACAAGACAAGGGGTATCGGGTTACTGCAGTGAAAGCTGATCCGTACATCAACCTTGATGCCGGTACCATGAATCCAACTGAGCATGGCGAAGTATTTGTGACTGATGATGGTGATGAGACTGATCAAGACATGGGAAACTACGAGCGATTTTTAGAAACGAATTTGACCTCGACTAATTACATGACTACTGGTCGAGTGTATGAGACCGTAATTCATAAAGAACGCAACTTAGAGTATAAAGGCAAATGTGTTGAAGTGGTGCCACATATTCCAGAAGAGATTATTCGTCGTATTACCACTGCCGCCCGTCGAGCAAAAGCAGATGTTACGATTATTGAGATTGGGGGTACCGTGGGGGAGTATCAAAACCTCCTCTTTCTTGAGGCGGCACGTGAGATGAAGTTGCAAAATCCAGATGATGTCACGTTTATGTTGGTGAGTTACTTGCCAATTCCAGGGACGGTGGGCGAGATGAAAACCAAACCAACGCAACACGCATGTCGCACGCTTAACTCAACTGGAATCAATCCGGATTTTGTGATTTGTCGCTCTGAGCGTGAGATTGATAAACCGCGTCGATATAAGATATCAAGGGCATGTGCGGTTCGTCCGCGAAATGTTATTTCTGCTCCTGATGTTTCATCAGTATATGAAATACCAGTGCTGCTTGAAAAAGAAAAGGTAGGGGACAAGCTCTGCGATGTGTTGAGTTTGTCAAAGCGCAAAACCAAGATGGACGATTGGAAAAAGTTCTTTACCAAGATTAAAAAGGCAGAAACCGGGAAAAAGCGGGTAAAAGTAGCAGTAGTTGGGAAATATTTTGGCACCGGTGCCTTTACCTTAGCTGATTCGTATATTTCGGTGATTGAAGCAATCAAACATGCGGCATGGGCACATACGGCCAAACCGGAGTTGACTTGGGTGGATTCAGAGGAGTTTGAGCAAGATCCAAAATCAGTACGAATGCTTTCTAAATTTGATGGAGTAATTGTGCCAGGTGGGTTTGGTACGCGTGGTATCGAGGGAATTATCACAGCGATTAAATATGCGCGTGAAAAAAAGATTCCATATTTTGGATTGTGCTATGGAATGCAATTGGCGTGTATTGAATATGCACGGCACGTGGCTAAACTGAAACAATCGCATACGCAAGAGGTTGATGAAGCAACATCTGAGCCAATCATTATTATCAATCCTCATCAGCAAAAAAATGTAAAAAATAATCGCTATGGAGGGACGATGCGTTTGGGAGCATATGATTGTACCCTGAGTAAGGGTACCAAAGCATACCGTGCGTACAAAAAAGCAAAGATTTCAGAGCGTCATCGTCATCGCTATGAGTTTAACAATGACTATAGAAAAGCGCTTGAGAAGGCGGGATTGGTCTTTTCTGGAGTAAATACAAAACAGAATCTAGTAGAGATTATTGAGGTGAAAGATCATCCGTGGATGGTCGGGGTGCAGTTTCATCCTGAGTTTAAATCTCGTCCACTTACCCCACATCCGTTGTTTAATGATTTTGTAGAAGCGTGTTTGAAGGGGTAAAAGTAGCGGTATGTACTTGTCTGACAAGAGCATCCAAGAATATATTCAATTAGGCAAAATCATCATTCAACCTGAGTATAATCTTGATGATATACAGGCCGCAGGTATTCGAGTCCATCTTGACGATAAGGTACTTGTTCCAAAACCTGATCAGACTATCGATTTACAACATCCGTCAAATATAGAATACGACGAGCATTCTCTAAAAGAACAACCATACACCATCACTCCAGGAAAATTTATTCTCGCGTCAACCATTGAGCGTGTACAACTCGATCGTTCATTAGTCGGATTCATCGACGGCAGATCAACAATGGCACGACTCGGACTTACCATGCATCTCTCGTCGACTATTATAGATGGCAATTATACTGAACCAAGAGCTACTACATTAGAGATAAAAAATTTGGGTAACTTTTCAATAGTGCTCAATTACAAAGATCCGGTTGGGATGATGGCCTTTGCGCAAATGAAAGATTTGGTAGCGCAGGATCCTCGTAGTCAATATCAAGGACAAGACGGTGCTACACCTCCGAATTTGATAGATTCAAAACCCCAGGCCTAGGCCTGGGGTTTTGTCATCCCTTTGCGAGATATCTTATTCAGCGAGTGGATTCCCGTTTTCATCTACTGGATTCCCATCCTCATCATGAGGGTGGTCATACTCATCTTCTGAGTATGGGTCGTGCTCTGGGTCATAGTCATCATACGCTTTGTCATGGTTTGGATCGTATTCACCAAACTCATCATCATGACGACGACGATCCTGCTCATCTGGTCCATCATATCCATCCTCTTCGTCATAGTAGTCACCCTCATAATCATCATCAATTGGATATCCGCCTTCTTCAAGCATGCGATCACGCTGCTCATGCCATTGCTCACACAACTCATCACATGGGCGGTCAAAGGCATCCCAAATTGGGTCGTCCGGACCGGGACAGTCCTTTTCACCAATACAATCTACTTCACCGTCACCATCTTTATCGTATTGTGCTTTGAGTGCTTCAAACTCTTCATCAACTTGATGTTCACCGTAGTAGTATGGATCATCTTTTTCAAAATCGTAGTCCTCTGGATATTCTGGGAAATCAAATCGTGGTGCATCGTCATCATCTCCACCTTCATTGTAACGGTACTCACCAACCGGTAGAATGCTTTGCTCAAATTCAGCTTTATCATACCGATTCCATGAACCATCCTCATAACATTCTACAGTATTCTCATCTTCATATAGAGAGTGGCATTCGCCCTCAATTGCCCATGGATCAACAAAGTTTTCTCCTTCGTGATTTTCATCTTCGCCGTAGCGATCATCATACATGTCACTTTCAATCCACGGACCATCGTACTCGAGTTCTTCGTATGCAGTACCTTCACCAAAGTGCGCTTCCATGCGGTCCATGAGCTCGTGGATATCTGGCAATGATGGATCATCAATTACTGCAAACACCGCATCAAGATTCACTGATGGTTTGTTCAGCTCTGCTTCAACACGTGTAATTGCAGCAGTAATTTTAGCTACTTGCGCCTCAAGTTCTGCCAAGAAAGAACGCGTATCTGCTTTGGCATGCTGTTTACCAAATGCAATGGCTTGGGTCAACATGCGTACATGTTCTTTCGCTTCACGAGCTTCTTCAGTAATCTCTTTTTCCATTGCAAATCCAAGGCTATCATCTGTTGGATTTTGCGCCAGTGCATCACCCATGAGCGCTAACATTTCACTGTTATTGTCTCGCGCATGATCAATAGCGTCTTGTAGTACATCGAGTAAATCATCGCGATGTTCTTGTGGCACGGTTTGAAGCGCATCGATAAACGCATCTTCAAACTCATCAGCACGAAGTGCTAATCGAACAGCGGCTTCGCGGTCTTGTGAATAAATGTCATCTCGAATAGTTTCCACCGAAGCAATTGCTTCATCAAGACCGGCTTTGGTCTTTTTCGCAAGCTCAGGGGTAATCTCCTCTTGTGAAATCAATGCCTCAAGTTCTTCGCGGCGACGTTGAGCGTACTTCAGCTCAAGTGCTGCCTTATCCTCAAGGTCTGGTTCAATAAATACTCGCACTTCCTCTGACGCGGTTTTTACCGGATACAGAAAATCATTCGGAAGCGCATCTTGTGATGCGTAGGTTACTCCGCCTCCGGCTGAAAGCAGAACAACTACAGCAATAAGTGCTGCTGTCATAGGTTTTTGGGTTAGCATGAGTAATTGAGCAAACATGCTCGGTGTATGAGTTGCAGATTCCGTCACCGGATGTTGCGCCATAAACTGCACAAGATCTTTTCGAATCTGTGTTTTGCGAGTACGGGACAACCCCTCTTTTTTAATGCGATCAAACGGATTGGTTTTCATACGATGATTTAAGAGCCTTTAGGCTACGATGGATTTTGACCGATACAGCATTCGGATTACTATCCAGGATCTGAGCAATTTCTTTGATACTCATCTCCTCGGTAAAGCGTAAGTGGATGATTTCGGCGTATTGTGGGGCGAGTGTATTCATGAGTTCCTTAAGACGTTTGGTTGAGAGTGCAATATCAATGGACTGCTCAAGTGGTGTGTTGTCTGGGATTCTCTCAAGTATTTCGTCCTCAACGCCAATCTCGTATTTTTGTTTGCCGCTTCGCGCATAATCTATTGCAAGATTGCGTGCGGTGCGGTAACAAAAGGCTTGCAAATGCTCGATCTCCCCCTTTCGAGTAATTGCCAGCCACACATTGCAAAACGTTTGCGCAAGAAGATCCTCGGCAACTGCCTTGTTTTGCTTTACGCGGTAGAATAGAAATCGAAAGAGCGCATCGGCATATTGGTCATAAGCATGCAAAAAGTGCTTATGTAATTGTTGAGTTTTTCGATCCATTGCCATGGCTTCACTGTATATAACGGGGGAGTATCAAAAAGCTTACAGTTGACAGTGTATCTTGATTTTTGTCTTTTTCCAAATAAAAAACCGCCTTTCGGCGGTCTTTGCGCGTAATACTTATGATTTTTCCACTTTTACTTTTGTCTTGGTAGGAGCAGCCTTTGCGGTGGGTTTTTCAGCAGCTTTCTTGGTTTTTGGCGCCTCAGGGTCTACATTTACGTATTTAGCGGTTTTAAGGCTTCCGTCAAAAGTTCGGCGTTTTTTGGTACTAAAGTTGACGACTCCGTCAGCAGTAGCAAAAATTGTATAATCATTGCCCAGCATTACATTGCGACCAGGATGAAACTTGGTGCCGCGTTGGCGAACAATAATATTCCCGGCAATTGCTTTTTGTCCACCAAAAAGCTTGACACCCAGGCGCTGTGCATTTGAATCTTTTAAGTTTTTAACTGAACCTCCTTGTTTCTTATGTGCCATAACAGACAAGTTTGATAGATTTGAGTGGCTATAGTATAGTATGAACGTTATTCGTTGTCAATATCTGGCAAAAATGAGCTAAATTTCCTGTTTTACTGACCTCCTTATGTATCCTTTGCGCAACTTTTTTGGCGATCGGCTGGTCAGTATTTTTGTCGCAGTTCAGCTCGGTGCCGTGCTGATTCTCTGGTTAATTGCCGCAAGTTTTGTCCGTCCGCAAGATGCGCAAGCGCTCCTACATTATACCGTCGATTTCGGGGTGAACTTTTCAGGGCCATGGAGTTATATTTATCGCATTCCACTCATTGGCTTGGTAATCGTCGGCGTAAATATGGTACTAGCATATTTACTGTTTTATATCGAGCGTGTATATACGTATGTGTTGTTGGCCGGCGCAAGTGGTGTAATGGGAATTTTGATTATTGATCTTATCGTGCTGTATTTACTGAACTCATAATGGTATGGAATATCAAGGATATACTACGCTGCTGACAATGTTTATTCTGGGGACACTCAGTTTTTTGTTTGCGCTTGCTTGGACACCACTCCTTTCTCGGTTATTGATTAAATACAAATGTTGGAAAAAACGTGTTCGTACGGTGGCGCCAGATGGTTCATCCACTAAGATTTTTGCCAAACTCCACAAAGACAAAGAGGTGAGCACCCCACGCATGGCAGGGATATTGATTTGGGGAACCGTGACGTTTATTACGTTGTTTTTTGCCATGCTTGATGCGGCAACTGATTGGACATGGGTCGAACCGCTTAACTTTTTAAGTCGGTCGCAAACCTGGATTCCATTGTTTACCTTAGTCTCCGCGTCAATCCTTGGTTTTTTTGATGACTTGTTTGTTATTCAAAAAAAAGGGGATGGAGCTAAAGGTGGGGGAATCACGTTTCGTCGCCGGTTGATTTTGGTGATCTTGATTGGGTTGGTTGGTGCATACTGGTTTTTCTTTAAGTTAGGATGGAACAGTATTTATGTGCCATTTTTGGGCGAGCTCTTTATTGGGTGGTGGTACATTCCAATTTTTGTAACCGTGGTACTTGGGGTATTTAGCACCAGTGTAGTTGATGGTCTGGATGGTCTTGCTGGAGGATTATTTACCATGATGTTTGCTGCATATGCAGTTTTGGCATTCATGCGTGACCAAAACGATCTTGCGATCTTTTGTGCCGTAGTCGCTGGTGCGATCTTGGCGTTTTTGTGGTTTAACATTCCGCCCGCCAGATTTTACATGGGTGAGACCGGTATTCTTGGGTTGACTAGCACGTTAGCGGTGGTTGCCTTTTTTACTGATGCGGTGTTGTTGCTGCCAATCATTGGATCGATTTTGGTTTTAGAGGCTGCCTCAGTAATTATCCAACTGAGTTCAAAAAAGATTCGCAAGAAAAAAGTATTTTTAGTAGCCCCGATCCATCATCATTTTGAAGCCAAAGGCTGGCCCGCGCACCAGGTGACCATGCGATTTTGGCTTATTGGTGGGATGAGTGCGCTGTTGGGAATTATTATCGCCATGCTTGACGTGCGCTTTTAATATCTATGGCACGCAAGTATCACAAACCTGATGTTCTCTTTATCAGCGCAGTGGTACTCTTAGCAGTGATTGGACTCATGGTATTGGCAAGCGCCAGTGCGCCGGTAGGCTTTGATCGCTTTGGTGATAAAGTCTTTTTTGTTAAGCGACAATTGTTGTTTGGTTTTGTGCCAGGTCTTGTTGGTCTTGCAGTGATGTACATGGTGGATTACAAATGGCTCCGCACGTTTCGATGGATCTATTATGGCGTGACGCTTGCATTGTTGCTCGTGGTATTTATCCCAGGACTTGCTGCTGATTTTGGAACAGCGCAAAGTTGGATTTCCTTTGCTGGGATTAGTGTACAGCCGGCAGAGTTGGCCAAGTTATCGTTTATCTTGTTTTTAGCGAGTTGGTTGGATAGTCGTGGGCGACAGGGAATGACGCGATTTTGGCAGGATTTTGTGCCGTTTGTGGTGTTGCTTGCCATTCCACTATTTTTGTTAGTGAAACAGCCAGACACCGGAACCATGTCAATTTTCTTGGCAGTCGCATTGGTCATGGTGTTTGTAGCACGCGTGAAGTGGAAACATTTGCTCTCACTCGGCTTGGTGTTGATACTTGGGCTTTGGATTTTGGTTGCATCAGCACCATATCGTGCTGATCGCATTATGACCTTTCTACACCCTGAACTTGACCCACAAGGGGTTGGGTATCATATTAATCAGGCGTTTTTGGCTATTGGCTCCGGTGGATTATTTGGTCAAGGGTATGGAAACTCACGGCAGAAGTTTCAGTATTTGCCTGAAGTGAGTTCAGATTCTATTTTTGCGGTGGTTGCTGAGGAACTTGGATTTTTCTTGAGCGCACTTATTATTTTGCTTATTGTGTTTATTTTCTTACGTGGATTGCGTATTGCGCGTGCCACTAGTGATCAGTTTGGTATGTATTTAGGAGTTGGGCTGGCGAGCTGGTTTGGATTGCAGGCTTTGATTAATATTGGTGCTATGTTGGGATTGTTGCCACTTACCGGCGTTCCGCTGCCACTGGTGTCCCACGGTGGATCAGCGTTGGTTGCCATGTTGCTTGGGTTTGGTATTGTATTAAATGTCTCAAGACAAACGCGAGAGCTTGAATAATATGGCTGAAAAATCACTGAAAGTGCTATTTTCTGGAGGAGGAACACTGGGGCCGGTGGTTCCACTGTTAGCGGTGTGGGATGATTTAAGCGATCGTATTCCAGTACCACTTGAAGGCATATGGGTTGGTACGCCAGATGGTCCAGAGCGCGAAGTGGTGGAACAAACCAAGCTGCGTTTTGTTTCATTTCCTGCTCCAAAGTTGCGCCGGTATTTTTCTTGGAAAACATTTTGGTTACCTTTTGCGCTTTTTGGTGCAATTGTGCGCGCGTTTCGCTTGCTTGCTCATGAACGTCCTCGGGTAGTGATTTCGGTCGGTGGCTATACATCAGTGCCGATTCATGTTGCGGCGTGGTTATTGCGCATTACCGCATTGGTGCATCAGCAGGATGTTTGTGTTGGACTTACCAATAAAATCATTGCTCCGCTTGCTTCATCTATCACGTGTGCTTTTGAGCAATCAAAAAAAGCGTTCAAGCGCAAAGCTATGGTCATTGGGAATCCGGTTCGTTCCGATGTGTTGCAAGGAGATGTGGCAATTGCCCACAAACGTTTTGATTTAGAAGCTGACATACCGGTGGTATTGGTGCTTGGTGGAGGAACAGGGGCGATTCAGCTCAATACTCTTGTGTGGGATCATCTTCCGGAGATTACGCAGTTTGTCCAGATTATTCATAGTACTGGAGATGGCAAGGGTCGAACACTCGAGGCTAAGCGTTATCGTCAATATCCATTTATCAATCGAGAGGATTTGGCTCACGCGTATGCCGTGGCTGACGTTGTGGTTGCTCGTGCCGGTATGGGGACATTAACCGAGATTTCTGCACTGAAGAAACCATCTATACTCGTGCCAATGCCTAACTCACATCAAGAGGATAATGCAAAAGTATTTGCTGAGTCTGGTGCCGGGCTTGTGCTTAATGCAACGACCAAAGACAGATTTGTGGATATGCTCCGCGAGTTGATTACTGATCGTAATGCACAACAGCGCATGCAAGAAGCACTTCCGCACGCGCTGCGGACCGATGCGGCAAATCGTTTGTCACAGATGGCGCTGTATGTGTTGGCCAAAAAGCGCACAGCACCAAAAGGATAATGAAATACAAAAGACCTCCCGCAAGCGGGAGGTCTTTGATAATCGCTACAAAATTATTCAGCAGCTGGGGCGTCACCACCTTCTGCCGGAGCAGCGTCACCACCCTCAGCAGGTGCTTCAGGAGCTGGAGCTGCAGGCATGTCACCACCTTCAGCTGGTGCTGCAGGAGCAGCACATGTGCAAGGCTCTGCGCTGCACGTTGAACATGTATCCATCATATTTTGTATGATTATTTTTCCAAAACGAATCTTGGAATGACTTACAACCCCATGATACCACAGATCGTCTTGTGTGTCAAAATTGGTCATGCGCATACCTCTTGTCAAAAAATTGACTTTCGTCTATACTCCCCAAGCTTTTACGGTATAATTAATTCCTATGAAAATTCATTTATTGAGTTTTACCAAACCACCAAAAGAGTCAACTGCCACGATGGAGAGCATCCAGATGTTAATGGATGCTGCGCAAAAACAAGGACAT
This sequence comes from uncultured Gammaproteobacteria bacterium, assembly GCA_965230935.1. Taxonomy (GTDB): domain Bacteria; phylum Patescibacteriota; class Patescibacteriia; order Magasanikbacterales; family JBBTQS01; genus CAYZOG01. Next base: position 109,578 of record OZ246400.1, read on the forward strand.
GAGCTGGTGCCACTGTATGCGAGAGACTGTCAGTTAGAGTTTGTAAAAAAGCCTCGTATTTTGCATAAGAACAAAGTCGTGCGTGGGGTTAAGATGTTGATTGTTAAGCCGACATTTGGTGGGGGAGATTTAGATTATCACATTACTACTATTAAGCAGTTCGAACTTGCTGGTGTGCCGGTGATTAATCCGCATGGACCGGTGACGCGTGCCAAGAATAAAATTCGTACCATGCAGGTGCTCAAGCGCAAAAATATTCCCATGCCAAAAAGTTATGTGGTGCGCAGTGCTGAGTATATTGAGGATGTGATGGATGATATTGGATCCCATCCGGTAATTTTAAAATCCGCAATTGGGAGTAAGGGTGTCGGAGTGTCAATTATTGAGAGTAAGCGCGGTTTGCGATCAATTGTTGATATGTTGGTTGAAGATGAAAATTCTGCACCAATCATTTTGCAAGAATATGTTAAAGAGAGTCGCGGTCGAGATTTGCGCGTATTTATTGTGGGAAATAAAATTGTGGCAGCAATGGAACGTATTGCGCGCAAACGCGGTGAGTTTCGATCAAATTTTTCATTGGGTGGCAAAGTGAAAGTCGCCGAGTTGAGTAGTAAGGAAAAACGCATTGCCATCGCTGCGGCAAAGGCGTTAGGGCTTGATATTGCCGGTGTTGATTTGATTCGTAGCAAAGATGGGCCAAAGGTTTTGGAAGTAAACTCAAATCCTGGTTTACAGGGGATTACTGAAGCCACAGGAATTGATGTGGCTGGTAAGATTATCAAATACGCAGTGAAGCGGGCGCAGGAGTAGGGGGGTGTTTCTTAGGACTTGACAAAAAAGATATATCTCTTACCCTACAGGTAGGTCGATTTTTTGTGTGTGCCCATAACGGGTTGTCAACAACAAGTGCAGAAGCGGCAGACCGAGTGTGGTTACCGCAAGGAGTCGACAGAGTGAAATCAAGCACCGTGTTCGCGTTGGATTCCCTGGTTGAGGGAGGGATGGAATTCGGTCAGGCGGCACAAACTCTTTGGAGTAAGCTGAGCGAGAAAGAAAAACGCCAGTTCACCACGGGTCAGTGGCTTGCTGTGTATAAAGCAAGTGATGGTTGGGGCAGATCAGGGGCGGCGGCACTTGAGGCACTCGTCACTTGCGTGCGAGGAAAACAGGAGTGTCTGGAGTTCTTACTGACTGTAAGTCCTAGAGTGGATAGATCCCATCCATGTTTGCGTGCCAGCTTGATTGAGCGCGTCTTTGGGTTTGCCACTGACCGTGAGGAGTGCAGAAAGACGGGGATACACCTACAGCTGAATTTAAAGGTGCATCTGGGGCTTATAAATAGAAAGCGCGCGGAGGTGCGCCTTAGAGAAAAGATACTGTACGCTCAATTCTCCAGGTATCTGCAACTTGCGCTGACTGTTGGTGACTGTGTTGAGATACATTGTGAGGTGATGCGTAGCGGAGCTTCGGAAAGCCATGGCGAGTACCTTTCCGTTGAAAAGTTCAAGGTGTGGGAGCGTGCGCTGTCATTGGCAAAAACTCCTAAGGACCTTGCTGACGTACTGCCAATTTGTTGCGCTGACAAAACGGCCCTTTCCTCGTTGGGTGATCGAACTCTTGAGTTGATTGCCTAGAAAGCTCGTAGAAAACACAACCACAACCACCGTAACCTCTCGGTGGTTTTGTGATTCTAAAAGAGTTTTTGTTATACTGTATACATAAATCATAACCACGCATTAACTATGCGCATTTTTTTAGAGGTCGCTGGTTCAGTATTTTTAACTGTGGCTGTGCTTCATTTTTTGCGTGCAGCACTGGATATCCAATTGGTGATCGGGAGTTGGATGGTGCCGAATTGGGTGAGTCTGCTCGCATCAGCGCTTATTGGTCTTTTGGCCTATTGGGCGTTTAATTCATTACGTAAGACAAAAAAGTAAGTATGCTTAATGCAAAAAGTTTTGGGTTGGCTGGTGGAATTTTGTGGGCACTTGGCTTGATCATTCTCACCATCATTGGGATGAACGGTAGTTATGCGCCGTCATTTTTTAGTTTTATGGCCGAGGTATATCCTGGGTATGCATTGACCGGGTCAGGATTGGTTTTTGGTGCGATCTGGGCATTTGTTGATGCCTTTATTGGATTGTATTTATTTGCATGGTTGTACAACTGGTTGTGCAAGAAGTGTGGGAAGAAATAGGAAAAAATAAAATAGTATCCCAATCAGTAGCCCCACCTTTGCAATTGCGAGGTGGGGCTATGGTTGTGTGTTGTTTTTGAAGTCTCAGTCGCGCTTAAGCTGGATGATCAGCGCGATGCTGCCGTTGCCGACGATGCCGTTGGCGATGGGATGAACCAGCTCGAGCCAGCTCCCCTCACCCCAGTCGATGATGATGGCGATCACCACGAGCGTGTAGGCCAGAACCGCGAGGTTCCACGGCGGCGCTTTCTCCTTCGCGTCCTTGAACAGGAGCCCGAATGCGGTCGGGATGAAGGAAATCACGTAGATCACCTGTAGTAGGATGTTCGCCGTGATGGCATCACCCGTGATCTTCCATACCACACCCACTAGCAGGCAGAGGGTGCCACACACGATCTCGGTCCAGCCGAGATCCCCGAACTTACCCTTTCGCAGGGCGTAGAAGATCGCGGAAAGACCAACTGCGGCAAAACCTGTGATTGCCCACTCGAAGTAGTTGCCACGCACCACAACGAAGTACGAAACTGCGTTCATGATACCCAGCACCAGCCAGATGAGCCACGTGGCAGGGTTGGGTGTCGAGTGGCCTTTGGCCACCTGACGGTAGTACATGACGATGACCGCGCAGATGCACAGACTCGCCAGAATGGAAAGAACGTGTGCCATTGTCGGCCTCCTTCTACGTACCGTACCTGAAGTACAGAATCAGTGAGATCACGATGAGGTTGATCAGTGCGCTCAGTCCCAGGCACACCAGCAGCACGTTGTTGCGCTTGAAGAACCCGTCGAGTGCGAACGCGATTTGCGTGCTGAGGTAGATCAGGAACATGGGCACCGAGAGCCCCTCGGTCACTTGCGTGGTGATGAGCTTCCAGAGCTGCGGTAGCATGGCAGTCACGTTGACAAAGCCGAAACTCCAGATTACCCATGGCCATCGTATTTTCGCCGCAAATTCTTCACGTGTCATGGTAACCCTCCTCGGCCAGACGTGAGGCTTTAATGTAGTAAATATTAGGGATTTTGTCAATGATATTAAGTCGGCTGGGGCAACGCTCGTTTCACTCGCTAGATGCTCACTTCGTTCGCAAGCGAACCCAATCCAGCTTTGCTGGATGTGGGTTCTCGCCAAACAGACTAACAAAAGAAAACACCCCTAATGGGGTGTTTTCTTTTGTGGGTCGGCTGGGGCTCGAACCCAGGACCGTCAGCTTAAAAGGCTGCTGCTCTACCAGCTGAGCTACCGACCCGGAGGGAGGAAAGAAAAATGCTTGCATTTTTCTTTTCGACCGGAGGGGAGGGGCAACGAAGTTGCTACCGACCCGCCAACCAGGCAATTTAGCATATTTTGGCTAGATTCTGCCCAGAGCACCCATATGATATACTATTGCTGTCAATGACACAAGTATTTTGCCATGGATGTAACCAAGATCCAATATCCTTATAGTCTCTCAGTTGCGCAGATTGAGAGATATTTGGTAACCAAAAAATCCACCGGGTTAAGTCAACAAGAAGTCGATGAACGGCAAAAAGAATTTGGACTTAATGTCTTGCCACAAGAAAAAGTTGGCACCGTACGTTGGAAGATTTTTCTTTCCCAATGGAAAAGTCCATTACTCTATTTACTTCTCTTTGCTTCGGCAATAAGTTTTTTACTTGGTGAACATCTTGATGCCGCGGTTGTTTTGTTTACTGCAGTTGCCAATGCAGTCGTTGGGTTTTTCCAAGAGAATAAAGCAAACCAAGCACTTAACGAATTGGCACAGTACGCACCGCACTATACCCAGGTTCGTCGTCATGGCATGATCCTTGAAGTGCTTAATCAAGAGATTGTTCCTGGTGACATCATCATTCTTCGTGAAGGAAATAAGGTTCCGGCAGATGCTCGGTTATTTGATACGCAAGATTTTTTTGTTTCAGAAGCTGCACTTACCGGAGAATCAACAAGTGTTGAAAAACACACCCGAGCGCTCAACAAATCAACTACGTTGGCAGATCGTAAAAATATGGTGTTTGCCGGAACGCAGGTTGCGCGAGGTAAAGCATATGCCATGGTAACGGCGACCGGTCTTCATACCGAACTTGGTCAGATTGCAACTATGGTTAAAGAGACCAAGGAAATTCGCACACCACTCCAAGAACAAGTGATTCGTATCGGACGCTATGTCACTATTCTGGTGATACTTGCCGCAGCCCTAATCTTTACCATTGGCTTGTTGCAGTCGCGCGGACTTAGTGAAGTCTTCCTTATTGCCGTGGCAGTGGGTGTTGCCGCCATTCCTGAAGGGCTTGTCGTTTCGATTACCGTGATTCTTACCGTCGGCATGCGACGCATCTTGGCTAATCAAGCATTGGCGCGCAAGCTTGTAGCGACCGAGACGCTTGGATCGGTAAGTGTGATGTGTGTTGATAAAACCGGAACTATCACGCAAGGTCGTATGCGTGTGGTAGAAGAGTTGCTCGCGCCAGCAATTTTTGGCGATGCTACTACCATTAAACATCAAGCGCTCTTGTCTTCTGCCGCAGCGCTGTGTACGGAGGCGGAGATTATTCGTTCAAACACCAGCCCTGAACTTGGATATAGTGGTGAACCTACTGAAGTTGCGCTGCTGCAACACGCGGTCAAGTACAAACTCCATAAAGATACACTCGAGAAAAAACAACCGCGATTGGCAACGGTTGGGTTTGAGCATTCTCGCATGTACATGGCAACATTGCATCGCACGCGGGCAAGCAACATGGTGTATGTCAAAGGCGCACCAGAAAAAGTTCTTGAGCTTTGTGGTAGCCGAATCATTGGCACCCGCACCAAGGCGTTAACCGCATCAGCACGAGAGGACATTTTGCTTCATGAAGAGCATATGACTCGCCGGGGGTTACGAGTATTAGCAATTGCATATGCCAAAGTGCCTAAAACCACCAAGACGCTCACGCCAAAGAACATGCCCAAGCTTACGTTTGTTGGGTTTGTTGGCTTAAAAGATCCGGTTCGTCCGCATGTTGAAGAGGTGGTTGCAAAAGCAAAACGCGCAGGAGTTCGCACGGTGATGATCACCGGAGATCATATTTTGACGGCACAGAGTATTGCAAAATCAGTTGGGCTGCTGGGCAAAAATATGCAAGCACTCACCGGCGCGCAAGTTGATGATATGACCAAAGCGCAGCTCAAAAAAGCGGTGCGCAGTGCTGCAGTGTTTGCCCGTGTTGAACCAAAACACAAAATTCGTATTGTGCAAGCCTTGCAAAGCAATGGGGAAGTGGTTGCCATGACCGGAGATGGAGTTAATGATGCGCCGGCAATCAAAGCAGCAGACATTGGTATTGCGGTTGGTTCGGGAACTGACGTGGCGCGTGGTGTTGCTGATCTCGTGTTACTTGATGACGATGTCTCTACCATTGTTGCCGCGATCGAGCAGGGGAGGATCATTTTCCAAAACATCCGCAAAGTGGTGTTGTATTTGTTTAGCAATATGTTTACTGAGGTGATTTTGATTACCGGAAGTTTGTTACTCTTTTTGCCGCTTCCAATCACTGCAGTGCAAATTTTGTGGATCAACTTTGTGACTGATGCGTTTCCCAATATCGCATTGGCGTTTGATCCCGGAGATCCACAAGCCATGCAGCGCCCACCACGCAAACGTAAGACCCCGATTATTGATCGTGAGATGAAGTTTATTATCTTTTTAATCAGTGTTGTTGCCGATGCAATTCTGTTTCTCTTTTTCTTTAGTATTCAAAACACAAACCTTTCACTTGAATTTATCCAAACCATGATGTTCTTAACGGTTGGTATGGGCACGATCATGTACATTTATTCCGTGCGAAGTTTGCGTGTTCCGGTGTGGAGAACCAATCCATTTGCCAATCGTACGTTACTACTTGCACAAGCATTCGGTGTATTGGCATTGGTAGCGACCGTGTATGTACCGGTGTTGCAGCAATTTTTAGGCACGGTGGCGATTGGTCCGGTTGATTGGTTAATCGTACTGATGGTTGCCTTAGTAAAACTGGCATTGATTGAGTTGGTGAAATGGGCGTTTACGTTTTGGCGCAAGCGAAATCATAGTACAGCTATTGCATAATATGCCGATTCATAATTACATCCGACTTCGCGAAGAAGAAAAAATTGTCATGATTGTACGACGATGGTTGCCGACGTACCTGATGTGGTATGTGTTAATTTTTGTACTGTTGGTTGGGCCGTTTTTCTTTTTCTTTCCTTTGATGCGTGCCGGAACATTTGGCAAAATCCTCTTTGGGATTTCCGTTATTTTTGGGGTCGTGCTATGGGCACGGATCTGGTATACCTGGCGACGTGATTGTTTGGTGATTACCAACGTACGTATTATTGATATTAATCAACTTGGGTTTGCCAAGCGTACAATCTCCGAGGCGTCGTACGAACGAGTTGCTGATGTTTCGCATCTTGTGCATGGGGTGTTTCATTCATTATTTAATTTTGGTTCAGTGAAGATTACCTGTGGCGACGGTTCAGTAGTATTAGCAATTGATCGCGTTAAAAATCCAAAAGAAGTGCATCATGTTATCTCTGAGATGATGGAGCGCTTTTTCGAGCAGTTGCATAGTCGTCGACGTCGAAAAGGCTCGCGTGCCATGATTGATCAGGTGCAAGGCATGAGCACTGAAGAGCTCGAAGCAGTTGCATCCCTGGTACTTGATCGTTTGGAGAACATGGAAAGCAGCACGTCAGAAGATGAATCTCCCGAAATATCGGAAGAAGTTTGATATACTAGTATCATGCGAGCTAAAAAAAAGAGCACAAAATCGTTTTGGCAATCCAATCAGTTTTTGATTGGTGCATTAGTGGTCGCGATAGTGTTGGCGGTTGGTTTTGCTCGAGCCTATTTTAGAGATCATGCAAGTATTAAAGAAATTAAACAGTTACAAGAAGAAGCGCAAAGACTTGAGACCGAACAAATTTCTTTGCTTGAGTTGTTAGACTATGTGCAATCTGATGCTTATGTCGAGCAAGAAGCGCGGACAAATTTACAATATAAAGATCCAGAAGAGGAAGTGGTCATTTTTACTGATTCACTTGCGCCACTAGCACAACAGGACATCCAAGAGATTGCGCCAAACTGGAAACGATGGTGGCAGTACTTTTTTGATCATGCGCGTACACTATGAGTAAATCAATCAACATGCAACCGGTCAAAAGAGGCGCATTGGTAAGTATTATCTTTTTTCTGTTTATTCTGATAGTGGTGTGGCTCTACGGGGTATATCGTGGTGGGTGGCAGCACCGTCTAATCACTGGTCCGGCAACGTTTTTACATTTGCCGGTTGCGTATGTGGACGGTGATTGGATCACCTATCCATCGTTTGCGCAAGATTTAGAATTGGTAGCTGCGATTGAGGCAACACAACCGGATACATCGCTTGCAACGCTTTCGTATGCAACACGGGCCCAAAACATTATTGATCGTCATATTCAAGCTGTGGTGATTAATCGACTTGCGCACCAGTACAATGTCGAGTATCCACTTGAGTATGTGATGCAGCTTCTTGATGCTGGCTTGCTATTTCCAGGGGTCGAGAATTTGGATAATGACACCTTTTTGACATCAGTGGGTATGGATAAGCAGACGTATGTACGCAAGATTATCTATCCGATGTTGTTAGCGCAACAAATTGATGTGGTGATTCAGAATAATCAAGAGGTTCAGCAGTCAGTGTATGATCGGGCACAGACCGTGATGCAAGAATTAAATGATGGCGCACTCTTTGAAGAGTTGGCGCGTAACAATAGTGATGATCAGACCAGTGCAATTGATGGGGGAGATTTAGGGTGGTTTAGTCGTGGGCAGATGGTTACTGAGTTTGAAGAAGCAGTGTTTGCGCTTGAGCCAGGACAGGTGAGTGAGCTTGTTAGTTCACCATTTGGATTGCACATTATTCGGCTTGAAGAGATCCGTGCAGATGAACAGGGGAAGCAAGAACGCCACGCTCGTCATATTCTGTTTTCTTGGAATGATTCAGAGCCGCTCGCTGAGCAATTAGCCCAAGAGCTCACCACCTTGCGTTTTATCCAGTGGAAGGAGTAAGCTATAGGCACTTGCGGGATTAGTATAGTGGTAGTACGCCAGCTTCCCAAGCTGAAAGCGCGAGTTCGATTCTCGTATCCCGCTCACAGCGTATGTCGATATATGAAACAAACCCTTCTCCGGATCTCATATCAATATTGTTTGAAGCCGCTCCTGTTTCGTATTGATCCAGAGCGCGTCCATGATCGTTTTTTGGGATTGGGTGAATGGTTAAGTAAGCGTTCATGGACTAAGGCCATCGTCAGATGGCTTTTTGCATATCAAAATCCGCAGTTAGAGCAAAAAATCGCAGGGCTTACTTTTCCAAACCCGATCGGGCTTTCCGCTGGATTTGATAAAGATGGACGGCTGGTCAACTTACTTCAAGATATTGGATTTGGTTTTGCGCAAATCGGTACCATGACGTTTGGTGCCTATGCTGGCAATCCCAAGCCGCGTTTGGTTCGACTGCCAAAGTCCAAAGGTCTGATTGTGAATTATGGATTAAAAAACGAAGGTGTGGGAGTTATTTTGCCTCGGGTAGCTGCAGCTAAGGCACAGATTCCTATTGGTCTTTCTGTTGGGTACACCAATTCACCCCAGATGAAAGATCCTGCCATTGCTACTGCAGATTTTATCCAAGGATTTGAGGCTGCTATTACGAGTTCCACTGGTGATCTGTATGTGATCAACATCTCATGCCCTAATTTATTTGGTGGAGAACCGTTTACAACTCCAGATAAGTTGAGACAACTCTTAGATTCGCTCTGTAAGAAAAAAATGAGTAAACCGGTGTTTTTGAAGATGCCTATTAATCTTGTATGGTCTGAATTTGCTCAATTGCTTGATGTTGCGGCAGAGTATCCGTCTATTACCGGAGTGATTATCGGAAATCTAAATAAAGATCGTGAGGATCCAACAGTGGTTGAGCCAATTGAAGATTCAATCTGCGGTAGTATCAGTGGTCGTCCTACAGCAAAACGATCTGACGAACGTATTGCAAAAACATACCAAGCACATGGCGATCGTTTTGTGATTATAGGCTGTGGTGGCATATTTAGCGCACAAGATGCCTATGCCAAAATTAAAAAAGGTGCATCATTGGTGCAGCTGATCACCGGAATGATCTATCAAGGACCGCAATTAATTGGACAGATGAACAAAGAACTTGTTGAGTTGCTTTCTCAAGATGGATTCAGCAATATCTGTGAAGCCATTGGCAGTGATCATAGAAGGTGGTAGCATAATGAGCAAGTAATTGTATGGAACATCAAGAAGGATTTAATGGCCACAAAAAAGACGAGAATTTTTTTCTGCAACATCTTGAGCGCAGATTTAAATATTGGCTTCTTCCACACTTTCCCAAATGGATTGAGACGTATCATTTAACGTACATGACGCTCATTTGGTGTGTCGGTATTTTATTAGGAAGTTACTTTGCTGCTCGATACGATATGAATTGGCTGTGGCTTGTCTCGATCATGATTGTATTACAGTGGTTCACAGATCTGTTTGATGGTGCCATTGGTCGGTATCGTAATACCGGTTTGGTGCGGTGGGGGTTTTACATGGATCATTTTCTTGATTATGTATTTTTAGCCAGTATTATTATTGGGTATGCGTTTATCCTCCCGCCACGGTTTGATTATGCGCTGTTTTTCTTGTTGGTGATTGCCACCGGGTACATGGTCAGTTCGTTCTTAGAATTCGGCGCACGCAACAAGTTTCGAGTAAATTTTTTGAAAATCGGGCCAACAGAGGTCCGATTGGTGTTTATTGTTATCAATGTCCTGTTGGTAATCTTTGGCAAAACCGGCATGGCAGCAGCGTTTCCATATGTTTTGGTTGCTGGATTTTTGGGCTTAATTTACGTGGTATATGTCACACAGAAGGAATTGTGGGAGATCGACATGAAAAATAAGCGTAAAAACATGTATTAAAGGGGTCGGTGGATAACCTATCTTTACAATTTGGCGTTTGGACACTATACTATTGCCGTTATAAATTGAATCGTAATCTATGGCGCTTATCCATACGCTGAAAAAACATGCAGTAGCACTGATCGTGCTCTTTGGTGCAGTAGCACTGTTTGCCTCACAACATAGTCTTGCTTCAGGAGGATCATCTGGTGGCCATGGAGAATTTGCCGTAACCTTTCTCTGGATTGCGGTTATTTTAATTTTGGCAAAAGTTTCCAGCCTCATTGAGCGGTGGGGGCAGCCGGCAGTACTTGGCGAGCTAATCATGGGTGTGGTGCTTGGAAACCTCGCACTGCTCGGGTGGCATTTGTTTGAGCCAATTAAAACCAATGAGATTATTAAGTTTCTCTCAGAGCTCGGTGTGGTGATTTTGCTGTTCCAGATTGGACTAGAGTCAAATATTCAAGAAATGAAGCGTGTTGGTGCGCGAGCGTTTTCTGTTGCGATCATTGGTGTGGTAGCACCATTTGTGCTAGGGGCGTATGTTGTTGGCCCATGGCTTTTGCCTGATTTGAGCACCACGGCGCATCTGTTCTTGGGTGCAGCGCTTACCGCAACCTCAGTTGGTATCACCGCACGCGTGTTTCAAGATTTGGGCAAGTTGAAAATGAAAGAAGCACAGATTGTGCTGGGAGCGGCCGTGATTGATGATGTGCTTGGTTTGATTATCTTGGCAGTGGTTTCGGCAATCGCAACAGTAGGTGCAGTGAGTTTGGGAATGATTGGTTGGATTACTGCTAAGGCGATTTTGTTCCTGGTTGGTGCGATTGTGCTCGGGCAGTTGTTTGCAAAGGTAATCAGCAAGTTTTTCTCCAAGATTCACACTGGCGTTGCCATGAAGTTTACCATTGTGGTGAGTTTTGGATTGATCTTTGCATTTTTGGCGGCGCTCATCGGTTTGGCACCAATTATTGGTGCGTTTGCTGCAGGGTTAATTCTCGATCCGGTGCATTTTCGCTACTTTAAAGATCCGCATGTGGTTAATGATGTGAAAGAAGCAGTTAAGGAGCTGGGTGAGGAGTCACGGAAAAAGGTTCAGCATGCGATTAATCACCATGCGCATCGTCATATTGAGGATTTGATCGAGCCACTTGGTCATTTCTTGATCCCAATCTTTTTTATTGTCACCGGTATGGCAGTACAGCTTGAGACCATGTTTGACCCATCCATTTTGTTGATCGCACTTATTATTACGGTGATTGCATTTATTGGTAAGTATATTTCCGGCTGGGGAGCAGGAAAGGGGGTCAACAAATCGTTGATTGGTTTTGGAATGGTGCCACGTGGAGAAGTTGGATTAATTTTTGCCGCAATTGGAAAAGAGCTTGGTGTGGTGAATGAACAGGTATTCTCAATTATTATCGTCATGGTGATTCTCACCACCTTATTGACCCCACCGGTTTTGACGTGGCTTTTGAAGCGCGTAAAAAGTGCAGCGTAGGGGAATGTCCCGAGCTGTGGTACAATACTGGTGATGTAAATCACCAGTATTTTTGTTATGCCGCAAGAAGCTCAAGTGAATCAAGTACAAAATCCAACACCAATCAAGTCGGATTCCACAAGGCCGCCGCTGATTACCTTTATTGGAATACTTGGAATTTTGTATTCTGCATTTGGTATTTTTTCATTAATCATGACATTGCTTTCATCTTTTCAAGAGGTGAAAGCTGCTCTTCCAGAAGGAACAGACGCCACAACAGTAGCGCAGGTAGTACTCCTGGCAGCTGGAGGAGTGATTGTGGTAATTTTGGCTTCAGCAATTTTGCGGCTTGTTACGGCAATTGGACTACTTAAAATGCGTAAATGGGCGTTTAAGTTGTTTATTGCAATCTTAGTTGTCTCAGTGCTCACCACGATTTCTTCATTTATTCTCAAAGCAAATTTGACACTCAATCTCTCGTTCCTTATTATCGAGGTGGTCGTATTTAGTTATTTGTATTCGGTGAGGGGGCAGTTGAAATAGGAGTCCTTTTAGCTACGCAACCTTAGCAACTTCGTCGCTAAACAAAGTCACCATAGCGGTTCGGCCCGAAGGCCTCACGGCTAAGGTGGCTCATTCATTGCTTCGCAATTCATTCGCCACCTTAGCTCAGTTGGTCAGAGCGGCGCACTCGTAACGCGCAGGCCGTCGGTTCGATCCCGACAGGTGGCTCCATTATTTTGAGTCGTGCTATACTATCCCCATGATTCGCCTTAAAGAAGTGACCAAAATGTACCCACTAAACACGGTGGGAGTTAAGGATATTCATCTGCATGTTAAACCAGGTGAATTTGTTTCTATAGTTGGGATGAGTGGGACAGGGAAGAGTACGTTGATCAAGCTTTTGATTGCAGAGGAAAAAGCCACTCGAGGCCAGATCATTATTGGTGGGTGGGATATCACCAAGATTTCTCAACGCGAAGTGCCACTTTTGCGTCGCCAGATTGGCGTTATCTTTCAGGATTTTAAACTTCTCCCGAAAAAGACGGTTTTCGAAAACGTAGCCTTTGCCCTTGAGGTTTCTGGAGAGCGCGCAAAGCGCATCAAAGAGATTGTCCCACAAGTCCTCGAAATCGTAGGACTTGAGAAAGAAATGCATCGGTATCCACATCAAATCTCAGGTGGAGAAGCACAGCGGGTAGCAATTGCGCGGGCATTAGTTCATCGGCCAAAAATTTTAGTCGCTGATGAACCTACCGGAAACCTCGATACCCTCAACACCTCAGAGATCATCTCAATTCTGAAAAAGATCAATGAGTTTGGCACCACCATTGTTTTGGTGACGCATAATAGGGAGGTGGTAAACAAGCTGAAAAAGCGGGTGATCACTTTAGATGATGGCAGGATTATCTCAGATCAAAAATCAGGTAAATACGTACTGTAATATGGTAACTCTTTTGCGAAGTATTAAATTTGGATTGCAAAACGCATGGCGTAATTTTGGCCTCAGTGCAATTACTGTCACGATCTTAGTACTAATGGTGCTCAGTGTTAACACAGTGATCGGCATTGGAGCGATTACCAATGCTGCAGTTGATTCGGTCAAAAGCCAAGTAGACATTAGTATCTTTTTCGAAGCCGATGCATCGCAAGAAACAGTGGACGAGGTAGTAAATGTGATTAACACCTTTCCTGATGTCAAAGAGATAACCGTCAAAAGTAGTGCACAAGTGATGGAAGAGTTTCGCGCACTGCATGCAGATGACGAAGCGATTCAATTTTCAGTGCAAGAGATTGGTGATGGCTTATTTGGACCTACCGTGATTGTACGCACCAATGAGCCTGGACAATATGCACCAATCATCGCGGCACTCGACATCCCGGAATACGAGAACATCATTGAATCTCGAACCTTTGATGATAGCTCAGATATTATTGGACAAATTGATCTGGTCACTTCGCGCGCGAAAACAATCGCGTGGGTAGTAACGATCCTTTTTGGTGTTGTTGCTTTTCTGATCGTTGCTTCGTCAATCCGCGTGGCAATCTTTACCCAACGTGAAGAGATTAGTATTCAAAAGCTGGTTGGTGCTGGAAATTGGTTTATCAAAGCGCCATTTATTGTTGAAGTCATCCTTTACTCGACCCTTGCCATGATCATATCGCTTGTGATACTCTATTTTGGCACTACACTCAGTGATCCGTATATTCGTCGCATTTTTGGCAGTTATCCGTTTAGCTTATACGAATTTTTCCTGAGTAATGGCGCCTGGATCTTTATTACAGAATTTTTCGCGTTAATTATCATGAGTTTGATCAGTGGGTTGATTTCCATGCGAAGATTTCTCAAGGTCTAATCTCCGAGATCGTCTAATGGTAGGACGCCAGGTTTTGGTCCTGGATATCGGGGTTCGAATCCCTGTCTCGGAACTATGAAGTCTATCTCTGTTCTTGCTATCGTGTTGGTTTCCCTTACTTTTTTTGGATTTGGATGTGACACAAATGAACCAAAAATCGTCACGTATCACGAGGTATTGCTCAAGAAAATCAGCTTTGCAGTACAGCTCCCAGATCACTGGGAAGAAAATCCAATTACTGCAGATCCACATGGTCCTGCTGATTACCATGAGTTTGTGATTCCACGTCATGCACAGAGCGAAGACAAAGTCGCTGGGACAATTGGATTTCGGTTAGTTCCGCGGATTGAACAAAATGCACTGGAAGACGAAGTCGAAGAGCTTAAGCCGTTTATTCAAGATTCAGCCGGAACCGAAGGGATATTTGACCCTACTGTTCCGGTAGCTATGGCAGGGAACTCAGCATTGCAATTACGTTGGCAAGGCGTGACTAAAAACGATGTAGAAGAGGTGTGGTACTACACCTTTGCATTTGTAGAGGATGATCTGCTCGTTGGATATTATTTTGACGAAGTTACCGATGGCGCGTTATTTAAAGAAGTTTACGATCAGGCGTTGACCAGTTTAGAGAAGCGGTGATTGCAGTTGGATCAATTGTTTGTTACCATACCAATATCTTAGTATTAATATTACGATATGCAACAACTGCGTAAATTATTGATTGTATTAGGAGCTGTCGCACTTCTTGGTGCCGGATGTGGCTCTAGTGGCCCAGCTACTGAAACCGTCACATTACCTGATCGTCCAGAAACACCAGCAGGATTTTCTAATCATAGTACTGATGAGTGGACCATTGCGTACCCAAGTGATTGGGAGCCGGTGCGTAATCCAGATGATCTATTGCAATACTTTTTCGCGACACCGTATGTGGAGAGTCCAGATGAGTTTGAGCATAGTGTAAATATCACCATTTCTCCTGATCAAGCAGAGGTATTACCACTTGATGAGTTGCGCTCACAGGTCGAATCACTCCTATTGCAAGTTGGGGCAAGTGAGATTACCGATAGCCGAACTGTATTGTTGCCACAAGCACAAGCGGTACGAATCGAGTATAAGGCTACCTCACCAGATGGCGAAGAGCTTTTTGGTACCCAGGTTGGTTTGTACGACGAAGATGACTTGTATGTCCTGACCTTTACTGCGTCTCAAATTGGCCAAGAAGCGTTTTTGGCTGATTTTGAAGACATGATCATGAGCTTTCAAGTCAACTAAGTAATTGTAGAAATAGCTGAAAAACCCAGTGTTTTACTGGGTTTTTCTTATTTTAGGTAAATTTTTGTATCTGTGTTTTTTCTTACTATTTAGAGTGTTTTGAAGGACTTGACAAAACCATTCATATGTGCTATAGTACGTCAGTTCGAGGATCGGTGGGATGCAGGTGTGGCCCGAAGGGGGCAGCCTGATGACCGATTGCTCGAAGATCCCTGCTGTTCATGGCGGGCTGACCATTGCGGAACGAGTGCGAAATTTCAACGAGGCGCCGAAAGGAGCCACCAAGCACTTCACCGCGTGCGTGCAGTTTCCGTCCCCCGAGCAGGGAAAACGATGTCTTGCCAAGTGACCCCTTCTGGGCGTTGGTATGGATCGGGGCATCGTTCTGGTAGGCCGTTTCCGTACAGAAAATCCAGCTGGTGACGGTTGTCGGTCGGACCACGCAGATCCAGAGTAAGGTGAAGTAAGAGGTTAAACACTGCCCCTCAAACTTCAGACCAGCTTTACTCGTTGAGAGCGCAGGGGTTCACCCGTGGAACGGTGATCGGCCTTGCTTCCTAGCGGCCTCCGGGGCGCGACAATGGACTCAATAAATGCAGAATGGGAAACCTACGGAGAGTTGGCGCTGGTCACTGCTAGTCAACCCAACCGTAGGGGACTCCTCCTGTAAAAGTGATGTATCTTGATTGGTTGCGGCGCGGAAATAAGCACCCCGTGCGAGCCAGGACGGATAGAACGATGAATCCAGAAATCTCCACTGTGCTGCCGCCGGGTAGCTCGCGCAAGCGAAAAAGCAGTTATGGGATCGTTCGCATCACAGCAGTAGTACCCAATGCAAGGTTGAGAGACCCTATGGGATGCTGTAAAGAGAGGTTGGGGTCGAAGGTGTGTCCTCGCGGATCCAACTTTGACCGTGTTCGCCATTTTCTAAAGGGAGTTTCATCTTGTTTTCAAGACAGGGTGTAACTCCTAGCTGGGGGGGGATCAATGAAGCGCCGCGACACCGCTTCTCCCCCAATCCCAGTGTCAACGATTACTGACCAAGCCCGAAACAGACGGGAGGTCGGCGACCAGCAGATTACCATATAGTTTCGCGAGGGCGGAGTTATCACTGGACAACCAATCTGCTGGTCGTTTTAATTTTGTCCAATTTTCCTTGACAAGTTTTTAAAAGTGCGTCATGCTTGATATATACAAGCTTTTCTTGTTTTGTATTTGGTATGCCTATTCCAAAACTCCATGCAAAACAGGACGATTTGCTCCGTCGTGAGCGTATAGAGAAAGAGATGATCGATCAGTATTTACGTCGTGATGATGTAAAACCGGCTCGATATCGGTTTAGTGTGCGTGGCGCTCGCCAGGCGATTGCAGATAGTTCTCCTACTGAATATTTCCGCACCCATGGGGATTAGCTTTAGGTTGCCTGATTCGTCTTTTGTAATAGACAAGTATTGAAAATCTGTTATCATAGCCCGAAAGGGCTTATTGTTATGGAGCAATTTTCTTGGCAAAATCAATTGCGACCAATTATCGCACTTTCTCCAATGGCTGACATGACCGACAGCCCGTTTTGTTTGATTGCCAAAGAGTTGGGCGCCAAAATTGTATTTCGAGAAATGGTCTCATCTGAAGCACTGATTCGTGGGAGTGAGAAGACCATGGCAATGGCTGAGTTTGACCAAAAAGAGCGGCCAATTATTCAGCAAATTTTTGGAGCAGATCCAGATCATATGGCGCAAGCTGCTCAGATTGTTGAAGAAAATTTTCACCCGGATGGCATCGATATTAACATGGGTTGTCCAGTGTATAAGATTGTGAGTAATTTTAATGGCGCAAGTCTTATGCGAGATAAGGATTTGGCTGTGGCGATTGTAAAAAAAATGAAAGCGGCCATTACCGTTCCGTTATCCGTTAAAATCCGTCTGGGATGGGCTGAGAAAATCGAGGCCATTGAATTTGTAAAGTACCTCGAGGATGCCGGTGCTGATCTTATCACGGTACATGGACGTACAAAAAAACAAGGATACTCTGGAACTTCTGATTGGGAAATGATTGGAAAAGTGGTTGATCAAGTCAGCATTCCTGTTTTAGCAAATGGTGATATTCACAAACCAGAGCAAGTAAAAGAGGCGCTTGAAGTGACCGGTGCTGCTGGTGCACTGATTGCACGTGGTGCGCTTGGGAATCCGTGGTTTTTCGCTCATGCACAAGAGATTCTTGAAACTGGAGCAATTCAAACACCAATTAACCTTGAGCAACGATTTGCGATTGCACTTAAGCACGCAAAAACGCATGTTGATCATTACGGAGAACGTGGTATTGTGACATTTCGCAAACACATGAGCTGGTATCTTAAAGGGTTGCCGCATGTAAAAGAGGTGCGACAAAAAGCAGTCCGTGCTAACTCGCTCGGAGAACTTGAGCAAATTGTTGCTGAGTTTTTGTCCAATCAAGTAGTTTTCAGCTCGTAAACCACATCTTTTCGCTCGACCACAATTTTCCATCCTTGACGTTTGGCCTCGTCGTACAGTTCTCGGTTTGGGTTAAAGGCAATAGGAGTATCTACTATTTCTAAAAATGAAACATCAGAATACGTATCGCCCACACCGATTGAACCATCAAGGCTGAGGTTGCGTTTGGTGCAGAATTCAGTAAGAATTTCTTTCTTGAGATCCCACGTTGGTAATGTGATGGTATCACCGTATCGCTCTTCGTCCTGACTGTACTGACAGCCAATCGCATGATCAAAGTTCCATTCTTTGACAAATTCATTCACAATAAAATGTGGCGAACCGGAGATGGCGAGCAGAAGGTAATCTTTACGGATACTAACAATCAAATCACGGGTATAGGTGTATACGCGATTTTTTTGATTTTTTACTACCTCATGACTGATTTTTTCAACGTCTGTAATTTTACTTCCCACAATATAGCGATGATACGTTTCTGAAAAGGCAATTTCAAAATCATGATACGAGGTCAATCGATTTCGCCAGCCACTGTGATGCTCTTCAAATTCATGCAGCGCTTCTGTTGGGAAATGTCCTTTTTCTACGAGGGCATATACCAGTTGGAGCATAAGGGCTGAGCGAAAAATCGTGCCATCAATATCAAATACTGCTAATTTTTGCTTTGATTTATCCATAGTGTTTTTCGTATACAGACATGGTACACTCTATGTGCAAACTCGCAAAGTCGTATGAATTTACACGTTATTTTAGGGCCAATGAAAAGTGGGAAGTCCCATGAGTTGATTAGTCATTTTGCGCCGCTTGGATTTACTGATATTTCGCATGGTTTGTTTCAATCGGTTCGAAATGTGCGTGATCAAAGTGTGTGGTCTCGTAATGGTACTGAGTTGGCAGCGCAAAAAGTACAGACACTTGAGCCGGTGTATAATCAGCACTTAAATGTAGTAGGGATAGATGAGTTTCATATGTTTGCCCCAGAGGACGCGCACTGGATTGAGATGATGTTGCGCGAGGGGACAAAGGTGGTGGTGTCTTCGCTCGATACTGATTATCAAGGAAAGCTGTTTGAAACCGTCAGTAATTTATTGCAGCTCGGACCGGCTGAAGTTAAGTTTAAACGCTCGGTATGTGAGAATTGCAAAGCTCCGCACGCAATTTATTCTCAAATTTTTAAAGAGGGCGAACCACTCCTTGATGGTATGCCTCCGGTAATCCCAGATGACGGTACATTTACGTACAAACCAGTGTGTCGTAAATGTTTTATTAAAATTTGGTGAAACTATTCAACGTAGTTCACGATCACGTGATCTTTAAAGCCAACCCCAGAAAGTGGGATGCTATAGAATGTTCCTTCTTTGGTGTCGTCAATGACGCTGTAGAGCGGTCCTGGGATAACTCCAAATTTTGTACCGTTGAGTTTTACCAGCCCTGCTTTTACGCGTAAGAACATCAGAAATGTTCCACCTTGTCCTGGAATTGGGGCACGAATTGGTGTGGTAAAATCGTATTTTTCTGGTTTGCCGGTGTGTTTTTCAACGGGTAGAGAAGAAAGGTTTTGCATGCCTTTATTTTTTGATGCGCGCATCTTAAAGCCATATACCACAAAAACAATAAACACAATTAATAAACTCAGCATGATCCAAAACGCAGTTTGATCACCCTGTGCACTGTCGAGCGCAAACAACCCGATGGCGGTTGGTATCGCGACAACTAGTCCGCAGATAATGAGAATCCAAGCGGTTACACCACGTGCGTTCATCATTTTGGTTAACACCATAATCTGCGCAGCAGAGAGTTTGCCGGATTTGTTTTCTGACAATGCGTCAGTAAGATATTGAAGATGTTCCATAGAATTATTTTGTTCTAGTATACCAAATCTGATATACTTTACCCATACGAATACTAATTTTTTATTTCATCTTTTATGAAAAAAGGGATGTGTTGTAATAACCAATCGCTCGGGTTACTCCTACTGCGTGTTGGTTTGGGTGCTGTGTTTCTTACACATGGAATTTTGAAGTTCCAAAACATGGGAGAGACGGTTGAATGGTTTGCCTCTATTGGCTTGGCAAGCTTTTTTGCCTATCTTGTGGCTTTGATTGAGACGCTTGGTGGTATCGCACTTATTTTAGGAACCTATGTTGGTCCATTTGGCTACTTGCTGGCAATTGTGATGCTTGGAGTATTTGTTAAGATGTGGGATGTACCATGGGTTGGAAAACACGAGTTTCATCTGTTATTGTTGCTTGGCAGCTTGAGTGTGGCAATGGCAGGTCCTGGAAAATACACCTTTGGACCGCGTTGTTGTAAGAAAAAAGGGGGTGGAAAGTGCTGTAAGTAGTATTTGCTGAAAACCTCGCATTATCGGCGGGGTTTTTTGATTTTTATGGTATACTGGGGTGTGTATGAGTACACCCAAGAAGAAAAAGAAAGGGCTTTTGACCATGGCGCGCTGGGAACAGTACCGCACCGTTGATGAGCTCATTGAGCGCAGTCAAGCCAACTCACTGTATTATACATTATTGGTGCTATCCTCCTTTATTGTAGCTTCAGGGTTACTGCTTAGTAACTCAGCTATTGTTATTGGAGGAATGTTAGTAACGCCGCTACTCACACCAATTCTGTTGGTGGCATTGGGCTTGGCAATTGGAGAGGTGCGGCCAATCAAGCGTGCGTTTTATTTGATTATAAAATCTGCTGCCATTGTGGTGGTAGGTTCAGCAGCTCTGGCATTTATTTTTGGAACCGCAAGAGGATCGTTTGTGTTTGATGATAGTGCACAAACTGCGGTTTTGTACTTTATTGTGGCAATTGCTTCAGGTGTGGCCGCGACATTAGCGTGGGCACGAAAAGAGATTGCAGAGGTGTTACCAGGAGTTGCCATTGCGGTTTCTTTGGTGCCACCGCTTGGTATTGTGGGAATCGCATTAGCATCGTGGGATATTGCAGTGGTGCGGTTTCATGTGTTGATTTTCTTGTTTAACTTGCTTGGTATTTTGGTGGGGAGTTTGGTAGTGTTCTCACTCCTTAAATTCTATCGTAGTAGTGATGAGATGCAGAAAAAAGCGCACGAGATTGAGAAGCAAAGCTAATCAATATGCAACAGTCAGTGCGTGAGTACATTCGATTGGCCATTGGTGCCATCCTTTTTTTAATTGTGGTTGCATTATTGTATTGGTTTGATGTATTCACCTGGTTTACTCCATCGCACATTCAATCATTTGTTGCTGGATATGGTCCATGGGGTCCAGTTTTGTTTATTGGATTGTACGCTGGTGCTGCAACAGTATTTGTACCCGCAACACCACTTAATATCTCAGCAGGACTACTTTTTGGGGCATGGTTTGGAATTGCATATGCACTTCTTGGGGCATTTCTTGGGGCGATCATCTCATTTGGCCTTGCGCGCTTTTTTGGTCGAGGATTTGTATATCGAATGGCAAAGTCCCATATTAAGCGTTTTTCAACATTTGAAAAACGCTTGGACGAAAATGCGCTTTTTACTATTTTTTTGCTTCGCGTGATACCGGTCTTCCCCTTTTTTGTTATTAATTACGCTCTTGGGCTCAGTAGTATTTCGTTTCGAAAATACGCAATTGCCACGGCAATTGGGATTATACCTGCAACAACTGTGTACGCATTTTTTGGAGGTTCGCTTGCAACGTTACATCCTTGGCAAATTGCATTTTCAGTACTTTTGATTTTGATATTAGTTGTGCTGGTTCGTTGGTTTCAGCGCAGGCAATCATATGAAACGTAACTGTACGGTAGCCTTTCTATTTGTTGGGTTTGCGACGTTTATCTTCGTTGTACCAGCTCATGCACAGAGTCTAGATGCTGCTGATCCTCTAGAGCTTTCGGCAGAAGTTGAACAAGTTAATGCCTGTGCATTTGCAACTCAGGAACAATATTCACATGGTGAATTTGAAACCATTGAACAGTTTCAAGAAGCATATTACGAGTGTTATCGTGGAACGAGTTTGGAGCAATACGTTGAGATTCCTCAATATGAACAACCAAAGGTGGTAATTCCAGAGGTTCCTGAAGTGTTCACCGACCCGCGGGCACAGTTACAGGTACAAGAGGCTTTTGATGCAATTGATCAGCCGCTAACTCTTGTTGAGTCACAGCGCATTGCAGAGTGTTTTACGCAATTGAATCAGGTGTATGATTTGAGTGGCCCTCCATCTTCAGAAGTCCAGCTCGCAATTGCAGCGTGTTATGACAACACTGCTTATGCACCGATTGCACAAGTATATCGCAAAATGGCCACACGGATTGATTGTGCAACTGATACCCTTGGCACATCGCGTTTACTTGAGATCGTCAAGGTGGGTTCAGGATCTGATCGTGAAATGGCGATTGTGCAACAGTGTATTATTGAGCGTAGTGCACAGGTGGCCACAGGGATTGGTGCCGTCAATGTAATCGCAGGAATGGGGACAAAAAATAGTTTGGTGTTTTTCTATTTTTTGTTGACGCACCCATTTTTTCTATTGTTTTCCCGACGCAAAACAACGCAGTGGGGGACAGTTCGTAATAGTTTAAATCAGTTGCCGGTTGATTTAGGTATTACTCGTCTTCTCAAAGAAGGAAAAGTATTTCGAACAAAAGTTACCGATAAACAAGGACGGTATTTGTTTTTTGCTCCTTCAGCATCGTATACGCTTTCTGTTACAAAACCCCAGTTTGTTAATCAAGAAGTGGATGTGCGCGCACCACAAGGAGTGGTAAACACTGACATTACCATTGAGCCGGTCGTGAAAGAGCGATCTGCGCAACAGCTGTGGTGGAAAAAGTTGCAACTTTCGGGTCATGGTGTGTTTGCTGTAGCAACTACTGCAGTAGGTGTAGGTGCAAGCATTATTGATCCCAAACCATGGATGATTGCACTAGCTGTGGGAAATGTGTTGATATATACAGTATATCGTTCGCGAGTCTTAAAGAGTAAGCCAACAAGATTTGGTCAGGTGCGCGATACCAATGGCAAAGCAATCTCTGGTGCAGTTGTCCGATTGTTTTCTTTGCCACGAAACAAATTGGTAGAGAGTGTATTAACTGATCGACATGGGAGGTACGGGTTTTTAGTTGGGGACGGCACGTACCAAATTTTGGTTGAAAAAGATGGCTATCAAAAGGTTCAGACTGCATCACTATCTATGCAAAAAGGTTCACCAGGATGGGTTGGTGAGGATGTGGTAATTGGCACTAAGAATCTTTAATTATTTTCTTATTAAAGAAGGTAATAATATTTTGAGATGCTTGTGTCGAGAGGCGCTTGAGTCCTTCAACAGTTGATCCGCCAATGTGTGGTGTTGCTATGATGGTATCAAATGCAGCAAGTTCAGCATCAATACCTCGTGTTTCATTATAGAATACATCAAGTGCTGCTCCTGCAATCTGCTGAGTAGTGAGTGCTTTATGGAGGGCATCGCGATTAATTAGTTCAGCACGCGCAGTGTTAATGAGCATAACATTGGGTTTCATTTGAGCAAAAGCATTATCGTCGATCAGGTTTATGGTTTCAGGAGTTTTTGGGACGTGCAACGTGATGATATCGGCATGGGTATAGATATGATCAAGTGGGTGGTGTTGTACACCAAATACTGCAGCCTGTTTTGGAGTGACAAATGGATCATACCCAAGGCAATGCATGCCAAATCCTTGTAGTCGAGTAGCAACTAATCGGCCAATTCTACCAAGCCCGATAATGCCAACTGTTTTTTGGTATGCCTCAGTCCCACGAAGTTGATTTTTTTGCCATCTTCCTTCCTTAGCGCTGGCAAATGCTTGTGGAAGTCTGCGTAGAGCACAAAGGATAAGAGCAATGGTGTGTTCTGCAGTGGCTACACAATTGGCAAACTCTTCAGGAGCAAGTGACGTGTCTGGTGTGGCACGTAACAGAGTAATCTGCTTTTCCTCGAGCGTCTTATGATCAATGTGATCTTCACCTACAGAACATAGTGCGATGCATTTGAGTTTAGACGCACGTTCAAGGAGTTGAGCGGTGATTTTTGTGCGAGTACGTATGATTAACCCATCATAGTTGTGTATGTGTTCCATCAATGCGTCGGGGTGTATTTCTGGCTGAAGATCAACAGCAAATCCGGCCGATTCAAGTTGGGCAACAGCCTCCTGGTCTATTGGGTCAGTGATGAGGATTTTTTGTTTCATAGTGCGCTCATCATAACATAGAATCGTGATGAGGTGTGGTATACTGCATATCCAGCCATGTCTCATGAAAAAATACGCCAAACAGACAATTAAATTGTATTGGGGATATGTCTTACGCCACAAATTTGTGGTGTTTGTTATGTTTGCTGCTTCAACGGTTACCTCGGTAATTGCGGTATATCTTCCATTTTTGTACAAGCGGTTCTTTAATGTTGCTACGGACGCTTCAACCGAAGCACGCAAAATGGAGTCGTTAGTCGCGGTTTTGGTGCTGATCGTAGGGTGGCAAGCAGGACAGTGGGTAAGTCGTCGAGCAGGAAGATATCTGAGTAATTACTTTCATGCTAAATCACATGTTGAGATTCTTTTTGAGTGTTTTGCGTATTTACATCTGCATTCATTTCGGTTCTTCACCAATAGCTTTGTTGGATCATTAGTAACTCGGACACGGCGTTTTGTTCGTGCATTTGATACGCTTGTAGGCAAAATCTATTGGAATATTTGGCCGCTGGTGATTCAACTTGGATTTATCATCGTGATTTTGACAATCATGTTTCCAATACTTGGGTTGGGGATGATGGTATGGACGGTATTGTTTACCATTGCACAAGTAATTTTTTCGCGATGGAAATGGAAATATGATATTGAGCGAGCTGCCGCGCAAACACGAACCACTGCCTATTTGGCTGATACCATTACTAACAACATCAACATCAAGTTGTTTACCAGTACCACAGAAGAGAAAGTTGGTTTTCAAAAAGTATTAGACACCTATTATCGGTTACGAAAGTTTACCTTTGATTTAAATGCTACTGCAGATGCGGTTCGTGCGATATTTACCATTGCACTTGAATTTGGCGTGTTGTATTTCGGTGCCAAGATGTGGGCGCAAGGCGTACTGACCGTAGGTGATTTTGCATTGTTTCAAGCCTATATTTTTATTGTGATTCATCGGATTTGGGATTTGGGAAACATTTTACAAGACATGTATGAGGCAGTTGCCGACGCAGAAGAGATGACGATTATTTTGAATACCAAACACGAAGTGCGTGACGTTCGGCAAGCGAAGGAGCTTGTGGTGAAGAAGGGTGCGGTTTCGTTTAAAGCTGTTGATTTTAATTATCATAAAACGCGTTCAGTACTGAAAAAGTTTTCATTAAAGATCGCACCAGGGGAGCGTATAGCACTAGTTGGTCCTTCAGGAGCAGGGAAGAGTACTATTATAAAGCTATTGTTTAGATTTTTTGATTTGACCGCAGGGAAAATTACTATTGATGGGCAAGTGATTAAGCAAGTGACGCAACACAGTTTGCGTGAGGCAATTAGTTTGGTGCCGCAAGATCCGATTCTATTTCATCGATCACTTATGGAAAATATTCGCTATGGGCGTCGAGATGCAACTGACGAGGAAGTTATAGAAGCGGCAAAATTGGCACATTGTCATGAATTTATTATTCA
Organism: uncultured Gammaproteobacteria bacterium; assembly: GCA_965230935.1. Classification (GTDB taxonomy): domain Bacteria; phylum Patescibacteriota; class Patescibacteriia; order Magasanikbacterales; family JBBTQS01; genus CAYZOG01. Next base: position 134,947 of record OZ246400.1, read on the forward strand.
GACAGCGCAAGGATACGATACGTTAGTTGGTGAGCGGGGTATTAAACTTTCAGGTGGTGAGCGTCAGCGCGTTGCCATTGCACGAGCTATTTTAAAAAATGCACCGATTATTGTGCTGGATGAGGCCACCAGTAGTCTTGACTCGCATTCGGAGATGTTGATTCAAGATGCGCTCAAAGCACTAATGAAAGGAAAGACTACGATTGTCATTGCACACCGATTGTCCACGATTATGCAAATGGACCGGATTATTGTTCTGGAAGATGGCAAGATTGTTGAGGAAGGGTCGCACAAGGTGTTGTTGCGCAAAAAAGCTGGACTATACAAAAAATTGTGGGATCTCCAAGCGGGAGGTTTCATCGCCTGAGGAGGTGTGAACAGGTGTTGCAGCTATCTTTAGATTATTTACCAAACTCCATCACCTTTGGATCCATAATAATACTGGATCGAGTCATCATTTTTTTGAGCACTATCCCATCAAGCGAAGTGCAGCGACTTAGCGCCACATAGGTTTGTCCATGAGCAAAACTTCCACGGCCTAAATCAATAATCACTTTTTCAAACGTTTTCCCTTGGCTTTTGTGAATGGTAATTGCCCAAGCGAGCTTGAGTGGGAGTTGAGTAAATGATCCCATGATTTCCCGCTCAAAATTGCCATCTTGCAAAACATACCGAGAAATTTCCCAGGTGTGTTTCGAAACCTCAACAATTTTTCCATCAGCTTTTTCAACTGATAATGTGACACTCGCATCTTCGTTTTGTATATCAACAATCGTACCAATGGTTCCATTGACCCATCGTCGCTCACTATCATTAGAAATAAACATGACCTGCGCCCCGGCACATACCGTGACCTCAGCGTCATTGGGATAAAGGTTTTTTGCCACTTTCCCTTCAATGTCGGCGCTAAACGTGATTTGTGGTGTGCCGAGTTTTTCCATTTCTTTCTCATTCACCGTGCGCGCATTGGCATTGGTCGTCATGAGGTAGATATATGTATCATCCTCATCAGGGGTGAAGTTGCTTTTGTATTGTGCATTCAAAGTGCGCAATTGTGAATTGGTAATACTATTGTCACGAATTCCATTTAAGATAGTGATAAATTCTTCGTCTCGTTGGCGGTAGATTTCGTTGAGTTCAATGACGTTTAGTTCAAACCCGGTGGCAAAGAATTCGTCTTGTCCTCCAAATACTTGTGCACTGAAAAAGTATGGTGAGCCATACTCTGCATAAAATTTGTCTCGATCTGCTGCAGTAACGACCGGCGGGAGTTGATAGAGATCACCAAAAAAAATCATCTGCACCCCGCCAAATGGCGCAGTGCTTTTTCGTGCTCGACGCAACACAATATCAATTGCATCAAGCAAGTCTGCACGCACCATGGAAATTTCATCAATAGCAATTTTTTTCAGGCGGCCAAATTTTTTTTCTTTCTTTTTATCAATGCGCATTTTTTGTGCCTCGTCTTTTTCGTATCCCGGTTTGAGACCAAAAAATGAATGAATGGTATCTCCATCAACGTTGATTGCTGCAATACCGGTTGGCGCGACAACAATTACTTTATCCTTTGAACTATTACGGATGTATTGCAAAAGAGTGGATTTTCCAGTTCCTGCTTTTCCGGTGACGAATACGTTGTCGGTTGTGTGGTTGATGGTATCAATTGCGCGTTGTGCTTGGTCGCTAAATGTAATGTCCATGATATTTTATTTATGTTTTTGAAAGAAGTAGTTTTTTTCTGATCCAATAGCTGATGAGGATGCTCAGTGCAAGTATTACAAAATACACCAACATGATAGAGACATAACTGTAGGGGATTGATTTAATAAACCCAAGTACAAATGCCGCAGTCCATGATGTTAATGATATTGCTCCACTAACAAATAAAGAGGCACTTTCTGTTTTGAATTTATTCGAACGGGTCAATGAACGACCTTCATGTCGATGCAGGTGGGGGATATGTTTTCGATGAAAAATATACCCATTGATAATGATAATTCCCACAATGGTCATTTTGGCCAAAAATTTAGTTGAATGAAGATAGCCGCTTATGTTTTGCGCAAACAAAAGTATTCCGGTGAGCACCATGATTGCAAGTCCGGCCCACACGAGTTTGTGGCCAAGACGCAAAAATCGAAGTTCGGTGTGAGTGATTACTTTGTCTTTAATTGAGCTAAAGAAGATGAAGTCGCTGGTAATAGCACCGCCCATACCAATGACTACACCAAAAACATGAAGGATAATGAGAAGGAGTTTATAAGTAATGATCATATGGTATTTTGAATATGCGATTAGTATACCAGAGAGCCGCCGCAGATTGTAATGCTGGGCGGCTTTTCGAATATCTGAACGTGTATTACACTATGGATAGTCTCCACGGTAAATTATTATGAGTATTCAAGTATTACGCAACATTAGGCAGTGTGTTGATGCATGGGAAATCCGGTGGTATCACCATGTATTTATTTTTGTAATCGCATTTGTGCTGATTGTCTCACGACGCCCAGATGTAATACTTCATGCCCAATTTTGGGCAGAAGATGGTCGGGTATGGTTTCAACAAGCGTACAATAGTGGATTTTTTGAAGCACTCCTCACTCCACACACCGGATACTTCCAGACCTTTTCACGAATCTCAGCTGGGGTAGCGCAATTGGTTCCTTTGGTGTTTGCTCCCTTGGTATTTAATCTTCTTGCAATCGTGATCAAGATTCTCCCAATTCATTTACTCTTTTCAAAACGATTTTCCAAACTCATCCCAAGTGTTTCGACTCAATTGTTGATTAGCTTGCTTTATATCGGTTTGCCAAATACTACAGAAGTTTTTGTAAATGTTACTAACACACATTGGTATCTTGCACTCATTGCATTTATGATCATTGTTGCCGAGGTGTCAAAGACAATTTGGGGGAAGATTGGTGACGTTGTGTTGCTTGCCCTTTCAGGATTAAGTGGTCCATTTGTGATTTTATTGTTTCCAGTTGCGCTGGTGCGCTGGTTGGTAAAGAAAGATAGGGCATTTTTGTGGTCTTTTGTCATTATTGTGCTGTGTGCTGTTATCCAAGGGTATTTTATTGTACAGACTGCTGTAGATACGCGATCGTCTATGACACTTGGTGCCTCAGTGGGATGGTTTGTAAAAATTGTTTCTGGACAAATCATGATCGCAGCACTCGTTGGGAAAAAGGGATTTGAATATCTTTATCGCCATGGGGCACTCACTAATCTAGTGTATACTTTGGTATTTTTGTTTGGATTGATTCCTGTTGCGTATACGATGCTCAAAGCACGATGGGAGGCGAAGATGTTTGTTGTGTTTGGCACTCTTGTTTTAATAGTATCACTTGCGAAACCGATGGTAAGTCTTACCGAACCGCAATGGCCAATTATGAGTATTCCAGGAGCTGCAACGCGGTATTGGTTTATTCCAATAGTTGCATTCGTTGGTTCTGTATTGGTTATGGCACATCTTGTGCGAAAACGATATCTCAAAATACTCTTAACTATCAGTGTGACTGTAATGCTAGGGGTTGGTGTGTTGTGGGACTGGCGTCACGCACCATGGGAAGATCTGCAATATCGATCACATATTCAACAGTTTGAACAGGCTCACTCTGGGGAGGTATTTCATGTCCCAATCCACCCCAAAGGGTGGAATATGAGTTTAATACGACGATAGAACCCTCTTTACTTAATTAATATAACCAAAACCTCCCACAAGGGGAGGATTTTGGTTATTGCTCACTATCGTGAAGGTTGTTCGAACAGGGTTTTACTTAGAAAGCAGCTGAAAAGTTGTATTTTTTATATCTAAAATTAAGTTATGACACTCTTGACAAAAAAGCGCTTTTGTGGTAGTTTAATTAGTTCTCCAGCCAGGAAGAGCAGATGAATGACGCACCTCCTTAACGTGCAAAAAAACAAAAAATCATTCAACTGTTTCTTTAACCCACATGGACTAAGGAGGTCTGCGATGGGGTATGTTCCTGGTAGGAGTTACACGGGTGTTTCTGTGGTCGTTGATTCGAAGGGGTTGCGTTTCATCTTGCTTTCGAGCAAGGAGGATGCGTGGCACTTCCAGCGGCAGTGGTTTGCGCGTAGAGAGGATTATGGCTGCTGCCGTAACCTCTGTTACGACATTAGTGTCAGAGCTGTCGATGGGGAGGAGCGAACTGACGATTTGGTGGGTTCTGAGTTCATGCTCAGAGAGTGCCATAGCGATTCGCCTATTCGATTTTCTGATGTCCGAGTCAATCTCAATGCCAATGGGGAGCTCTTCCTCGTGGTGGTGGGATCGCAGGCTCGAGCGTTCTCTTCTCTGGATCGAGATGGTCATGGGCAGCTGCTTCCTGGTAGGGACGGCAGCCCGGACATCGCGGTTCTTCACTACTACTAACTACTTAAAGGCTCTGGTGCAACGGACGTTGTGTCGGGGCCTTTCGATTTGTGACAAATATGAAAGAGAGGATAAGCAAAACCTCGATAGGTGATTATCGAGGCTGCGTGGTAAGTTGGTTGAATCCGCGGCGCACGTTAGGTGGTATCTTCGGGAAAGATGGTTCCGTACACCTCCAGACAGCTCTCTCTAACCTCCCTGTACATCGGATTTTCTCCCGTGAGATCATCCTGAAAAGGTGGTTCAAACGCACCCATGAAGAGCTCTGCTTTACGTTGGCCAGAGCGCAGCAGCGCCGACAAGTAATCGTAATCTTCCAGCCCAAATGTGGACATGTCATCATGGATCTGTGCGAGCGTCGTACCGATCTCTATGTGAAGTCCTCGAAGCCCTTCGATTGTACAGCGCATGACACATGCAGGATGTGCGCGATGGTAGTAGTTGTGGACAATCAGGCTCCAGAGCATGTCTTTCCCATCGATTGGTGCAGAGCTTTCACGCGCAGCCACCTCGCAGCTGATGGGTTCCGGGGGCAAATCATTCCCGTAGATGATCGTGGTGAGGTGGGTGAGAGCATCATGGAACGGATAGTTTGCCGGCTCAACGCTCGCATCGTCCTCGTGCAGGTTGCCAAACACAGCATTGATACAGTCGTTCAGATTTTCAGCTACCAGACTGCGAATGTGTGGGGACGACAAGCGAGACAGGGCATCCCTGCACGCACGAACTCGGCGGTGGTAGTACTGATGTGCCAAAGCCGCAACGCACAGGTGAATTTTACTGTTGTGGTTTTGGAAGATCATGCGCGCTCCTGCGCATGAAAGACGTTGGATGTCTTTTTCGATACGCAAGTCGCGCCTCCTTTACTGGGAGTAGGGAATCATCTTTATAGATGTGTGTCAAATTTTAATTAGTGGAAAATAAATAATTTGAACAGACGTTCGCTTTGTTCGCTAGGATTCAAATCAGCTCTCAAATATAACCAAAACCCTCCCACAAGGGGAGGATTTTTGGTGTATGCTCACTATCGTGAAGGATGTTAGAACTGGATTTTCTCTTGCGTGATGATCATGCTAAACTATCCTTAGTTTATTTTGTCATATGAAAGAAAAATACATACCATCAGCAGCAGAAATTGAAAGAGCTGAGAGCATGATGACTCCTCAGCAGCGTGAAATGTCAGAAAAGCGGGCCAGATTTAAATTCCAAGAGCGGGATGCTTTTGATGATTTTATGGTACATATTAGTCAGTCAGGAGAGCGGCGAGAGGCGACCGACCAGGAAAAGGCACGGATGGACAAGAATTTTGCAAAGCTGTGGGAAGTATTAGGTGATTCTGAGATCACGTGGTCTGTGGATGGTGCGCTCAATATATCAGTACTACAAGGAGATTATATTGGCATTCATAAAGATGTGGACATCAGCATTGGCATGGATGAAATTGATACGTTAGATGGTGTGTTGCTCAAAGGTGGGTATGGTTTGTTTTTGTCCACTCGCCACGAAGTGGGTGGTGAGATGAAAACAATCATGGAACGCGTTGACAGTGATAGATTTCGAGCCGCAGATGTTGATAAGCGACTTATTGCTGCGATAGATAAGGATGGAAAAATACAAGAGGAAGAAACGTTAAACTTTTTAGACATTCATGTAATTGAAAAAAATGAGGGTGGTAATATTGTGGGTTCTGCAGGGGTTGAGTTACCTGAGGAGTGGTTTGTGCCAAGACCTTTGGAATTTAGAGGTACTATGGTTAATACGTCTCATCCTGCAAAAGTGGCGTATTATAAGCTCCATGATACTCGCAATTACGATCGGACAGATCTTAACAAACTTGCTGAGATTGGCGCACTCGGTGTCGACGATGTGGATACGATAGGCCGACTTATTGAAGAAGAAATTGCTAATCGAGAGCAAAAAGCAGATGGGGTTTTGGATGATGTGGTACAAAGACTAGATCCAAAAATGGACGCAGAGCAGATTTTCGCATCAGTAATGCAACATCCTATTTTTGTCCAAGCGGTTGAGCGAAATGAAGATGCAACGAGACAGATTCGTGAGTTTTGTAAACAACTTTCAGCATTAGATGAGTTGACTTTGCCAAATGTAAAAATGGCAGCAAGCGATGTGTTTAGTATGGATGATATGCATAATACCCTCCGAGCAAATGTTGAGGAGTTAAGAGGGTGGGTTGAGCAGAAATAATACAAAGCGCACCACAGGAGGTGCATTTTTGCATCAGCTCACTATCTGAAGGATGTTAGAACCGGGTTTTGTTCAATTGGTTGAGTTTGGACTGCATTTTTATCTTCTGGAGTTTCTATTAATCATCTCGTCTACACGTTTTGGTTCGAGACCAGCTTCGTATGCCTCCTCCTCAATTTTTGTAATTTCTTTTCTATAGTCTTTTCCAGTGTGTTCGTTCATTTCTCTGTTAAGTGCTGCTTCTGCTTCATTCTCTAGTCTTTTGACTCTTTCTAGTTTATGTTCTATAAACGTTTCAATAACATTGTAAAGCTCATCTTTTTCGTCTTGTTCAATCTTTCCCTTGGTACCACCAATACGCTCAAAGATTGATCGAGCCTCATCTATAAGTGTAAAATACTTTTCATTTATTTGAGCTATTTGTCCAGTTAAATAAGATGCATTACCAGGAGTTTTAATTTTGTACTCCTTAAAATCATTCATCGTTGGAAATTCCATAACAATGTCATTTATGATTGGCTCTATTTCCAATTCAAATGCGGTAGTAAATTTTTTAAGTTTTTCTTCTATCAACCCTCTTTTCTCGTTAGAGAATTTTGATGGTTCGTATTCAGGGATTGTATCAATTAAATTTGTCATATTTTTGTAATTCCATCTCTTAAGAGAGTAACACAAAAATTCTGATACCCATATTTCTTACTTCAAATATTCTTTAAATTTACCAAAAATGCTCACTATTGTGAAGGATGTTCGAACTGTATTTTGCGGAGTTTAATCTCTTTTTATCAACGGAATCATGTTAGCAAATATAGATGGCATATCTGTTTTCTTAACAAGGATCAGAAAATTATTCTCATGCATTTGATCATAAACTGATGGAAACAGCCAGTTTTTTCCATCAACTTTTATCATGAAAACAAATCCTCTTGGCAAGACTATTTCATAGTAACTAGCCTCATCTTTACTTTCTATTAAGCCACTTATTTGACTAATTCCTCTGACAACCTGGTTTATTTTTTTATCTGTTGACTCTTGCCTATAAACAAAGACTTGTATCTGTCTTGCGGCATCCAAGTCGTTGTCTCTTATCGCTTTTAAAAAAGTACTTTCATGGTCGCCCAAATCAACACCCCTCGCTTCTTCTCTGGCTGATATGTGAAACCTCCACAATAGCGATAGAGCGAATAGCTGAAGGTGGTCTAGGTTAGCATTTGGTAAGATTAGATACTCATTGTCTCTTACAGTTGTTCTGGTTGGCTTAGTGGATATCAAAATATTTTTCACCGACTCATCATAGACACCGATTTTTGCATCACACTCTCTACACAATATCTTAGCATCATATGAACCATCAGGGCGTTTTTTATTCAGGGTGTCTTTGCCTACCAAAAGTACGTGGTCGTTACTTGCTTGCTTTTTTTGCTCTTTAATTACCCACTTCGGGAATAGGTGAGATTTGCATCTATTTTTTTCGTTAATCTTTACATGACACATGCGACAATAAATATCTTCTTCCATATTTTTTTGTACTAGAGTTATGGTAGTGACTCACATGCCATACCATCTGTGTCACGATCAAGTCCATGTATATCATGTGCGACATTGCTCAAACAACACTCATAGAGATCCTGTGCTTGTTGTTGCGTAGAAAAATCTTTGCAGTTGTAGATGTTGTTTGAGCAATTACAACTTGGCACAGGTACTTTTGTGGGAGGGGTAATAACAGGCTCATCCACTGGATCTTCGATTTCTTTCTCGATTGTAGGTAACTCTTCATTTGGTGTCTTTGTAGACTTAGTACTTTCTAGAACCTCTTTCCCAGCTTCTGTATTTAACGACTTATTATTGCTAGTTACCAGATCTTCCAATTCTATAATTTCCTGTACGATATTTTCGATGGAGAGGGTCTTATCAGAGGTATTTTCAATTTGAATTACTTCATCGCCTAATGAAGTTTCCTTCTCCTGAATCGTAGTAAATTCTTCGTCTATTTGCTGTGCTTCTTGGATGGTACCTTCATCAATTTCTGCAACAGGTGTTTCTACCATCACTGATTTCTCAAATTGTTGAACTTCGGGTAGCGGTAGACTTCCTTGTTCACAACCAGCACCTATTAGCGAAATTGTTAGCACTATGAGTAGAATTTTTATCTTCGCAAACATAATCTTGATGTTTGAGTATTGTCACTGTGAACGGTCGATGGTGATTGGTGGGGTTTTACTACCAGAATTTTAGTTTTCTAAACAGTATCTCAATAAAAGATTCTGGCTCTTCAATTTTTGTCACACGCTCGCGTGGCTTTGCTTTTGGTCTTATCCACTCACAGGTATTACCGACTTCTTTATAGTTTTCGTCACACAACCAAACATCTGTGGTACTTTCTACAGCATGAGCGTGTTCTGGTATCATTACACAGAATTTTTTATTAAGAGATGGTGCGTATCCGTCTTCACAATTCAATGTTGTCGGTTTATTAAAAGGCTTTGCTGCTGGCCTCTCCTTCAAGACATTTGTGTCTTTAACAACTTCCTCGATTTTTATTTGTGGATTCTGCAGTTCAATTACTGACTCTGTAATTGTATTATCATAATTGATTAAATCAATAACAATATCATTTTCTTCCTCCTCCTCAACACAATAATCGTTCTTAAATATATATCCATCACGACAGACACACTCTTTTAACCAGGAGTCATATTCTGAATGATATCCATACCGATCACTACAGTAATCGCTAGCACCGATACATTTTTGTGAAGTGCTGTCAAATAAATATTCACTTTTACACCCGCATGTATCTCCAAGTACCGTAGCTTCAGAATAATAACCGTAAAGATTTTGGCAGTAATCGTCGTTGCTTATGCATTTCGTAACACTCTCATTAAATCTATACCCGTACTTACATTCACATTTGTCTCCTGCGAGATTCGATTTTGCATTGTAACCGTATGTATTTTTACATGAATCATCAACACTGATGCACTTTGTTCCGTGGCTATTGAACACGTAACCATAGTTACATTCACAAGTTTTGTCTACTGAGTTGAAATTGGATCCGTAACCATACTCTTGCGTGCAATAGCTACTACCTAGAATACAAGATTCACCACCGAAAGTGCCTGTATCGACGACGTAGCCATAGTTGCACTTGCAATCCCCACTCAGAGAGTTATATGTCGAATTGAGGGGGCAGTTAGGTTGCTGGTCTAGGTAGAAGTTTCCGAAATTATAGTTTGAGTAAGTATCGTAATTATTACCAGGTTGGTTAGATTCGTAGAGACTCTTACCAGTGTAATAATCAGGGTCTGTTATGTATGTTGGTGTATCCCAATAGGTATCTCTTGTCCCGTAGGAATCGTTGTAAAGTCCCTGGCTGGGCTTCCATCCGTAGTTATCGTACTTTAAGCCATTTGGGTTGCTCCTGACGTGTGGTTTGACATATGTTCCATCACTTCTGTAGTAACCCTTTACAGAGACATATGCATCTGCTGTAAGTGGTGAGAATATGGTGGATGTCGCTACGATTAGGACGACGACTGTGAATTTTAATATGTTGCTATTCATAATTTCTCTATCAATCATAGTATCTAATAGTAATGCAATTCGAGTCAATATCTATATCAGAATATCCAAGAGCTTCATCTACAAAATTTTGACTAAAACCTACCTAAGGCTGTGGCATTTTCAAAAAATGTATCATGGACGACCGCTTTAATTAGTAGGTCGATCTTGTTTGTGATCTCTCCTTCCTCTATCTTTTGCGTTGCATACTCTTTATCATTCTCACTAAAAATGAAGTGGCCACTTAGTGAGAATGAATTAGTAGGAATAAGAAAGAAATTTTCAATCAAATTATCACCGTCTTTATCTACACCAACTCCGAGTATATAGTCATATTTCCTTGCAGAATCGGGTATTGAAAAACACCAGTGCTTATTCCGTGAATTTTCGGCACTATAAAATGCAACACTCGAATATACAGGTAAGTTTTTCAATACAAAATAGATACCTTCCTCATCAATTCGTTTCTCAAGTAAATATTCCTCTAGATCTTTTCTTAGTTGCTTTTCGGCTTTTCTGATTTTGTATACCCCCTTGTTTGAGCGTGAAGGTAGTAGCCAATACAGTTTTTCCTGTACTCTATAAAACATTTCGTCATTGATGATTGGTTCAAATGCCTTCTCTACGATTACCCAATCTTTTCTTTGATTTCGTCTGTAGCCACGTTTTAGTTTGTTACTAGTTTTGTTATACAAAAGAGTGCCTCTGTACGTTTCATTTGAGAGTACGTGAACTATTTTGGAGCTATTCCATTCTCCGCCACCAGGAGATTTAATGCCTTGGTTATCTAGACCACGTGCGATTTCGTTAGGTGAGGTGTTATCTAAGTCAAAAAGTTTAAAAATCTTTTTAACAGTTTCTGTAGATTCATCATTGGCAGGAACAAAGACTATTCTCCCATTTGCCAGAGCTTTTCTTTGCCCTTTTTTTAGAATGCGTTCAGGTTGTTTTTGTTCGTCCAAGAGGAGTCTTGCGTAACCATAAGGCGCAATTCCACCGACAGAGTAACCTTTTGATGTTATCTTGATACATCCATTAAAAACTTTTTTACTCAAATCTCTACTATATTCTGATGCAGATGCACGCTTAAGACTTCTAATCACTCCTGAAAATGTCTGGTTGTCATCTTCTTTGGGAAACGGTTCCGAAGTATACAGAACTTTCTTTCCATGCTCTTTACATACAAATTCATAATGACCAGCTTCATTACTGTCGTCGAATCTGCCCCAACGAGAATCGTCGTATACTAACACATAATCAAACTCAGGTGCGTTGGGATTCTTTACCCAATCATTTATGAGTGATTGAAAACCAGGTCTGTCAGCCACAAGCCCAGTGTGCTTATCTTCTAAAGAATGGATGATCTCAACGTTATTTTGGTCGGCGTACTCTTTGGCAGCATCTTGCTGAATCTCAATCGAGTACTCTTGCATATCACGAGTCGACCTGCGACTATATGAAATTGCCTTTTTGGATTGACTCTCTCTAAACAACTGCCTAGCCATACTCTTACAGCACTGTGTCGGTTACTTCTTTCAACTCAGAGAGGGCAACTTTCTCTTTTTCCTCGAAGCCCTTACCTTTTTGGAGTCTTTTTGCTATGGATCGGGTCAATTCCTCAATTTGCAATGAGAGACCTGACAAGATAGTATTTTCAGCGAGTTGCTTAACTCCCATGTCGTCATTTTTCAAGAACTGTAATAGCTCTTTCTTGTTGGCTTCTGTGCGCTTCACAACGCGGCTGATCGTTCGATATTCCTTTGCTGAGTTAATTACCTCATGTCGTGTTTTGTAAAAAATGCGATCTACGACATCTTTAATCTTAAACTCGTCTATGTCTCGAATTTTCGGGTATAGTTTTACGAATTCAACTATGTAGGATTCCTCATCGAGAAGTTCGTATTTCCTTAGAAGGTTCATGTACCTCTCTTCAATCTTTTTTAGATTAAGTGAATTCGTAACAACAGTGCTGGACATGTTAAGTGCTTTTGCTATTTCCTTAGGCTTCATGCCTGTTTCTTCGCGGATAGTGTTTAGTGCAGCAGAACGCTCTAAAGGTTTCCAAGAGCGTCTGTTGTTCTGTGCTTCATATCTGATCAATTCCAAATCACCCTTACTTGTATTTTTAGGTAAGACCTTACATGCAAGTTCTTCAATTTTTAGCTTCTTGGCAGAGCGAAATCTGCGATGACCATCTAAGATGAGGTAGGTATCATTGCCTCTATCCAGTACCAGCAAATCTCGAAGAACACCCCATTTTTTGATGGATTCCAAAATTCTATTTTTATCTCCGTCAAGACCGAAGTCTCTTCGTGGTTGCTTCTTGTCTTCCACTAACTGCGAAGTTTTGAGTATTTTTTGCTTGATAACTTTTTCATTCATAGAAAACTCTTTTGAACGTAACTTCCTTCTTGGATTAGGAAAAACCCTATCATAAGGGTTCAAAAAAGTCAACTCATTGAGTTGACGTACTATGAATAATAGTCAATTTTGACTAAAATTAGTTTTTTCTAGTAAAGAGAGAGTTTATTTTTATGAGTTGGTAATCCTAATTACATCTTCCACAACTGATAATTTTTGCAAGCACACATCTTTATTTTCCCCATGTTATCTCATATTCTTTCATCATCCTCTTTTGTTCTTTTTTTGCTCTTGGATCTACAATCAATACCACTTCGTCGTCACATGTTCTTACTTTGTCGAGTTTTTGCTGGGCTAACTTTCTTCCGTGGTCTATTTGGTATTTACCATTCAATACATTCATATAAATCTGCTTCATTATATCCAAGTTGTTGTAAAGAATGCTTCTTAAAAGTTTACCTCTAGCCAGGTCTTCTATAGCTTCTACTAGATTCTTGCTGGGTTCAAATTTACCCTCTTTATCACTGTCTATAAATTCATTCAATTCCTTAGCTTCTAAATTTCTCGCTAACTTTAAGCGCTCAATATGTTCCCGCTCTGATATTTCATAATCTCTAACCATGTTTTGTAGGTCCAAATTTTTCGTGCCAGAAGTTGAGTTTATATCATTGTAAAAAATGTTTAACAAAAATAGTGGCGCAGATAGGTTTTTTATCTCAAAAATAATTTCTCTCAGGCTTTGGTATCCGTCTTTATGTCTTCGGTTACTGTCCATCCTGTTGAGTTTCTTTTCTAATCGTCCAATACTTGTAAAGACAAAACGATATAGGAGGTAAAGAAACATAATGATAATTAGGAATTGTAGTGTACTCATAATTGTCCTGTGTTAGTTATTCTGTCTGCTTATTTGAGTTTTGCTGCCTAATCAAAAAAGGACAGCCACGGTCTAGCCACAAATTTGTCTGCACAGGGCATCCAATTGTGGACGTGACTGCCCATCTTTACGCACAATTGCGAAAATAAGGACAGATCCCTGTGGTTTAAATTTGTAGCTAGACATTGCAGTTATAACAGAAAACTTGCAAAAAATCAAAGAAATGCAATACTGGATTCGTATGCATAAAGATGATGATACAAAAATAAGGCAGGAGGCCTATACTATTTTGAGGAAGATGGTTGATATCGTCGAGAATGAACAGTGGTCTCTGGTTTTACTTCCAGAAGCGAATGGTGTGGTTGTCACTGGCGATAGTTTGGTCCTACAGCATGGCTATACAATTCAGCATGAATTTGATAGTGCAGGAGTCGTAAGCTATGTGAATGATTACGTGGATGGGATCAGTAAGCTAAATGAGCTTTCATTTGTTACAACAACATTGGTGGATATTAGTGATCGTCCGATGACTTCCCCGACCCTCAAGTACAATTGCAATTTCCAGATTTCCGATATGAGAAAAGCAAAAGAGAAGTTAAGGGGTTTAAGCAGAGAGTACATTTCAAAAATATCTGATGAGAGCGGAGATGGTAATCGGGCTATTGAAGTCTATTACATTCCAAAAAAACGTAATGGGTATGTTCATTTCAAAGGTGAAGAGATTATGCGTTTCGGTGGTCGCAGAGGGTTAATCCTTGAATTCTTTTTCCAGAGAAGAGAAACTAATAGATATTATTCTGCATACGATATGGCGGCAGCGAGCATAAACATAACACCTGGAAGGCTCAGCGATGAGATAAAGGAAATTAACAGGCTGTTTTGGCGTGAAACAGATATTGAGATGTTGATTCAAAGTAGGCGCTATTGCGAGGGTCGAGAGTTGCCGAAAAAATTGGACGAGTATCGTTGGGCGCTTTAAGCGCTATCGTGTCAGTATCCTGTTAATAAGTAGTTAAAACCAGTTATTTTACTGGTCTTTTTTGTATGGAGAACGATGACAAGACGATGAAAAAATTTGTGTAAAGATAAAGACATCGGAATTGCAAATAGTGCAATGTTCAAATGTTGATCCAGATGTCAATACCTCCAAAGTTAATTCAAGAATTTCAAAAATTGTATGAGGCAAGATTTGGTATTGAGCTCTCAGAGAAGGAAGCTTTGGAGAAAGGAACACAGCTGATCTTGCTGATGCGTGCCGTTTACAAACCTACTAAATAAGTATGGTACAGGAAACTCACACAATTCAAGATCCAAGGACACGCAGTGCACGGAGAAAATTGCCAGAGACAGAATTCCTTTGGTCGTGGCGCTTGTCACGTGGATATTTGTACGAGACTGATCAGGAAATTGAGCAGTCGGAGAATACAGTGGGGCATTTGGAAAAAATACGAAAAAAGAATCGGCGCAGATTCACAGACAGGGAATTATTTGCCTTGTTTCCTGAGGCAAAGGACATGATTTTGGAACTTATAACCACAATGTTGGTGGAGCGGAAGTCAGTTGTTGCAAGGATCAAGGTTGCACTTAGAAACGCTACTACGGAGGATCAGCGTTCGAGAGTAAGGCTTGAGGGAGAGAGGAAGTTAAAAGAGGTGGATGGTCATCTAAATCGACTAAGGAGGCAATGGCGTTTCATCAAATATGAGAAGCCTGACAAAACTGGGTCTGATCGCATTGATCAGGCGGCCATAGAGCAAGCAAAAGAGGTACCAATACAAGATTTCTTGGACGTTGAGTTCAAGCAAGTTGGAAATAAGCTTCTCGCGTCTTGTCCACTGCATAATGAACGGACACCCTCTTTCTATGTGTATCAAGATACAAATACCGCGTGGTGTTATGGGTGCCAGCAAGGTGGTGATTCAATCACAATTGCAAAGTTGACACATGGGTATTCATTTCAGGAGGCCGTGGCCTTCCTAATAAACAAGTAAGTGTATGTATCAAGATGAAATTGACAAAATTGAAGCTGAGGTCACAGAGGAGGTTGCATTGAGGCCGATTACAATATCAGAACTGTTGACTCAGACTTTTGATGATGTAGAGTGGATTGTCGATGGTCTAATCCCAGCAGAGAGTATTGTGATTCTGTCAGGGCAGCCAGCTTGTTACAAGACTTGGATCCTGCTTGAATTTGCAATTCAAATCGCGCAAGGTCTGCCAGTATTCAAGCATTTCGATTCAGAGAAAACAGGAGTGCTCATAGTTGACGAAGAGTCTGGTGCACGATTACTACAGAAGAGGATAAAAAGTATGTGGACCTCTGTTTGTGGAGATGTGCCAATACATATTTTGAGTTACGCAAATTTTTCCGTGAAAGAAAATACTATTGAGCACCTAATTCGGTATTCTCAGGAAAAAGGAATAGGGTTAGTAATATTTGATTCATTAGTACGCATACACAAATCAGATGAAAATGACGCTTCTGGGATGTCCAGAGTCTTCAGCGAACTAAGACGATTCAACAAGGCCAATATTTCCGTATTGCTGGCACACCACCACAGGAAAAGAAGCAAAGACGGTATAAAAATGGATCAATCCCAGGAGATGCGTGGTAGCTCTGATATCTTGGCAGCCGTGGACAGTCATGTGGCTGTAACAAAAAGAGATGGACATGTTGTTATGCAGCAAACAAAGATGAGGTATAGAGAGGAGGTTTCACCATTTAAGGTGAATATCATAAGTGAGAACGAATCATTTGCTTTCGAATATGGTGGCGAAATAGATGAAATCAATGATAAGAAAAGTGACTTTAAGGCAGCGATAATGGCTTTTCTCGAAGGATCTGAGAATCTTTTGTATAAGGGGGAGCTATATGCGTTACTCAAAAAGAATGGAGTGAGCGGCGGCTATAGTACCTATAAGGCTGCTCTGGGTGAGTTGGTGGAGAAGGAGCGTGTGTTTACACAAAAGGGTGAAGGGAATAAGACTTTCTGTTCTGTTAAGCCATTCGGTGGGGAGATGGGCAAAGCAGAGGGAGTTGGTTGATCTTTCGTTACTATGGTTGTAATAATGTCACACTACCATGTGTAGTGGAGTGGCTGTGTGGGGAGTAGAGTGATATTGCATAACCCTAGGGTATAAAATTTTAACCCACCCTCCACCCCCATTACTTAACTAATAAAGTATGAGTAAGAAATGTTCAATTGAAAAGTGCTCCGCATGGGCAACTCCTGATGGTGACTGCTTCGCACATAGCATCTCATTAGCAGAGAAACGCGCCCTGGCACGCGCAAAAGGCGGAAGGGTGGGCAAACTACCCAAAGACAGAACCACGGCACTTGTAGAGCCAATTACGGTATCTAATCCCAGTGACGTCACAAATTTGCTTACTGAGACAATTAACAACGTGAGAGCTGGTCTTATCGATGTAAAGCTGGCTAATTGCGTGGGCTATTTGTCAAATTTTCTCCTCAAATCGCTTGAACTCTCATCGCTAGAGAACAGGCTGGAAAGTATCGAGCGTATCGTACTTGAGAGAAGAACGAAGGTCTAGTGTTGCTATATGCGATTACTACACAGAATCAAAAAAATGGAGGAGCAGTTGAGCCTGAAATCGACACAAGTGGGCGGTATTTGCTTTTTGGATGACGAGGGATTTTATCATTATGGTGATCGCAGGTATAGGACACCAGATGAGATTATTGAGAAGAATGATCTTGGTAGTGAGTTTAGGTTCATTGTGGTTGCGTGGAAGTGGGGTTGATTCAATAATCGGGGGAAATGAGTTATCATAATTTTATGAAGGAAACCAAAGACAAAAGAACGTATTTTTTGTATGCTCGTAAAAGCTCTGAGTCTGAGGATCGTCAGATGCAAAGTATTGAAGATCAGACTGAGAAGTTGGAGGAATACGCAAGAGGTAGGGGTCTGACCGTTAAGGGTGTTTACTCTGAGGCAAGGTCGGCAAAAAAACCTCACAACCGTCCTGCTTTTGCTGAGATGTTGGATAGAATTACCGCTGGCGAAGCAGACGGGATATTATGCTGGAAGATTAACCGTCTTACGAGGAATCCGATTGATAGTGGTCAGCTTAGTTGGATGCTGCAGCAGGGGATAATCAAATCGATACAGACCTATGACAGAGAGTATCTCCCCACTGATAATGTCATTCTTTTTAATGTGGAGAGCGGTATGGCAACGCAGTACATTCTCGATCTGAGCAAGGATGTGAAGCGCGGGATGGAAAAAAGGATGAGGATGGGCTGGAAGAACGGTCAGGCACCTACGGGTTATTTGAATCACCGTGATCCTATTAGTGGTATGAAGATCCTGGTAAAGGATCCAGAGCGTTTTGACCTTGTGAGAAAGATGTGGGACTTGATGTTGACTGGGAATCATACGGTATCAGAAATAGTAGACACAGCTAACAAGGACTGGGGTTTTCGGGGGCGGCGTACTAGAAGGACTGGGGGAAAACCAATTTCAAAGAGCACGCTTTACAAGATTTTCAATAGCCAGTTCTATGCTGGAGTAATTGAACACAAAGAGGAAATTATTGTGGGTAAACACCCAGCAATGATTACTCTTGATGAGTTTGACCGTGTTCAAGAGCTGCTCGGAAAGAAGGGCAAGCGGCGACCTAAAACTCATAATTTTCCGTACACTGGGACCATAAGATGTGGTGAGTGCAATGCCATGATTACCGCAACCAAGAAGACGAAGTTCATCAAAGTCGATGATTGCTTAAGAGATTACACCTATTATCATTGCACTAAGCAGAAGAAGTACGCAAAATGTAAACAACCCAGTGTTAAAGTAGAAGAGTTAGAAGAGCAGATCGATAGGGAGCTGCAGCAGATCACCATCCTGCCAGAGTTTAGAGATTGGGCGCTGGAAGCACTTAACGAAATGAATGATCAAGAGATTCTTGATCGGAGCACAGTTTACGAGACCCAGCATAAGGCTTTGGTACAAGCACAACGAGAACTTGATAACCTGACGAAGATGCGGTACAGGGATTTGATTGACGATGAGATGTATCTAAAAGAGAAGAAAGAGCTCAAGAACACAATAAGCAGACTAGAGATCAAACTTAGGGACACAGAAACTCGTGCGAAAGAGTGGTTTGAGCTGACGGAGAAGACCTTTGACTTCGCAACTTATGCGAGAGTGCACTTTAAAAACGGTGATCTGGAGACAAAAAAGCAGATTCTCAGAACCATTGGAACCGAGTACACTTTGACGGACAAAGTGCTTAAGATTAAGCCAAAAGAATGGCTTGTCCCTATCAAAGAAAACTACCCAGCATTAGAGCAAGAATATTACACATTAGAACTGGATAAAACCCTAGTAAATACAACACAAAACGAGGCTTTCGCCTCGCTTCGTTCACAGTGGTTCGGAGACCAGGATTTGAACCTGGATTACCTGGGCCAGAACCAGGCGTCCTACCATTAGACGATCTCCGAATTTACTCGATTACGGTGCCACCAAATGCATTAGCTAGATTAGCAAGTTCGCTGTCAGGTACTGATGGCTTCTTAGTCTCCGATGAGGTCGGAACCGAAGACGATGGTGAACTCGCAGCAATCGTAACTGGTTGTACCATTTCCACAACAGTACAGTCAAGTTCCATGCGTTCTTTAAATACAATTTTGAGTGCATTTTCAATACATCGTTTGGATTGTGGCTGTGTAAGTTTGTCAGCATGAAACTGATAGGGGATTGCGATGATCAATTTACATCCTTCAATAGCGCGCGGTTCAGCCATTTTAAGAATAAAAGTCAGTGAGTGATTTTCTTTACCCACCTCGGCAATACATTCTTGCCAATGTTGCTTGATGTGCTCCAACGAGCACGAAATGTTTTTGTGCGGCGCGTGCACTACTTTTTCCTTTACCTTTTTAATTTTTGTCTTGAGTGGCACTTTAGGTTTTGCAGGTGCGACATCAATTGTGGCGGCGTCTGTTTGTTGTTCTGGCGAAGTTGGCGCCGCTGGTGAGGTGGGTGAAGATTCACTGTCACATAACTCAACAATTGCTAACTCAAGTGGAATGTGGGGGAGTGGAGCCAAAGGAATATTTTTACGCGCATGCATAAAGCGTTCCAAGATTTTGACAAATTGTCGACTTGGGATTTGTTGCGCAAAATCATTGAGCTGCGCAGTTGTTTTTGAATCAAGGCTACTAAGCAAGTCTTCGTGTGCTGCCGCATGTTGAATTAACATTGCCACCCGAGTGGTTTCGATCAGTTGGTTACAAAATGAATAAAAGTCAGTTGCTTGTTCATGCAGGTTGGTAATCACGGCAAGACCGGCACTGGTATCACTTTTTACAATGGCGTCCAAAATCGCACAGGTTTCATTGACCAGGAGTCGGGGGAGTACATGCTCGGTATCGGTTAATGTGATTTTGCCCTTTCCCATGGACAGCACTTGTCCGAGGATGCTTTCTGCATCGCGCAAACACCCTTCTGATAATGCAGCGATGCGGCTGAGCACTTCACCGTCAACCTTTCGATTTTCTGTTTCAAGAATGCCAGAAAGTTTTTCAACAATCTGTGCATGTGGGACGCGACGAAAGGTATATTCTTCACATCGAGAGCGGATCGTAGTGAGGAGCTTATGCGGTTCGGTAGTGGCGAGTACGAACAGTACATGTGCTGGAGGCTCTTCAAGAGTCTTCAACAGTGCATTAAATGCACTGGTGGAGAGCATGTGCACCTCATCAATAATAAAGATTTTGCGTGCACCGCGTGTTGGTAAAAATCGTGCATTCTCAATAACATGTTCGCGGATCATGTCCACGCCGGTATGACTTGCCGCATCGATCTCAATCACATCAATCATCTGACCATTCTCAAATGCAGCGCAATGATCACACGTCGCGCAGGGTTCGGCGGTTTTTTTACGATCACTACAATTGACTGCTTTTGCAAGCAATCGTGCGGTTGTGGTTTTACCAACACCACGTGGGCCAGTAAACAAATAAGCATGTACCACTTGATCGTGCACTAACTCATTGCTGAGTGTTTGCACCACATGGTCTTGGCCAATAACGTCTGCCCAGCGCGCTGGACGGTATTTTCGGTATAGGGTACTCATAGAATTTATTCATCAGCAAGATACTCCACTGCTGCCCATTTGCTCGGGGTGTCTTTTGGTACGAGGATTACGACACGATTTCCAGGAATTCCTTTGTGGTAGGTAATTGCTGCGGTGAGCACGGAAAATGGACGAGAGTCGCATACCACACAATAACTCCCATCATCATTTAAGACAAGTTCGCCTACTTTTCGTTCGCGTTCAATTGGCCCAATTTGCTTGTAAATAAGGGTGCCATTTGGGGTGACAGTGACTTTAAGCAGATCACCCTCAATCAATTTGGATTTGGATGCATAGTTTGGTGGAACTGGGTAGCTTTTTCCATCGGATCCAACCATGGCATGTCCGTTAAAGACTCCTTCCTGTGTGGTAGTTCCTTGCTGTGGAACATTGGCGAAGTTTGGGGTATGGGTTTTTGGAATTGTAGTTGTGGTTGATGGTTCACTTGATATTTCCCCGCCTAAAATGGATTTGATTTGCGTCATTGCCGATTCGATGGTGGCAAGGTAGCTATGGATTTGCGCGACCTGTGCGGTGCTAATTGTATGACTTTCCTCTTGAGGAAGATCTTGAGTTGGTGGTGATTTAGCTTCGGGAGCAGGAGAGGGGGCATCGCTATCATCACCAAGAAGCACATCAACTTTAGTCGATAACAGATCATGAAGATTGTCCATACACGTTTTGTTTATGTTTTATTTAAACGGTCGGCGTTACCGGTGGAGGGGTTCCCATGGTATCAGCAGCGCCAAGTTGTGTTCGCTCCAGAATTTCACGCTCAACCAATTTGCGATTACGGCCATACTTGAGTCGGCAGAGCTCTTTAAGCTTTTGCGCATACGCCAAGTTTTCCGGGAGCGGTGGATCAGTGGCCATATTAAATGGCTTGGCCGCGGTACTATCAATCAACATTTTGACATATGCAGTATATTTTTCAACATTAATCAAGTCATAGGCACTAAATACCGGAGCAAATTCTTTTTCCAAAACTTCTGCATCTTCTGGACCAATGCGAAAACAGCAAATGGTACCAGCGTTACCAAGCACTGCTTCACGAACAGAACTGTCGTTGCGTGCAGAGTCGACCAACTGACCCATGTATTGATGTGCCATCGTAAGGTTGAGTCGATATTTACGGGCTTCCGACAAAATAGTTGCAATAGACTCAGTAATAAAGTTTTGAAACTCGTCCATGTATAGGTAAAAATCATTACGTTCACTTTCTGCAAGCTCTGCACGGGCAAAGGCTGCCATTTGTAATTTAGCAACAACAATTAATCCAAGAAGCTTAGCATTGACCTCACCAGTTTTACCTTTAGCTAGGTTCACGAGCAAAATTTTCTTGTTGTCCATGACTTCGCGAAAATCAAAACTGGATTTTGTTTGGCCGATAATATTGCGCATCATTTCGTTTTCAACAAATCGACCAACCTTGGAGATCAAATAACCTAACATTTCTGATTTGTGATAATCAGATGTCTTGGCCATTTCTTTTTCCCAGAATGCGCGCACGACCGGATCTTTAAGTTTGGCAACCCATTCTTTAGCAAATGCGTCGTCTGAAAACATGCGTGGAATCTCGGCAATGGTTCCGGGATTCTCAACATCAGCCATCAGTGTGAGCATCACGTTACGCATCTGGTGCTCAAACATTGGCCCGATCATTTCTGGTGGAAATAATTTGTAGAATATTGAAATCATCTCTTGCACCACAAAATCTTTTTGATCTTCGGTACGCGCCTCAAGCATGTTCAGCCCAACCGGACGGTCAAGATCACTTGGATCAAACACAATAACATCATCAATACGATGTTCTGGAATGTTGCTTAGAATATGTTCGATAAGGTCCCCATTAGGGTCGACCACACCCACTCCTTCACCGTTGTTGATGTCTTGGATAATCAAGTTTTCCATGAATACCGATTTACCAGAACCGGATTTACCAACGGTATATACATGACGACGACGATCGGCACGTTTCATGCGTACGTCAACTTTTTCGTTTCGATATACGGCATGGCCAAGTTTGAGCCCCTCAAGTGGCATGTTGGTTGGCGGGGGAGCTTTGCGTGCACCCAACCACACAATTCCCGGAGTTTCAGTGGATGGAAGCGGAAGATGCCATAAACTGGTCATCTCTTCGGTATTAAGCACCAGACGATAATTGCTTGCAAAAGAGCGGTAGATAAAGTCTTGGATCAACTTGGTTTGTCGACGTGGTACTTGTGCGCGAAAACTGTTTCCGTGGTGGTATTGGTTAAACTGACTAAACGCATTGAGTACCGTATCAAGATGTTGACGCGCAGCCATATCGTTGGTGGCGCTGACTACAATACGGATATTCACATCAAGCCCTGCTTTAGAAACTTTTTGCTCCATGCGCTTGGTCATCTCCTCTTCATTTGCGGTCATGCGGTATGGTTCATTGGTAGTTGGAGAATCTTCTTGGGGTTTGTTAATGGCAGAACCAAGTGCCTTACCCCAAGAGCCTTTGCCATGACCAACATGTTTACCTTTTTGGATGCGTTTGGATTCAGTGATGCCTTTTCTGCGCCACTGTCGCTTACTGCTGCGCACGACATATTGAATGGCAGCACCGTCAGTTTTGGCAAATTTGCTCAGCGGGTTGGTTAGTCCCGAAAGCGGATCACTATCAATGTCTTGATATGATTTGATAGGGTAGGAAAATGGTTTTTTCAACGTAATGTATGCACCAAGGATGCTGCTTTGTTTGCCAAAAAAGTTGTAGTCCTCGACTTCGTCAATTTGTGCATGAGGAAATTGCGCATGAATTTGTTGCACAAGAAAGTTTTTGAGCCGACGACTCACGAGCGCATAAAAGTAAATATTGCCACCACGAGAAACAATTTCAAAACTCAAATGATCTTTTCGTCCTCGAAACCAAGCGACTGGACCACGCTCTGCACGTAATCCGCCAATCGTGGCGAACAACGTTTCGGCCGTTGCGATGTCTTGTCGAAGTGTCTCAATGGTGACCTCATCAGTCTTATCTTTTTCCGATTTCTCCTTGGGAACACGGATGAGTAAGGTGACCATGCCAAGACTGACCTGACGACGATAACTTTTTTTAGCAAGTGCACGAATAACAAAAAAAGAAGCAATCCCTAACCCGAGTGCCGCAAGACCAATAAGCAGCACAAGCGTTTCATTGCTGAGTGTTGATGTGGCACTAGGCGTACTCGCCTCAGTGGTTAGGGTTGCAAGTTGAAGCAGGAGCATGTTATTGATCGCGCAGATTTAGGATTTTTTCTGCCTTAATTTTCGCTTGTTTTTCGAGAAAGAATTTATTGACTCCTGGAATAATTTTGAGCCAGTCAGTGATAAGTGAGAGAATTTTGCGCATTTTCACGACGCCTGATTTCATCATTTGGCGAATGCTTTGAGTCACTTTTTCACCTTCCACCTTGAATTTGGTCTGGGCCTCGGGTGGCATGGCAAAATACATTTCTTCTAAATCCCCTTCAAGAATTCTTTCGATTTCTTGGGTAAGTGCATCTTTAGGATATACGATTGCAGACTGTGTTTTTTGGTTGGGTGCCGCTCCACTTGGGGCTTCACTCACTTCTTGTGTTGTCGACTGCTCTTGTTCCGGTACGGTTTCGGGTTTGTGCTCTTGCTCCTTTGTTGTTTCAATAGTTGGAGAAATTTCTTGAGGAGCTAAAACAACTTCTGGAGTAACTTCAGGTGTGTGGAGTTGTTCTTTTTTTGATATTCGTTTGTCTGCCATACGGCAATAGTATACCAGATTGCCTTACCCTATGGTATACTCGGCACATATGAGCTCAAAGCACATTAAAACGATTGCACAACATAATTTTGATTGGGTGCATGTTACCAAAACTGATCCAGAAATTCTTTCAGTTTTGCAAGAGCGCTTTGATCTTCTTGATGTTGATGTTAAAGAAGTGCTTCCACCTAATCAACGTTCCAAATTGGTGGTGCGAGATAAATATGTGTTTATGATTTTGCACTATCCAGTATACAATCGTACATCCGGGCGTATTATGTCAGCCGAGGTGTATTTTTTTGTTCAAAAAAAGAGTCTGATTACCATTTCACCAAGTGGCTTAACTCCGTTGACGAATTTATACGAACAGATGAAAGTTGGTGGGGTGTGTTTGGCATGTGATAAACCGAGTCAAATGTTTTTGTATATTGTATTGGATATGTTGCAATCATTGTTCCCAATGTTAGTGCATATGAATAATGATATTGAATCAGTTGAGGAACACATTTTTGATGTTGATCGCAAACATCGGCAAAATGCAGTTGAAATATTGCGCATTAAGACTAATTTGGTGAATTTTAAGCGTTCAATTCAACCATACAAAGCGTTGGTGGAGAAGTTTATTGGGCTGGATAAAATTTTTGTTAGTAAAGCATTAGTACTCGATAATCAGCATGTGCGTGACATTAGTATTGAGTTGTGGCAAATGATGCAAACGCAAGAAGCAACCATTGACGCGCTGCACGAGACACACGAATCATTAATTAACAACCGCACCAACCAGATCATGCGCACGCTGACGATTTTTTCTGTGATTGTTTTTCCGTTGACATTGTTGGCAGCAATTTTTGGGATGAACACCATCAACACACCAGTTATTGGTCATCCGCATGATTTTTGGATTCTCGTTGGGGTAATGCTGCTCGGGACTGTTGGAATGTTGTCTTTTTTCAGAGCAAAGCACTGGTTGTAGAACCTGGTGGATCAAAATTGAGATAAAAGCCCTGAATGTAGGGCTTTTAAAAATCAAATATCTTGGATTTTTTATTATTTCTTTTTTTGTACGTTTTGTTGACCATCTGGAGTATCAGTGACCACCCAGCCAAGTTTTTCTATTGAATCACGCAGGATGTCAGATTTTTCCCAATCTTTTGCGTCGCGTGCCGATTTTCGTTCATCCAGAATTGCAAACACCTCTTCAGGGATAGGCAAGGTTTGAGAATCCACTTCTTGTACTACTTCTCTAAGTGGTAAGCCAAGTAACTCTCCTGCAGCAAACACTGCTCCTGCTGTCTGCTCATCAAGATTGCCTGATTTTTTGACTACTTTCCAAATCGTTGCCAATGCTTTTGGTGCATTAAGATCATCATTAAGCGCATCGAGAACATCATTGTACAACGGTGATTCACTGTCGTATTCAGCAGTAGAGTGGACTGTCAGTCTACTTACGAGCTTCTCAAAAGCAGTTTGTGCTGCACCAAGCGCTTCCCAAGTAAAGTTGAGCTGTTTGCGATAGTGGGTTTGTAGCAAAAAGTATCGGTAGGCGAGTGGAGAAAGCCCTCTTTCTATTACATCGGAGAGAGTAATAAAGTTGCCCATGGATTTGCCCATACGGGCATTATCGATCACTAAAAATTCACCATGACACCAGAATTTGGCAAACGGTTTGCCAGTCGCAGTTTCACTTTGCGCAATCTCATTGCTGTGATGGACTGGAATGTGATCAATGCCACCACAGTGAATATCAAGTGTTTCACCGAGCTCAGCCATTGCCATAGCAGAACATTCTACATGCCATCCAGGGAATCCAGTGCCCCAGGGAGAGTCCCATTCCATTTGTCGCGTTGTGTCTTTAGGAGAGAATTTCCAGAGTGCAAAGTCTGTTGCATTTCGTTTTTCAGAGTTTTTTTCAATTCGTGCACCTTCGCGGATTCCTTTGAGATGTGCCTCACCCATGAGTTTGCCATAATTCGCAAACATGCTGGTGTCAAAATACACCCCATCGCTTGTTTGATAGGTTATCCCTTTTGCCTCTAATTGTTTCACCAAATCAATTTGCTGCTCAATATATTGTGTTGCCACTGTGTATTTTTCAGGCGGCAAAATGTTAAGTTTTTTAAAATCTGCTTGAAACGCATCAGTATATTGTTTTGCCAATTCCCACACATCTTTTTTGTCTTTTGCTGCGGCTTTTTCTAGTTTATCCTCGCCATCATCGCCATCATCGGTCAAATGCCCAACATCCGTAATATTTATAACATGGTTCACCGCGTAATCATTGGCAAGCAACACTCGCTTGAGCACGTCTTCAAACACATAGGTGCGCAGATTTCCAATATGCAGATAGTTGTAAACAGTCGGTCCGCAGGTGTAGAGCTTTACCTGGGATTCGTCCTGTGGCACGAAAGGTTCTTTTTTGCGCGTCAAACTGTTGAATAGGTGTAATTCCATATGGTCATAGTCTACCATAGGAGCTATGAATCATGGTATACTATTGCCGTTATGGCGTTGTTTTCGAAAAAGGAGGTCCATGTCCTTGGTGTTGACATTGGAGCCGGAGGAGTCAAAATGGTAGAGCTTATTAAAAGCGGTAAACGACCGCGATTATTTACGTATGGATATGCTGATGCAGACGCCCCAATTATCCATATGGCAGGGGAGTCGGAAGAAGAGGAGAAAAAAGCGATTGCCTTGCAGGCTGCGCGACTCAAAAAAGTGTATAAAGCAGCAAATGCCCAGGCGTCCAGTGCCTCGGCAAGTATTCCGGTTTCGCATGTATTCTCGGTGATGGTTCGAGTTCCTGAAGGAGAAAAAGCGCAGATGCAAGCAGCAGCACAAGCACAGGCTGCTAAGCTTTTACCGTACAAACCAGAAGAAATGGTACTTGATACGCGCATTATGGATGAGCGTATTGCTGACATGGCAGGGGATAATATCAAGGGTGCTAAGACGCGTGAAGTGTTGGTGGTCGCCACGCTTCGCAAAATTGTAGAGCGTTATACAGCAATTTTTACCCAAGCCGGAGTAGCGCTTGAAAGTTTGGAGACTGAGGCATTTGCACTCATCCGTTCACTTGTTGGAACCGATCCTTCAACTATAATGCTTGTTGATATTGGTTCCGAGCGCACAAACTTTTTTATGATTGAACGAGGGATTCCACGAACCCAGCGCAGTATTGAGTTGGGTGGAAAAACTTTTACTAAGTATATTCAAGATATTTTGCAGCTTGAGCCAATGCAAGCTGATCAAGTAAAGAAGGATCTCAGCCGCAGCCCAAACCCGGCAGCACAAAAAATTGTTCGTGAAATCTTGGACCGTAGTCTTGAGCCGATCATCAAAGAGATTGAATACGGTTTTATGCTTTTTTCTGAACAAATTCAGCGGGAAAACACTCGGCCGGAGAAAATTATTTTGACTGGTGGTTCTTCTGGAATCCCGCAATTGCCTATGATGTTAGAGGACTACTTTAAGATCAAAACATACATTGGTGATCCGTGGGCGCGAACGATTTATCCGCAACAACTCAAGCCGGTTTTAGATAGTTTTGGACCACGATTTTCAGTTGCGCTTGGCTTGGCATTGCGTCTATCTTTGTGATACGATAGTGCTATATGCCAAGTAAAACTGCATCGAAACCGTGCGTGATTATTGTTGAACCGGATAAACGCCTTGGTGCATTGCTAAAAGCACAGATGAGCCAGCGAAAATTGACCGCAGTGGTAGTGCCCAGTGTCACGCGTCTGATGAGTACGTTGGAGAAAAAAGAGCCTGTTGCACTTGCTATTGATATGAGTGTTGGTGCAATTGAGGTCATCAAAACACTTCGTAAGAAATCACGGTATAAGAAAATTCCAATGCTGGTGATGGCGATATATGCAACTCGAGAAGATGTGGTGCACGCAAAAGGTGCTGGAGCAACTGATTTTATCATCACCAGTCAAAGCACGCCTCGCGAGGTGGTAACTCATATAACTCATCATATTACATAATTAGTATGCGAAGCGGATTTACCTTAATTGAACTCCTCGTTGTCATCGCTATTATTGGTATTGTCTCTACTGTTTCAGTGGTGATTGTTGGTATGGCCAACGAAACGAAGCGTGATAATATCCGTATTGCTGATCTAACCCTGACGCATGCAAATCTTGAGTTGTATTTTAGTACGTTTAAAGAGTATCCACATGCTGATGATGCAATAGATGTTGGTGTTGGGGAGTATCGTTTGATCTGTAATGACGGTGAGGATGGGTTAGCACAAGATAATGGAGTATGTCTTGATGATCGCGTGAGTATCATCCCAAGTGCGCCACAAGGTACTGGTGCATATCGCTACGAGTCAAAAGCACCATATACTACCTATACATTACGTGCGGTTCTTGAAGGGGAAATTGAAGGTCTTTCTGGGACAGTAAGTATTGGTCCGGCTGGCACCGTACAATAAGGTCATGTCTGAGGTTATCATTCAATTTTTGTTGTTTGTATTAGGAGCTTCCATCGGGAGCTTTATTCATCTACTTGTTCGGCGCGTTCACAATAACTATTCTATTGTTCGTCCATCATCGCGATGTGATTATTGTGGTCATCCACTTGCTTGGTATGAGTTGATCCCACTTGTCAGTTTTATCATCTTCAAGCGTCGATGCTTACATTGTAAACATAAACTCGACTGGTGGTTCTTTCTTTCTGAAGTGATCACCGGTGTAATTTTTGTATTGCTGTACCACTATTCCTTTGTTCAGGTAGGGTGCACCGAACTTTCTGAGCTTTGTGGTATTCGTTTTTTCCATCATATTGGATTTTTCATTGTCCTGTTTACTTTATTTTTGTTTGACTTACTTTATTTTGAACTGCCGGACATTATTACAATCCCGGTAATCTTCTTTTTGGTGTTAGGATCGCTGATTGGCCGCCCTCAGTCGCTGGGTATGTATGTGTTGGCGGCATGTGTTGCTGGGGGTTTTTTCTTATTGCAATATCTTGTAAGTCGAGGAAAATGGATTGGATTTGGCGATGTGTTTTTAGGTGTAATCATGGGATTAATTTTGGGGTGGCCGAATGTGTTAATCGCATTAGGGCTTGCCTATATTGTCGGAGCTATTATTGCGGTGGTTCTGCTCCTTCTTAAAAAGAAAAAACGCACTGATCCGTTGCCATTTGGTGTATTTTTGACTACCGCAACATTTGTGACCTATTTGTATGGTGAGTATATGGTGATGTGGTTAAGTCAATTGTTGGTATGAGTACTCCACTTACCAAAACTCAGGCGCGTACGCGGATTGCGAAGTTAATCGCTGCGATCGATGATTTACGCTATCGCTATCACGTGCTTGACGACCCATCAGTTACTGATGAGATTTATGATTCACTCACGCGCGAGTTACGTGAGCTTGAGGCGGCATTTCCTGATTTGAAACATGCCGATTCACCAACCCAACGTATTGGCGGGCAGCCACTAGAAAAATTTCAAAAAATACGTCATGTGGTTCCGCAATGGTCATTTCATGACGCCTTTACTGAGCAAGAGGTTGTGCAGTGGGAACAACGCATTCTCAAAAAGCTCACCAAACAATTGGGGCGTACTCCCAAGGATTTGAGTTATATTGCTGAACTTAAGATTGATGGTTTGCATATCGTGTTAACGTACCATGACGGTCGTTTGGTGAGTGCGGCTACTCGAGGTGATGGCAAGGTGGGTGAGGATGTTACCAGTAACATTAAGACCATTCATAGTATTCCATTGCAATTGCGAAAGAAGATTGATGTAGTGATCGAAGGAGAAGTGTGGTTGTCAGAAAGAGAACTCATGCGTATTAATGAGGAACGTCTTAGTGAGGGAGGGGTGCCATTTGCGAATCCGCGTAACGCCGCAGCCGGGACAATCCGACAACTTAATCCTAAAATCGCGGCCGCGCGCAAGCTCGATGCTTTTATGTACGATATTTCCGGTGGTGCTGATATGCCCGATACGCAGCAAGACGAGTTAGAGCAGCTGCGTAAAATGGGTTGTAAAGTAAGTAACGATTGGAAACACTGCAAAACAATTGATGAAGTCATTGCCTTTTGGCGCACGTGGGAACCCAAACGCAAAAGCCAATCGTATTGGATTGATGGGATAGTCGTCAAAGTAAATGAGCGCAAGTATCAAGAAGCACTTGGGTTTACTGGCAAAGCACCACGTTGGGCACTAGCTATTAAATTTGCTGCTGAGCGCGCTACAACGATTTTGCGTGAGGTACAGTGGCAAGTAGGTCGTACTGGTGCGATTACGCCACGAGCGACATTTGATCCCGTACACATTGCCGGAACAACCGTCACGCATGCGACGTTGCACAATGCTGATGAAATCGCCCGGCTTGATGCGAAGTTAGGTGATACCGTTGTGATTGAAAAAGCAGGGGATATTATTCCAAAAGTTATTGAAGTATTGCCCAAGTTACGTGATGGCACACAACATACGATCGCGATTCCAAAGCATTGTCCAGTATGTAATGAGGCGCTTACGCGTCGTGCAGGTGAAGTTGCACTGTATTGTGTCAGTCGGGATTGTTTTGCACAAAATGCACAACGGTTGATGCATTTTGTGGGTAAAAAGGGGTTTGACATCGAAGGGTTGGGGGAGAAGATCGTGGTGCAATTGATGGAAGCAGGATTAGTAAGTGAGCCGGCTGATTTTTTTACCTTAGTTGCCGGTGATCTTGAACCACTTGAACGATTTGCACAAACATCAGCAGATAATTTGATTGCCGCCATTGCTGCAAGAAAGAAGGTCATATTGGCACGATTTATTAATGCGCTTGGGATTCGATATGTGGGAGAGGAAACAGCACATTTACTTGCACAACACTTTGGGACAATGAAGCGACTGCGCAAAGTCACCCAAGCGCAACTGGTAGCAATTGATGGTATTGGAGAGAAAGTTGCTCAAAGTGTTGTTGCGTTCTTCTTGGATAATAAGCATCACTCAGTGGTTGATGACCTGCTTGAGGCCGGAGTGGTAATCCAAAAGACAACAGCAGTGCATCATCAAGCAGCGTTTACCAATAAAACGTTTGTATTTACCGGTACATTGCAGACATTATCTCGCGAGCAGGCACAAGCCATGGTTCGAGAAAGAGGTGGGCATGTTGGGAGTAGTATCAGTAAGAATGTTGATGTGGTGGTTGTGGGTGGGAAAGCCGGGTCAAAATTGAAAAAAGCACAGAAACTCGGTGTTACCATTTGGACTGAACAAGAATTCACAAAAGCAGTCTTGTAAGGTATCACAATTGCAAAACCCGACTTGGTGCCAAATAAGTGCGGAATTTGGTTTTTTGTCAAGGTGCTTAAAAGTGTGCTAAACTTGGCCTAGAAATATATGAAACTTTCTACTGATGAGATCAAAAATATTGCGTCTTTAGCGCAATTATCTTTGACTGAAGAAGAAGTTGCGTTGTATCAAGAGCAGCTTTCCAGTGTTCTTGAGTATATGGAGATGTTGGGCGAAGTGGACACCAATAACGTGCCAATAACCTCACAAGTTACCGGGCTTGAAGATGTGTATCGTGAAGATGCTGTTGTGGAGTGTCCAAAAGATCAACGCAGAAAAATTATTGAACAATTTCCTCAAGAACAGGATAACGCATTGCACGTGCCCGCGGTATTTGAATAAGTATGATGACTATCATCCAGGCGGCAAAGCAACTTCAAGAAAAAAAAGTAAGCGCAACTGAGTTAGCGAAGGAGTATCTTGCAAATGCCAAAAAACATAATCCAGCACTCAATGCATATATCACGATTTGTGAGGATGAAGCGTTAGCAATGGCACACGCTGCCGATGAGCTCATTGCGCAAGGGAAAGCAACAGCGCTTACCGGTGTGCCTTTTGGAGTTAAGGACGCTATTTGTACTGAAGGAATTCGCTCGACCGGTGCAGCGAAGATTTTGGATACCTATATTCCACCATATAATGCAACCGTAATTGAAAAGATTCGCGCGCAAGGGGGTGTCATTATTGGAAAACAAAATTGTGACACCTTTGGTCATGGAGGTTCAAATGAAAACTCACAGTACGGACCGGCCAAGAATCCATGGGATGTCAGCAAAGTTCCAGGAGGGAGTAGCGGTGGTTCTGCTGCAGCACTGGCAGCGCAGACGTGTGTATACTCAATTGCAGAAGATACTGGCGGATCAATTCGACAGCCGGCAGCATTTTGTGGGGTAAGTGGTTTGCGGCCAAGTTATGGGCGCAATTCACGGTATGGCATTATGCCTATGGCAAGCTCACTCGACACGGTTGGGCCAATGGCCCATACTGTTGAAGATCTCGCGATTATTATGAATGTGATTGCAGGACAAGATGGATTTGATGCCACCACAGTAAGTGATCCGGTTCCAAACTATGTTCAGCAAATTAGAAAATCTTCTACCGGCAAACCAGTGATTGGATTACCTCAAGAGTATTTTGATGCAGGAGGATTAGATACTGCAGTGGCAGCGTTGGTACAAGGTGCTGTTGAGACATTTACCTCACTTGGGTATGAGATCAAGTCAGTTAGTTTACCCCATACCAAATATGCCATTGCTACATACTATATTATTGTGGCGTCTGAAGACAGTAGTAACCTCGCAAGATTGGATGGCATTCGGTATGGTGTTCGAGCTCAGGAGAAAACCTTAGCTCGGACTTATGCAAATTCTCGCAGCGCTGGTTTTCCGCAAGAGGTCAAACGGCGCATTATGATGGGGACATACGCACTCTCAGCTGGGTACTACGATGCGTACTATAAAAAAGCGCAAAAGGTTCGTACGCTGATTAGACAGGATTTTGAAAATGCATTGAACGATGTCGATGTGCTGTTAGCCCCAGTAGCACCAACACCACCATTTGGATTGGGCGAGCACACAGACGATCCCCTCCAAATGTATTTGCAAGACATCTTTGTGGTTTCCTCAGCATTAGCTGGTATTCCAGGATTAGCATTACCATGCGGATTTACTAAAACCGGATTGCCAGTTGGTATGCAATTGCTTGGTCCACGAATGGGGGAGTCACAACTGTTACAATTTGGTCATCATTATCAACAACACACTGACTGGCATACACAGCTGCCACGTCTTTAATCCCTTTTGTATGGCGAAAAAATCTAAGAAAGTTTCACCATCAGATGCATATTCATTTACCTACGAACATGCAACACCTAATTATCGTGACACCTGGCGTATTTTTCGGATCATGGCCGAATTTGTGGATGGGTATCAGTTCTTAAACTCCCTTGGGAAAAGCGTAACTATTTTTGGTTCGGCAAGGACCAATCCAAAAAATAAATGGTACAAAGAGGCGCAAGAGATGGGCAAACTTCTTGCACAATCGGGCTATGTCACGATTACTGGTGGTGGTCCTGGGATTATGGAGGCAGGGAACAAAGGCGCAGTTGAGGGTAACGGTGGTTCTGTGGGGTTGAACATCCAATTACCGTTTGAGCAGCGAATTAATCCATATGTTCGAGAGTCAACGGCATTTTACTACTTCTTCACTCGAAAAGTGATGCTCACCGCACCATCGCGTGCTTATGTGTATTTCCCTGGTGGTTTTGGTACGCTTGATGAGTTTTTTGAAGTGTTTGACAACATGGAGATTGGTAAGACTACTCAGGCACCAATGATTGTGGTAGGGAAAGCATTTTGGAAACCACTTCTTGATTTTTTGCAGCGCAAAGCAGTAGATGAACAAGGAACAATTACCCAAAAAATGCTCAATCGCATTATCGTGGTTGATTCTGCAAAAGAAGCCATGACAGTCATTAAACAGCAGAAGCGAGCGAAGAATGTGTGTGAGATTACGCCGAGTTCATTTCGATGTGACACGAACCTTGATTGGCGCGTGTTTCGAATCATGGCTGAGCTTGTTGATGGTTTTGAGTTTTTAACCGAAGTCAAAGATGATGTAACGATTTTAGGGAGTCGCAATATTGGTTCGGACACCCACTATTATGAAGCAGCATACAAACTCGCGCGACGCTTAACAAAAAAGAAATTTACTGTAGTAAGCGGTGGTGCTGGTGGAGTGATGGAGGCAGCAAGTCGTGGTGCGGTTGATGCTGGTGGAAAACCGGTTGGGATTACCATGGAGTTTGATGGTAAGCAGCGAGTGAATGAATATGTTGATCGGGTAATGAGTTTTGATTTTCCGTTTACTCGTAAAGTTATCTTGACTGCACCGTCCAAGTTGTTTGTCGTATTTCCGGGTGGTCTTGGCACGCTACACGAGTTATTGGAAGTGCTCACCTTAGAGCAAACCGATAAAATGGGGCGTGTTCCTATTGTGCTGTTCGATAGTAACTATTGGGGACCACTCAAGCAATTTATCAATACCACATTACTCAATAAGTTTAAGACCATTTCTTCTAAAGATTGTGAGCTGTTCACTATTGTTGATACTGTGGAGGACATCATGAAGTTTGCAAAGAAGCGCTAGCATGTTTCCAAATTTTACATTTGCTGAAATTCCTGTTGGACCACTCACGATTCGTGTTTGGGGATTGATGGTGGCGTTAGGGATTTTGGTAGCACTGTTTATTGGGAAGCAGGTTGCAAAACGCCGCGGTCTTAAAGCAGATTTCTTTTTTGATTCCGGATTGTGGATCATTATCGCCGGATTTGTTGGCGCGCGGTTGGTTCATGTGCTGTTTTATGATTTAGGATTTTACTTGGAGCACCCAATCGAGATTTTCCGGGTATGGCACGGTGGGTTTTCCTCACTCGGGGGGTTTATTGGATCAGCGTTATTTGGGGTGTGGTATTTGCGTCGCAAAAAAATTGATGTATGGAAATATGCTGATGTTGCTGCGTTTGCCTTGCCATGGGGGTGGATGATCGGGCGTATTGGGTGCTTTTTTATTCATGATCATCCTGGGACACTAACGCATTTTGTCTTAGCGGTGCGTGAACCAGGTGCGTTGGGCGAGGAGGGGATTGGTCGTCATGATTTGGGGCTGTATGATGCTATCTTGGCACTTGTTATTGGTGTGATCATTTATGTGCTACGAAAGAAAAAAGCATTTGATGGGTATTTCATGTTGTTAGTGATTGTACTGTACTCTGTTCCACGATTTTTCCTTGATTTTTTGCGTGCAAACGATTTGGCGCTATCCGATGCGCGATATGCTGGATTGACACCAGCGCAATATGGCGCTATTGTTGCGGTGATTTTTGCCACTTGGATATGGCGAAAGAAATCAAAATACACTCACAGTAAATAGGAGAGTTCGCATAGCGGTCTAGTGCGCCGCCTTGGAAAGGCGGTAAGGCGCAAGCCTTCAAGGGTTCGAATCCCTTACTCTCCGCATCATAATTAGCTTGGTTCTTCTATGCCATATATTAAAAAAGAACAACGTCCAAAAATGGATGAACTCACTGACCCTCTTATTGCTCATCTGAAATCCCTTTCAGTGGAAGAGCAAGATGGTTCGCTCAATTATGCTGTAACGAGAGTGCTCAAGCAGGTGTACCCAAAAAAATATTTCCACTTAAATCGTGCACTTGGTGTATTAACCGCGATTACCCATGAGTTGTATCGAGTTATCATAGGTCCCTATGAGGACACGAAGATCGAAGAAAATGGTGAGGTCGAGTAGGGAGGTAAGGGCTATTGTGTGGTAGATTTTTGATATGAAAAAACTCACTCCTGATGAAATTCAAGATCTCGTTACCATCGCTTTTACACTTGAACCACTTGCTGAAAAAGCCGGTTGTACTACCCGCACCATTGATCAGCCGGGAAAACCACTCACTGATTTTTTAATTGCTGGCATTAATTCATCTCGGTATTTTCGGTATTTGGCCGAAGATGTTGCAGTTGATCCGAACATGCCAATTTTTGCCCATTATGTTGAAGCGCTACGTGAGTCTAATCGATACAAGTCAGCGAAATCAGTTAATTTTGGTTTACTTGAAATCATGTTTCCCGTAGTGTATGCGCGACTCATTTGTGAAAAACAAAATCAGATTGTTGATACGATATTTTCAATTATGAAACGTCCATCAAAACAGGACGTAATGCATATGATCAATGGTCGAAAGACATCATGGAAAACAGCTAAGAATCCTGTGAAGAAAAATTATACTGGAGAGGAAGATCAGGACGCTACATCTCCTTGGGACTTATATGAAAATATGCACAGACGATACGCTGATCGTCCGGAGTATTCCGGGTATCAATGGTCGCAAGAATATTTTGATGGGTTGCCAACTATTCGTAAAACAGTGACTGCTTTGCAGGAGCGCCCAGGTGCAATACTTGATGTGTTGGCAAAGGTATACGATGAAGTTCGACAAGAATTTCCTCATCAAAAAGTAGGAATGATTGCTGATATGTGTGCTGCCGGTTTGTTTCTCCATCTAAGCTTTCAAAATCAATAATGGTATGGATATCAAAACGTTTGTCGCGACTAAAGCATTTATTGTATATAACAAGAAAGTGTTAGTGTTGCGAGAGTCAAGCAAATATAGTGATGGTTCAAATGTGGGGAAATTTGATGTGGTGGGAGGTCGAGTGGAGCCGGGCCAGAGGTTTGATGAAAGTCTTTTGCGTGAGATCAAAGAAGAGACTGGACTCACACCGAAAATCGGTCAACCGTTTTTTGTAAATGAATGGCGACCGGTGGTGCGTGGGGAACAGTGGCAAATCGTTGGTGTCTTTTTTGTGTGTCAGGCCGATTCCAACGCTGTAGTGCTAAGTCCGGACCACGACGCGTATGAGTGGATTGATCCTCAGGACTATGTCACTGCTGGTATCATAGAAAACCTTCATCCTGCCTTTGTCGCATATCTTGATTTTACACAAAAATAACAGGCCTAGTTCACCTAGCAACAGTCGGGAGCGTGGGGTTACCATGCGGCGTGACTGCGCTCGAGCTTTGCGGACATCGAGCAATGCTATTTCTCTAGGCCTGTTCGGAGAGTTAGGAAGTTGTGATAAGGAACAAGCTGCTTTGTTGAATGTGAGTTCTTAACCGTAGGCGGGCTGGTCGACCATGAAAATCCCGCCGGAACCTTGCCGGCTGTTCAGGCCGGCACAACAGGGAGCAACCCCTGCTGGGGAGCATCACACTCCGTCATCCTTATCAGATCAAACCAATCCCCACGCCAACTCCCTCCAGAAGACGTGGTTTGTCCATCAGCAAAAGGAGTCATCGCGTCGCAGAGAAGGAGCCTTTTTCCTTTCACCGACTTGCCTGCAAGCAGTACAGACTGGACTTATCCATACTACTCGCCTGCGCCTAAATTGTCAATTGTATTTGAAATGTGAAATAAAAAAAGAGAGCCGCCAAGGTGAGCTCCGAGAGATGGGGAGTCGCGACTGTTGGGGAGAGGGGGTCGCGCTCGTCTCGGATTCACCTTAGCGGCTGTGTGAGGTACAGTTCTGGGAGATGCAACGTGGAACGGTTGTCGAACCCTTGTGAGGGAGGCATCATCACCGGAGGCCGAATGACCTCGACAGTGGTGTCGCGCTCTCAGAACTGAACAGAGTACTATAGCATAAAAAAGCAATCCTGTCAAGTGCTAGCTGCTGACAGGATTGAAATACGCCTTAATTGAGCCTAATTATTGCCAAATCGATTCAGGAATGCCAAGATTCTCAAGAAGTTCTTGGGAAAATGCAGTGCCAGGACCAGCGATGACTGTCCAGTTTGTCCCTTGTTTTTCGACATAAACATATGCCGGATCAGTGATGGTATTAAGGGGAACCACCTGAACTACGGCAAACGTATCTTGGTGGGCAATGATCTGTGCATCGATTTCTTGGACTGCTGAGTTCGTCGGAACATATTGCAGAACTTGTGTGAGGATGGCGGTGTTGTCTGATGGAGAAAGTTGACTGACGGGGTCAGATTTACGAGTGAATGTCATTTGTGTTGGAATCGTGTATAGTCCATCTGAAGAGGTGATTGTGCCTGACCACTCTAGTGTGTCTTGTGCGGTGTGGGTGATACTTGCACTTCCCGCATCATCACGAGAACCTGTCCATTGGGCATGATACCGTTCTGCTTGTTCTGATGTAACAACAGTCACAGATCCTTCAGTGATGTATCGGGCATTTTCCTGGAAAATGCCAAGCCCCAAAAGAGTTCCATTCAGAGGAAATGTGTCAGATGAAAATGTGATCGTGACACTATCAGTATCAATGCTTGGGTGTGTATTGGGTATTCGCGTCTCCCATGTGCCAATCAGTGTGTTCATGGTGGCATCTTCCGGTGTGTTTTGATTGATCATCACACCAAGTCCAAAACCAATAACAGCAATGACCAAGAGTGACCAGAGTATAATTTTGACACCACGCATATTTTGAATAGATTACGTAAATATCGTACAATATATATATATTGTATACTAACAAACATTTATGCGCCATCGTCAAAAACAAATCCGCAATTGGATTATATTTTTTGTCATTCTTTTTGGGATCATTGGCGGATTGATTTATCTTGGTCGTCCGGTTTCTGATGCTGAGCTGTTTGGTCAGGTAACTCAAATACGAGAGACTGATCATCAAAAAGGAAATCCGGATGCTCCGGTTGTTATCGTTGAGTATAGTGATTTTGAGTGTAGTTTTTGTGCATCACATGCGCCAATTATGCAGCAGCTAGTGAATGATCTTGGAGATCAGTTTGTGTTTGTGTATCGTCATTTCCCACTCCGAGGCAATCATCCTAATGCGCAAATATCAGCACAAGCAGCAGAGGCTGCAGCGCTTCAAGGACAATTTTGGCCAATGCACGATCTTTTGTTCGAACAACAAGCAGCGTGGAGTGCAATCGCTGATCCAGCCGAGGTGTTTGTAGGATATGCACAAGAGTTAGGATTAGATCCTGATCAATTCAGATCAGACCTCACAAGCACTTCCACACGCAACCGAGTTAACGATGATTATACTGATGCGATTCGTCTCGGGTTGCAAAGTACACCAACCTTCTTTATTAATGGAGAAAAATTAGAACGACCACTACAATATGCAGGATTTAAAGCACGTATCGAAGCCGCAGCAGTT
The DNA here is from genome assembly GCA_965230935.1 of uncultured Gammaproteobacteria bacterium. GTDB lineage: Bacteria > Patescibacteriota > Patescibacteriia > Magasanikbacterales > JBBTQS01 > CAYZOG01. The sequence continues at coordinate 174,216 of OZ246400.1, forward strand.
CCTCAAGAATAATCAATGGATCATACTCACCATGTTTGTGGTGGCATTGATTGGATTTATTGATGCGGCATACTTGACCATCGAACATTATCGGGGGAGTGCCGTGCTATGTAGTCTTGTTGAAGGATGCCATGCGGTACTTTCCAGTGCCTACGCTACTATTTTTTGGGGAATACCAACAGCACTCCTTGGGGTATTGTTCTACCTTGGAATGCTTGTAGTTATTTTTTGGACATGGCAAAGCACCATGGCAAAGTGGTTGTTGTTATATTGTTGGGTAACAATTCCCGCGTTGTTGTGGACAGGGTGGATGGTGTATCTTCAGTTATTTGTTTTGGACGCTATTTGTCAGTATTGTATGGTTTCAGCAGCAACCTCGACAATACTCTTTATCTTCGCTATGGTACTGCTGCGAGCTAACCAACGCACATAAGTATGGATTTCCCACTTCCTGAAACACAGAAAAACCCAAAAGTATTTTTGCAGCGCGCAGGCTATCATGAGTTTGTCGATCCTAATACTGGAGATCGCAGCTTTGTGAGGCGGCTTAGCCAAGATTTTTATCCGCGATTTCATATTTATATTGATGAAGATCAACGCGGCACGATTATCAGTCTTCATATTGATCAAAAACATCATGTCTATGATGGTGTACGCGCACATGCCGGGGAGTATAGTGGTCCGGTTGTTGAGCAAGAAGCAGCACGCTTGAAAGACGCAGCAGAAAATCCAGATGCACTTGTAAAGCTTGCCAAAGTGGATACTGGGGCAAAGCCCAAGTTCAAACCCGGTGGAATCATTACTGATCGAACCGCGAAGGATTTGCGTAAAAAACTTGGCATTTAACTATGCAATATTTTTTAGCCCCATTTCATGCACTCTCGTTCCTGAAGAGTCACGGGACGCTATGGCGGTATGTGGCGTGGCCATTTGGCATTACAATTGCGGTTGTGGTCCTTTCGTATAATTTTATTATTGGTTGGGTGCACGATATGGTGGGGGGATTGTTTGATCATGGGATGTTGTGGTTTATCCTCGCGGTTGTCGTGACACTGGGTTTTGCAATTGTGTCCTTTTATTTATTTACCTTTTTCCTTAATTTAATCTCCGGTCCGTTTAATGAGGTGTTGTCTGAAAAGGTTGAGGAGATTGTGCATCCAAGTCATCATCATAAGAGTAACGCGTTTTCTTGGGCTGCACTGGGGAATACCTATTTACGTACTATCACCGCTGAAGTACAGCGCATGGTCATATTCGGAGCACTGATTGTTTTAATATTTGCCCTGTCTTTTTTCTTGGCTGGTTCAGTGTTTACCTTACTCAGCGGACTAGTATCAATATTCTTTCTGATGTTTGAATTTATTGATTATCCACTCGCACGACACGAATGGAGTTTTTGGCAAAAATTACAATTTGTGAGTAAACATTGGTTACCACTCGTATTATTTGGCCTTGGTCTTTCAGTGTTTTTACTTATTCCGATTCTAAATCTCTTGTTTATTCCAGTAGCCGTCATTTCTGGAACACGACTTGTCTTGCAACTTCACCCCAAACATCGTAGGGTGAAGTAGTATGAATGATATTGCGCAAATTAAGGACCGCCTTGATGTGGTGGAGTTGTTAAGTGAGTATTTGCAACTCAAGCAAGCAGGGGCTAATTGGAAGGGGTTATGTCCATTTCACAATGAAAAAACTCCTTCGTTTATGGTGTCGCGCGAAAAGCAAATTTGGCATTGTTTTGGTTGTGGAAAGGGCGGAGATATTTTTGAGTTTATTCAAGAGATTGAGGGCATGGAGTTCGTCGAGGCGCTTACTGTTTTGGCACAACGGGCAGGGGTCACACTCCAGCGTGACGGATCATATTCAAAAGAGGCAACCGACAAACGAAATCGTCTGCGAGAAGTCCTGTCGCTCGCTGCGCAGTTTTATCACACGGTTTTGCGTGACTCAGATGCTGCACAAGAGGCGCGAGCATATCTTGAGCGCCGGGGGGTGAATCAAAACATGATCGAGCAGTTTCAGATTGGTTTTATTCCTGAACCAAAAGATTCTTGGACAGTACTCACTGATTTTTTAACCAAAAAGAAAGGGTATGGAGTAGAGGAGTGTATTGCCGCTGGGATCAGTAAGCGCAATGACCGTGGGCGTGTGTATGACACGTTTCGTGCTCGGGTGATGTTTCCACTATGCGATGTTCATGGTTCAGTAGTTGGGTTTACCGGACGTCTGTTGCAAGACCAGGATGGCGTTGGTAAGTATGTGAATACGCCACAGACCGAGTTGTTTGATAAAAGTCAAGTGTTGTATGGATTGCATTTTGCAAAGCAGTCGGCTAAACAGGCAGGATATTTTGTGTTAGTTGAAGGGCAGTTGGATGTGATTGCCGCACATCAGATTGGTATGAGTAATGTCGTGGCCGCATCAGGCACTGCGCTTACTGATCGACATGTGCAGATATTAAAACGATATGTTCCACAAATTCGAGTAGCATTTGATAATGATAGTGCTGGAGAACGTGCTGCTAAGCATGGAATTGATTTGGCACTTGAAGTAGGACTTGATGTGCGTGTTATTCAAATTCCTGAGGACGCAGGTGAAGATCCAGACGCTTGTATTCAGCGCGACCCTGATGTGTGGAAACAAGTAGTACAGCAAGCAAAACCAGTTTTTGAATACTATATTGATCGGTATGTTACTCCAGAGGTTCGTTCTGACCCGCAACAGTTGCGACAGGTGAGTGATATGCTTGCACAAGAATTAGCCCGCATTAGCGATCCGGTTTTGGTTGATTTTTGGGCGCAGAAAATTAGCATTGCATTGGGTGCAAGTATTGAAAGTGTCAAACAAAAGGCGCAGCTGTCTGCTAAAAAAAAGCAGCGGTATACCACGAATACCACTCCTGTCAAAACACCATCAACACCACCGGCTAAGAAGACGCGAGGAGAAAAACTTGGTCAGTATCTTTTGATGATTTTAGTCAAAGCTCCTGAGCTTATTGCGCAAGAACAACTCGATCCAATGGTGTTTGTTTCAGCGAAGGATCAACAGCTTTACAGATATCTTCAGGCACAGTATACTAGTAACCAACATCATGAATCTGATACTACAGATCGCAATGTATCTGAGATCAAGAATCATCTAGCGGCTATCGAGCTTCTCGCGCAGGAGAAGCTATTTACCTTTTCGCAAGAGCAGCTCCTTAATGAATTTACAACTGCTCGCCAAGAGCTTACCAAGCTCTGGCAGCAATATCAGCGTGATTTGCTCACGCAAGAGATTCGTGCAGCTGAAGATCGAGGAGATCATGAGCGCGCGGAAGAACTTATTCAGGCGTACCAAGCTATTTCATAATTATGCCGAAAAAAGCAACGTCAAAGACTAAGAAGAAGACCAGAAAGACCACGGCGAAGACTCCAAAGAAGAAAGTCGCTTCCACACGTAAGAGTGCAAAAAAGAAGCCTGCTAAAAAGACAGCTGCAAAGCGCGTAGTGAAGACCACAAAGAAAAAAGCAGTTAAGAAAACCACCAAGAAAACGGTGGTTAAGAAGGTTGTAAAGAAAAAGACTGCTGTCAAAAAACGCGTTACTAAAAAGCCAATAAAAAAGACACGTAAGGTTTCAGGTACTCGTGCGAAAAAGGCACCTAAGAAGGCCATTAAGAAAACCACTCGTACAACAGCTCGCAAAAAGGCAGCGACCAAAAAAACGTCACGAACCACCCGTAAAGCTGTTGTAAAAGCACCAACGCGCAGAGTCAAGGCAAAACCACCAACACGCGATACCATTGATCGGTTGATGCGCAAAGCATTCCAGCGCGGTTTTGTCACAGAAAATGAAATTTTATATTCCTTTGTTGCAGTAGAGGATTATGTGGATTTTTACGAAGGGCTGCTTGATGAGTTAGAGAATCGAGGGCTCAAGGTTGTTGAAATGAAAGAGGGTCTTTTGGGTCGCCAAAAAGATCAAGAAGATTTTCGTGATGAGTTTCATGTTGAAGCAATCATTGATAAGGCAAAGAAGATTAATTTTACCGATATCACGGCAGATTCGATTCAAATGTATTTGCGCGAAATCGGAAAAATTCCACTGTTGAATGCCGAGCAAGAGGTTGCACTTTCAAAGCGCAAAGAAAAAAATGAACGTGCTGCAGAGTTAGCATTGATTGTTGCTAACCTTCGTTTGGTGGTTTCGATTGCCAAAAAGTTTGTCGGAAAGAATTTGACCTTGTTGGATTTGATTCAGGAAGGAAACATTGGTTTGTTTCGAGCGGTGAAAAAGTTTGAGTATCGAAAAGGGTATAAGTTTTCGACCTATGCAACGTGGTGGATTCGACAAGCAATCACTCGTGCACTTGCGGATCAATCACGTACGATTCGTATTCCTGTACACATGGTCGAGACCATCAACAAGTTTTCTCAGATTCAGCGACGATTGTTGCAGGATTTGGGGCGTGATCCTACTCCTGAGGAAATCGCGGCTGAGATGGGACAAGATGTGAAAAAAGTTAAACACATTATTAAGATTTCTCAAGACACGGTTTCACTTGAAGTTTCAGTTGGAGAGGACGACGACGATTCAAGTTTGCAGGACTTCATCGAAGATGTGAAAAACATCTCTCCTGACCGTGCTGCCGCTCTTGAGCTGCTCAGCGATTATGTGTACGAAGCTATTGTGGATCTCGCACCTCGTGAGCAAAAGATTTTGGAAATGCGATTTGGTTTAAAAGACGGTATTTCGCACACGCTTGAGGAGGTAGGACGTGAGTTTGATGTAACACGTGAGCGTATTCGACAGATCGAAGCCAAGGCGCTTGAGAAGATTCAGGCAATGCCGATTATTGAGAAGTTGCGAGACTACTAATTTAATACACCGTTTTGCTCTTTATGAAGTACATTACTGCAATGAAGGGAGCTGGGTTAGCCCTAATCTTTTTTGCGATTGTTGGATATGTCGTAAAAGATTCCCCTCGCTTAAGTGAAGGGGCAGAAATAATTCTAACGGTCTCTACATTTTTGTTTGCTATTTTTGCTGGGTTTTATATTTCTCGATTAAATGATCGTTATGGAAAGATGACCGACTTGATTGCCTCAGAAGATGCGAAGTGGCTTTCGTTTTATGAGCTTTCACATTTTTACCCAAAAACATTTGTAAAGAAAGTAGAAGAGACGTTAGACAAATATTATATTGTTGCGTACGATTTTGAACTTGGAAGCTGTTATAAATACAACGCAAAGTATTTTCATGAATTTTTTGCCTTACTGCGTGAAGTAAAGATACCAAAAAATTCAAAGAGCGAAGATGTATTCGATGACATGTTGGGTATCCTTGGTGATATTGAAGATATGAGAAATAAAAGCGCTGTTATTGCAAACGAGCGATTGAATCCTGGGCAATGGACCATGATTATTGTATTGTCTTTGATTATCATTTTCAGTATTTTTCAACTGAATATTCCAAGTGCATACTATTGGCTCACCACAGTACTGTTCTCAACCGTTATTGTGACAATAGTGCTCACCATGCGTGACCTACAGAACTTCCGATTGAATGAGATCGAATTACTCGGTGAATCAGGACAAGAGGTGCTCGAAGCAATCGGCAGACCTCGTTATTACAATAAGCGCTATATTGAAAAAGATATGCATAGCATACCAAAACATATTAAGGAGTATCGCTTAGGTCGACACAAGCCAGGTTCGAAGACTTTTGATATAATCGTTGTACAACATAAATAAGCCTAAACACTAACGGTAGTCATATGGAAGAACAACATAATCCATCTGCAGGTGCCACCCCACCTCCAGCACCCACACCTGAATCAACACCTCCGCCCCCGCTAGCGGCTGAACCACCAAAGCCGCCCACCCCAGAACCAGCTGCTGCTGGGTATCAGCCGTCATATAGCAGCACCCCAACAAGCTATGATTCCGGTGGGGCAAAAGAGCAGCATGCAAGTAAGACATGGATTTTCGTGCTGCTTGGGATAATTGTGGTAGCGGCGCTTGTTTTCGCCGGGTGGTGGTTTTTAAAGGATGGTTTTGGCAAAGCCAAGACTCCGGATGAGTTGTTTTTGGGTGCAATAACGACACTGATGAGCGCAGATGATACCAGCATGCAAATTGATATACCATTTGATACGTTGTTGGCAGTATCAGGGGACTATAGTGAGACTGCTGAAGACTCACTCGATGAATATGGACTTAAGTTTGATGGTGCCAAGGTTATGTTACAGGCACAGACAGCGTATACTGAGACATTGCGTGCTAATGCAAACACATCAATATCAATTGTTGTCCCGGAAACTGACACTGCAGTTGGGTTTGGTGTTCGGGTAGTAGATGGCGATATCTTTGTTCAGTTGTCAGAATTTAAGGTTGAAGAGTTTCCTTTTTCTCTTGATGCATTGACCGGCACCTGGATTGAGTTCAATATTGCTGAGATTATGGAACAGTTTGCTGCCGGTGCAGGGGATGATTCATCTTCAGTCGAGGTTGCAAGCGAACTTCAGGCAGGAGAATATCTTACACTTGATCGTGGGGTTGCGCTTGATCTGTTTCAGGAACAATATACTAAGCATAAACCATTTGTGATTACTGCTGATGCGCAGGCAAGTACCGACGATATTGCAGCGTTGCGGGTTCAGGTAAGTGGTCAGTTTAGTCCATTCGTGTACGAGTTGCTTGATAAGACTGTTACCTGGCAGCTCAATGAGATTGATGTGGCGATTGGTGAATATCAGAAAGATGGTGAGCAGGTTGCGGTTGGTGTTCTAGAAGGCTATCGTATGTCGCTGGTTGAGTCTTCAGGAGAACATGGTGAGCTTTTGGCAGAGCAGATTGTTGATTTTGTGGGACAAATTATGCCAGCAGCAGAAGGCGACGCTAGTTCTTCGTCCGGATTTAGTTTCGACACACCAGAGAGCGCTGATTTGGCTATTGAAGAGGCGATCTTGACCCTATTTGTCGATACTGATAGTGGAGAACCAACACAAGCAACATTGGATTTCGTCTATGTTGATGCAAGCACTCATGATCCAATTACACTGCAATGGGATGGCATCAATACTGGGTTAAAGATTACGAAGCCAGAGAATAGTAAGACTATTGAGGAAATGTTGCCAGTGGTGATGGGGATTGTCTTTGGGGGGTTAGGTGGTGAGTTTGGTGCGACGTTTGGTTCGGAAGATGGTGATCAGGAGGGTACGCTTATTGAAGGCGAGTTGTTTGAAAGTCAAACCCCAAACACTCTTGATTCTGATGGAGATGGGATAAGTAATCGTGATGAGCTTGGTATTTGGGGTACAAATAAAGATTTAGTTGACTCTGATTTTGATGGCTACGATGACAAAACTGAGTTGGAAAACGGATTTAACCCATTAGGTCAAGGCAAACTTGAGGTAAGCCCATTATTTTTTGGTGAGTGGCGTGGTGGTGCAACTTTCGGAATCAGCGATACTACCGCGGTGTTAGTGATTTCGTCTGATGGTACGTTTACAACGTATGAAGAAAAAGACGATGGAACAGAAGAGGTGGGATCGCGAGAAAATGGAGTATGGACTCAAGATGGTATGCGATTAAAGTTGGTAGTAGAAGATGGTCCCGAGTCGCTCTTTGGGTATCTTGAGAATACAACCAAGCTCGAGTTGGTGTTCTTTATGGATGGTAATGAATTTGATCCAGACGGGTTTGAGCTAGCACGCTTCGCAAAAGAGTAACATTGTTGTTTGACAAATTTGTAAAAGAGCGTACAATTGTGGTGCGCTCTTTTGGTTTTTGCACCAAGAGAAATAAGCGTTCCGGGGTAGCAACTTCGTAGCTACCCCTCCATTCGCAAACTAAAATACAAGCATTTTAGTTGCTCATTCCGGGGTAGCTCAGTGGTAGAGCAGTTGGCTGTTAACCAATTGGCCGCGGGTTCGAGTCCCGCCCCCGGAGCCAATACAAAAGACACTCAATTAGGGTGTCTTTTGTGTTTTTTCTTCGGAGATAAGGCACGCTGAAATGTGATTCTGTGATGTTTCTGTGGTAAGATATTTGTATTAAAATATAATTCTCTCTTATGAAAAGATTATACATACTAGGCATGTCTTGTTTAGTTTTATTTGGTGCGGGTTGTGTAGATGTGCTTAATTACGCAAAAGAGGATTCTGAATTAAATCCAGTACAAGTAGGTTTGGCAAATTTTGATCTTACTGGTGTTCAGCCGTTTAATGATCGTAATTCCATGAAAGGTCCTCATACTTTACAATTCACAGGGGAAGGCATGGTTATCTGGGAGGAGCACACTAAAAAGGCGCCGCCGTATAAAAGAAATGAGTGGCGTTGGTTCGGTTTTGAATTTAATACTACGGAAAAAACAGTTGAAGTTAAAGATTTTGGCATACAAACAACTTCCAAAAAGTACCAAGGAAAAACTCGTATGAATACCTGTAGAGAACTTGAAGAACCGTTTGTCAGACACTACAGGTTTATTGATTGTAGTAAAGGCAAATCAGCGTTGATATATATGAAAGATGATGATTTTACAAAAAATGAATGGTTTATGCAGGTAAGAGAATCATCTAGTGGGAAAGTTTTGTATGAAAAGGAGATTGATGAAGAAGGGTTTAACACCTGGAACCAGGCAAGGGGCAAATTTTTAGATGATGTGCTGTATTATCAATCAGCAAAAGGTAAGGTGGTAGAATTACGCATGATAGATGGAGCTTCACGAGTACTATTGGATGTAGAGCGGACAGTGGCAGATTGGGATGTTAATGGAGAGCTGCTGATATATTCACAGTCGACAATAGAAGCTGAGCAAGATTATTCTGTCTATGATAGCTATCTATATGTTGTGGAGTACAATTAATTTTGTAAAACAAGATTGTTAAGGCTTGTTTGCTTTGGTCATTCCAAACACGCTGGATATTCTGAGACAAGTAAGACGATCAGCAGGATTTCCTTCAGGCATAGTAAATTGGTTAGTTACTTATTATGTAAGTAGTGATAAGTGTGTATTCTTAAGTAAACTCTTCACTTATCACTTTCTTGTTAGAATAATTTGAGGTTTGGATCTGTGTGACGGGTTTCAAATATACTCTTGCGAAATGTGATTTTGTATCCTATGCTAGGTGTGTTAATCAAAATTTTATTCTATGAGCAAAACATTCACATGCCACGAACTTGGTGGGACCTGTGAACAAACATTTACCGGTAACACTTTGATGGAAATTGCCCAGCAAGCTATGGGACATATGCAAGCGGATGCTGGGCATATGGAGCGCATTAAGAATCTAGAGAAAGAAACAGGCGAGACTAAAGAACAGTGGTTCGCGCGCATGCAAAAAGAATTTGATAAGAGAGAGGAGAATAAGTAGTGCAGTCTCATATATGAGTAACCCAAAACAAATAGCAAAAGAGTTACTTGCCCAAGCCGATATACAAATAAATGGTAGTCGGCCGTGGGATTTACAGGTTCATAACGAAGATGTTTTTGCGCGTACCATGCGTGAAGGTTCTCTCGGTTTTGGAGAGAGTTACATGGATGGTTGGTGGGATGTTGAGCAATTGGACGAATTTTTCTCGCGTATTTTAGGCGCGCGTCTTGAGCAGAAAGTTCAGCCAAGTTTCAAAATGCTCATGACCTATTTGGGGGTCAAATTGTTTAACCCCCAAACTAAATCTCGCGCAAAACAAGTAGGAGAGCAACACTATGATGTTGGTGATGATTTATATGAGCGCATGCTGGATAAACGCATGACGTATACGTGTGGCTACTGGAAGGATGCAGATAACCTTGATGATGCGCAAGAGGCCAAACTAGATTTAGTATGTCGCAAGATCGGTTTAAAAGAGGGTGACAAAGTCCTTGATATTGGTTGCGGTTGGGGAAGTTTTGCGATTTATGCTGCACAAAAATATGGTGCACATGTTGTGGGAGTAACAATTTCAAAAAATCAAGTAGAAACTGGAATGGAACGAGCACAAGGATTGCCGGTTGAGTTACGCTTTCAAGATTATCGCGATGTCACCGAGAAATTTGATCATGTGGTAAGTCTTGGGATGTTTGAGCATGTTGGTGAGCGCAATTACCGTGAATATTTTGAAGTCGTAAATCGCGTACTAAAAAATAATGGTTCGTTTTTGCTCCACACTATTGGTGGTCTTAAATCAGTTTCAACAACTGACCCATGGATTGCTAAGTATATTTTTCCAAACTCAATGTTGCCAAGTGCAGCGCAGATTACCAAAGCGGTTGAAGGTCTTTTTGCAATTGAGGATTGGCATAACTTTGGTGCAGATTATGATCATACGCTTATGGCGTGGATGACAAATGTTGATGAGGCGTGGAAAGAGCTTGTTGCGCAAAATCCAAACTACACGGATCGGTTTTATCGTATGTGGAAGTTTTATCTGATGAGCTGCGCCGGTTCGTTTCGGTGTCGTAAAAATCAGTTGTGGCAAATTGTATTGCATAAAACCGGTGTGCCCGGCGGATATACCTCTGTCCGCTAGTACATGCGTTGGAACTGAACATGGTATACTGCATTGCATATGCAACGGGTCATTCTTTACCGATCCGAATGTGCTACTTTCGACGGTATTGGTGATTTTCCCATGGTCACTACTTGTCTCGCCGTATAAGGCATTTATGAAAAAACGGGTGTAGTCCTCACTAATCAAAGTGCCCCTTCAGCGCGCAATAATGCGCGTTTTTGTTTCGAGCCGCCACGATTATATTCACCAACAGTGCCATCAGAGCGAATAACACGATGGCAAGGGATTGAGGGATTATAGTTATGCTTCATGATTGTCCCTACAGCGCGAGCAGCACCAGGACTGCCTGCTTGTGCAGCCACTTGTGCATACGTCATAGTTTGTCCTTTGGGGATTTTGGCTACAATGGCGAGCACTCGTTGGGTAAATGAAGGGCTTGTTTGCATATGCATGAGTATATCAGGTACAATCAAGTTCAACTACTATGAACTTTCAAGAACAATCAATTCAAAAACATAAGGAGGTCCAAGGAAAACTGGAGACGGTTTCAAAAATGAAGATTAAGAACACTGATGACTTGTCTGTGGCGTACTCACCTGGAATTGCCGGACCGAGTAAGGTGATTGCGCAGGACGCGTCAGCTGCATATGACCTTACCATCAAGGCCAATACTGTGGCAGTGGTGAGTGATGGTAGCGCAGTACTTGGTTTGGGTAATATCGGGCCAGAAGCGGCGCTTCCAGTGATGGAAGGGAAGGCAGTGTTATTTAAAGAGTTTGGCGGAGTAAATGCATTTCCAATTTGTTTGGCAACGCAAGACACAGAGGAGATTATTAAAACAGTAAGGCTGATTGCCCCAGGTTTCGGTGGAATTAATCTCGAAGACATCTCAGCACCACGGTGTTTTGAAATTGAAGAGCGTTTGCAAGATTTAGGCATTCCGGTGTTTCATGATGATCAGCATGGAACCGCAATTGTGATGCTAGCAGGACTTATGAATGCGTCTCGTGTAGTGGGGAAGAGTATGCAATCCATGCGCGTGGTGATTAGTGGTGCTGGAGCCGCAGGAACTGCAATTGCAAAATTACTCTGTTGTATGTGGAAAGAGGATAATGTGTGTGTCGGAGTAAAGGATGTTATTGTGTGTGATTCGCGGGGTATGTTGAGCACTGATCGTGATGATTTAAATGATGCGAAGTTAGCACTCGCAAAGATGAGCAATCGAGAAGGAAGATCGGGAAGTTTGGCTGATGCTGTGGTCGGTGCTGATTTATTTATCGGTGTTTCCATTGGTGGTCTACTTACGGCTGAGATGGTACAAACCATGGCTAAAGATCCTATTGTATTTGCTATGGCAAACCCTGTCCCTGAGATTATGCCAGATGTAGCAAAACAGGCCGGTGTGTCGGTTATGGCAACTGGACGAAGTGATTTTCCCAATCAGGTGAACAATGTGCTGGTATTCCCGGGAATCTTTAAGGGGGCGCTTTCGGTTCGGGCAACACGAGTTACTGAGAAGATGAAGTTGGTCGCTGCACAAACCTTAGCTGGTTTGGTCGATGAGCCAACTGCTGAAAAAATTATTCCAGCACCGCTTACTCCTGGTGTAGCGGATGCCATTGCACAATCAGTAGCGCAAGCATGGGAGTCTGCAAAATAAATACCATATGAACAAAACAAAGATTGCACTTTCCGGAATTGCTGGTTCGTTTTCAGAAGAAGCTGCTCGCATTTATGCAAGCAGAGCTGGTTTTGAACCTGAGTGCGTTTTTGCCGTTGATATGGAAGGGGTTTTGCAATCTATTGATCAAGATAAAGTTGAACTTGGTATTTTCCCAGTAGTAAACTCTCGAGGAGGGTTGGTACAAAGTGCATTCCATGCCATGGGAAAGCACACCTTTACTGTTCACGATGAATTGTGGATGGAGGTGTACCAATGTTTATTGGTACAAAAGGGGACGACGACGGAGCAGATTACCAAGATCGCAAGTCATCCTCAAGCAATTGCCCAGTGTGAGCGGCATATTCGCCAGCATCATCCTGATGCTGAGCTTATCTACTGGGATGACACAGCAAAAGCTGCTCAGGATTTGGCACAGGGCGAATTTGACGCAACCACTGCAGTGATTGCACCATCACGTTCAGCACAGATTTATGATTTAGAAATTTTGGAAAAAGGAATTCAGGATAACCACCCCAATCTTACTACATTTATTGTGGTAAAAGCATAATCAAAAAAACACCACGAGTGATGTTCTTTTGAATGCCGACGTAATGCGTCGGCTCGTTGTGTTGTTGGTGTGTGTCCTCAGACGATCAGGCGAACACCGAGGCGCCGCGGAACTGACGCATGACCCCACCTTTGAGGAAGGACAGATCACGCGACAAACGCAGTAGGTGCGCCAACTGCCGCTCAGTCTTGGTGCTCATCTTCTTGTGGTGTCGCTCCCAGAGCTCGGGCTGGGTGGCCGGATCAGGCACCTGGTAGCGCTGATCCTCGTGAGCCGGCAACACCGGAGCGATGCATTCGCCAAAGTGTTCGACCAAGGCCGCCAAAGGGAACACCTCCTCCACGCCCATGAGGTGGTAGTGAACCTCCTCGTCCTTGACCGGCGAGTAGCCGATCACCGCGGTATGCGCACGTTTGTACTCGTCCTTGGGCATGCCGGCCAGGTGCGGGGGGAACCCGCCCATGTCCAGCAGCGTCGGGTTGTGCCAGATGGCCATGGTGTTGGCAATGCGCCCCTCGAGAATCGACTCGGTGAGCTCGTTGATCGCCAGACCGGTAACCATGGCACCCTGCTCGAGCGCTGCCCACATGGCGTCGAAGTTCTCCTGCGTCAGGTACGGTTGAGCTTCTGTAGACGCGATCATGGAGAACTCACACCCATGCTGCAGCTGGATCCGCACTCCCTGATTGAGGATCGCGCAGTACAGGTCACCATAGGTGACGATGTGAACGGCCACATCAGCGACTCCGCTTTGCTTCATGGCATCGCACAGCGCCGCGTGTGTCTCGCCGCAGTCACTCTTGGCGTACCCATGTGCAGCCCAGACCAGCACGTCGACTCGCTTAAGGCGACTCAGCTGGTTGGCAAGGGTAAGCTGGTTGGCAGCACGGATCATCTCTACGACCTGTGCACACCGCTTCGGGACATCTTCTGCCTTCGTGGCAAAAGTGCGTAGGACAAGTCCTACATTGCGCACGCGCATATTGCGCGGCTTGACCGAATTGGTCATTGGTTTCCTCCATAGTACTTCCCCAACGCATCAGGGAAATACGCAGTTGGCTTCTCACCGTACGACACTAGTCAGTTATCTGTCTTCTCCCTAACGCATCAGGAAAAATCAAGAACTGAGGGAACCGCGCCCCTACCGCTTGGCAAGACAAAAAGTATAGCAAAATTACTCCTTTTGTCAATAGTTTTCACAAGAAAGTTCTTTGTATTTCAGAAAATATGGTAGACTGCAGACAGTAATTTCAGCCAAATATTAGGATATGCCAATTAAACACAGCACGTCAGCGCTTACTAAAGAGCAGCACGAAACGCAAGATGCTCGGTATGCCCAAAATCATCAGTACGACTACATCATTGTTGGGACAGGAAATACATCATTGACTGTTGGGGCCTTGCTTGCCCGATCTGGTGCACGGGTATGTATGCTTGAGGCACACGATATACCTGGAGGTTATGCCCAAACCTTTACGATGGGTAAGTATAAATTTTGCGCACAAATTCATTACACTTGGGGATGTGCACCAGGAGGAAAGATTTACAAATTTTTGAAAAAACTTGGATTGGAAAAAGACGTCTCATGGGAGCTATATGATCGCGAGGGATATGATCATATGGTGATGCCTGATGGTACACAGGTTAAAATTCCGTATGGATGGGATCGACTCGTCGAAAATGTAGCAACAGCCTATCCGCATGAGCGAGAGGGGATGGAAAAGTTTGTGGGTATTGCTCGAATGATTCGAGGACAGATGGCACATTTTCCATCGCGTGGCGAGCCGTGGTATCGATACGTTACAAAGGGATGGAGATTGACTGGATTGGCACGTTATCGTAACAAAACTCTTCAAGATGTATTTGATGAGTGTGGGCTTGGCAAAGAAGCACGCGCAGTGCTTAGTGCCAATGCCGGAGATTTGATGTCACCTCCAAAGGAGCTAAGCTTTTTACTCTACATCGCATTATTTGGTGGATATAACACTGGCGCGTATTATCCAACTCATGATTTTAAACACTATATTGATCGAGTTGCTTCTGTTATTACAGATAGTCCAGGATGTCACATTTATTATGAAACTGAGGCGGTAAAAATTGATGTACAGGGAAATCAAGCTACTGCAGTACACACACGCAATGGCAAAACATTTACGGCACCGACTATTATTTGTGGTATGGATCCACAAGCTGCTGCACACGAACTGATCGGGTGGGATAAGGTTCCACAAGGGTATCAGAAGAAATTATCATATTCATATTGTCCGTCCGGTATGACAATGTATGTAGGATTCAAACCTGGATTTGACTTGCGTGAGTATGGTTTTGGGAAGTTTAATATTTGGCACTTAGAGCAATGGGATATGAATGCTTCTTGGAAGCAACAGCTTTCCGGTGATTTTAGTGCCCCGTGGATGTTTATGTCCACACCTACGCTGCATAGTGATAAAAGCGGGAATGCACCACAAGATTCTCAGATTTTAGAGATTGCATCACTTACTGATTTTGATTCGTTCAAAAAAGCGCAGGATGCAAGTTATGGTGAGTATTCAAAAAAGAAAATGGCGCTCATGGAACGATTAATTGATTTGGTACAGGAAAAATATATTCCAAACATGCGAGATCATATCGCGCTTAAGTTTGCTGGCACGCCGGTAACAAATTTTGATTTTGTAAAAGCACCATACGGCACAGCATATGGTGCCGCAATGATTCCATCCCAAACAGGGCTAAACCGTTTGCAAGCATCGACCCCGTGGAAAAATTTGTATTGGAGTAATCAATCAGCTGGATATCCCGGGATGTATGGTACGGTCAGTACCGGTATGTCTTTGTATACGACGCTAACCGGCGATCATTTTTTGGATGAGATGGAACAAAAGAGTGATGATGAGATGATTGCTGCAATTATGACAGAGATTCGATAATGCCGGTGGCTACTCGTTTGCCATTCCAGAGTGCTCCTTCAGTCCACGGACTATTGAGATAATCCCCACAGAGCCAAACATTGCGTTGTCCTTGCTCGTGAGTCAAAAATTCATGTGCATTGGTCAGCAATTCTTGGTTAAATTTTGGCATGGCATGTGTCCAGCGCTGTAGATCATGTGGAGTGAGATCATCTTTACTTACCCAAGGGCACACTTTTGGAAATTCTTCTAGTACCGCTTTCCAAATTTCATCATCAGATTTGGTGAGCATCTCTTGAGCATACCCATCATGGAGCCACGTGCATAACAGTTGTTTGCCGTTGCTACGTAAGTCATCACCTTTCATCACCTCATTAGAGATACCGGAGAATTTTGTATTTTGAACGTATGGAATCCACGTAATTGAGGTTTTGGGCAAACTATCTGCTGCGACCTGAAACGCAACACTTACTGAGCTTGCATATTCAGTTTGCTCAAGTAGTTGTTGCTGGATTGGTGTTTTCTTTTTAAGGATTTGATTGCTTATCGGAGCAGTGGTGGCGAGTACCACAGTATCGTATTGCTCTGCATCACGCTCAGTCTGAACAGTCCACATATCACCTTGTAAGGTGATTGAATGTACTGGCGTATTGGTTCGCACATCAAGATGTTTAGCAAGTGCTTCTGGTAAAACACTCATTCCTCCAGCGATACGATGGAGGTCCCACGCTGTCTTGTCTTTTTTAACTGATTGCATCACTGCGACAAAAGCTGCGGCACTTGCTTCAGTTGCCCGATGGAATTGATATGCAGCAGTAAATGGATCAACTATATAATCTGCTATTTCCTGATTCAGATGCGTGATCGCATAGTCGTACGCATTATCAGTATTGTACTCCATTGCCGTTTCAAGATCTCGAAAATCAGCATCTTCACTCATTTTGCGATAGGTATTTGCTAAAACAAGGTTTGATTTAAGAGAAAGTGTTTTGTGTACTGGTTTGATAGAACCATTTTTAAAAATTCCATAGGAGCAAAAATCCATTGGCATCCAGTCCAGATTAAGTTCATCAACATACTCCAACATATTGGTGTAATTGGGAATCAGGTGGGTAGCACCAATATCAAAAATAAGCCCATCTTTTTCGCGCGAACGCATGCGTCCGCCAACTGTGGAATCAGCTTCAAACACTGTGACGTCTTGGCCGGCCTTTTTAAGTTCATATGCGCAAACGAGTCCGGCAATACCTGCGCCTATAATTGCAATGCGAGGAGTTATTTTCATACGTAATTGGTTGTGCAGATCATACCACGCTCACCATCTCTTGACGAGGTTATGTAAGTTTTATACACTGCAATCTCCCACTCATCAACAATGGGAGATTGGAGGTCGCTTTGAGCACACCTGAGCCTGCGGGCAAACCTGCGGTCCGGATTGTCCAGGCCGTGGACCAACCGAACATCAGCAAAGCGATCCACGCATTGCTGTTGTTCTTCGAGGAGCGTAACTGGGTCGACAACGACGCCATGATCCTGGAGCTCGGTCGTGCGCTGCACGAGGGTCATCAGTGTTGGGCACCGGTGTACGATCGGGACGCGGTCGGGACGCGGCTCATCTACGTACTGCCGTTCGACGGAGCGCAAGGACAGCGTCGCAGCGCCACGCGCTGCGTCTGGGTGTCCACCGCACGAGCGGATCTGATGGTCGAGCACATGATCGAACTTACCACCGGGCCATACGGTCGTGGTCGTAAGGCGCCGTCGGAGGGCATGTTCATCCAGGACACCGCAGCAACCGATCACCTCAACGAGTGTATCGGTCGCAAGATCGGTCGTCCGTGGGAGGTCGCTGACATTGCGTATACCGCGTCGCAGACTTTGGCCGCGTGGTGGGCGGAGCAGCACCCGGTTCCGGCGACGCGCCGACCGGGACGCCGCGAGCGACTCAGTGAAGAGTTGTTGGGACACGTCAGGGAAGCACTGCGTTCGTCACAGCAGTTCGCCGTGGCCCCACCGCGTGGGTCGAGTGGCATGGGTTTTTACGTCCTGCCGATCGACCAGTGGACGCTCCAGCGCTGCATCGGGATAACGCTCAACGGCCACGCTGCCGAGGATTTGTCCCGGGATCTCGCCGGTCGGATTCGTTTGCACCTTGGCGACCGTTGGGAGCTGGGTGGCGACGAGGGTCCGGTGGAGGCCGAGTCCGATGTCATGAGCGTGAGTTCGGACGAGATCGAGTTCGAGCTCGAGTTCGACGACGATGCGGATGACGACGCGGACGACGAGAACGTCGCAGAGGCCGTGGTAGTTTCGCAGGTTGTCTCCGGTGACGAGCCGACGCAGGAGGCCACGCCGAGTGCCGGCACTGCTCCCACTGACGAGCAGATGTCCACCCCAGCTGAGGACGGCAAAGGGCGCTCCGAGGGCAACCCTCCGGTTGGCCCGGCGTAACTTTAGCCATCACACAACACACACAACATGAAGAACGCGCAAACAAGCGCGCTCTTTGTATTCTGGACAAAAGTAATTTGTTATAGTATGTATAAGATACCTGCATAAGAGATAGTGCAGGAAGAGGAGATCAGATGTCACATGACGAATCGGCAGCGCCCCCGCAAGTGCCGATTGAGGAGGCCATTGTTGGGTTTTGCGCCCACATTGGATTGGTCGCCCGGAGTTCGTTTGGCGAGGAGTTGGTTGCTGCGGTGTGCCGAAAGGCCGTCTGCGCGATCGACATACAACCAGACTGGGATCAACGGGCAGTCTTTCGCGTACCAGCAAAGCACGACCGTGTCTCGGGCGTGTTCGCAGTGATCTTGCTCGACGACGCGCTGAGCGAGTCGCTGACCAATGACTTCAATGAGCTTCTGCTGGGCTATGGCGGCTCAGGAGAAGGAGATGTTGATCACTGGAGTCAGACGACCAAGCTCACCCGCGCGGTTCGTGGGCTCAAGAGCTGGTTCAAGGACAGAGGCATCCGTCTGGAGGTTGGGGATATCAACAGCTTTGTCACCGCCTGGGAAACTGGTGAGGTGAGAGAGTGGTCGTTTGATCAAGGTCGTGGAGCACCGGTGATTGCGTTCGTCGTGCGTCCGTACGATGCCCCCAGAGACGAACGACGAAACAGTGAAGTTTGCGTCGAGGTGCACTGGGGTGACAGGCTCAACCACGAGTTGACTGCTGGTCTGAACCAGATGATCGACGATGCGTTGGGCCCCGATCTTCACTGGGACGTTCGGCGAACCACGGATGAGGACGCGTCTACGTCTGCCCATTTTGCTGCACAGGAGGTGGCAGCCATCGGGGGGCAACAGCGGGAGCAACCGCGCCGTCGCAGCGCTGTGGGCGAGTAACTCAACACAACACACAACACAGGGCCTCCGCTACAACTTAGTGGAGGTTTTGTAATATCTTGACAGGAAAGCTGTCGCATAGTATAGTCTCTTCTCTCCTCATTGCATTGCTTTGATTAACTACCGGGGAGGGAAGGGGGCTAACACCTTGAGTGAAGATTGGCGCGGCTTTGTCGCGGCACGTGAGGAAGATCGCGTTGCTGCGCTTGGTGCCGCAATGTCTCATCTGATGCAGCGAGTGGGGTTCATTGACCCCAAATCGCCTGGGGACAAGAAGTCTCGGAAGGCGCTTGCACAGATGGGGTCGGCATTGGCTGCCATGATCAGTGCCGCCCGTTCCGGTGACGTGTACATCACGGTGCTGCAGGGCGAGCAGACAGGTTCCGACGTGCTGATCCAGGTGTTGCCATTCGCCCCGACTATGATCGGCGATGGCGACGATGCCGCGTTGGATCTGAGCATGCCGCGTCGCACTCGCGAGCGGCTGGTCATGGTCTACACTCTCTCGCCGAACGGCACTGACCGTGGCTTCGAGTTCTCTCTGGATCTCACCACCAGCTTCAACACAGGTGTGCAGCAGGTCATCGACGTGCAGCACACATCACTCCTGCAACGAGGTTTGAGGCCCAGGGAGCGATCCGAGTCCCCCCCGGCACCAAATGGCTGGTTGACCTGGGAGGACTGGCTCGAGGAGTCGGCACGACGCGCCGAGCAGTCGGGGACTGGAGGCGAGGAGGTCGAGGAGTCCTCAGGCTCCTGATCACTCACAACAACAACCACACCACAACGGCAGGCCCGGCGTATACGCGACGGGTTTTCCAATTCTAAAGAGAAAATATGCTATGATGCCATTATGTTAACAACAGCAGAAAGAAAATCAATTATTCAGCTTCATCAGAAAAAGTTTCGTGATCAGCGGGGCGAATTTATTGTTGAAGGTGAAAAAGGAGTATTAGAGGTACTACAATCCTCGTATAAAATTCTTGATCTGATAATCGAGGAGTCCCACAAAGGAAAGTTTGAATCTATTGAAGCATTAGCAATCGAACAGAAGATTAGTCCAACATGGTGTGGGAAAAAAGACGCTGCTTTGATTAAGACCACTGATACATTTCCTGGTGTGTTGGCGGTAGTGGCAAAGTCGACTTCCCACAAAAAACAGGACGATAGAGTCATCCTTATGCTCGATGCCATTGCTGATCCTGGAAATCTTGGCACTATTATCCGCAGTGCGCATTGGTTTGGGATTACAACTATTATCCTAAGTGATCATTGTGTAGATCCATATAATCCCAAAGTGGTTCGTGCGAGTATGGGTTCGCTCTTTCATGTTGATTTGGTTCAACCTGATTTTCCTGAAGAGTTTATCAAATCGTATCAGGATGCTGGGTATCATATTGTGGTACTTGATGCTAATGGAAAGACACCAAGCAAAATGAGCGCAAATAAAAAATCTTTATATATTTTGGGAAGTGAATCACACGGGGTTCGAGATTCTTTTGCAACACTTGCCGATGAGTCTGTTGCTATTGCTGGAGATGGGTCAGCTGAATCTTTGAATGTTGCAGTTGCCGCTGGTATTTTACTGTATCATGTTGCGAGTCGGTAGTGATGCGCTGATGCTGGTTATGTTTTCTTCAAAAGTTTGAGTTCTTTTTTGGTAAGTTCCCGTGAATGACCAACTGGAAGTCGGTCAAGAAGTAGTTTCCCGATTCGGATTCGTTTAAGGGAATCAATACCAAGATGTACCGCAGCACACATACGTCGAATTTGTCGTTTCTTTCCTTGGGTAATAATAATACGCATGGTGTGTGCATCGACTTTAGTAGCTTGCTTTGCTGTTACCACGCCATCACCATCAGCAATGTCAACCCCTGCTTTAAGTTGGTGTATATGTTCCGGAGTAATCTCATTTTTTGTAACAATCTCATATTCTTTTTCATGTTCAAACTTCGGATGACTGAGTTGCTGAGTAAGTTCACCATCAGTGGTGAGTATCATTAATCCCGAGCTGTTCTTGTCTAATCTTCCAATGGAAAATAATCGAACATCGCTTTTGACTAAACTATAGATATTTTTCTCACCAGAAAACCGCGCATGCGTACTGACATATCCAACGGGTTTATGGAGCATGAGATAGATATGAACGGTCATTTGATCAACACGATTGCCATCAACTGTTACAATATCTTCCGGATGAACGCGACTGGTAACCGTCGCCACCTTGCGATTGATACGGACACGTTTTTCACGGATTAGTTTTTCTGCTCGTCGACGGGAACAGATTCCGGCATTGGCAATATATTTTTGAAGATTCTCCGGTTTTGATTGTTGTTTTGACATATACCCTTATCATACGCGTAAGTGTTCAGCTTGAAAAGCGCGTATGCAAACACGCCATCGGTTGGGATGGGTGTTGCGTTGTGGGTGTTGGTTAAAAATATGCGGCCAGATGGTCGAGGAGTTCTGGGTTTGCACGCAGGTGTGCCAAGGTTTGGTCACGACGAGCCGTTGTGGTGTACCACGTCAAAAAAGACTTTACCGCCATGGTGTACGGGCTGGTTTCGGGTCGTGAAACATGCGCGTCAAGGCACGCTTGAATCCAATCACCAAGCAAATCCATTTGTGTTGCCGTAAGTCTACGAACAACAAATCGCGTGCTATATGGGTACAAGTCGAGAACGCGATGCCAGTGCAACTTTGGTGTACTCTTTACCAGCACTGTGATAAGGGGTTGGTGCACGGGTTGGAGTCGTCGCATGGTACATCAGCGATTTGGTCACTGATCACACTGACACATGACTGGCTCAGTGGATCCCACCAGGTGTCGATGCATGGGGTCGGGCTCACACAGATCGTTTCAGCCGGCGAGGGTTCACTTGTCGGCGCAATAGCCTGCCTGTGCGTGCATGGTTCTGATTCAATAGTAGTATGTTCATCTGACCCGACTTCACATCCCAACAATAAGATACTTAAGATGATTTGTGGTTTCATATGCTCCTTGTCCAACATCAGCAATTAGAGTACTATACAAGCACATTGCGAGCAGATCAAGATCTATTCTGCGTATAACCTGTTTATTATGAGTGAAAAAATCGCCATCCTTGGTGCCGGGGCATTTGGTCAAGCACTGGGGCATCTGTTGATTAAACCCGGACATACTGTTACCTTTTGGGATGTTGACACCAAAAAGCTCAATCATGGAAAGACATGTGATCAAGTGGTTCAAGAAGCAGATATTATTTTTTTTGCAGTGCCGTCATGGTGTTTACGAGAAAGTATTGGCATGGTATTGCCGTGTGTGAAACCAGAAGCCGTCTTTGTGTCAGTTTCAAAAGGGATTGAGAAAAAAACATGTGCAACCACTGATCAGATTTTTTCTGAAGAAATCAATGGAGATCGCGCAGTAGCCTATCTTTCCGGACCAATGCTTGCAGCGGAGATTGTGCAGGACAAACCCACTGGTGCACTGATTGCTTCAAAAGACATTGCTATTGCTAAGCGGATTGGTGGACTGTTTACGAATACTGGTTTGCGTACCGTCACCAGCACTGATGTGCGAGGTGTTGCACTCTGTGGTGTGTTGAAGAATATTTACACTATTGGTATGGGAATGGCGCATGCATTGCGACTCGGGGATAATGCAAAGGGATTTATTTTGTCTCAAGCGATTCATGAGATGGTTGCTATTGCGGTCAAGCTTGGTGGTACAAAAGAAACCATGTTTGGTGCAGCAGGATTGGGTGATCTGATCACTACCTCTGCTGGAATGTATTCACGAAATTTTACCTTTGGATACACATTTGTGCGTAGTAGTGATGGACAGGTTACTGCAGAGGGTGCGAAGTCATTTTTGCAACTGCAGCAGATGATTGGAGATACTACTCCGTATCCATTGCTTGATCAACTTATTGAGGTACTTGAGCGCAAGATCACTCCACAGCAATTCTTTACTCGTTACTTTGCGTCTTAATTGGGCTGTGGTACAGTAAAGATTAAGCATATGCTTAACTATTAATTTCATTATATATTTCTATGAAAGTAACAGTTTACTCAACACCTACTTGCCCATATTGTAAAATGGCAAAAGAATACTTTGATTCAAAAAAGGTAGAATACACTGATATTGACGTCTCCGCAGATAGCAAAGCTGCGCAGGAGATGGTGCAAAAGTCCGGACAAATGGGTGTTCCAGTTATTGTAATGGGGGACGAGGTGTTGGTTGGCTTTGACCAAGCTAAAATTGATGAAGTACTTACTAACGCATAATTATGGCATTTGAACCAAAGTCGTTTTCACCAAAACAAAAACCTAAAGGACTTTCGGAAGATGCGATCAGTATTCATCATGATACGCTGTATGCTGGGTATGTAAAAAAAGCAAATGCAATTGGAGACGCCCTTGCTGAATTTGTTTCCGGAGTTCGATCACTTGATGGCTCAAACCCAACCTATAGTGACTTGCGTGGCATTAAGGAGAGTGAAACGTTTGCGCGCAACGGTATGTATCTGCACGAGTGGTATTTTGATGTGCTGGGTGGGAGTGGTGAGCCGATTGGTGAGCTTGCAGATGCGCTGGCACAACAATATGGCTCGCTTGAGACATTTCTTGCATATTTTAAAGCCAATGGAATGGTTGCACGTGGATGGGCGGTTCTGTGCTGGGACACCAAAGCAGCTAAGTTACAGGTGTATACCGGCGATGCGCATAATCAAGGCGGAGTGTGGGGCGCGATCCCGATTATCGTGTTGGACGTTTATGAGCATGCGTACTTTATGGATTATGGAAGCAAACGTGGTGAGTACATTGATGATTTTCTCGCGAGTGTAGATTGGGAGCGCGCAACAGAGCTTTATACTCACGCTAAACAAATAACTATTTCATAATATGAGCTGTTGTCAAGAAGGATTTATCCCAACGTTTCAGGTTGGCCACCCAGCACCAAACTTTGAAGAAATGGCCTATGTTGCCGGAGAGTTTAAAACAGTCACGTTGTCAGATTACCGGGGCAAATGGGTAGTGTTATTTTTCTACCCACTTGATTTTACCTTTGTGTGTCCAACGGAGATTAAAGGATTTGCACAGTCTGCGGAGGAATTTGAAAGTCGCAATGCAGTCGTGCTTGGTGCGTCGACTGACAGTGAACATTCACATAAAGCATGGTTTGAAAAAGACATGCCCGAAGTGAAATTTCCAGTGATTGCTGATACTGCGCATCGGGTAAGCGATGCATATGGTGTTTTGGTTGAAGAAAAGGGTATTGCACTGCGCGGAACCTTTATTATTGATCCCGAGGGTGTGTTGCGCTATCAGCTCGTATCTGATTTGGATGTTGGGCGTTCTATTGAAGAGACGCTGCGAGTGCTTGATGCGTTGCAAAATGGTGGACTGTGTCCAATCGGTTGGAAAAAAGGCGACCCTACACTTAATGCCTAATTTTCATGAGCAAAGAAATCGTGATTGATATTGAAACCCAGACCGGCTTTGGTGAAGTAGAGGGTGGCATAAAGGGGTTGCGAGTCTCTATTGTGGTTATTTATCAGTACGAAACCAATCAGTTTCGTGCATTTCGTGAGGAAGAATTATCCGGACTCTGGCCAATCTTAGAAAACGCAGATCGAATCATTGGGTATAATTCGATCCATTTTGATGTTCCAGTACTTAATAATTACTATGCCGGGAACCTTCTTGATTTTCCGCAACTCGATATGTTGCGCGTGGTAAAAGACAGTCTTGGTACTCGACTTAAGTTAGATGATATTGCAAAGGCTACACTGAAGATTGCGAAAAGCGGCCATGGGCTTGATGCTGTGAAGTGGTTTCAAGAAGGGAATTGGGACGATCTTATCAAATATTGTAAAGATGATGTGGAAATTACTCGCGATGTGTACGAGTTTGGTAAAAAGAACAAGCAATTGTTTTACAATGACATTATGAGTGGGCAACTCCGTCCGTTTCCTGTGAATTTTGATCCACCAGAAGTGGCAGCGCAAACACCAAAAAATGTGAATTTGTCTTTGCCGTTGTAATATGCGACTTATTCTTGTCCGACATGGGCAAACCAACCAAAATTTTAAAGGTATTTTGCAAGGGCAAAGTGTGCAAAGTCGTTTGAGTAATTTTGGTAAGGAGCAGTGCGAAAAATTAGCCAAACGCCTACAAAATGAAGCGATTACCGTTGCAATGAGCAGCGATCTTGATCGTGCGGTTGAAAGTGCGCAGATTCTGTTGCAGTATCATCCAGATGTATCATTGCAAAAAACAATGCAATTGCGTTCGCAAAATCATGGGAAATACGAAGGTGGCTTAATGCAAGCCATGAAAGACGATCGAAATGCTGCACCATCTCCATACAATTTTGCAGCACAAGATGGAGAGTCCATACGTGATGTATACACACGCGTGCAGCAGTGGTTTACGTCACTTTATCAACAGTATCCCGAGCAAGTACTATTAGCGGTGACTCATCGGCCAGTACTCGTGATACTTAATCTTATTTTGCATCACGCAGAACTGGAGCAATACGAAGAATTTAATACTATCCAAAATGCAAGCGTAACTGTGGTGAGTCAAGATGCACCTGATCATTGGGAGATTGAGCTCACCAATGATACATCACATTTACACTAAGAGAAGATTTCAAAAAAGATATTCTTTGCAAGTACCCCTTGTTCGAGTAATCTTTTTCGCATATCAATTACCATCTTTGGGCTTCCACATAAGTAAAAGTGCGAGTCAGGATTTTGGGCAATTTTATCGCAATGTTCCGTTACCCGCCCATGCGTTCCTTGCCAAGTTTCTTGTGCATCTGACAAGCAGATCGTGTAATCAAACCAGGAGTTTTTTTCCTTAAACGCTTCAAGTTTTTCTTTCCAAAAAATATCATCTTCATGGCGCAAGCCAAACCATATGTGGACAGCAGGGGCATCGGTGATGGTGTGCACCATTGCCATGATTGGTGCAATGCCAGTTCCGGTGACAATATATTGGATAGGCTTGGTACTCTCACGAAGAACAAAATGACCTTGTGGCCCATCAAACGTAATGACATCGCCAACGCTCATTTGTTTGAAATAGTTACTTGCAGCTCCTCCGGGGAGGTATTTGTATGTTAGCAATAGGGTTTGCGGCTCAGTAGGGGATGATGCAATAGAATACGAGCGAGTCACAACTTTGTCTTTTTGGGGCACATGCACATTGATAAATTGACCAGCGGTAAAAGAAAAAGCAGGTTCAGATGCTACTGAAAGCACGAGTTCGTGTACGTGATCGGTAAGCTGGTTTTTCGCGACAACGGTGGCAGTATGTTTTGGTTTATCCATATGGTTGCGTCTTGACAGGAAAAGGAGGATGGTTTAGAGTGCTGATATCATACCAAAAAGGTATGAATTTATCAAGTATTCATGCTTGCATTAACCAAACAAGTAGATTACGCAATTCAGCTTATTGGCGGTTTAAAGGGTCTCAAAGAAAATGAGACTGTATCTTTGCGCACGTTTGCTTATGAGTCTAGCATTTCCTTCCCATTTCTTCAACGGATCGCTCGTCAATTAAAGCAAGCAGGAATTATTGTATCCCAAAAAGGCAAAGATGGGGGATATCGTTTGGCACGTGAGCCACGATCAATCACGGTGCAAGATTTAGTTGACGCAATTGAAGGTAAGACCGGTATCGCCGCGTGTATTAGTAATCCAGGATCGTGTGGATTTGAAGATATGTGTAGTAGTAAAGATGTTATTGAAGTACTTAATTTTGAAATTTCAGAGTTATTGCGCAGCGTAACTGCGGCCGACTTTTAATCTATGTTAGGAACTATAATCCCAAAAGAGCAGCGCAAGGAGGTGTACCTTGATCATGCTGCAGCCACACCAATGGCTGAGGAAGTTATCGACGCAATGCAGCCGTACTTTACTCAACACTATGGCAATCCCGGAGGGTTATATCGTAAAGGTCGTGAGGCTATGCAAGCGATTTCTGCCGCACGTGCGAAAGTGGCAAAACTATTTTGTACACAACCAGAGCAAATTTTGTTTGTAGGAAGTGGTACGGAAAGTGATAACTTGGCAATCTTTGGTATTGCGCGAGCGTATTCAGCACAGGGGAAACATATTGTGTCGAGTGCAATTGAGCATCATGCCGTACTGCATCCACTTAAGCAACTTAAAAAAGAGGGGTATGAAATAAATAACGCGGTTGTCGGTGTTGACGGGCAGATAACCCCTGAGGCAGTAATTGAGCAATTACGCGAAGATACCATTCTTGTCTCTGTTATGTACGCCAATAATGAGATCGGTACTATCAATCCCATTGCTGGTATTGGCCGTGCGATCTTGAAATGGAAAAAAGAACATGGACGCAAACCTACTGATGCTCCTTTTTTTCACACCGATGCATGTCAGGCATCAGGAGCATTGGAACTTTCTGTCGAAAAACTCCATGTTGATTTGATGACCATCAACGGTTCAAAGATCTATGGGCCAAAGGGGGTGGGAGTATTATATGCACGACGAGGGGTTCGATTGCAAAAAATGATCTACGGAGGTACTCAGGAGTTTCGCAAGCGTGCCGGGACGGAGAATGTAGCGAGTATTGTTGGTTTGGCGACTGCGCTTGAGTTCATGCAGCAGCACAAAACGTCAGAAAACACACGGTTGATTGGACTGCGGGATTGGTTTACTACCGAGGTGCTCAAGCGTATTCCCAAAACAGTCCTTAATGGACACGCGATTGATCGTTTGCCAAATAACATTAATATTTCTTTCCTTGATATTGAAGGAGAGGCATTGATTTTGTATCTGGACGAGTACGGCATTAGTGTATCTACTGGTAGTGCTTGCACGTCCGAGACACTTGATCCCTCTCATGTCATTGTCGGGATTGGGAAACCATATGAATATGCCCATAGCAGTATGCGCTTTACGCTTGGCAAAGACACCACACAAGAGGATCTTGAATATGTGCTTACTGTCCTTGAGCCAACAGTCAAATTTTTGCGTACGATCTCGCCAGTGAATGTATCCATGGAAGCAGATAGTAAAGACGTCACACTCCAGTCTGCATTTGTGGACGATGGCGTGCCACATTTTGTTAAAAAACAACAACGTAATACATAGTATGAATAGCAAACCAAAACCAATGCAGCCAACAGCAAAGGCCGGTGCTGATGTGGTAAACGAACATACCGGTCAGCAATGGGTGTACTCACCGATTGTAAAAGATCACTTTTTCAATCCACGAAATCTTTTGCTGGATGAGCCAGATGATGCCAATTTTGATGCTCGCGGGACTGTGGGATCACCTGCCTGTGGGGATGTAATGGACATTTGGTTAACCGTCGATCCGAAAACTGATTGCATTGCAGATCTAAAGTGGAAAACATTTGGGTGCGGCTCTGCTATTGCAGCAACCTCGATGTTCTCAGTAATGCTCACTGAAAATGGCGGTATGAAACTTGATGACGCACTCAATGTTCGACCACAAGATATTATGGTGCGCTTGGGTGGGTTGCCGAATCGCAAAATCCATTGTTCAGTTTTAGCTGATAAAGCATTTCATAAGGCAGTAAACAACTATTTTCGAAATTCAGGACAGACAGATCGTATTGTGGTGGAAGGAAAGCGAGTTATTGATCCAGCAACGAACACTACGGACAAGGATATTGAAGAGGCGGTTCTTGAAGGTGCACAAAATCTTGAAGAGGTTCAAGAAAAACTTAAAGTGGCAATTGGTGCTGATCTCGGAGTTCGCGAGGATGTTGAAAAGTTAATCAGATTTTACTCAGAGAAATATTATGGCTAATGTTGATTTTTCCTCTGGTTACCAGTATGCTGGTGGTGCAGATTTCTTAATATAAATAATATGGATACTCCTGAGACACCTTCAGCAAAATCACAAGATGAGTTTGAGTTTACTGCAGATGTGAAACCACGCAAAACCGGGAAGATACGGAAGATTGTTGTTGATCAAGACGGCTGCATTGGCGCGGGAAGTTGTGTTGCCGTAACTCCGGGCGTATTTCAATTGGATGATGAAGATAAAGCATATATCGTTGATCCAGAATCAGCAGATGACGACATGTTGCTGATGTCTGCACAAAGTTGTCCAGTATTGGCGATCCATTTATACGATGAAGAGGGGAATAAAATTTTCCCAGAAGCCTAAATATGCTTGGCACGCTTTTTGTTGTTGGCACACCGATTGGAAATTTATCAGATTGTAGTGCTCGCACGCTTGAAACACTCAAGCGTGTTTCATATATTTTGGCCGAAGATACGCGAGTAGCGAAAAAACTACTCACCCATTTTGCTATCTCCACACCAGCGAAGCGTCTTGATATGCACAGTAGTGCAAAAACATTTTCGCTAACACTTGCTGATTTGCAATCTGGTAAAGATGTTGCATTGATTAGTGACGCCGGCACGCCGACAATTGCTGATCCTGGGGCGCAATGTATTGCCTATGTGCTGCAACATGAACCCACACTTGTGGTGAGTCCAATTCCCGGACCAAGCGCACTCACTGCAGCACTCTCTGTTGCTGGTTTTCCAAGTAGTTCATTTACCTTCTATGGGTTTGCTCCGGCGAAAAAAGGTAGGCACAATTTTTTTAAACGAATCGCTAATCGCGCTGAAGTTGTGGTTTTGTTTGAGTCGGTGCATCGCATTACCAAAACACTCCAAGAGCTTAAAGAGCACATCGGTGATCGCCCGGTAATAGTTGCGCGTGAATTGACGAAACAATTTGAAACAGTATATCGTGGAAGTATTGCAACGATTCTCGAAAATGGAATTGTTGAAAAAGGCGAGTTTGTCATTGTGGTTTCCCCGAAAAAATGACATCATTAGTTCTGATGGTTCTGAGAAAATAAAAACGAGGCTCCCCAAACGTAGTGCGTTCGCAGCGTACGCTGTAGAGGAGCCCCGCAACAGGTGCAGCCGACTTGGTCCCGCGGCCAAGCCAACGGTTTGCCTGAGCAGTCTCAGAAGCAGTGTCTTACAACACGGCCAGAGAACCGTCTGGTTCCGTCTGGTCCCATTCAGTTCCGAGGAGATATGTGGCCGGAGCGCACGCGCTCACTCCTCAAAAACTGCCCAAGTGGTGCAAGTATATTACTAAACCGTATATATGTCAAGCAGAAAATCAAATTCTCGATTCTATATCACCACACCGATCTACTATATTAATGACCGTCCCCATATTGGGCATGCCTATACCACGATCATTGCTGATGTGCTTGCACGTTATCACCGCATGTGCGGTAAAGAGGTGGTATTTGTAACCGGTACTGATGAGAACTCTCAAAAAAGTGTTGAAGCAGCGAAGAAGAGTGGTGTTGAAGCAGTGGGCACGTATATTGATGAAATGGCAGCTATTTGGGAGCAGACCTGGGATTCAATTGGTATTACCAACACAGATTTTATTCGCACCACACAACCACGACATATTGAAGGGGTTCGTGTGTTTTATGAGCACGTATTTGCCGCAGGGGATATTTACAAGGGTGAATACGTCGGTCTGTATTGTGTCGGGTGCGAAGCTTTTTATAAAGAAAGTGATCTAGACGAGCAAGGGCATTGTCCAGATCACAAGACTCCACCACAAAAACTTACTGAGGAAAATTGGTTTTTCAAACTTTCTGCATATCGCGAAAAATTACTGGCATACATCGAAGCAAACCCAGATTTTGTGCAGCCAGTTTCTCGTCGAAATGAGGTGGTCAACTACATTACCCATCACATGGAGGACATCAGCATCTCTCGTCAGTCGCAAGAGTGGGGGATTCCGGTTCCAAATGACGAAACACAAGTACTGTATGTGTGGTTTGATGCATTGCTTAATTATATAACTGCACTTGGATATGGTGCTGATGATCGTGGTGCATTCGAAAATTTTTGGCCGGCTGATATCCAGTTGGTTGGGAAGGATATTTTGAAATTTCACTGTGCCTTGTGGCCGGCAATGCTTATGAGCGCAGGTGTTGCTCCACCAAAACAAGTATTTGCCCATGGATTTTTTACGATCAATGGGCAAAAAATGAGCAAGACGCTTGGCAATGTGATTGATCCGGTTGAAATTGGTAACCAATATGGTTTGGATGCCTTGCGGTACTTCTTTATGCGTGAGATTAAATTTGGTGAGGATGGGGATTTTTCAACGGAGAAGTTGGCTAAGCGGTATCAAAAAGATCTTGGAGATGAGCTGGGCAATTTAGTTTCGCGTGTGGTGACCATGATGCACAAGTTCGCCGAAGGTGCTATTCCTAAAACTGATGACTCCAAACTATTTGACAGCGCGGCTCCTTGGAAAACTTATCAGCATACTATTGAGAAGTTTGACTTTTTTAAAACCATAGAAGTTATTTGGGGGATTGTAGGTGAGGCAAATCGTTTGATTACTGATGAAAAACCGTGGGAGCTCGCCAAAACAAACAATCCTAAGCTCGGTGGTGTGTTATACTATCTCGCAGATGCGCTGTATCATATAGCATGGATGTTAACTCCGATCATGCCTGAGACTGCAGATAAGATGTTGGCACAATTGGGTTGTGATGTTGCGCAAGAGCGTGCACGCGCATTGGCGGATGTGCAAACGTCCCATATTAGTACTGGACAGTCAGTTGGTGCGTCTGAAATTTTATTTCCTAAACATGAAACATAATTAACGTATGTGGAAAGAAATTTTTAACCCCGATGTATTTTTGTTTGTAGTGCTTTTTGGGTTCACCATGTTTGGTTGGTGGGTTGGAGTTATTCATGCGATTGGATCAGTGGTAGGAACGGTTGCCGGTGCATTTGTCGCAACGCACTACAATAATCAAATCACTGATTGGGTGTTGTCGAAAATGGATTTTCCAGAAAGTACGGCACATGTGTTGGTATTCTTTATTACGTTTTTTATTGTGAACCGGTTGGTTGGGCTGGTGTTTTGGATGATCGATCGGTCAGTAAAATTTGCCCGGTTTATTCCGTTTCTTAAATCCATTAATCGCATGTTAGGTGCGATGTTTGGGTTTGTTGAAGGAGTATTGGTACTTGGTCTGGGGATTGCATACCTTTCCGCATTTCCATTTGGTGCAGGGCTGACTCAGTTTTTCGAGCATTCAACAGCAGCACCTTGGCTGGTCGATACGGCTGGTGTATTGTTCCCACTGCTGCCAGAGGCATGGGAAAAAGTGGAACACCTTTTTAAGGAGGTATAACTATGGAATTATTTGATACGCACTGTCATGTACATTTCAATGCCTATAAGGACGACATGCACGATGTCGTTTCTCGTTCTTTGGCCAAAGGAGTACAGATGGTGACAATTGGGACACAAAAAGATACCAGCCGAGCTGGCGTAGAACTTGCCCGGCAGTATGATGGACTGTGGGCTGCAGTCGCGCTTCATCCTAACCACTTGTTTCCTGTGCACATTGATGAAGATGAGGTTCCGTTTATCACGCGTGAAGAAGATTTTGATTATACGTATTATAAAGAACTTGCCCAAGACCCAAATGTTGTAGCAATTGGGGAGTGTGGTCTTGATTGGTATCGGATTCCTGATGATCGGGATATCGAAGAAGTAAAAGCAAGGCAATTTCAAGTATTTGCTCAACATCTTGATTTGGCTA
This sequence comes from uncultured Gammaproteobacteria bacterium, assembly GCA_965230935.1. GTDB lineage: Bacteria > Patescibacteriota > Patescibacteriia > Magasanikbacterales > JBBTQS01 > CAYZOG01. Next base: position 206,795 of record OZ246400.1, read on the forward strand.
CAGATGTGCGTTTGCCAGTAATTATTCATTGTCGTGATGCGCATGCTGAGTGTGCTGAAGTTTTGGAAAAATACATTGCTGAGGGCAAGCTAGATCGCAGAGGAATCATTCATTGTTTTACCGGAACACTTGATGAAGCGATGCGTTATATTGATCTTGGATTTGTGATTTCTATTCCGGGGATTATTACCTTTCCTCCTAAAAAAGGAGATGGACTCACGCCACTACAAGAAGTGGTAAAACAAATTCCACTTGAGCATATGGTTATTGAAACCGATGCTCCATACCTCACACCAGTACCATATCGTGGTAAGCGCAATGAACCGTGGTATGTGCAGTTTGTTGCACAAACCATTGCTGAGTTAAAAGGCATTTCTACTGAAGAGGTCGCCCGTACCACGACACAAACAGCAAAAAAATTATTTGACCTTATCAAGATATGAACATCATGGAACAAAAGATTCAGGACATTGCCCGTGAAGCCGGAAAGATCACCATGCAATATTTTCGAAAAGCTGATTTGCAGCAAAAGGGAAAAACAAGTAAGTCAGATATTGTTACCGAAGCGGATTTAGCGGCTGATGCATATGTGAAGCAGGAAATTCAAAAGTATTTTCCTGAGCATGGCATTATCTCCGAAGAGCTTGATGACTATCAAACTGATGCTGAATATGTATGGACCATTGATCCGGTTGATGGTACGCGAAATTTTGCAAGTGGGTTTCCGTTGTTTGCAGTAATGCTTGCTACTGTGCGCAACGGCGAAGTAATACTCAGTGCTGTGTACCAACCTTTTTTTGACGTGATGTACTTTGCGAAAAAAGGGGAGGGGGCGTTTAAAAACGGAAAGAATATCACTTGTTCGACAACTGATGAGCATTCTTTTGCCTACGGATGTCTTGGCACCAACCTCAATCAACCGGAGATTGCATCCGCATGGAAAAAATTGATCAACCAAGACGACCGCGATGGTCTATGGGTAAATGCTCTTGGGTGTGCTGGGTTTGTTCAACCGATGACTGCTGATGGCACTCGTGATTGGGTATATCAGGTTGCAGGCGGTATTTGGGATGTGGCTCCCGGCTATTTACTCCTAAAAGAGGCAGGCTGTACTGTCACCCATGTTGATGGCACACCATGGAAGTTTGCCCAAGGAGTAAAAGACATTTTGGCTGCCAATCCAAAGCTTCATCCACAGATTGTTCACATTTTGGCTAAATCTTAAGGATTTGTGATGCTTGGGATTTGTTGTTCAAAATCAAAACTTTCTTGACAAAAAAGTAGAATTTGGCTACAATACAGCCGTTCTATTTTCTTTTTTTAAAGCCTGTGGATAACGAATTACCTAAAACTGGTAAAAAATCTTCAGGAATCGGTGCTAACTATACCAGGTTTGCTCTACGAATTGTTGCAGATTTTGGAGCTACTATTGCTGTCCCAGTTGTGCTTTTTGCCTGGATCGGTAAGCGTCTAGACACCAAATATGATACTGCACCTTGGTTGTTGATCACTGGTTTTGTGCTTGCAGCAGTTATCTCGGTATTGAGTATCAGAAAAAAAGCAAAAAAACTCGGTAAAGAATTTGAGAAGATGAATTAAGTTACGTATGGAAATACCACTTGCTGCAGAAGCAATTTTCCACATTGGCTCATGGCCAGTGACCAACTCCATGATTAATGCATGGATCGCAGTGGTGTTTTTTGTACTTATTGGTCTGGCGGTTCGCAACAAAAAAGCAGCGGTCCCGCGAGGAATCCAAAACGTGATGGAAGCAATAGTCGAGTTTATGACTGACTTTATTGTAAAACTCGTAGGAGATCGAAAGCGTGCTGAACAATTTTTGCCAATTGTAGGCACGTTGTTTTTATTTATCCTCATAAGTAACTGGATGGGGCTTATTCCTGGCACCGGAACCATCGGCATTTGGGAAATGCATCATGGTAAGATCGTATTGGTTCCATTTTTGCGTCCTGCTGGATCAGATCTCAACATGACGCTTGCTATGGCACTGTTGGCAGTGACGGTCTCTCATTTTGCCGGGATTGTTGCTATTGGATTTTTCAAACACCTCAACAAATTTGTACAGCTTGGTTCAGTATTTAAAAGCATTACCAAAGGACCATTGGCAATCTTTGTAGCGCTCATCGAATTTGTGGTTGGACTTATTGAGATCGTCAGTGAAGTTGCTAAAGTGGTTTCACTCTCTTTGCGTTTGTTTGGAAACATCTTCGCCGGAGAAGTGCTGCTTACCGTGATGATTGGCTTGATTGCCTATGGTGTTCCAATTCCGTTTATGTTTATGGAGTTGATTGTGGGATTTGTACAAGCGTTGGTGTTTGCTGGTTTAGTCTTGGTGTATTTAATGGTCGCGGTTTCAGAACCGCACGAACAAGAAGCCCATTAGTGAGTTGTGGTTGGTCTTGGCCTAAGGGAGCAAGACCAACCGTAATTCATTAAGCGTAGTATTCGGAGGTTAAAAATCCAAGTTCCCCTCCAGAAGAACCGCAGGAGAATTTTATGGACGCAGAAATGATGCGTTTGCTCAGCAAGGCACTGGTAATGGCCATCGGTGGTTTTGCACCAGCACTTGCGATCGGTAAGCTTGTTGCAAAAGCCATGGAGGCTATTGGTCGCAACCCAGAGGCCGCAGGTAAAGTGTTTGTTCCCATGCTTTTGGGCGCAGCGTTTGCTGAAGCGATCGCGATTTACGCACTGGTTATTGCATTTACCCTGTAATTAAACCGTTCTTGTGGTGCGCGTGCGCACCACAGATAACCGTTTGAATTATGATTGATATTGTCCATGCCGCAGAGATTGCCAAAGACGCTGCACATGCAGTGGAGGCAACCGCAAGTGCAAACCCGATTGGAACATTTGGGTTAAATCTTAAGTTGTTTATTGCCCAGTTGGTCAACTTTGCAATTGTGTTGTTGGTGTTGTGGAAATGGGTATACAAACCATTGCTTAAGATTTTACGAGAGCGAACTGATACCATTGAAAAATCACTTGCCGATGCAAAACAAATTGAACAAGATCGTCTTGCAGCAGATGAAACAACGGCGGCACAGATTAAACAAGCTAAAGAAGAGGCGCGTGCAATCATTGCGCAATCTGCAGAAAAAGCAGAGGCACTTGCGCTTGCAGGTAAGGAAAAAGCAACACAAGAAGTGGAGCAATTGGTGGCACAAGCGAAAGCGCAAATCGCAAGTGAGCGCACAGCAATGAAAGAAGAGTTAAAAGCTGAGACGATGACGCTGGCGGTAGCGGTAGCGCAAAAGATTTTGCAGGAGAAGATTGACACTAAGGCAGACGCGACGCTAATTGCTAAAGCAGTTGATTCAGTGAAATAATATGCGCATGACACCGCAACAACTAGGACAGGGATTGTACGAGTTGCTCGCTGATTTGCCGCGCAACAAGCAGGAGGGAATAATTACTGCGTTTGCAGCGTGGTTGAAGAAACAAGGAAAACTCCATTGGGGAAAATCAATCGCCCGAGCTGTGCAGCAGTATGGAGATGTTCAAGAGACCAAACAGCGTGTTGAAGCAACGGTGGCGCGTGAGATGCCTGAGCGAGAAGCGGCAGAATTAAAAGTTGCGCTTGAGAAAGCACTTAGTGCAAAAGAAGTTCGTCTGCATGTTGATGAGCAACTCATCGGCGGAGCAGTTATTCAAAAAGGATTCACCATAATCGATGCAAGTGTAAAAGGACAATTGAATCGCCTGCATTCATAATCTATACGTATATGTCAACAAAACAGATTGTAGAATCATTACAAAAACACATTGAGCAGTTTGATACCAATGTTGAAGTCGCCCAAGTCGGCACTGTTATTGAGGTAGGTGATGGAATTGCGCGCATGAGCGGACTTACCGAGTGTGGGGCAATGGAGATGCTCGAGTTTACTGATGGTACGACCGGTGTAGCGCTGAACCTTGAGGAGGAAACTGTTGGGGCGATTATCCTAGGTGAGTACACCGGTATTACCGAAGGTTCGACCGTGAAACGAACCGGTAAGATTTTGTCCGTGCCAGTCGGTGAACAAATGCTTGGTCGCGTGGTGAGTCCGTTAGGTGAGGCCAAAGATGGTAAGGGAGAGATTAAAAGCAAGCAACAATATCCAATTGAGAAGATTGCTCCTGGCGTGATGAAGCGTGAGCCGGTTGATACTCCGGTGCAAACTGGTATTAAGGCAATTGACTCCATGATTCCAATTGGTCGTGGGCAACGTGAGTTGATTATTGGAGATCGTCAAACTGGTAAAACCGCTATCGCAGTCGACACGATTATTAACCAAGCCAAGGGAGACATGATCTGTATTTACGTAGCGATTGGTCAGAAAGAATCAAAAGTTGCTCGTATTGTAAATAAACTTGAAGAAGCAGGCGCCATGGATAACACTATCGTAGTGGTAGCTGGTGCATCAGATCCTGCAGCACTTTCCTTTATTGCACCATACTCCGGGTGTGCCATGGGAGAGTATTTTATGGATCAAGGAAAAGATGTTTTGGTTGTATATGATGATTTGACCAAACAAGCTTGGGCATATCGTGAGGTTTCACTATTGCTCCGTCGTCCGCCAGGGCGTGAGGCATATCCTGGTGATGTATTTTATTTGCACTCTCGTTTGCTTGAGCGCGCCGCGAAGATGAGTAAAGAGCATGGTGGAGGATCACTCACCGCACTACCGATCATCGAAACCCAAGGTGGTGATGTGTCAGCATATATTCCAACAAACGTGATCTCAATTACTGATGGGCAAATTTACCTCGAGTCCGATCTGTTTTATCGTGGTATTCGCCCAGCACTTAATGTAGGATTATCTGTGTCTCGTGTTGGTTCAGCAGCACAGATTAAGGCGATGAAAAAAGTCGCCGGACCGCTTCGACTTAACTTGGCGCAGTTTCGAGAGCTTGAAGCGTTTGCCCAGTTTGCTACTGACTTGGATGACGCTACTCGTCAGCAGATTGAACGAGGAAAGCGTATGGTAGAGATGCTCAAACAGCCACAATACGAACCAATGGACGTAGCAAACCAGGTTGCCATTATCTATGCGATTACCAATGGATTTTTGGATGAGGTTGACGTTGATAAAGTTGCGGAGTGGGAATCAGCACTTCACGCATACTTTGCTCAGCAAGAAGCTGATTTACTTGCTGAAATTGTAACTGGGGATTGGAAAGAAGTTGAACCAAAATTGAAGAGCGCGATTGAAGAGTTTGTGCAATCACAGCAATAAGCCTTGTACTCACTATGCCCGGAAACAGCAAAGCAATTAAACGACGCATTACCTCGGTGAAAAATACGTACAAAATCACCAAGGCAATGGAACTTGTTGCGGCCAGTAAAATGCGTCGTGCTGTTGAGGCAGCAGTAGGTACCCGTGAATATGCAAAACACGCGTGGGATATTTTGCAACATGTTGCCACTGCACAGCAAGAGACCACACATGCATTGCTTGAGCAGCGACCAGTGCATAAGATACTGATGGTGTTGGTGACATCCAATCGTGGATTGTGTGGTGGGCTCAATGCTAATATTCTTAAAAAGGCAACAGTGTTGCTCAAAAATCCAAAAACAATGGATAGTAGCGCTGCTGATGATGTTGCAATTGACGTAATCTCGGTTGGTAAAAAAGGGGAGCAGCAAGTGGTGAAACTCAAAACCAACGTGGTAGCAAGTTTTGTTGAGTTATCTGACACACCTCGCTTTATTGAGGTACAACCAATTGCACAAATGGTGCTTGAAAGTTATTCCACTGGGGAATATGACAAGGTGGTGATTGCTTTTTCCGACTTCGTCAGTGCGATTAATCAAAAACCGATTGTGAGACAGTTGCTCCCGATTTCACCAAAGGATCTTGAAGAGACGATTGCGGAGATGAATCGTTTAGCTGATGAACCGCTGATGCAAGAACAGCAGACTCATAGTGTTGACACAGAAATCGTACACGAGAATCTTGAGTTTATTTTTGAACCAAATCAAACAATGGTTCTTGATACTATTTTGCCGCGTTTGGTTGAAGCACAGGTATATCAATCGGTGCTTGAATCAAGCGCATCAGAACATAGCGCGCGCATGATGGCCATGCGTAACGCATCTGATGCTGCAAAAGACATGATTGATGATCTTGTCTTTACCCTTAACCGCGCACGTCAAGCTGGGATTACGCAAGAAATTGCCGAGATCAGCTCTGGCATGGCGGCATTATCATAATGTATTTATTGAAAGGCTTATGGCTAAAGGAATTGTAACCCAAGTTATCGGACCAGTAGTTGATGTTCATTTTGAAGATGGCACATTACCGGATATTCTAACCGCGCTTGAACTTACCCATAATAAAGAGCGTCTCGTACTCGAAGTTGCGCAACACACTGGCGGCTCAACTGTTCGAACCATTGCTATGGGAAGCACTGATGGACTTGCGCGTGGGCAAGAGGTAACCAATACGGGCAAACCAATCAGTGTACCGGTTGGCGAAGCCTCTCTTGGACGGATGCTTAATGTGGTTGGTGACCCCATTGATGACAAAGGAGACGTTAAAGCAAAAGATTCTCGTTCTATTCACCAAAAAGCCCCAAGTTTTGCAGAGCAATCAACCACCACAGAGATTTTTGAGACCGGTATTAAAGTCATTGACTTGATCTGTCCGTTTATGAAGGGTGGTAAAGTTGGTCTGTTTGGAGGAGCTGGTGTTGGGAAAACCGTTATTGTGAAGGAGCTCATTCGAAATATCGCTGCTGAGCACGCAGGACTTTCGGTGTTTGCCGGAGTTGGTGAGCGAACCCGAGAAGGAAACGATCTGTATCTTGAAATGGAAGAAGCAGGGGTGCTCGACAAGACGATGTTGGTCTTTGGGCAGATGAATGAACCGCCAGGAGCACGCGCGCGCGTTGCGTTAACCGGTTTGGCACTTGCTGAGCATTATCGTGACCAAGGAAAAGACATGCTTCTTTTCGTTGATAACATCTTCCGCTTTACGCAAGCCGGCTCAGAGGTATCAGCATTGCTTGGTCGTATTCCTTCAGCAGTTGGCTATCAGCCAACATTGGCAACAGAGATGGGGGCGCTGCAAGAGCGTATCACCTCAACTAAGACTGGTTCTATCACGTCGATTCAGGCGGTGTATGTTCCGGCAGATGATAACTCCGATCCGGCGCCAGCAACTACGTTTGCTCATCTTGACTCTACTGTTGTGCTTTCACGTCCACTTGCTGAGTTAGGTATTTATCCAGCAGTTGATCCACTTGATTCTAGTTCAACAATTCTTGATCCTAATGTGGTCGGTGAAGAACACTATCAGGTCGCACGCGGTGTACAAAAAGTATTGCAGCGTTACAAAGACTTACAAGATATTATTGCCATCCTTGGTATGGAAGAACTTTCAGATGAAGACAAGCTCCTTGTTGCTCGTGCGCGTAAGATTCAAAAGTTTTTGTCACAACCATTCTTTGTGGCCGAAGTCTTTACTGGTGCACCTGGGAAATATGTTTCCCTTGCTGATACGGTTCGCGGCTTTAAAGAGATCTTGGATGGAAAACATGATGATAAGCCAGAGCAAGCGTTTTATATGAAAGGAAGTATTGATGAGGTTACCGCATAGTTATGGAAAAATCTCGACTGCAATTTACTATTGTCACTCCTGAGTCAACAATCTTTGACGGATCTGTTGGTCAAGTTTCAATTATGACTGCAGCCGGAGAAATTACCGTGTTGCCACATCACATTCCATTGCTTGGAATTTTGACTCCGGGTGAGCTTAAGATTCAAGATGATAGTGGTGAGGAATTACACATCGCAGTAGCAGGTGGTTTTGTAGAAGTGGCAGCTGATAATCATGTGACGGTTTTGGCTGATGCGGCAGAGCGCGCTGATGAGATTGACTTGGAGCGTGCGCAACAAGCACAAGAGCGTGCTCGTATTGCGCTTGAGAAAAAACAATTTGCTAATGATATCGAATTTGCCGCGCTGCAAGCCGCACTTGAGAGATCGCTTAGTCGGATTAAAGTTGCACGGAAACGCCGAAGGAAATAGGACAACGTAGTGATGCAAAAATTACTTTAGAATAAGAGAAAAAAAGACGAATCTGTGTTATAGATTCGTCTTTAATTTTAGCTAAATATTGACAAATATTCAATTTTAATGTATTGTGCTACCTTATAGGAGGGCCACAGTGGCCAGCCATGCGGCGATGATTCCATGGCATGAAGCTGTGGGTTCTTTGACAATTAGAGGGGGTTCGAAAGATGAATCGAATAGCTATTACCCTTGCCTTTGCCGCCCTGATCGCAGGGTGTGCAGACGCATCGGTAGATCCAGGAACGGTCGAGTGTTTCGGCGAGGCCTGTGCCAAGCCGGACGCCGATACGACCGGTGGTGGGGAGGTAGTCCCTCCGGATACCACACCGGATGTCGGCGACACCGGTGATGACAGTGATGATCCGGATGTGCTCGAGACCGACGACGGTGCTGAGGTGGACGACATCAATGACGCCGATACGGCCGTCGAGGATGTGGACATCGACGTTCCGGACGAGGGTGATGATGGCGACACGCCGGATGTGCCCGAGACCAACGACGGTGCTGAGGTGGACGACACCGAGGACACCGACGAGACGACGGACACGGACGAGACCGATACGCCTGTTGATCCCTGCGATGGGGTCGACTGCACGGACGACAACCCGTGCACCATCGACGAGACGTGCGTGGATGGCGAGTGTGTCAGCTCGCCGGTCGTCTGCAACGATGACAATCCGTGTACGGACGATGCGTGCGTCGTGATTGAAGGTGGGTGCGTGTATACCCCGAACGCAGTGCTGTGTGAGGATGGCGACCCGTGTACGCTGGAGGACGCCTGTGTGGACGGTTCCTGTGCGCCTGGCGCACCGAAGATCTGCCAGGATGCCAACTTCTGCACCGTGGATGCGTGCGACCCGGTTTCCGGGGAGTGTGCCTTCGTGGTCGTGCCCGAGCCCTGCGATGATGGGAACGAGTGTACGCAGGAGGAGGTGTGTCAGCAGGACGCCACGTGTGGCAACGGGGCGGAAGTGGAGTGCGCAGACGAAGATCCGTGCACGAACGACAGCTGCAATCCGGACTCGGGTTGTGTGTTTGCTCAGAAGGAGTGCGACGACGAAGATCCGTGCACCGTTGACTTGTGCGAGACCGAGTCTGGCGAGTGTACCTTCGTGATCGTGCCGGAGTGCAAATGCGCTCCTGAGCAGTGTACGGACGACAACCCGTGCACGTCGGACGTGTGCAACCCGCTCGACGGGTCCTGCTCCTTCCCGTTCAACACGGAGCCGTGTGACGATGGCGACCCGTGTACGTTGGAGGACGCCTGTGCGGACGGTTCCTGTGCGCCTGGCGCGCCCAAGTCGTGTATCAGTGAGAACATCTGCCTGAGCGCGAGCTGCAATCCGGAGACGGGGAGCTGTGAGCTGAGTGAGAACACCGCGCCGTGTGACGATGGCGATGCGTGCACCCAGGAAGATGTGTGTAACGAAGGTTCGTGCGCTGGCGTGCTGATGGTGTGTACGGACGACAACCCGTGCACCGAAGGCGACACGTGCAATGGCGGCACTTGCGCCGCCGGGGAAGCCAAGGTCTGCGAAGACGGTAACCCCTGCACGGTTGGTGCGTGCGACCCGGATTCCGGGGAGTGCGCGTTTTCCCCGGACAACGGGGGAAGCTGCACGGACGACAACCCGTGCACCAACGACGTCTGCCAGGACGGGGAGTGTGTGAGCGAGGCCAACAGCGCCTGCTGCACTGAAGACGCGCAGTGCGCTGACGAGCTGGCCTGTACGCAGGACCAGTGCGTGGAGCAGTTGTGTAAGAACTTCGTCATTCCGGGCACCGGGCATTGCCTTATCGAGGAGGTGTGTATTCCGGAAGGGGTGGTCAATTCGGCCAACGACTGTGAGGCTTGCACCTCGATGGTCAACCCCAACGGGTGGAGCCCGCTTGTGGATGGGAGCGATTGCGAAGATGGACAGGCGTGCACCGAAGGCGACACGTGCAATGGCGGCACTTGCGCCGCCGGGGAAGCCAAGGTCTGCGAAGACGGTAACCCCTGCACGGTTGGTGCGTGCGACCCGGATTCCGGGGAGTGCGCGTTTTCCCCGGACAACGGGGGAAGCTGCACGGACGACAACCCGTGCACCAACGACGTCTGCCAGGACGGGGAGTGTGTGAGTACCACAGTCGCGTGCGACGACGGTCTCCCATGCACTCTGGATTCGTGTGACGAGGCGGGCGAGTGTCAGTACGAGCCCAAGACGTGTGACGACTCCAATCCGTGCACCATCGATTCGTGCGAGCAGAGCACCGGCGATTGCGTAGGTGAGCTTGCTACGGTGAAGTTCCAGGACATCACCGCGGCCAAGTGCCTCACGCTTCCGCCGTTCATGCCATGGTTCGCGTTTGATGACTTCGATGACTCGGAGTCGCCCAATTCGAACATCTGGCACTGCGGTCACGACTGCCTGAACATCGACGCGGCCTGCCAGTCGCAAGTCGGTACGATCCGTCCCGGGTTTACGCACAACGGGGACCAGCACACCTTTACCATCGACCCGCAAGCAGCGTTTCCGGAACTTGACGGCATGACCATCTCGGCCGCCTTCACGTTCCGCAGGCAAGGGGTAACGCCCAACGACCTGACGCCGCCTGAGGTTGTGGTGAAGCAGACCATCGACGGAATCGAAACGGTGCTTGCCTCGCAGTTCCTGGGCAAATCACCGAACAACAATTTCGATTTCCTGGTCGAGTTCCTGGTTGGTGATGGTTTGGTCACGGTGTACTACACGCCCAACGACTTCATCCCCGACTCGGAACGCACGCTGCACATCATGCTCGACTCGAACATCGAGCTGCAGCCTGTGTGTCCCTGACCCTCAAGACAACAACAAACCTACAACAGTAAGAGCTCTCCTTTCCAGGAGGGCTCTTTCTATTTATTGCGTTTTAACGCGTTTTCCTTCACAATATGGCCATGGATATTTTGGGATCACTTAATGCTCAACAAAAAGAAGCGGTACTCCATCGTGGAAGCCCGCTGATGATTGTTGCTGGCGCCGGAACCGGAAAAACAACGGTATTAACACGCCGTATTGCACATATTATTACGCACGATACCGTACCGCCGAAGAATATTATGGCAGTTACGTTTACCCAAAAAGCTGCGGCTGAATTAGTAACTCGCATTGGAGAGTTTATTCCTGAGGCACCCTACGAAATGGTCGCTGGGACATTTCATGGTGTATGCGAGGGGATTTTGCGCGAGTACGGTCATGATATTGGATTGCCAGTTGGGTTTACGGTACTTACTGAACACCAAGCGTGGATGTTGGTAAAACAACATCTGAGTGAATTTGATTTGCAGTATTATCGCCCGCGGGGGAATCCAACACAATTTGTACAATCACTCCTTACACACTTTTCAAGATGTAAAGATGAACTTGTAACGTGGCAAGCATACATAGATTATGTCGAAGAACTTAGGCTCAATACCGATACTGCCACTGAACAATTCACTCAAGAGTATCAACGGTTATCAGAACTTGCTCATGCATATAAAACGTACGAAGAATTATTGTTGAAGAATTCATATCTTGATTTTGGTTCGTTGTTACTCTATACCGTCGAGTTAATCCAAAATCGACCAAACATTCTTGAAAAACTTCAAGAAAAATTTGCTCATATCATTGTTGATGAGTTTCAAGATACCAACTATGCACAGTATTCACTGTTACAAACCCTTTGTGATTCTTCAAAAAATAATCCACCAGAGATTACTGTGGTAGGGGATGACAATCAAAGTATTTATCGTTTTCGCGGAGCAACGATTGGGAACATTTTGCGGTTTACCGATGATTTCCCGAAAACAAAGCAGGTGGTACTTATCCAAAATTACCGTTCTACTCAAGGAATTTTGGATCTTGCATACCAACTCATTAGCCATAACAATCCGCATACACTTGAATCCAGATTGAAAATTGACAAACAACTTGTTGCACAACGTACCGGGACATCAGCGGTACAATACATCACGAGTACTGATGCCTACAGTGAGTGCATACGTATTGCACAGCACATTAATGTGGTGCATGACTCTGGAGCACCATGGAATAGCATCGGTATTCTTATCCGAGCGCATCATCATGCAGAAGAGTTTAAAAGCGTATTACCAAAGCAAGGAATCCCGATTGCTGTTCATGGTCCAGGAGGATTTTTTGAACACCCAATCGTGCTGTATTGTTTGGCTGTTCTAACCATTATTACCAACGCGCATGAATCCCAGGCGTTGTTTTCTGTTCTGGATTATCCACCATTTCGACTCCATCATGAAGACCGGATGGCATTGATACAGTTTGCAAAACGTAAAGGGATTTCGCTATATCAGGCATGTCAAAATCACCAGCAAGTCACTCTTTCAGATCAAGGTCACGCACAAATAGAAAAGCTGGCGAGTGATTTGCGGTTTGTCGCAGATCTACGAAGTCGAGTCGGGATATCTGAATGTATCATCCAATGGTTGGAACGGAGCGGCGCTATGCAATATTTTGCAAAGGCGCAAGAAGATGGTTCTATCGAGGAGCCTTTTGTCGCACTAGAGTCATTTTGTATTTACAGTAAAGAGTTCGAGCGACTTCACACTATTAAAAGTGTAGAAGCATTTCTGGCTTGGCACGATGATGTGTTGGCTTCAGGAGGATACGATCAACAGCAAGAAGTACAGCGACAGACTGATGCGGTTCAAATTATGACTGTTCATGGAGCCAAGGGGTTGGAATTTGATCATGTCATCTTGCCGCAATTGGTCCATTTACGTTTTCCGACACGTGCCCGACGCGAAAAAATTCCGATCCCTGAAGCAATCCGAATGCATAAAGAAAATGCAGCAAGTGAACATATTCTTGAAGAGCGTCGATTAGCATATGTGGCGATTACCAGAGCACGTGATTCACTTTTGCTTTCTCATGCAAGCAACTATGGTGGGAAGACAACGCGCAAGCCATCGCAATTTATTACCGAGATGGGATTGGATGAACTCCCAGATACACAGACAATCTCAATAGTCTCATCTGAAGCTCCAACACCACCTGCAGCTCGCAAACCAAAGGCTCATATCGTTGGACAACAGCGCACCCCAAAACGAATGTCATTCTCTCAATTGCAAACATATGTGCGTTGTCCGTTGCAGTACAAATATCGATATGTGCTGCGCGTTCCAACTGAAGGAAATCATGCCTTAAGTTTTGGTTCAACTATTCACAATACATTGCAGGCATGGATGGAGAAACTCAAGATACTGCGAAGTGCGCAACAGCAAGGACTATTTGATACTCCGCAAAATACGAGTAGCGATGATGGCAGTGTGCCTGATGTGCAAGAGTTATTGAATATCTATCATGAAAAATGGATTGATGATTGGTATCAAAATGAACAACAAAAAAAGGAGTATCAAGATCATGGTGTACAAATATTGAAAACATTTTACGAACACCACCAACCTTTTCCACAACTTCCACAAGCGATTGAACAATCGTTTACCATTCCGATTGGAAATTGTACTTTTACCGGAAGAATTGATAGAATAGATAAAAATGAGCAAGGGGTCACGATCATTGATTACAAGACCGGTGAGCCAAAAACAACATTACAAAAAATTGATAAGCAGCAATTGCACTTGTATCATCTTGCGCTTAAGCGTGACCCACGACTTGCATATCTTGGTCCGGTGAACTCACTTGAGTACTGGTATCTGAAAGATCATAGTATAGCAACCATCCCTGCTGACACAGAGCTACTACTTGAATTTGAACAAGAGGTAATCACCGTTACTGACCAGATAGCTGCTCAAGAATTTGATCCCAAGCCAAACCCATTTACATGTCGCAGTTGCGACTTTAAAACCATTTGTCCGTATCGTAAATTGTAATTATGCAATCTCTTTCCGATGACCTGCACAAACGAGTTGCCAAAGCCGGCATCACCAAACAAGTTGAGGCTTCAGCTATTATTGAACAGGCAACCGAAGCGCTCAAGAAGGTGATGAAAGAACATGCATCCCATATTCGTCCACAATATGTTAAAAATGGCACCCTTACCGTTACGTGCGATTCAGCGGCTATTGCACATCAACTTAAACTTCAGGAGCCTCAAATTTTAGCGGAAATTCACAACAATAGCGGTTCAACAACCACAGTTGAGCGTATTCGCTATCTATTGTAGAGGATCTTGCGCAAAACCAACATCTGCAGTATCCTGCCAAGTAGGCAGGTGTTTGTTTGCCAATATTGGCATCTATGACTTTACGACAATATTTGCTTGTGATGAGCTTTGCTACATTGCTATGCTTGATAGCATTGGGGTTTGTGATTTTTATGATTGACCCCTTTGAATCAAATCTCCTCGGCGTGGTGCTCTTTTATGCAAGCTTCTTTCTCTCAGTGCTGGGTGTCTTTTCATTGGTAGGGTTTGGTATTGAGAGCCTAGTGTTTAAACGAGAAACCATTATTTTTCGGAAGGTCAAAAAAAGTTTTCGCCAAGGGGTGTTGTTTGCCACATTACTTTGTGTTGTGTTGGCGTTAGCACACGCCCAAATGTTGTTTTGGTGGACGATTTTACTCTTGGCTATCGGCTTGAGCTGCATTGAATTTGTGTGGTCTCGAGAAAAACGTATTCGATCGTAACTATGATATTCAAACAATCAAAACTCTTTACCAAGACAAGTAAAGAAAATCCAAAAGACGAAGTAAGTATTAATGCACAGCTCCTTTCTCGAGCGGGATACATTGATAAGGTCATGGCCGGAGTGTACTCATATCTCCCGCTTGGTTTGCGCGTACTTACTAAGATCGCAAAAATTGTGCGATCTGAAATGGATGGCATTGGCGCGCAAGAGCTGTTGTTGCCAGCGCTTCATCCAAAAGAATATTATCTCGCAACCAAGCGCTGGGAAGCGATTGATGTATTGTTTAAACTCGAAGGCGCAGGGAGTAAAGAACTTGCGCTTGGATCAACGCACGAAGAGATTGTCACACCACTGTTGCAAAAATTCGTACATTCGTATAAGGATCTACCAACAGCGGTATATCAAATTCAAACAAAGTTCCGAAATGAACCACGGGCAAAATCAGGGCTACTTCGTGGTCGCGAATTTTTGATGAAAGATTTGTACAGTTTTCATAGAGATCAAGCTGATTTTGAACAGTATTATACAACAGTAACTGAAGCGTATCACCGTGTATTTGCCCAGTGTGGACTTGATGCAAAGTACACAGCTGCAGACGGAGGGGTGTTTAGTAAGTTCTCTCATGAATTTCAAGTGTTTACTCCCCATGGTGAGGATATGGTGTTTAGCTGTGGCGCGTGTGATGTGCATACCAACAAAGAATTAGTGAGTGACAATACATGTGAGCAGTGTGGGGGAGAGCGTGAGGAAAATAAAGCAATTGAGGTGGGAAATATTTTCCCATTGAAGACAAAGTTTTCTACTGCATTTGATTTTACCTATCCTGATGAGAAAAATACCCAACAAGAGATTCTTATGGGGTGCTATGGCATCGGAGTTAGTCGACTGATGGGAGCTATTGTTGAGGTGCATCATGACGACGCTGGTATTATTTGGCCGAAGGAAGTGGCGCCATATGATGTGCATGTGATTGCCCTGGGTCAGGACGAGGCGGTCATGAAAAAAGCGCAAGAGATAGCGATTACCCTTTCAGAACATGGAAAAGATGTGCTACTTGATGATCGTGATGTGCGTGCAGGAGTGAAGTTTGCTGATAGTGATTTGATTGGCCTACCAGTCCGTGTTGTGGTAAGTTCGGGATTGCTTGAGAACAATCAAGTTGAAGTCAAAGAGCGAATCGCTGTTGAGGCTACCACCTTGGATGAAGCACAACTGTATAGCCAGTGGGGCTTTTAAAACACAACAAATACAAAAACAATGATTAAGAATTTTTTTGGAAAATTCAGCAAGGATCTTGCTATTGATCTTGGTACATCAAATACATTGGTGTATGTAAAGGACAAGGGGATTGTGGTTCAAGAACCTTCTGTCGTGGCGGTGAATGTCCGTACTGAGCAGATTTTGGCAGTGGGAAACGAAGCAAAAAATATGTTGGGGAAAACCCCGAAGCATATTGTGACCACGCGGCCGTTGATTAATGGGGTGATTTCTGATTTTGAAGTCACTGAGCGCATGCTCAAATATTTTATTGACAAAGTACATGAGGACGAATTTACATTTGTCCCCCGACCACGAATTGTGATTTCAGTACCGCTGGGTATTACTGAAGTAGAACGTAAAGCAGTGGAGGATGCGGTTATTGCCGCCGGAGCGCGTGAAGTATTTACTGTAGAAGAGCCTATGGTAGCGGCAATCGGCGCGCGCATGTCAGTTGAAGATCCGATTGGAAGTATGATTGTCCAAATTGGAGGAGGAAATACGCAAATTGCTATTATCTCACTTGAGGGAATCGTCAGTTGGCGAACCAGCCTTATTGCCGGGGATGAAATGACGAAAAATATCGTACAGTATACTCGTGAAGTATTTGGATTATATCTGGGCACCGCGCATGCAGAGAACATTAAAATCGCCATTGGTTCGGCGCAACAAGCAGAAGAAGTCACTGAATATCCGGTTCGTGGTCGAGATGTGTTAAGTGGATTGCCACGTGAAGTTATGATTGATAGTACGCATGTCTTTCGAGCAATTTCGCGCAGTATCGAAAAAATCATTGAAGAGATTAAAGCCACGCTTGAGGTAACGCCTCCTGAAGTGGTCGCTGATATTCATGAGCGAGGGATTGTGCTCTCTGGTGGTGGTGCGATGTTACGTGATTTGGATAGTGTGATCTCACAAGCGATCGGTATTCCGGTGCGGGTGGTAGATGACCCGATTACGTGTGTGGTTCGTGGGAACGGTATTTTGCTTGAAGATGAGCGTCTGCGCAAAGAAGTTGCACTTCCTTCGGCAAAAGAAGAATCAATTACTGTGTAGTCGTATATGCGAACACGTCGTCAAATCAGATGGTGGTATCTGATTGGGATCTTAGCTATTGTGATCGGCTTGGGAGCTCTTGGTGCACTCCGTCCATTGCGCAGCGCAATTATTCAGAGTGTTACGCCACTGCAGCGCTTTTTTTATCAACGTGGCATTGCAGACACGCCAGCAAGTTTGACTGAGCTAAGTCGTCAAGAATTGATTACAAAAGTAACTGAGCTAGAGAATCAAATTGTACGCATGCAGCAAGAATATGTGACAGAGGCACTGCAACAAGAGGAATATCAGACGCTTCAGCAAATAACACAATTCACCTCACGCCTTGATAATTACCGCAGTGTCTCTGCCAACGTCATCGGCCTGGGGGCGAACCAAGATCCATCAGTGATTATTATTGATAAAGGAGCGCAGAACAGTGATGTTGTGCTTGGTGCTCCGCTCGTGTCTCCAGAAGGTGCATTTATTGGAACTGTTGCCGAGTTGTATGACAGAGTCTCGCATGTTCGATTACTGACTAATCCTCGAGCAGCAGTCAGTGTCTCTGCGATTGACAGCACAGAACCGGTCGGCATGGTACAGGGACGTTTTGGATTATCTGCTGGACTCTCGCTTGTACCCAAAACCGTATCTATTGCTCCAGGAGATTTAGTGTATACCTCAGGGTTAGATAGTCGTATTCCACCTGGAATTCTTGTCGCAGAAGTGGAAACGATTGAAGAAGAACCTAACACTCAATTTTTTCATGGTCTGGTTAATTTACGGTTTTTACCACAAACACTTCATGTGGTAAGTGTGCTGCTTGAGTAACTACTATGCGTAAACTTATTCTCGCCAGTTTACTTTTTATCAGTATTATCGTGCTGCAGTTTGGTGTACTCAATGCATTTGCACATCCGATCTCAGCAATTAATATTCCTGTAGCGCTAGCACTGACTATGATTTATTTTGAAACAGCACGCGACAGTTGGGCATGGCCACTGTTATTTGGTGTGGTGTGGGATGCACTGAGTCCAAATGGATTTGGAGTATTTATTATGACATTTATTCTTTCCTGGTTGATTATTCGTACCGTGTTTTTGCGTGTGGTAACCAATATGACATGGTACTCCTACATTGCATTTTCTGCGTTTGGTGTGGTGGTATGGTATACCATATATAGTATTGTGGTATTGGTGTGGAATCAAGCACTTGCGATTCCGCTCAGTCATCTTTGGGAAATTGTAGTTCCTGCCGCAATTGCCACTTGGGTGCTCGCATTATTTTTGTATAGCATATTTCGTATTGCTATGCGTTCGCTAATGCCGACACATATTTAACTATGCCATGGTTTTTTCGTAAAAAAAATCGTAAAGGCGCTGATGATTTGTTTTTTAGTGGCTCACCTGAAAAACGATATTTTTCTGTCGAGGGGAAATATCGCTATAATTGGGTACAAGCATTCTTTTCAAAAAATGAACCACTTGATGAAGCGGTTGGCTCGCGGGAGCGGTTTCTTGGTAATTCACTGACCAAAAAGAAAATCATGATTATTGGTGGAGTTTTTTGGATGTTGCTTTTTGCATTGATGTGGCGAGTGGGGGACTTGCAGCTATTCCGGGGGAGGGATTTGTTACTTGCTGCTGAAGATAATCGGTTTCGATTTTATGCCCAACCGGCGCAACGTGGCATTATTTATGATCGCAATGGTATACCACTTGTCAAAAATTTGCCCACATTTGCTTTAGCTATTTCTCCTCGAGACATCCTGCCATATCCTGAACGTCGCCAAACCATTAATGAACTTTTAGAATTGTCTGATGAACAAGCAATTGCAATTTTTGATATTCCAAATGCACTGCAGCAAGAGTCACTTATTGTAAAAGAGAATATGAGTTTTGAGGAGGCATTGCAGATTAAAGTTGCTGGAGCGGCAATTCCCGGGATATATTTATTTGACACGTCATATCGAGAATACCTTCTTGACTCGAGCAAGAGTTTGGCGCATGTACTTGGCTATGTTGGAAAGATGAGCGCTGCAGAATGGGATGAAGTTCGTCAAGATGAAGCACGACTACAAGATCTTTCATATGAACCTACCGATACCATTGGAAAACAAGGGATTGAAAAGACGTATGAGCAGATTTTGCGCGGTGTGTTTGGTAAGGTTCAGGTTGAAGTAGATGCCCAAGGAAGACAAGGCCGGCAGATCAACAGTGTGCGCGCAATTCCTGGCGAGTCGGTTATTTTGAGTTTGGACGCCAATATTCAGTCAGAATTGGAGTCAATCATGGAGCGCTGGATGCAGACGATGGGGAAGGCGCGCGGTTCAGCAGTAGCTATTAATCCACAAAATGGAGAGGTGCTCGCACTGGTTTCATTACCAACTTATGATAGCAATGCGTTTGTACAAGGATTAGATGCTGATGAATTCGCTCAGATTCTTGAGGATGAAGATCGACCGTTATTTGCTCGAGCAATTGGTGGGCAATATCCATCCGGATCAGTGGTAAAACCATTTGTGGCTGCTGCAGCACTCCAAGAGGGGATTATCACGTCGAACTCCACGTTTGCAAGTACCGGTGGTTTGCAAGTCGCTCGATGGTTTTTTAAAGATTGGAAAGCAGGTGGACATGGCTTGGTAAATGTTCGCAAAGCAATTGCTGATTCGGTAAACACATTCTTTTATATTGTTGGTGGTGGGTATAACACTGTTTCCGGGCTAGGAGTTGAACGCATCAACGCATACTTACAACAGTTTGGTTTTGGACAAACAACCGGGATTGATTTACCAGGAGAGATTGATGGGTTTATTCCTACGCCAGATTGGAAAGAATCGACCAAAGAGGAGATTTGGTATATCGGCGACACGTACAATTTGTCAATTGGTCAGGGTGATTTTCTTACCTCACCACTTCAGATGACGGTGGCCACTGCCGCAATTGCCAATGGTGGAACGTTGTATAAACCGCGGTTGGTTCAGGGGATTGCTCGATCAGGAAATATCATCTCAAATGCATTTGAGCCAGAGATTACCAACGCCAAGATGATTGCTCCAGAACACATTCAAACAATCAGGGAGGGCATGCGCCAAACCGTGACTCGAGGAACTGCAATCGGACTTTCTGGATTGCCGGTTGCTGTTGCAGCAAAAACCGGGACAGCCCAGTGGAGCAGTCTTGCTGATCCTCATGCGTGGTTTACCAGTTTTGCTCCTTATCAAAGGCCGGAAATCGCATTGACGGTTATGATTGAGGAAGGAGAAAGTGGTGGAGTCATCTCAGCTCGAATTGCCCGAGAGTTCTATAGCTGGTGGGCGCAATATCGTACCACCTCGCCTTGACAGGAGTGGTAATAGCCGGTATACTTCTTTTATTGTTTATACGCTATGAATACGGTTGTACACATTTCAAAAGAGGGATTGGCCAAACTTAAAGAGGAATTTGAGGTTTTAAAAATGAAAACCATTCCTGATATTGCGCAAAAAATTGATGAGGCAAAGCAAAATGGTGATTTATCAGAAAATGCTGAGTATCAAGAAGCAAAAGAGCGTATGGCATTTGCCCAAGGCAAGTTGCTTGAGCTTGAGCAAAAGATCACTAATGCCCAAATTATTACCTATACGGCAAGCGATACGGTTGAAGTTGGTTCTACCGTACAACTCAAAACTGAAGATGGGAGTGAAAAAACCTACCAAATCGTCGGTTCTACTGAAGCCGACCCGGTTGCTGGTAAGATCTCTAATGAGTCCCCAATTGGTAAAGCATTTATGGGGCACAAAGTCGGGGATGAGGTTGCTGTTGAAAAGCCTTCGGGGACAACCCGCTATACCATACTTTCCGTTCAATAAGTGGCATCGGGGCGCCAAGGGGCGCTCTTTTGCTTTTTACACATAGTTTTTTGACGAAAACCCAAGATCGCGATACAATTGAAGGGATTTTTAGCAAAAATTATGAAGAAAAGTGAACAGGAAGTTCGCCAGGAAAAGGCAGAACAACTCCGTGCAAAAGGGATTAATCCCTATCCGGCAACTGCAAAACGCACCCATATGGTGTCTGATTTTATCTTGGCACACGAAAAGCTGACTGGTAGCGCAAATGTTGTGTCACTTGCCGGGCGAATCATGAGTATCCGTGGTCAAGGCGGAGTAAATTTCGTGCACCTTCGTGATGAGAGTGGGGAAGTACAATTGTTTTTTAAAAAGGATGAGCTTGGCGAAGAGTTGTTTAACCAATTTACTGAATTACTTGATCGAGGAGATTTTATTGATGCTTCTGGTGTTGCGTTTACCACAAAACGTGGAGAAAAAAGTTTGCTGGTTCAAGAATATACCATTCTTACCAAGACCATTTTGCCACTTCCTGAAAAATGGCATGGGCTACAAGACGTTGAGCAGCGATATCGTAAGCGATATCTTGATTTGATCGCAGGTGATGGAGTGATGGAGCGCTTTAAGATCCGCAGCGCTGTGCTTTTTCACATGCGTCAGTTTTTGCACAACGAAGGATATACTGAAGTGGAAACACCAGTACTGCAGCCGCTATACGGTGGAACATCTGCTCGTCCATTTACTACTCATCACAACTCACTTGATATCAACTTGTACTTACGGATTGCATCGGAGTTGTATTTGAAACGACTCACTATTGGTGGAATGGAAAAGGTGTACGAAATTTCACGCGTATTTCGAAACGAGGGCTTAAGCCCGCGACACAATCCGGAGTTCACTTTGTTTGAAACTATGGCGGCATATGAAGATTATACCTATAATATGTCGCTGATCGAACGTCTGTATGAACATTGTGCAAAACAAATTTTTGGCAAAACACAGATCAAACATGGAGAACACATTCTTGAGATGAAAGCGCCATGGAAGCGAGTTACCATGGTTGATGCCGTTAAAGAAGTGGTTGGGTGGGATTATCTGTCGTATGACGACGATGCAATTGAACAGGCTAAAGTTGATGCTGCAAAAATGGGGTGTGCTGATGTAGATGGGTTTGCTGATACGCAATCACTCGGTGAGTTATTAACCGTACTATTTGAAGAAAAAGTCGAACAAACACTCATTCAGCCCACGATTGTATACCGGTATCCAGTGGAAAGTTCGCCACTTGCCAAGGCATGTGAAGATGACCAGCGTTTTGTTGAGCGGTTTGAGCAATACATTCTTGGGCAAGAGCAAGGAAATAATTACTCAGAACTGAATGACCCTGAAGAGCTTCGTCGTCGTTTTGAAAGCGAAGAAGCAAAAACAAAACGCGGCAAAGCAGTTGATGATGTGCACAGCACTGATTATGATTTTCTTGAAGCGATTGCACATGGTATGCCACCAACCTCAGGAGCCGGAATCGGCGTTGATCGCATGGTAATGGTGTTTGCCGGTGCAACAACTATTAAAGAAGTGGTTTTATTCCCAACAATGAAACCAAAAGAATAGGGGGGGTATGGCAAAAACCATTGTGACGCACAAAAATCCTCATGTTGATGATGTGGCAGCCATCTGGATTTTTTTGCGTTTTATTCCAGCATGGGCAAATGCCAAAATGGTGTTTGTACATGCCGATAGTAAGCAGCGCATGCGTGACACACGAGATAAAATTCATATTGGGGTTGGTCATGGCGCATTTGATGAACATAAAGGAAACACCAAAGATAGTGCAACAACATTAGTGTGGAAATGGGGCAAGAAAAATCGTAAGTACGCTCTTTCTACCATTGAGACACGGGCGCTTAAGGAATTAGTGCACTATATCAATGACGAGGACCACGGCTTGCTGTTTGCGCAACAAGCGCGCGAGTTTATGATTGGTTCGGTGTTTACCTATCTTCCATCAGTTACTAAACAAGGTTCTCGGGGATCTTTACAATTTGGGCTTAAATATCTTGATGCGGTATTTTCAGGTCTCAAAGAAAAGCACGCGCTGCTCGCTGATTGGCGCAAACGAAAAGAATTTACTACCAAGTGGGGGAGGGGGGTTGCGATTACCACCAAGGTTAGCTCAAAGGTAGTGGCGCGAGTAGCGTACGCTAAAGGGTTTACTTTATTTGTATATCGAAATCCTGTCTCAAAATACACATCGATTAAGGCGCAAAATAATTCTCGGGTAAACTTAACGCGTGCGTATAATGCCGTGAAAAAATTAGAACCCAAAAGCGAATGGTATTTGCACCACAGTAAAAAAATGTTGATTTGCGGTTCTGATGTAGCAGCAAATCTGTACTTGTCCTCAGCACCTCTGAGTACATTGATTTCTTATCTGCGCTAGTATGAAAAAGGTTTTAGTATTTGGCACATTTGACTTTTTACACCCAGGACATATTCGATTTTTTACTCAAGCAAAAGCGCTTGGTGATCACCTTACGGTTGTCATTGCTCGTGACAGTACAGCTGCCAAAGTCAAAAAACGAAAACCAACCCTTTCCGAACAGGCTCGGCTTGATTTAGTTCGCTCAGTTGCAGCGGTGGACCACGCCATACTTGGGGATAAGGACGATGTGTATAGTTGCCTTAAAAAGGTTCGACCAAATGTGATCGCTCTTGGGTACGATCAGCACAGATTTACCGGCTCATTACCACAAAAACTAAAATCACTAGGACTTAAAACCCGAATTAAACGACTTAAATCACTTAAGCCAGAAAAGTTTAAAAGCAGCAAAGTCAAAAAAATCACTGAAAAGAACGATGCTAAAGTGTTTTTAGTGCCTCTTGCTATTATCATTAAGGATGGTAAGGTGTTTTTACAACAACGTAATGATCCTGGGACAATAAATCATAAAAAATGGGAATTTCCAGGAGGATCAGTAGAGTGGGGGGAGACACCGGAGCAGTGCTTGGTTCGCGAGGTAAAAGAAGAGACCGGGTACGATGTTGTTGCGGAAAAACTACTTCCAAAGATCTTTACGAACTATCGAACCTATCAATGGGGGAGAGTGCAGATCGTGCTAATGCCGTATATTTGTCGGCTCACTTCCTCTGTGCTGAAAATTAGTGATCGGGAAGTTTTGCGGACAGGATGGTTCACTATTGCGCAAGCAATTCGAAAGCCGCTGTTACCAAAAAATAAACAAATGTTGCGTATTACCAAACGCATTCAAAATCTATGATTGATATTACATTTATTCGAGAGCATCCGGAGCGAGTAGTAACGTCTCTTAAAAAACGGGGTATTGATACTGACATTGTTGCTCAAGCACAGCATCTTGATGTTGATATTCGTAAATTAGAAACGCAGATTAATGAATTGCGCGCACATCGTAAAAAAGGTTCAACGCAAAAACCATCGGAAGATGAAATCACACAAATGCAAAAGCTCCGGAAACAAATAGGGGAGTTAGAGGAGCAAAAATCTACACTTGATGAACAGTTGTTTGCTGTGATGGCTGCAATTCCAAACCTACTTCACGACGCAGTTCCTCAAGGCAAAACTGACGAAGACAACGTACTGATTGAAAAAGTGGGGGAGCCTCGTGAGTTTTCTTTTGCTCCTGTCTCACATGAGTCAATCCCAAATGTATCTCGTGGAATTGATATCGAGCGAGGAGCAAAAGTGTCGGGAACTCGATTTTACTATCTGAAAGGAAAGGTGGCACTACTTGAACGTGCACTCATGAATTATGCCATTGACTTTATCACGCAAAAATCTTATGAGCTTGTGTTGCCACCAATTATGGTTAAAGAACCTGCGCTCTATGGAACTGGATACTTTCCTAATGGACGCAATGAGGTGTATGCCGTAAATCCTGGGGAGGATGATCTGTACCTTATTGGAACCTCTGAGCAATCACTTATGGCTATGCATACTGATGAAGTTCTGGATGCCAAGCAACTGCCTATGCGATACGCTGGGTTTAGTCCCTGCTTTCGTCGAGAATCCGGAACGTATGGAAAAGACACCAAGGGGATTATTCGTGTTCATCAGTTTAATAAGGTGGAAATGGTGGTATTGTGTGCCGCAGCTGACGCCGAGCACATTCATCAAGAAATGGTAGCGATTTCCAAAGAGTTCTACGCTTCACTTGGCTTGCCGATTCAAATTATGCAGTTATGCTCAGGGGATACTGGAGCACAGGCAGCTCGCACGATTGACGTCGAAGCGTGGTTTCCTTCACAGCAAAAATATCGAGAGCTTGGGAGCGCAAGCACGACAACTGACTACCAGTCACGGAGGCTTAAAATTCGCCACAAAGATGGGAAGGCAAATGTCTTTGTGCACACCTTAAATAACACGGTTGCTACTGACCGTGCGATGTTAGCAGTGCTTGAGAATAATCAGCAAGAAGACGGTTCGGTTACTATCCCAGAAGTGTTAGTACCGTACTGTGGGTTTAGCACTCTCTAATACATAAGCGATGCTATGACAGAGTATCGCAGGCGAACATCATTTCAGCGTAGCTGGAAGCAGCGCTCCGGCCCTCGATCACATCGAGAAGGAAAACACTCAACAAGCGTGCTGCGCTCACCAAAAGTACAGGCAGTGATTTTGGTTGTCCTTATTGTGACATGGATTAGCATTTTGTCTTACTATAGCTTTTTTCAAATCCAACATATTGTTATTTCGCGCCCTGATCAGGGAGAAGTGGTGCAGTATCAGCAATTTGTGGAGGAACAACTAAGTAAGACACATTTATTGAGTCTGCGATCAAACTTTTTTCTGTTCTCCAAAGAGAATCTCGCAACAAAACTCCACAAGCGTTTTCCTGTTGCCACACTTGAGATTAATACGGTTTTTCCAAAGACATTGCATATTACCTTGACCGAGGAAAAAGATGAAATTTTAGTGTATGCGCAACAGTCACTATGGCACTATTTTACTAATGGTGAGCGACGGTTGGTTCCAGATGACAAAACACCGTATGTCCAAGAAGTCGTCCCTGCGGCTGAACCCCCAGAAGGGGCCGAGGAAGGTGAGGTAGGGGAGGCAACAACGCAGTTTAGCTCATCAGGAACGTATTTGATCTTACGACGAAATTTTCCAGATCTCCCTGTGGTCTTTTCACCCGATGCACCGGAAGATTACGTTAGTGAGTTTGCTCAGGAAATTCTACATTTTACGACACAAGTTACTCTCCTCTTTTCTGAAGAGGGGGTAGTGGGTAATGATCAGTGGTTTTTTGAAAAAGATCCTCACGATATATATCAGCTCAAGGTCACTAGTATAGATGGATGGAAAATTTTTTTTGACACGCGATTTGATCTTGCATCTCAGCTCGAGAAGCTTAAAAGAGTATTACGTACCGATCCAATTACCACTTTCTCTGAAATAGATGTGCGTTTTGAGGAAACTGTGTTTCTTAAGAGAAAAGATACGTAAACAAGTCATATCCTAAGACCTATGCTTTTTGAAGTTAGGTTTATATGTGTCGTATAAGATATATTGTGCGACACATTATTACTCCTCCCCTTTAAGCTCAAATGTAGAGACAATCACCTACCGCTGATATGCAAAAATTAAAAATACCTGTTCCCTTCTCTTAAACGGAAGGCGGTTTGTTGCACTAAACACAGCATCAAACCCAGCGTCCTCTAGCATCTTTAGCACACTGGACAATGGATAGGGACATTGTCCTTGGTGAAACTCAAATACAATGTTCTTTACCTTGCCAATCACCCCTGAGCTGCATAAATCATCAATTACCTCCCCCTCTCCCCCTTCGATATCTATTTTGAGTAGATCAACTTGATCCACCTGCTCAACATATGATGAAAGCTTTTTTGAGGGAACATCAATTGTTTTTTGATCTTGCTCCTCATCACTATTTGATCGTGCCACATGAGAGCGCTCTGGGTGCTCATCTACTACAAATTTGACTGTACCCTCCCCTGCTTTGGTTAAGGCTACTGCATGAACAGGAATTTCTAGATTTTTTTGTGCGATTTGCGCGTACTCAGGATGCGCTTCAAATGCAACAATGTTTGGCTCATGATATTTTTGCTGAAAATACAATGAGCTCAATCCAATATTAGCACCAACATCAAAAATAGTCCGTTTTGAAAAATCAGTAGCGACCCCGTAAATTTGATCAACAAAAATCTGTTCAAACAGAATCAAAAATGACTTGTAATTATTGATAGTTTGAAACTTCTTTCCAAATAATCGTACTGATTTTGGTTGAAATGGATACCATAAATACATGCGGAGATGATTAGGCAAAACCCACCATAACCGCTGTCCTAGAATTCGATGAAGATACAATAAAAATCGCTGCATAGCGTATTGCAAGTGTACCCCTCCCTTGCAATTTGGTCAATTTGAGCTTGGATTAATTTTTGTGTATACTAGTACTGCTAATTAACTATCATGCACTCTATGCTGTGCATACAATTAAGAGCTTTCCTCACCTATTTGGTGGCTATTCTAGTTACCAGCATTTTTTTGAGCTCAAGTGTATTTGCTGCTGATTTTTCTGCTGGAGAGTTAGTAAAAACACCTGGCAACGATGCAGTATACGAAGTCGCAGATGATGGTAGCTCACGATTGGTATTTCAGATGCAAACGGTCTTTGAATCCTGGTATGGTACCGATTTTTCAACAGTTAAAACCATTTCGCAAGAACAGCTTGCTGATTTGAGTTTGGCCGGCGTAAAATCATTTAAACCCGGTAGCTTGGTGAAATCTCCGTCACTTGAGGATGTATATCGTGTTAGTGAGCCACTCAAGCTGGAGCTCATCCCTGACGAAGAATCCTTCTTTGCTTATGGGTTTTCATTTGCAGATGTAAAAGACATTCCTGATGGGTTTTTTACTAGTTACCGTATTGTTGGTACATACAGCCCAGAAAGTGAACAAACTCCTCCGGACAGCGAACCGCAAGATCCGCAAATCACCCCTGACACTGAGCCCGAGACACCACCAGTATTTGAGGTGCTTTCCCGTGCATTTACTGCAGATTCAACAACTACAGGTGTTGTAGATGTAGAGACATCACTTAACTCAACGGTAGTACTCACATACACACCCCAGGGAACCACCCTTACACCAAAGACCCAAGAAAGTTTCGATGCAAAAACATCTCACTCATTTGCCTTGAGTGATCTTACTCCAGCAACAAAATACGACTATACCCTCACCTACACCAACACCGCTGATAGTGTAATCATTGAAGAATCCGGAACTTTTGTAAGTCATTATGACTTATTTGTAAGTAGTCATGGGACAGCACCAACTTCAGGTACGTTACGGACTCAAAATGTTGAAGTAGGAAAATTCTTTATGTACAACAATACCACTGACGTTCGTATTGTAAACGAACTTTGGTTTAAGTTCGGAACATTGAACAACGCAACGGATAAAGTCTCCAAAACGATTAAGATTGTTGATCAGTCCCCTTCTTCGGCAACATTTGGTGAGACCCTTGCATTTAAAACCATTGGAAATGGTACCAGCATCCGCAATAGCTTGAATCTTCAGAAGTTTAAGTTCCTTAACCTGACCATTGATCCAGGTGCGCAAGGTACCTATAGTATAATCATCTCTAACCTAGAAGGAATTAATGCTGATTTACTTGATGGTGAGTCATTTATAACATCCATTGAGTATGTTAATACTCTTGGTGATACACAGCTATACATTGGGGATAGTATAATCGGTACAAAATATCACGAATAAAATTTAACTAAGACAAAAGCAGACTGTACCCTCGATTCACACGGACGGGATAGATTAATCCACCACAGTCAGTGCTCGCAAAACAATACTCGCAAGCCACAACATAAAGGCAAAGAGCACAAACAAAAAAATGTGCATGCCAACAAGTTCTGGTTTCTTACTTCCCATAGGATTATTGCAAATAGTTAAGTGGATTCACTGGAATACCATTGACCCGTGTTTCAAAATGTAAATGTGGTCCGGTGACAAATGGACCAGCACCAACAGTCCCCGGAGTTCCTCCAGATAGTCCAATGATATCTCCTCGTGCAACAAAATCTCCTTCATTGACGTCAATTCGTGACATGTGTCCATACAAGGTTGAAACTTGATCTCGATGGACAATCAACGTATACCCAAAACAAAGATGTGAGCTGCACTTTTTAGCTCGCGCCACAAATCCTGGACCTGCAGCACGAATTGCAGTTCCTTGTGGTGCACGCATATCAAGGCCTGAATGCTCAAAAACATGACGATATGGATAATCAGGATCATGGAAGTAGGCAGTGATGTAGCGACTTGGCACTGGCCAATCCAAAATCAGCTCTCCAGTGCCGGCAAATGAATCACTCTCCTCCAGTTTTTGACGAATTTGTCGCTCGATGGAAACAATATCTGATTCGATTGCTTCATACTGCTGACGCAAATTAGTTACCAGTGAGGTAAATTTTTGCTCTGAGGACGCTACCTGTTCAATGAGATCTTCTTTTAAGAATTTTTGTGAATCCAAATCAACACGTTTGGCATCAAGTGATTCTGCCAGCTGTTGTAATGTTTCTTTCTTGAGTTCTTGTTGTTCTTTTTCTGATTCAAGCTCTGCTTTTGCAAGTTTAAGTCGCTGTGTCGTATCAGCAAGTCCGTTATGGAGTGTCTTAGTGTACTGCACATCAGCAAAAAAATCCGACAACGTTGTGTATCCTGCTAAAATTTCGACGTTACTTTTCTGATCATTACTGTGAATTAACTTGATAAAGTCAGTAATGGTACCACGTTGCTGTGCAATCTGTTTGGCACGCTCTTCAACAGCAAATTCAATAGTTTGAATTTCAAGACCGGTCTGCTCAAGTTGGATATCAGTTGATTCAATGTCAAGCGCGGCTTTTTCAATGCGATTTTCAATTAAAGAAACCTGGTTGTTCAAACTCACGCGTTCAAGTCGTTTTTGATTGATGGTTTTTTTATAACGCTCAATCTTTTCTTGGATCACCTGAACCTCTTTGTTCTTTTGTTCTATTTCTTCTCGCAAACCAGCTAATTCGTCTTTTGAGACCCCAAAACTTTGCGTGCTCAATAATAAAAGCACGACAAGTGAGACACTCATTCCAATTGCTCCCCTCCTAAAGTAAATCATGTGCTTGTGTGATTAACGAAAGTGTATGAGCTTTTCCGTGAATGTCAGCCAATGTAAACGGATCTGGAGAATGCGAAAGTCCGGATAACGCCACACGCATCGGCCAAAGCACCTCACCATTAGTGTATTCATGCTGCTCAATCCACTGCTTGATAGTCTTCTCAAGAGAGTCAGCAGACCAATTGGCCTCAGTGATTGTCTTTACCAACTCAGCAAGTTTTTGCAAAACACGCTTAGTATCCGCTGCTGTTGATTTTTTCCAAATGAGCTGCTCTGAGCTAGGAACAATCGGCGCAAACAAAAATCCGGTTTCCTCCCCCACTTGCGATAACATACTAACTCGTTCTTTTTCCAATTGTACCACCTTTTTGAACCATTGTGCATCAGCGTGTTGAGGTGTGATGAGCCCTTTTTTTGCAAAGTAGGGCTTCATCAACGACATAAGCTCGTCATCTGTCTTTGTCTGCAAATAGTGACGGTTTAACCAGTCAAGCTTCTCTGTGGAGAAAACTGCACCCGCTTTGTTCACTTTGGCAATATCAAACTCAGTAATCAACTCATCCATTGAGTAAATCTCTTGATCTCCTCGAGGATTCCAACCAAGCAGTGCAATAAAGTTAATCAGTGCTTCAGGTAAGTACCCTTTATTGAGAAAATCAATTGCAGCAACATCACCTTGGCGCTTGCTTAACTTTGTTTTATCTGGATTAAGTAAAAGTGGAATATGACCAAATTGTGGCGGTTTCCAGCCAAACGCATTGTACAGTGCTACATGTTTTGGGGTTGAACTAATCCACTCTGGCCCGCGTAACACATGCGTGATACCCATAAGATGATCATCGACCACATTAGCAAAGTGGTACGTTGGGTATCCATCCGATTTTATACACACAAAGTCATCCACTGTTGCGTAATCAAAAGAAATTTCTCCGTACACAAGATCAGTAAATGATACCTCACCGCTTTGTGGAGTTAGCATGCGCAGCACAGACGATTCCCCTTGTGCAATTTTTTGTTCAATATCATCCTGAGAAAGTGAGCGACACAACCCGTCATACCCTATTTTTTCTTTAGCAACGCTTTGTGATTCACGAAGCGATGTCAAACGATCAGCACTACAAAAACAGTAGTATACCTTCTCTGTTTGTAGAAGATTGTCAGCATGCTTTTTGTAAATATCCAAGCGCTGTGACTGAATATATGGGCCCACATCACCTTTTTGGACAAGGCTTTTACCATCAGTACCAAGCATTACCCCCTCATCAATTTCAATACCAAATTGCAACAATGTCTGCACAATACGAAGATCACTCCCAGGCACCAGGCGCTTTTGGTCAGTATCTTCTAAACGTAAAATAAATGTACCGCTCTGATGGCGTGCAAGCAAAAATGGATACAGTGCTGCACGTACTGACCCAATATGAAGCTCCCCTGTCGGACTTGGAGCAAAACGAACTCGTGGCGTTTTATTCATGTGTTTGAGAGAAAAGTGCCGACCAAATCACGGCGAGTGGAAACATAATAACCGCTCGTGCGATACGCAAAAACCGCCATGGCTGGCGTATCAGTCTCCATACCCATTCTAATCCAATTTTTTGCATCCAACAAGGCGCGCGCTTGACCACTCCGGCCAAAAAATTAATACTCCCCCCTACTCCCATAACAATTGATCCTGGTTGAAACTCAATCAAATGATTGACAATCCAACGCTCTTGCTTGCCATGCCCTAATGCCACAAAACAAAAATCTGGCTGCCGCTTGTGTAATAGTTTTATCACATCTGCATGAGCATCTGATTCACCATTAGTATCTACACGCAAATCCGCAAATCCACTGATGCGCATATCTGGATATTGTCCTTTCATCTTGGCAATCAGTGCTTCTTGCGCAGTAGCAGAAGAACCAAGCAAAAAAACACTTTTACTCGTCTGCCCTGCATAGTGGAGCCAGTGGTCCATCACATCAACTCCGGGAACACGTGAAGGTGCTTTTTGAAACGTTAGCCAACTCATTATCTGTACTCCTATCCCATCACAAATCACATGATGTGCATTTTGTAATACTTCTTGAAGCGCACCATCCCCTCTTGCAGCAAGCAACATCTCAGGATTTGCCGTTACGACATGAATAGCACTTGCCTGCTGCACATCATGAACATGTTTTGGCAAATCCAAAATGCGTTGACGTGAAAGTGGTGAAAATGAAATAGAAACAAGGGTGCTCATTTGGTATACTACTAATATTATTGACAAATTTTGCCGCCATGATATGCTGATTTAGCACTCTTATCCTTTGAGTGCTAAGACAACAAACGCTGTATGTTTCCCCATAATTTTACCACAAAAAGCCAAGAAGCAATTCAACGAGCACACATGATCGCTACTGATAGTGGGCATGGGCAAATCGAACCTCCTCATCTCTTTTATGCACTGCTTGATCAGGAAGGCGGTGTAGTTGTTTCTGTTATGAAAAAACTCAATGCTCCGCTCGCGCAAGTAAAAAAAGCAGTTGGCACGTTCATGGAGAAACTCACTGTGGTACCGGGAATCCCTCAGGGACCAGCAGGACAGGTATTTATGAGCAATCATGTTGCTCAAATTTTACAACGTGCGCTTAATGAGGCGCGTAAACTTAAAGATGAATACGTTTCTACTGAACATCTCTTATTGGCATTTTTAGCGAAAAAAAATCCAATAAGTGAGGAGCTTAAACAACATGGAGTCAGTTACACCGAAGTCTTGCGAGTATTGGCACAAATCCGAGGATCACAACAGGTAAATTCACCCGAACCTGAAGCAACCTATCAAGCGCTTGAAAAATACGGGAAAAATTTTACCGAGCTTGCTCGAAAAGAAAAACTTGACCCAGTCATTGGTCGAGATACTGAGATTCGTCGTGTCATGCAAGTCATTACTCGCCGCACAAAAAATAACCCTGTCCTTATTGGCGAACCAGGTGTTGGAAAAACAGCGATCGCAGAAGGATTGGCACAGCGCATTGTTGCTGGAGATGTCCCCGAAAGTCTCAAAGGCAAAGAATTGGTCGCGTTGGATATTGGTGCACTTATCGCTGGAACTAAATTTCGTGGTGAATTCGAAGATCGCCTAAAAGCTGTACTCAAAGAAGTACAAAATGCAGCTGGAAAAGTACTCTTATTTATTGACGAGCTGCATACCATTGTTGGTGCAGGAGGTTCTGAAGGTGCAATTGATGCCAGTAATATGCTGAAGCCAGCGCTTGCGCGCGGTGAGCTTCATGCCATTGGTGCAACCACACTCAAAGAATACCAAAAGTACATTGAAAAGGACGCTGCACTTGAACGCCGTTTCCAGCCGGTAATGGTAGTTGAACCAAGTATTGAAGATAGCATTGCCATTTTGCGTGGAATCAAAGAAAAGTACGAAGTGCATCACGGAGTCCGTATTACTGATCCAGCACTCATTAGCGCAGCTGAGTTGTCTGCGCGCTACATCTCAGATCGTTTTTTGCCAGACAAAGCAGTGGATTTAATTGACGAGGCAACCAGTGCGATCCGCATGGAAATTGACTCGATGCCAGATGAGCTCGACAAACTCAAGCGCCAAGTCATGAAACTTGAAATTGAAAAACGCGCACTAGCCAAAGAAAGAGATGAAGATTCCAAGGAGCGATTAAGTAGCATTGAAAAGGAGTTAGCAGAACTCAAAGAAAAAAGTAATGAGTTGGAGCTCCATTGGAAAAACGAAAAAGACATCATCATTAAAATTCGTGAGCATAAAAAACAAATTGAAGAGCTTAAAAGCGAAGCAGAGATTGCCGAGCGTAAGGGAAACTTGCAAAAAGTTGCTGAGATTCGATATGGCAAAATTCCAATCATTGAACAAGCAATCACCAAAGAGGAAAATCGACTTACTGAAGTGCAAAAAGGCCGCAAAATTTTGAAAGAAGAAGTGACCGAAGAAGATGTTGCTGCCGTGGTATCTCGTTGGACTGGTATTCCGGTTAAACGCATGCTTGAATCTGAAACAGAAAAGCTCTCACGCATGGAGCAAGAATTAGCTACACGCGTAATCGGGCAAGACGAAGCAATTAGTGCGGTGTCCAATGCAATTCGCCGCTCACGTGCTGGCATTGCCGAACCAAATCGACCAATTGGCTCGTTTATCTTCATGGGGCCAACCGGGGTTGGAAAAACCGAACTTGCGCGTGCCCTTGCTGAGTTTTTGTTTAATGACGAGGATGCACTGGTACGACTTGATATGAGTGAGTATATGGAGCGTCATACCGTAAGTAAGATGATCGGCTCCCCTCCTGGGTATGTTGGTCATGAAGAAGGTGGTCAACTTACCGAGATTATCCGCCGTCGACCATATGCAGTTATTTTGCTTGATGAGATCGAAAAAGCACATCCTGATATTTTTAACCTCTTGTTACAAGTTTTGGATGATGGACGAGTCACTGATGCCAAAGGTCGAACCGTAAACTTCAAAAATACGTTGATCATTATGACTTCTAATGTTGGAAGTAGTGAAATATTGTCATTGGCACAAAAAAGCAAACTGGGATTTGATGATAAAAATGGCAAAGAAAATGATGAAGAGCGCATGAAGGAAGAAATTATGAGTGCACTTCGTGATCGCTTTAAGCCCGAATTTCTTAACCGTATTGATGAAATTGTAACGTTTCATGCACTGAAAGAAACGCAACTCGAACAAATCATTGAATTACAACTCGAAATATTGACAAAAAGACTCCTTGACCAAAAAATCACACTTGAAGTAAGTAACAAGGCAAAAGCAGAACTTGCTAAAAAAGGATATGATCCTAATTTTGGTGCACGACCGCTTCGTCGTACCATTCAGACCGAGATTGCAAATCCATTAGCACTGATGATGATTGAACATAAAGTAGCTGATGGTGCTACGGTCAGTGTGGATCTTGGTAACAAAAAACAGTTTCAAATCAAGGTAAAAGAGTAGTTTGAGCACTTTGCAAAAACAGGGTATACTACTCCCATGAAACGAATTTCACTTATTTTCGCTTTGTTTTATGCACTCAGTCCACTGAGCGCTTTTTCAGCTGAGTTTAATCCGAATAATATCATCTCAGATGCTGAGCTCTTTGATTATTCTTCAATGGGACGAAACGCAATCCAAGCCTTTTTAGAATCACGCCACTCTACTCTATCAACTTACAAAGACGAGCATGTTGAAACCGGCGCCAAGCAACTTGCCAGTGATCTGATACATGACACCGCTCAACGAAATAAGGTAAACCCGCGTTTCTTATTAGTCAAACTCCAAAAAGAACAAAGTTTGGTTGAAGCACAAAGTCCGCGTCAGCGCGCATATGATTGGGCGACCGGATATGCAGTATGTGACTCATGTAAAACAACTGATCCACACATTCAAAAATTCAAAGGGTTTGCAAAACAACTTGATCATGCTGCGGGGGCAGCTCGATGGTGGCAAGATAACCAATCACATGGTTCATTTAAAAAGATCGGACAAACCATATCTATTGACGGCACATCAGTAACCCCACAAAACTATGCGACCGGATTTCTCTATACCTACACACCACACATTCATGGAAACAAAAACTTTTTCAAAATCTGGAACCGATGGTTTTCTCGTCTATTTCCTAATGGTTCTTTACTTCAGGTAAAAGGAGAAGATCCAGTGTATCTGGTTGAAAAAGGATTCCTGCGGCCATTTACTAGTAAAGCAGCGCTTACCAGTCGGTTTGACCCAAAGCAAATCATTCAAATTGATCTTTCTGACTTTTTGACGTATGAAGAGGGCGTACCAATTAAGTTCCCAAACTTTTCATTATTGCGTCAACCAAATGGCATGATCTTCTTGTTGCGTAATGATACGGTACACTATATTGCCTCTCAAGAAACTCTGCGACAATTAGGGTACAACCCGGACGAGTTTATTGATGTGGAACGTGAAGATATCACGAGTTATTACCAAGGAAAAATCATTACCACAGCGACCATCCACCCACTTGGTGCGGTACTGCAAAATCGCGAAAATGGCACACTCTATTATGTTGAACAAGGAAAACGTCAACCAATCTCACACGCTGATATTGCAAAAGTGCTATTTCCCAAACTCACCATCACCCAAGTATCCCAAGAAACGATTAACCAACTTCCTATTATCCCAAAACGACTTACCTTCACCGAGGGAACATTAGTTGCTGCACATGACTCCCCGCTGATCTATGTTATCTCTGATGGTATGCGACGCTTGATTCCTTCTGAAGCTGCATTTGAGGGGCTTGGCTATCAATGGGAGAACATAATGCGAGTCAGTGAGAATGCATTACTGGGAAGCCCGCTCGGAGATCCGGTCTCACTCAATACCACAAACTAATATGTCATTGGTATTTGCTGCCATTGTTCCCCACTCACCCTTGTTGCTTGACCATATTGGCAAGTCACAAACAGAAAAACTTGGCCAAACGCGAAAAGCTTTTGATCAACTTCAAGACGAGCTGTACGGTTCCCGCGTTGATTGTTTACTTATTATCAGTGCCCACGCTGGTAAAAGCCCGGATGCGTTTACCGTACTTGGTAATAATACGCTCACTCCTGATCTTTCTGATTTTGGTGATCTACAAGAATACTCTTCGGTAACTAATCATCTTCCATTTGTCTCTTCATTACGAGAATCTGCTGATGAGCAGGGTATTCCTCTTATTGTAGACAGTTCAGCCACACTTGATTATGCAAGTAGCATTCCGCTCATGCTACTGAGCAACGACATCACCGACCCAACAATTGCAGTGATTGGAACAAGTGATCTCGATCGTAAAACACACTTTGACTTTGGTTATGTGCTCAAAGATATTGTCATGAATAGTACCACGCGCTATGGGATCTTGCTCAGTTGCGATCTGGCACACACCTTAAGTACCGATGCACCTGCTGGATTTTCTCGATCAGGTGAGCAGTTTGATACAACGATTCGCCAGCGATTGCAAGATTATAATAGTTCAGCACTACTGCAACTCGATGATCAAATAGCACAAGAAGCAGACCAGTGTGCACTGCCGGCATTGCTCATCTTCTTGGGACTGACTCAACGAATGGGATATCAGTACAAAGAACTTTCCTACGAGTTCCCGTTTGGTGTTGGATACTTGACTGGACAATTCATCCTATAGATACTGAAAGAGCAAGGAGGAACCCTTGTTTTTGTATTGTATGAACATGGTATTTTGCGCAGATATTATCCCTCTTATTCGTATGCCAGCTTCAAAGCGTACGTTTTCTTATCGTGTTCCTAAAGACATGGACTTATGTGCAGGTCATGTTGTTCGAGTCATATTTCGAGGTAAAAAAATATTTGGCCTCGTCGTATCATGCTCTCAAATTCCACTACCTCCGTACCGATTATCTGATGTCCAAGAATTGATCCATAATACCCCACTCCTTTCCATTACAGATATTAAGACAATTATCACGCTCTCAAAACTGTACCATGTTTATGCAGGAGTGTTCGCCAAAATGATGCTCCCCCCACTTCAACCTCGAAAAATTGCTGCGCTTACTCTTTTACCGCCGGTTAAGCCTCCAGCGGAAGTAATCCCACAAAAACAACTCCTCTTGATACGATCCCAATCCGAACTCACCAAACTCTTCACACTCTTAGCACAATATCGCAATGCATCGTGTCTCATTATTACTCCAACGCAATGGGACAGTGATTTTTTTGTACAGCAGCTTCGTGAGCAATTTCCCACACAAACTATTGATCAATATGGTAGTACTATCTCAGCAGCGCGTCGACGTTCTATTTGGGAATCACACAAATCACCAAAGCCACAGTGGTGTGTTAGCACACGACATGGAATTTTTTTGCCGCTTGAGCATGTTGATGTAGTACTCACTTGGAATCCGCAAGATGAAAACCATACGCATTGGGATGCTCTCCCCCATTATGACACCAATACGGTATTACAACTCCGTCAAAAAGCGCATACCTTTACTATTATTGAAATTACCCACACTGTAACCATAACGCACATTCATGAGCTGCAACAACAAACAATACAACGGATTGATGATCCTGAACCGCCAGCTCGATACGCCCCAAACATCATTGGTATGAACGATGAGATACGTAAGAAAAACTTTTCCCTCCTAAGCGAAGCAGCTCAAGAAGAACTCACAACAGCAACACCGCAACAAAAGGTCCTTGTACTTCATAATCGCAAAGGATTTTCTCACTACATACGCTGTGTGGAATGTGATTTTGTCTTTACCTGCCAAACATGCGCCAAACCAATAAGCATCACCGCAAACGGCACTATGCATTGTGCCACTCTTTCGCATGCTGTCCCGCAGCATCAATCATGTCCAAAATGTAGTAGTATGCAATTTGCATTTGCCGCAAAGGGAATCGAAGCGGTCGCGTTTACGTTGTCCAAGGCGCTTCCCCAGCATCATATTGGGGTTGTAAAACAGGAAACCGAACATGACGTCAGTTTTGCAACAGCCTCATGTATTGTTGCAACTGATGTGGCTTTGCGTTTTCTTGATCGTGTCGATGCAAAAACAATTTTAATTCCATATGCTGATCGACTCCTTCACCGCCCGTGGTACAATGCAACACAAGAAGCCATGTATTTTTTTGACCAAGTGATGTGGCGAAAACCTGCTGACACAATATGTATTGCACAAACATTTACTCCTGAACACAAACTATGGCAAGCACAAGCCACCATCGAGGCACTGCGACACTGGTATGCTAGTGAACTTGCCACCCGTAAACAGCACGATCTTCCTCCATTTACCAAACTCATTCGAATAACTGTTCCGTTCCAAAAAATGATCACCCAAAAAAATATTCATGGTACTGTTTCTAGGCTTAGAGAAATTTTTACAGGCACTGAAGTCAAAATCCAACAAGAGTTGCCTGATTCTACAAAAAATGATACTAATGAGCTGTCATTTTTGATTACGCTACAAAAAAAACATTGGAAGCAAATACTCAGTGGTGTTCATCGTCATTTCCCAGATTCCTGGCGAGTGAGCCTTCAGCCACATGCTCAATAACTTATGCTTACAGTACTTACAGAACCAACACCTTCTTTGCGCGAACCATCAACATCGGTCGATGTTACGGTTCTTCAAGAAAAGAAAACGCAACAATTTATTGATCAGCTCATCCATACCATGTACGAGGATGATGGTATTGGTATTGCAGCACCTCAAGTTGGCAACAACACACGGATTATTATTATTGGCAAAGAAGCGCTAAAGAGCACGAAAAACAAGTCGCAATTTATGTTGGGTGTTGACATGGTGCTGATTAACCCACGTATCACCCAAATGAGTGATACCACTGACTGGGCACAAGAAGGGTGTCTTTCCGTGCCAGGAGTATATGGTGATGTTGAACGCGCACGTGAGATTATCCTTGAGGCACACGATCGACATGGGAATCCATTATCATTTTCAGCAACTGATTTTTTTTCGCGTGTGATCCAACATGAGATTGATCACCTTGATGGCATTCTCTTCATTGATAAAGCAAAAAATATTGTTCACGAACAGGACCTGAAAGAACACGTTGCCATGTAATATGACTTCAATTATTTTTTTTGGAACAGATGATTTTGCTGCGACGATCCTCTCACAACTCCTCCAAGAATCCTCAGTTACTATTGCTGCTGTCGTTACCAAACCAGATCGTAAACAAGGACGCGGCAGACGACTCCAAAAACCACCTGTTGCAGCCATGATTCCTGATGGCATCGATCTACTTCAACCGGAAAAGCTCAACTTAGAATTTTTAAATACTCTTCGTGCTTATCAAGCGGATCTATTCGTTGTGGTTGCCTATGGTAAACTTCTTCCTAAAGAACTGCTTGATATCCCGCCAATGAAAACTTGGAATATTCATCCATCGCTTCTCCCTCAATATCGCGGTCCATCCCCTATTGCTTCAGCAATTCTTGCTGGAGATCAATATACCGGAACCACAATAATGGAGCTGGACGAAGAAATGGACCATGGGCCAATATTCACCCAACAAAAAATAGCCATTGAGTCGAAAGATACAACAAATACATTACGCCAAAAACTAGCGACTGTTTCCGGTGATTTACTCCTGAACACTCTTGATCAAGTGATCAATCAAGGCCTCAAACCAACAGAGCAAGATCACGGTCAAGCTACATACACTCACAAACATGGAACAGATGACTATGCCCTTGATTTTACCCAATCAGCTAAATCTGTTTTGCGCAAAATCCGTACTTTTTCTGGCGAAGCATGGTTTATGTTGCCAAATGGCAAACGCTGCAAGGTTTTTGAAGCTAGAATTGTCAATAATTTTCCTGACAATTTACCAACTGGTCATTTGTATTGTCAAAAACAGGGGTGCAGTATTATCTGTGATGAACAAGCAATAGAACTCGCATCTGTTCAGATCGAAGGCAAACAACGTATCGACGGAAAATCATTTGCAAACGGTATGCGTCACCAAAAAACGTAGTTTCATACTCTATCATATTTTTTTCATTCCACTTTTCAGTGGTTTTTTATATTGACAAAAGGCTAATTTTTAGGTATAGTATGTGGTCGCTTTCAAAGACGTGCACAGCTTTCGTGCATCAGTTCCTGGGGAGTGTAACATTCCCCAGGGATTGGTGTATGAGAGAATCCTTGGAAGGGGGAAGTAATGAAACAGCGTCAGGAAAACATCGACAGATTGCTCGCCCGAGTGGTGCATGGGATCTACCCGCACCTCCTCATTGTATGGGTCGAGCCGAGCGAGCTCCTGGCGCACTCTCGTGCCGGATCGTTTCGCCTAGAAAGCAAAGTGCCGCTGCAATATCGCGCACTGACCGACCGCCGTACGTACGCGCTGCATTTTGCTCGACACTACCAGGTATGTGAGCAAAACACATGGCGCCCGATCAAGCTCTTTGTGACGTGCGAGGCGCGGATCAAAGATGTGAGCGATGCGATGGCCAAACATTTGTTGCACTTGGCACAAACGGCCGCACGCACACAGCCCCGGGGCCGCCTACTGCATTTGCACGATGCCGAGCGGCGCTTTCGTCGAATGAACACCCAACACTAACCAACAGAAACAACGAACATCTCAGCCTAGCTGAGATGTTTTCAATTATCTTGACAAATACTATTCT
Organism: uncultured Gammaproteobacteria bacterium; assembly: GCA_965230935.1. Taxonomy (GTDB): domain Bacteria; phylum Patescibacteriota; class Patescibacteriia; order Magasanikbacterales; family JBBTQS01; genus CAYZOG01. Next base: position 247,942 of record OZ246400.1, read on the forward strand.
TTGACCTATACTCATCTCTTATATGCAGTGACCAGGAGACGAACCATCGCCTCCTTCTACTGCATATAGACCCGCACCGCGGGAAAGGAGCACATCGGCCTGTGGCTGATACTCAACAGGGTCCCCGCGCTAACGCGCACAACCAGCAGGGCTTTACCCTGCTGCAGGCGATCGCCTATCTGATCGCTCCCGCAGGTGTACTCGCACTGGTGGCAGCAGGAACAGTGTGGATTGACCTGCCGTTTGTCAGCGAACGCTTCCAGTTCAGGAGCAAGTGGGAGAACTGGATGTTGTCTCAAGTGGTGTTCGGCATGACGATGTTGGCGGGCTTTGCACGAGTGCGGCTCCGCCGATACTCAATGATCCACATGGCGATCCTCGGACTGATCATCGTTGTGGGCGTGCGCATCGGCATAACCGACATCATGAAGTCCGCGTACTTCGCGCCGCTGGACAATCGTGTCGATTGGCACACCCAACACATCTTCCAGGAAGAAATCAAGGCGCGGTATAGCTTTGGTTCGGCTGAGCGATCAAAGAGGAACTACCCCCGCTTCACCGAGGAGGAGTGCACGTTCGAGCAGGCCAAGATCGATGACCCGCGGTATTACGAGAGCGCCTACCGCGAACTTGAGCAGGAGCGACAAGGATACGTGGGCGCAATCAAGGAGCTTCAGGAGGATGTGCAGCGTGGCAAACAGTTGCGCCTTCACCTACGGTTGGAATCTTTAGTCTTCCCTACCGTTGCCATCGTTCGCTTGGATCCTAACGCCCGCGTGAGCGCGCGTTACCTGGACAATGGCGTGTGCAGACTCCGTACAGATCAAGAGGTTGATAAGGTGGGGTTCAGCATGAACCTTGACCCAAAGGACGGCTGGGGTTTTCTGCTTGTGCGTATCGTACGTGCGCTGAACAACACACAGAGTCGAACCGGGATCAGGTGTAACATCAACCAGCTACAAGACCCGATTCGAGAAGTTGGTTGTTTCACCGCAATGACTGAGTACCTTGTCTATGGTGTGCTCGCAAGAAGGATCCTTCCCTATACCGGCCGGGAATTCGGGAACATAAAAGACTCCCTCAACTGGGACTTCCTGATCCAGGCCTGGAAGGCTGCTGATGTGATCGCCCAGGATGAGGGGCTGCTATGGGCCGTCATGACAAGCTTTGTGCAGCACCAACTCCCTCGGCTTGATGACCTGGGTCAGGGTCGACTGGCAGGCTTGCTGTGGGTTCTCTGGCACAAGAGCCACCGAAACCTGGCTGCACTTGCCACAAACACGTTCCTTGAGGCTCGCATACCCACCTCGGTTGAGGCTTGGTTCATGCGCCGATGGGCCGATGCCGGTCGGCAGGCTCCTGGGATGCGGCAGCTCTGGATCTACCGCTACTGGTTGCTTCGGGCCGGCGAGACGTTCAAGGTTCCGCAAAAGCTGCTGACGCAGTGGAACCAGGAGCTCAAGCCGGCGATCGGAGGCGCGACCACGCTCAAGCTCAAGGGGCTCTACCTGAAGGACCTCAAGTAGCGCTCGGAGGCTCAACAACACACAAACAACTACACGATCTAGGATTTCCACATCCTAGATTCTGTAATTTAGCTAATTTTAGACTCATACTTGACAAATTCCTCTAATTTTGGTATTGTTAGTCGTCCAAACCTGGACTCAGGATGCGAGTGTAGCAGCTCGTTTCTGTGACAGTTTTGGAACCTGGGCACAAGAAGTGTTCATTGTTTTCCATGAGGGAATTGACAATTAGCTCAGACAGCCACGAGGAGGCAACACATGAGCGATACGACGAGCGGGGATACCCCCGAGATGGTTACCATCCCGTGCACCGAGTGCCGTGCGGACGTGAACATCAGCAAAGAGAGAGCAGCACTGGCCGGCATGATCGGTTGCACCGACTGCGGCAAGGAGTTCATGTACTCCGGGCCCAGCAGCGAAACCGAGGACTCGGGCCCGCTGGAGCTCCCAAGCCAGGCGAAGCGGCTCAACCCGTTCGTCATCATCGGCCTCTCGACCATCCTGCTGGTGTCTCTGCTCATCTGGCACCAGTCCACGTCGGGCGACGCCGATCAGGAGGCCGAGAGTACGGCCCCGAGCGCGGTGACGGAGGACACCCCTGCGGCGGCCGAAGAGGACGAGTCGAATACCTGCACCGACGAGGATGGGTGTGGGGGTGGGAAGCGCTGCTTGAACGGCAAGTGCCAGCTGATGGTCAACCACGACTGGGAGTCGGTCAAGGCCATCAACGGCCAAATCGCCAACCCGGTTGCCACCGCGACAGCGTCGACGCCGGTCTTCCCCAAGGACAGCGAAGACGTTCCGGAGTTCGACGGTTCGGCGACCATGTTGTTGGCCGCGGCGCTCTCCAAGCTCAACCACGACGACATGTGGCCGTATTGGTTGCTCAAGTGGGGCACGTTCGAGAAGGCCGATGATGCCGATGAGGACGCAGATGGGGTTTACATCTCCCTCGTCGATTCGGTTCTCACCGTCAAGTGGCTTCCGGAGATGAGCAGTCCGTCGTGGAAGGGGCCGAGCGACACGCCCGAGTTCACCTACGGCGATCACCTGGTCATCGCGCTTCGGAAGATCGCCGAGGACGAGGAGCAGTTGGCCGCGCTCATGCCGTGGGCGCTGGGCTACGCCAAGGTTCACCTGCGGCCGCAGTTCTACCCCATGTACCAGGAGTGGCTGCGTCGGCTCTGGCAAGCGTCCAACACCAACCTCGCCCTGGTCAAGCATCAGGTGCAGAACGGCATCGGCGACCCGGAGGATGACGAGTACACCCGTCCGGGCGACGTGCTGTACGACAACGACCTGAAGTTGGAGGGGTGGTTCATGCGCCGCTGGAGCAACGCCGGGGGCGGCAAGGCAGGGAGCGATCGGATCCTGCTGTACCGCTACTGGATCGTCAAGGTCATGCAGATGCTCGAGGGCGGCTGCAGTCCGGCCGGGGACACACCCGCGTGTTCCGAGGAGTTGCTGGGATGGGCCAGCGCCGTTCAAGGTTCGTTCCAGAACGGTGAGGGCGCCACCCTGAAGCACAAGGGGACCTACTTCAGCCAGATCGACACGTTCTGGCCCTGAGGTCGGCTCCGACGGCTCCTGAGCACACACCACAACACAACAACTACTTGCAGGCCCGCAGCGCGTACAGCGATGCGGGCCTCAGTAATTTTAGCTAGTAATCGCCTACCATTCTTCTACTCCAACTTATGCTTTTTTTGCACAATTGATTTGGCAGCCTGATAATCCTGAACTTTTTTACTCCAAGGAAACATCTTATACCAAAACTCTGGAAGCCAACTACTCATTGTTCCGGAAGAAATAATCTGAAAAAGAATTTCTGGGACCATCACACCATATTTGCTTTGCTCTGCCATACTAAGCCACACATCCCAATCTTGAAATCGCTTCAATTCCGGATCAAATCCACAAAAATCTTTTGCACGAATTAACGCACTGGTGTGAATGTAATTGTTCTGTTTTAACTTTTCTAGATCAAATGGTTGCGGTGAAAATGTTTTCCATCCAAGTTTGAACCCACCATAGCTATACGACGCTTTTGGATTAGCCACCAAAGCAGTATGGAGTTTTTCAAACATTCTAGAGTTAAGGACAAGGTCAGCATCACAAAACAATACATACTCCCCTGTTGTCCTACTAAATGCAACATTGCGTGCTGTTGGTGCACCTTGATTCTCTTGCGTAATATAGTGAGTAGCAGCAAAGTCCTGCGCGACTGATTTGATATCTTCAGTGCTTCCATCATTCACAACAATCACCTCAATCGGCTGGTATGTCTGTGCACATATAGACTCAAGTGTTCGACGGAGTGCACCCGACCGATTAAATACCGGCACAACAACGCTAATGAGATTAGGAATCATACTCAAATATCTGTGTTTTTTCCTGTTCCCAATTCTGCCATGAAAATTCTTGTGTATACCGTGCCTTTGCTTGAGCTCCCATCTGCTCTCGAGTTGATTGATCCCCGATTAAGTAAATCATTGCGTGCGCAAGTGATGGTATGTCCCCTGCAGGAACTACCACACCAGTTTTTCCTTGCAAAACTGCTTCTGGTGCTCCACCGGCATCACTTGCAATACTTGACTTGCCATATGATGCAGCCTCAATATAGCTCATACCAAACCCTTCGACATCAGTTCCTGATTGCTGGGTAGGCATAATATATACATCAGCAATTTGATACCAAACTGCTTTTTCACTAGCTGAAACAGCACCAATGAACCGTACATTATTTTGTAATTGGTATTGTTGCATCAAAGCCTGTAAGCGTGCAGATTCTGGCCCTTCTCCAATGACCGCATAGGCAACATTAGGGTGAGTCTTAACCACTTGTGCAAGCGCGATAAGCGTCTGATCAATCCCCTTTCGCGCAACCAATCGTGCGACAGTAATCATGAGTATTTTCCCTTCAAGTGCATACTGCGAACGCAATGACTCTTGTGCTGCCAAATGAGACTCCTGCGGTGCATCGACATGGGGATACCACAACATAATATCTTGTCGATTTGGCACGATTTGCTGAACTTGTGCAGCAGTAAACTTACTATTTGCAACAAGTGTTTTGGCGTTACGTAAAATGTTTATAAGACGTTTTTTCGCAAATCGTTTTTTCTTAGCCAACAAAATATCCATTCCATGAAAATAAATCCGATACGGAGTACCTAGCTTCTTTTGAATCCAATAGCAAATAGTCCCAATAGGAAGCACATGCGAGCAATGAATCTCATCAAATTGATATTGTTTTTGTAAACGCCATACGCGGATAAAGAGAAAAAACCATCGTGGCCAAAGCCACCGACTAAAAAATCTGGTGTAGAGCATGGTGGGTGGATGCTCATTAACTTTCCAAATGTCTTGCGCACTTTTGTCGCTTTTCTTAAGATTCTGATCAAGTAAAATCGTAAGCTTGTCAGATGGATATCGACGGTACAGCCCAGAAAGATATTGGGCAACTCCTCCAAGACGTGGAGGAAAGTCATGAGTAATTAATAGAATATTCTTCATATGGATGAACGTCGAAACAAATGAGTAAGCTCCTGTGTTGTAGTAACTCGCAAAAAGAGTGCGGCACTAATATATACTACAGAACCAATTAAAATCTCGATCACAAGCGGCACTCGCTGTTGGACAGCAAAAACCACTATTACCATAATAGCGGTTGCCCCAATAATCCGAAAGGTTTGTGAAAATAATTGTTTCCACGGGATAACAATAATCTTACGGATCATCACTAATCCTACGCCAAACAACAGCGCAAAGCCAAAGGTTGCTGCACCTGCTGCAGCCAATGCTCCATATTTGGGAATGAGTGCAATGTTAAGCCCAGCGTTTACCACCATAACCAAACCCATAATTGCGGTTTGTACATGTTGTTTGTTGCATGCATTGAGCACGGAACCCACTGGAAAACTTGCAAAAGAAAAAATAATGCTGAGTATTAATACTTGCAATGGCACTACTGATGCATGATATTGCGCACCATAAAAAACAGAGATGATGTCGCTGCTGGTCACTAAAATACCCAATGAGATTGGAAATGCAATGAGCAGAAGGTATCGTGTTGAGTTCACAAATAGTGAAGCGAGTTTTGCTTTGTTACTTACAAAATACTCACTCATCTTTGGATATACTGACGCAATTAGCGCCATAGGGATAAACTGAAATGCAAATGCGATTTTAAACGGTACACTATAAATCCCTGCTTCATGTTCACCCACCAGTCGCTCAAGGAGAACACTATCAAATGATGAAGACACTCGGGCAAACACTCCAGCCAATGCAAATGGAATTGCCATAATAATAATCTTTTTCACTAAGGAGCCGTCCCACGTAAATGAGAACCGAATATCATGTTTTCGTGACAGCATGGTGGCAATATATACCACGTTAATTGCACTTGAAATTGCAAATACCCAAATTAATGAAACAAGTGGCAATCCAAAATGAACAGCATACAGTCCTAAAATCATGGTTAATACTTGACTCCCAAACATACCAATAGCTTCCCAGCGCACATCGTGGAGCGAACGAAATACGGCATAATAGGACAAGTGGATTGAATCTAAAATCATGACAATACCTGCTACCAAGATCAACTCACGGAGTTCGGCAGAATACCCGAGCAATATAGTCGTTCCCCAAATTATTCCATAGGCCAAAATTCCGGTAAGAACTTTGGTACTCATGATAGTACGTAAATACACACTCGCCTGACTTGATCGCTTTGCTACTTCTCGAGTAAGTACTGGCGACATACCCACGTCGATTAAGATTGAAAACATGGTAGTAAATGACAGTGCAACAAAGTATTTACCGATCTGTGAAACATCAAGCAAGTTTGCCAAAAGCGTAAAATACAAAAAAGAAACGACTTTCTGTCCTACAGATGCCGTTGTCATAAACGCCGTATTTTTGGCAATCGAGCGAGCCATAGCAATACTCTTATTGTACGAAAATGAATAAGAAATAGCAATAAAAAGCAAAATCGTCCAGAGTTCTCTGCACGAAGACGCGTTGTGTATTTTGCTGTGACCCGTGGGCTGCTCATGGCGCAGCGACAGCTGTTGTGTGAACCTCAAGACTCCAGCTCCGCCAGCTCAAGCCAAGACTTGTCAACGTCTCGACCTCCGAGGGTAGATACTGGAACCACTGACACTTCCGGTCGCACTTGACCACACTCAACAATAGCTGGTATCCACGAACTGTGGCACGCATGTCGCTCATGAGCGGCACGCGAACCCCGAAGTCCGCCTGACACCCGGCCAACGCAGGCAGGCCGGCATGACCTTCATCGACCAGCATCATGTCGTCGTCCCCCACAACGCCGGCGCCAAAGAGGGCGACGACGAGACTCCATGCTTGCGATCGATCGATCCCGCTCCCAAAGACTACTCCCCACTTTCCGGCGTGGCGAGATTGGTGCACAAAGGCGCCTTGGGTCATGTCCCCAACAGCGGCCTCTCCTCGTTGCGGCATACATACCTCCTACCGCGGTTGTTGAACATATATTCAGCATACTCAGATTACTACACCTTTGTCAACAAAAAGGCCGCCTATCGGCGGCCATACTATGATTGACTGAGATGTGCTTTAACGTTTACTCCATTGATGTGCACGACGTGCTTTGTGTCGTCCAGGCTTCTTACGTTCTTTAACTCGTGCATCACGAGAAAGAAGTCCAAGTGATTTAAGCGACTTACGAAGCTCGGCATCAAGGGCTACCAATGCACGTGCAATACCAAGTTGCACCGCTTCCGATTGACCGCGCTTTCCTCCACCGACTACTTTAACGGTTACATCAACACCGTCCTCTCGACCGACCGCTTTCAGCGGTGCCATAATAGTCTCTTGCATAGCGACTGTTGGAAAGTATGCTTTCCAATCTTGATCATTAATGGTAAGTGCTCCTTTTCCAGCAGGAAATAGTCGGATGCGTGCTGATGCACTTTTTCGACGCCCTACTGCTGGGATATAGTCACCATTTTTCTCAGGGGCAGCCGTTGTCTTTGTTTCTGAAACGGAAATATTTTCCATATTAAACGGTAATCTTCAAATTCTTAAGTCGTGGTGCGCGGAGTCGATTCTTTGGAAGCATTTTTTCTACTGCCATACGCACTACTGCTGTTGGATCTTTTTCCATCATCTTCTTCAAATTGGTTTGTCGCAATCCACCAGGATACATCGTATGTCGGTAATAAATCTTTCCTTCTAATTTACGTTGATCAAAACGCAATTTTGCAGCATTGGTCACTTCAACCTTATCTCCACATAGCTGATGAGGAGCAAATGTTGGTTTGTGTTTACCTAACAACAAGGTTGCGACTTGGGTAGCTAAACGCCCAACTGATTTGCCAGTTGCATCAATTACATGAGTTGAAACTTCGTTTTGCGTCATATTTAGGTCAATTCAATTACTGCCATTGCCGCTCCATCTCCAGCACGGGGAGGCGTCTTGGTAATACGAGTATACCCACCGGCACGATCTGCATACCGAGGAGCGATCTCTTGTGTCAATTTACGCATTGCGCCTTTGGTATACACAGTTTTCAAAATCTGTCGCTTTCCATGCAAAGTATTTTTCTTTGCTTGGGTGATAAGCTTTTCAACCAATGGCCGAACCGCTTTTGCTTTGGCATGAGTGGTCTGAATCTTTTCACGCAAAATAATCGCTTCAACAAGTGAACGCAACAATGCCTGGCGGGAAGACGCCTTTCGATCAAGAGTTACTTTTGCGTTTTTATGTCTCATACACTATGATACTTGTTCCTCAATGACTCCCTCCTCCACTGCTTCTGCTACTGGCTCTTCTGCACCTTCATCTGTCAGCTCAGCAGCTACTGATCCACCATCACTGATAACTTGTAAATGACTGGACAAAATAGCAGTTGACTGCTCCATTGCCTCTTTCGGTGTAAGCGTGCCATCAGTTTGGATCTTCAACGTCAACTTTTCGTAGTTGGTAATATCACCCACACGGGTGTTTTCAACGCTATATCCCATGTCAACAACTGGAGTAAAAATGGAATCAATCGCAATCATGCCAAGCTCAAGATTTTCTTCTTCGCGTTGTTCGACGGTAACATATCCACGACCGCGCTTCACTACAATATCCATTTCAAGCTCAGTACCAGCATCCGTAATCTCTGCCAAATGGAGATCAGAATTCACCACTTCAACATCAGCGTTTGCTTCTATGTCTGCAGCAGTCACTGCTCCGGCGCCTTTTTTCTTCAGATGAAGTTTTACTTCACCATCAGCATGTACGCGAACACGTAATTTTTTTAAGTTAAGCAATACCTGCACTACATCCTCAGCAACACCATCAATACCATCAAATTCATGAGAAACACCTTTAATCTTTACTGCGGTTGCAGCAGCACCTGGCAATGATGAAAGTAACACACGGCGATACATATTCCCGAGCGTGGTTCCATATCCGTGATAACACGGAGTAATAATAACCTCAGCGGTGTTATCGGCATCAAGGTCAGTATAGGTAACTGAATTTGGTAAAAGTAATTCCTCCATATGATTTAGCGTGAATAAAACTCAATAATTCGTTTAGTATCAAATGCGGTGTCAAAATCATTGCTTCCCGGGATAGCAACCACTTTCCCTTCAAGTTTACTTGCATCAAGGCTCAACCATGACGGTGGGTCAAACTTCTCTAGTTTTTTTGCAAGCGGAGCAAAGACTTTAGGATCTTTAACTGTGATACTATCGCCAATTTTGACTCGATACGACGGGATATTTACCTTCTTTCCATTTACACGAATATGTGCATGAGATACCCGCTGACGCGCTTCAAAACGACTGGCAGCCAGTCCAAGTCGATATACAACATTGTCCAAGCGCAATTCAAGCAGCTGACGTAATACCACTTCGGTGTCCCCTTCTTTACGGTTTGCACTTTGCACGTATCGCAAAAATTGGCCTTCAGTCAAGCCGTATGTGCGCTTTGCTTTTTGTTTTTCGCGAAGCTGCTTACCAAAGTCAGAAAGTCGTCCACGTCGACGCTTGTTTCCGTGCATTCCTGGTGCATATGGCCGACGAGAAACCGGACATTTTGTAGTATAACACTTCTCTCCTTTGAGGAAGAGCTTTACTCCTTCGCGGCGACACATGCCACATTTTCCTTTTTGATACTGTACTGGCATAAAATTAGACTCGACGTCGCTTACGAGCTCGACATCCATTATGGGGAACCGGTGTAACATCACGCATAGAAACTACGGCAATATTATTAGCATTGAGCGCACGAATTGCTCCCTCACGCCCTTGACCAATTCCTTTTACAAAAACATTTACTTCTTTAAGTCCATACACTTCAAGCTTTTCTGCAACATCTTTTACAATCATGCTTGCAGCATATGGCGTTGCTTTTTTCGGACCTTTAAACCCCACTTGTCCTGCGCTGCTCCATGCCAACACATTCCCTTGTTCGTCAGTAACGGAGACAATGGTATTGTTATAGGTCGCCTGAATATAGGCATTCCCACGGGAAACCGAGGTAATAACTTTCTTTTTTTTCTTTTTCGCAACTTGCTTTTTAGCAGCCATAAATAATCATTAGGTCTTTTGCAATGTTCGGCGACCGGATCCCATAGTAGATCGCTTGTTACCACGAACCGTACGAGAATTCACCTTAGTGCGTTGTCCGCGAACAGGTAATCGCTTAAGATGGCGAGAGCCGCGATAACTTTTAATGTCTTTGAGTCGCTTAACGTTACTACTAAGCAATCGGCGTAAATCACCTTCAGTTCGATATTCCTTTTCCACAACACGACGCAAACGGTCTTCTTCCTCTTGGGTAAGGTCTTTTACACGGGTATTGGAATCAATATTCGCTTTTTTCAAAATCGCTTGCGCCAAACTTAATCCAATACCAAATACATATGTGAGAGCTACCTCAACACGCTTATCTTTTGGAATGGTTACTCCTGAGATTCGAGCCATAGCTTATCCTTGACGTTGTTTATGTTTAGGATTTTTACAAAATACAACCACACGGCGCTTACGGCGTGTTGTCTTACAATCTTTACACATCTTTTTAACCGATGCTCGTACTTTCATGTTTGTGGTTTTTGCAGTAAAAACGCCGATCACACTGTGATCGGAAAACGTCAGATGAGTACCGCTTCAAAATCGGTAGGTAATACGCCCTTTGGTTAAATCATAGGGCGTCATTTCTACTTTTACACGGTCACCTGCCGTAAGGCGTATACGAAATCTCCGCATCTTTCCTGAAAGATGAGCGATGATTTCATGCGCATTGTCAAGTTGGACGCGAAAGGTCCCACCAGGTAGTGATTCTTCGATCACTCCTTTAAATTCAACGACGTCTTTTTTTGTCATAATTGACTGCCAATAGTATAGAGAATACGCTCAATCCTGTCAACATTTTTGCCTATACTTTGTGAACCTTATTTTTGGCCTAATTTAGCTAATTAATTTTTTACTTAAACTATACACAACCAATTTAGTATGTATTCAACAACTCCTGAAACTTCCCATCTGCATAAAATAATACCACAACTTCTCCAGTATCACGATGCTGTTTTTGTGGAGAATCATCACGAAAAACTAGCTTTACCTGTTCTCCCCTAAAGAGGGCATAGTCATACTCCCATAGTTCTGTGAGAATATATGGTGACTCATACACCGCTTGACCATACCAAAACTTGGCATGCACCGGAGTCCCTAAAAAACCATTATCAACCTGCTCCCAGGCAATTGACTGTATTGTATCTGCTGATTTATCACGAGTATAGATCGGCACCCGTTCTACCACGAATTGCCGTTGTCCATATAATAAGTCAACTGCTTGAGCCAAACCGTTGCGCAATATTGGCGCAACACCATTTGATTCCGGCACACCAATAATTACAAGGTGCTTCCCTGGATACGTCTGAGCAATATCTTGAAATTGTGACACAAGTTGTTCGCTTTGCTGACTTGCTTGTGCCCATACTACATGACGCTCATACACAAATCCACCAAAATAAACCAGGAGAATACCAAGTATAATTGCGCCAACTACTCGACGAGCATTAAGCACCCTCACAAGAAGTACGGCAATGATAATACTTATGAAGATACTTGGCGTATATGCAAAACGCTCTCCTTCAATGCTCACAGGATCAAAAGCTAATACCAACATAGGAATGGCACTTACCACGGCGCTTATCATGAGTAGTGTAACTGTTTTTACAAATTGTTTGCTATACAACAGTACGGCCGTGATTACTCCCAAACCAGCTATTCCTGAAATAACCGGATACATCTTCAATACATCAACTCCATTGTGGAGCCATGTTGCCACAGGAATAATAGGGACTAGCATAATATAGGCAAACGTTTCAATCATGCTCCAAACCTGTATCTGATTAATACTCACACTATACCCACCTATGGCACCATCAAGCGCAAAGAAGCGTACTCCGACATATATAGCGCCGACAAGTGCAAAGGGAATAAACCAATATGCCACTTCTTTGTACCAAAGATCATTGCGTGTTTTTCCAAGATTGTAGTATTGGATCCGATCCAAACATACCAACAAAAATGGAAGCATGATTGCATGCTCTTTTGAAAGCAATGCAACACCCCACGCAATAAGAGAAAACACTAACCACAATGGTGCGTGTGTTTTGCGGTACCACAAAAATATCACCATGCTTATTACCATAAAGGTTGCGGCAAGTGCATCAGGATATCCCGCCACCCACATGATTACCTCAGTATGAGTTGGCATAAGCAAAAATAGTAACGCACTTACTGCTCCGATTACTCGACTCAGCTTTGTTCGTGAAAAAATACTAGAACACAGCACATACAGTCCAAAACTTGTTACAACATGCAAAGCTAAACTCACAAGATGGTATGGCACGACCGCAGTTCCAAAACCACGATACAATATGCTCATGAGTAACGTCACCATTGGGCGATACGAGCCACTCGCCTGCTCTCCGGCATAGTTACTCAAAAAATATTCTGGAAACTGTGCATCACGTCCAATTACCAACCAATCAAAGGTATCTGAAAGAAAAAAATTATCTACCATGGGAAACCATGCTAATACTCCGACAAGCGCAAGGAGCACAAAAAACATTCCCGGACGAAGAAGACGTGCAATTACAAATCCAACCCGTTGGCTCATGTTAGTGTCGTTTACGAATAGCAATAATATCTTTACACATCTGTATGGTTTGTGGAACAAGACGGATGGTCGATTGACTATTGCGCACAAGCCGTACCGGCAACTCAACGACCTTTATATTCTCTTGATGCGCACGAGTAAGCAGCTCAACATCAAAGGCAAATCCTGGTGTATGTAAGTCAGTAAAAAGTTGTTGAGCAACATCTTTAGTAAAAAACTTTATGCCACACTGTGAATCTTTCCACGGAATACCGGTTATCTTACGTGTCAATACCGAAAATATTTTACTTGCCAGCGAACGTGTGGCACCGTATCCAATCGTCTTGTGTGCCTGAGGATGTGTTCGCGAACCAATGACAATGTGTGTTCCTGTGTTATCGCGTAATTCATCATACGCAACCCGAATAACCTGCAAATCGTAAGGTAAATCAATGTCAGTAAACCCCACCACTGATCCACGTGCCTGGAGTATTCCGGTTTGCACAGCTCGACCTTTCCCTTGGTTATTTTTATGTCGCAATACGCGCACTGATGCTCCCCAATGCTCTTGTATTACAATCGGTGTGATACTCCCATCATCAACAATAATAATCTCATAGGCAATGCCAGCCTGATCCAGCCATGAGGAAAGCTGCGATACTGAGGTATCGGCAATATCGGCACTTTCATATGCCGGAAGGATTATACTCAACATACTATGATGTCTGATTGGCGCTGACCGTTGCTTTAATACGCCGAATTCCTGCAGAACATGATTCTTCTTTGGTAATTGTGAACGAACCAAGCTCCTGCGTATTACTCACGTGTGGCCCACCACAAATCTCCACAGAGAAAAATCCCTGCTCATCATCACCAACATAATACACTTTCAGCTTATCCAGAGTAGCATACTTATCATCAAAGTACCCCAACGCATCCTGTGCCTTGGCTTCTGCAGGAGTGAGTTCTTTACAATACACCGGCAACCCCTTCTTGATTTGTTCATTTACCACTTGCTCAACTTGCGCAATTTGCTCAGAGGTTAACTTTTGCGGATAATTAAAATCAAACCGAAGTCGCTTGGCAGTAATATTACTCCCTTTTTGTTGCACATCCTCACCCAACACATTTTTAAGCGCTTTATGCATCAAATGAGTTGCGGTATGCAAGCGGACTGTTTCTGCTGAATGATCAGCCAGCCCACCTTCAAATTTTTGTGCTGCACCGGCGCGAGAAAGTTCTTGGTGTTTACAAAATTCTTCTTGAAACTTCTGTTTATCTATCACTTGCCCATATTCTGCGACCACCTCTTGTGTTAACTCGATAGGAAACCCATACGACTGATACAAATTAAATGCATCAGTACCGGTAATCTTGCCTTGTGCATCCCACATTTTTTTAAGCTCCTGAAGTCCATTGGCTAGTGTTTTTTCAAACTTTTGCACTTCTTGAATAAGCACGTCAGTAATTGTCTTTTCTTGTCCATCAAGATGTGTGTACAGTGGTTGCATAGTTTGTACGGATGCCATAGCAGTTTGGGCAATCATATCTTGAATCACCGTCACCTCAAGCGTGCGAGCGATGCGAACAACTCTTCGAATGAGCCGACGCAATACATACCCTTGATCCTTATTGCTCGGAAATACTCCATCAGCAATCATCATTGCACTTGCACGCACATGATCAGCAATAACACGCACGTTCCGTTGTACTGACACATCAGTATGCGCGTGTTTTGCATCTTCAACCCAACTCAAAATAGTACTCATGATTGGAGCGAACAGCTCGGTGTCATAGACACTCTGCTTTCCTTGCAATACCATCAATACCCGCTCAAGCCCCAAACCGGTATCTACGTTTTGCTGTGCCAAAGGTTGATATGATCCGTCCACCTGCTTGTCATATTGCATGAATACATCATTCCAAATCTCAACCCACCGGTCATCTAATGGGTCAAAGTCTTCTGGTGGTTCTTGATCAGCACTCCAATAAAACATCTCCGTATCAGGACCACACGGACCGGTTTGACCAGCCGGACCCCACCAGTTTTCTTTTCGATCAAGATAGGCAATACGTTGCGTGCTCACACCAAGTGATCGCCAAATATCAGCAGATTCCGTATCTCGAGGAACAACATCATCCCCTTGATACACGGTAAATGCCAAGTGTGACAATGGAATATATAATTGTTCTGTTAGAAAAGAAAAGCTCCACGTAATTGCTTCTTGCTTAAAGTAATCACCAAGCGACCAGTTCCCAAGCATGGTAAAAAAAGTATTGTGAGTTGCATCACCAACTTCATCAATATCTCCGGTACGTACACATCGTTGATAATCGACCAAACGCGTACCGCACGGATGCTTCTCTCCCATTAAATATGGGACTAGTGGATGCATCCCAGCTGTAGTAAATAGCACGGTAGGGTCATTTTCTGGAATGAGTGGTGCTGAAGGAATCTGCACATGGCCATGCGATTCAAAAAACCCAATATACTGATCGATAAGTTGTTTCGCGGTAATTTGCATACATCACTAGTGTACAGAATGTACTCTTTTTGGACAAGATTTAGGTAATAACTCCTCCGCCCAAACACTCGGTCTTGTTATACAATACTGCATACTGTCCCGGAGTGACCCCCCATTGCTTATCAACAAAAACAATTATAATACCTTCTCCATTTGCCGCATATGTAATTTCAGCAGTAACAAGTGACTGTCGGTGACGCAATCGAACAAAGCATGAAAGAGGCAATGAAGGTTCTTTACCGCTAATCCAATGCATATCTTTCACCGTAACAGTATCATCAAACAACAATGCGCTTTCTTTGCGCACTACAATGAGCTGATTCTTTTCCCAATTCTTTTTCGCAACATAAAGCGGGTCACCCCCACCAGGTTGCGTAAACCCATGCCGTTGCCCACGCGTGTACAATGGCAACCCATCATGCCTGCCAATGACGTTTCCATCTTCTGCCACTACATTTCCTGGCGTGCAGCCCACCCTTCCCTTTAAAAACTCACGCATAGGAACTTCTCCAACAAAACAAATCCCCATACTCTCCGGCATATCCTCAGTTCCTAATCCTCGCTCTTGTGCCATGTGTTTCACTTGCGTTTTAGTGTATTTGCACAATGGAAAAAACGCTTTACTCAATTGATCTTGATTAAGTTGATGGAGAAAATACGTTTGATCTTTATTCTCATCCTTTGCACGCAATAAATGATATCCGTCTTTATCCTGAGATACACCAGCATAGTGTCCGGTGGCCACTGCATCACACCCCAATCGCTCTGCGGCACGCAAAAAATAACCAAACTTAATAAATTGATTACATAACACATCAGGATTTGGTGTGTTCCCCTGTGCATACTGCTTAAGCATGGACTGATACACATGCTCGCGATACTGTTTTTCAAAATCAAAAAAATGCAGTGCGATACCGAGTTTAGCTGCAACACGCTGCGCACTCCGATGATCGGCACGCCAGGCACATACACCATACTGATCTTTTTCATCTGACCAGTTTTTCATAAAGCCCCCCACTACTTCATACCCTTGCTCAACCAAAAGTGCCGCAGCGACTGATGAGTCAACACCACCACTAATGCCAACTAATATTTTTCGAGACTTTTTGACCATAGGGTACTAGTGTGTCGCAACAGAGTCTGTCTGTCAATACAAAAGAGCCTTTTCAGGCTCTTTTGCACCTTTGTAAGTAATACATTATTCAGCAACAAACCCCGTTGGGAACTTAATCATCTCTTCACGGTCTACAATCTGAGACCCGAGCACAAAGGTAAGTGCTGCTGGAGAAACATCTCGATACAACTCTGGAATAGCATTTGCCTCAATAGCTGCATCATTTGCAAACATTCGCCACATACCACCTTCAACAAAGTAGGTTTGATCATCTTGAATTACTACTGCTCCATTTGGATATCGCACTGTGTCAATCACCTCGCCTAGATCATAATTCACAAACATAGCATCAGAAACATCAATTACACGATCTGCCCAATCATCTCCATATAACGCAGTTGCCAACTCTTCAGTTTTGATCCAGTGCAGCTTTGATCCGGTACCAATAGCATACGTCGCCTCTACTGTAGTGAGTTTAATCAATTTAGTCCCGGGACGTACTGTCATATTTGCACCAAGAGTGATTGCAGACATTACATCTTGCGACACAGTCCGAACTCCTGAGAAATCATCGCCATACCATGTGGCATACACTGATTGACTTGGGAATGCATGACGTTTTCCATCAACGCCGTAGTAATACACGGTATCAACATCAGCGGTTTTAATCAGATCTGCACGGGATAACTCAGCGACCTCTTGTACAACTTCGACAGGGGCACCTGGAGCCGGTGTAGACGTGCCAGGATCTACCGGTTCATTTGCTGGTGGCTCAGATGGTGGGATAACAAGCAAATCACTTGCCAACTCAATCGTATCGGAGACAACTACAGAGGTGAACCCGCCCGAATTGGCGAACTTAGCATATACGGTCTTTACCCCATCACCTTCAGATAAGGTAAAGCTTTTACTAGATACATACGGCTCCCAAACACTATTGGCAAATGTTGGATCTTCACTCACTAACATTTCAGACGCACCACTCACACCCAATGACAATGTCACGGTTTGCGTTGTGGTTATTTCATTTCCTTGATCAATACTAATTGATGGATCTTGCGGATAGTTTGGTGATGATTGGGTGTCATCGCCGCTCAAAGCAACACTCTTAAGCGCAAGAGTTGCGCTTCCGGTATCAGTACCATCCTCATTATCAGTATACGCAATACTCAATGTTTCAGCGCCACTTACCTCTAAAATACTGTTTGACGCAATCGCATTACTGGTGTTATCCACAATAATTGATCCGGTAAATGTCTCTGAGACCACCGTTGTCTCTGTTAATGTCACGGTTTCACTATCACCAAGCTGTGAAGTCACCGTAACAGTAACCGTTTCCGCTGAAGCGGCGTCTAAATTTTCATCTTGATCAACCACTCGGAAATACAGTGTCATACCATCCTCTAGTGTTGTCGAGATAATTGTGTTTTGTCCACTATCAGTGGCATTGACCCCCTCTTGCCCTTTCAAAATAACCGATGAACCACCTTGGGTGATCTCACCAGTATTGGTGATATCACCAGTCACGGTCAGATTGTTATTGTTTACATTAATAGTACTATTAACATTACTCACACTTAAGGCACCTTCAACCGTAACATTGGATTGTAATGTGTAAGTAGTACTTCCGTTTACCGTCAAATTTCCAAACGGTCCTCCAGTCACGTTAGTTGCAGAACCACCTGAAAGGATTACAGTTGAATCCTCAGCAAAATCATGATTACCATCTCCGGCAAATATCGCACTAGTCCCATCAACAGTGAGGGTTGATCCTGAATTAAGTTGGAACAGACTGCCAGTTCCTATAGTCAATGAGCTGATAGTTAAACTATCGTCCGTTAACAATTCAGCATCATCACTATCAATATCCACAGCACCAAGATCCAAAGATCCGGAAGAAACAGTAATCGTTGAAGTTGAACTTCCATCAAATGTATATGCACCTGATCCATGAGTTACCGTCCCACCTGCTTGAGTAAAGCTACCGGCATGGTTGATTGCTGACGTACCCCATTGAAGTGTTCCATTTGATGAAACCGTCACCAGACCTTCAATGTCGGCAGCATTGTTATTTGTTGAAAGATCAAGCGTGCTTGAGGTAATAGTAACGGCGCCATTAACATCAAGGGTTGTTGTGTCAGCAGCAATCACAATTCCACCAGTGTTATTGATGGTCATATTTTGAAAAGCGGCAGTACTTGAAACTGTCTGTGCCGCGCTTGTCCCATCAAAGGTTAAGGTTCCTGAACCCGGTGTAACCACACCTGCACCATTTTGTGTAAGGTTTCCAGCCATAGTAACGGCGCCCGAACCCCACGCAAGTGCTGCATTGGCATTGTCTGCAACACTAATCGCACCATCAGCATTAAGTACAGCATTATTTGTTGATAGATCGAGCGTACTTGATGTAATTGTAAGTGTGCCACCTACTGTAAGCGTTTGCCCAGATGCTACAATCACATTTCCAGCGGTTTTGTTAATGGTCAGTCCACCTTCAAGAGATTGGTTATCAAAATCAATAGTTTGATTCCCGGCTGTTTGATCACCATCTAAGGTAAGTGTGGCTGAACCCGAGGACATAGTTGCTGAGTCATTTACCGTAATATTCCCGGAAACAGTGATCGCTCCACTTCCCCATTGCATAGTAGCTTCCGCAGCATCAGCCAAAGTTAAACTTCCACCAGCACCACCCTCTTGGAGATCCATTGCCGCATTATTGGTCTCAAGGTTAAGATTGCCTAGTGTGATGGTGAACGTACCAGCGATAGTTAAATTACCACTCACAGTAAGATCATCGCTCGTGCCGCCGCCAGAATTATTTAATGTCATTGGGCCATATACCTCTCCAGCGCCCCCGGTAGTAAATTCTTGATCAGCAGCTCCATCAAATGTAATTTGTGGACAATGCCCTTCTCCACAATCAAAAAATGTTCCACTGTTCACCGCAAAATCACCCGCAGCAGTAACTGTGGCTGCAAGCTGTAGTGTGCCAGAATCTAAATCAACTCCACCATCGAAATCCATTGTCCCTGCGCTAAACGTTGAGGTTACTGTTCCACCATTCACGAATGTCGGACCGCTAATTTTAAGACTATTACTCCCAACATTAAGCGTTCCAGCAATTACTGTAGTTGACGCAATCGTTAACGTGCTACTACTTAATGTCACCGTTCCGGTATACCCGGTTGCCAAATGCACTTGCAAATCTTGGGCTGAGATAAAACTACTATCCCAGGTTGCATTATTTCCAGATGTCGCATCAAACGTGAGAATATCCCCTGCACTTGGCAATGTATTTGCATCCCAATTGGCAGCAGTACTCATGTTGGTATCACCTGCTCCACCACCATCCCAGGTCTTAACAGCAGCATGTGCACTTTGCATGCTTAATAATATGGCGACGAGCGCAATTCCCAAACTTAAAAGAAATCTCTTCTGTGAAAGAAGATGATAAAACAAGTGTCCTGAATTCATATAGTAATCATTTTTACTATTTTATATGGTAGTAGTATATCAAATCTCTGATATATGAACAAACTAATTTGTCACCAAATACAGACGATCAGCCAATGAATCGTATGGTTCTACGGCCACAACCTCAACACCAGTCTGTTGTGCTTGTTGCACCAACCTATCATTGAGTGCACAAACATATGCGACTTCCTTTTCTTTTGCCTTCACTGTTTTGGCCCATAGCCCCCGCTGCATAATATTATTTTTGATGGTTTGATGATTGGCCTCCAACAGAACATAGCGCACACGAAGATCATACTTGGCAAATTCTCCAACATGAGTTGGCATAAGGTTTACCCCCTCAATAACCACACCAACATCGCGTAGAGCTGGATTTTCGCTTGTAATAAGGTCTTGTACCACCGGCCAAATTTCCCCTGCCTCATCACAAAACTGACGGATAAAATCATCAACCGTGTGCTCAAAAAAATACTTTTCCGGGTCTTTTTCCAAAAAAAAGTGGATTCCTGGATAGGTGTGTTTATGACTAACGCTGCGCGCGATCCGGCGAATCGTATCAGTACCCAAATAATCAAACTTGAACTGATGTGCCAAAGCACGCGCAGCGGTGCTCTTCCCGATTGCAGGCGCACCACCGATCAACAATATTGATTTTTGTTTTTGCATATCTACTCAAAGGTTACCACATCACCGGCCTTGAGTGGCTTGGCTGAAGTATCCTCCTGTTGTGTGTTTTGCACTGCGTTTTGTACTGGTTGAGGTGACGCTGGCGCCGCTTCAGCTGGCTGCTCTGATTGAACCTTTTCTTTCTTTGGCGAACCCACCTCTTCTTTCTTCTTCCGTTTACGACGGCGACGTTTGCGCTTCTTCTTCTCTTCAGATGATGGAGATTCTGTCTCGTCATCAGTAGCATTAGGCTGTAACGTCTCAAGAGTAACGTCTGGCTCAGTAGGCGCTGGAGATTCCACAGGTTCAGTTGTATCAGGCAACTGGCGCTTTTGCTCTTTTTCTTTAGTTGGTGGCGTTTTCTTTTTCTTTTTTTCTCCTGTTGAAAGAGGCTCAGCAGCTTCAGTTGGTTTCTTAGAGTTTTTTGTATCTTGAATTTCTTTTTTCGGTTCTCTTTTCTCAATCGCCTTTTTTCCTTGTTTTAGTGCTTCTTTTTGTTCTTTAAGTGCATCAAGAACCTGCTGTGGCACTGACGGTGGTGGCTTACCCTCCTGTCGGTCTTTCATCGCATCTGGATAACAGTCACGACAATAAGTTGGTCGCTTTCCATCCGGTGGGAAAGGCACATCAGTTTCATTAAGACATCGCCAACAATGTGTTTTATACGGATGGCGCTGCTCATCCGGAATATCAGCTTCTTTCACGCGGGATGCTTTTTTCTTACCACCAGATTCTTTTGCGGACAAAAATTCTTCAACATCAACTTCGGCCATACCACTCCACTCTAAAATCTTCTCCTCAATTTGTGCTCGTGGTGTTGCATATCGCTCTCGAGTGACCTTGATGACCTTGTCCGCACTTGCAGTTGATGAACCAATTGGCGGTAACCCAGACGCACTAAACGGCTTTGACGCTACCCCATCGATCATCAGCCGCATATATACATGAAACTTTGGCAAGTTCACAATATCCTGCTCCGTAAACACCGGGTCAAACTCTTTTGCTAAAAACTCCGCATCCTTAGCACCTACCCGATACGCAATAATAGTTCCGACGTTACCAAATACTGCAGAAGCAACAGTTTCCTCGAGCTGCTCAATGTATTGATGTGCCATTACCAAACCAAGTCGATACTTACGAGCTTCCGATAGAATATTGGCAAATGAATCTGTGGCAAAGTTTTGAAACTCATCAACATAGAGGAAAAAATCTTTACGGTCTTCTTCCGGAATATCAACGCGCTCCATTGCTGAAAGCTGCAACTTCGTCACCAACATACCACCCAGCAACCGCGACGCATCCTCACCCACACGTCCTTTAGACAAGTTGATGATAAAAATCTTGCGCTCATCCATGATCTTGCGAATATCGATTGTGGATTTTACCTGGGCAACAATATTTCGCATGATCGAACCAGACAAAAACTGACCGATTTTGTTTTGAATTGGTGCTACTGCCTCTTGCTGATACCGATCATTATAGTTCGCAAATTCTGTGAGCCAAAATGCCTTTACCACCGGGTCAGTAACATTGACGATAATTTTTTTACGATATACCGGATCAGCAAGTAAACGATTGATACCGAGCAAGGTAGTTCCTGGATTTTCCAAAAGTGCCAAAATGGTGTTATTCAAGATGTATTCCATTCGTGAACTCCACATGTCAATCCAGATTTTTTTGAACACACTCATCAAGCCTGATGCAATCAAATGGCGATGCGACTCATTTTTAAGTTCCAAAATATTGAAACCAATCGGATAATCTGCGTCAGACGGGTTGAAGTACACCACATCGTTGATTCGCTCATTGGGAATATAATCAATAATTTTCTCAGCTGAATCGCCGTGTGGGTCAATCAGCGCAATACCATGGCCATTATAAATGTCTGATAGCACCATGTTTTCAAGCATGGTCGTTTTTCCCATGCCGGTTTTCCCAATCAAGTACACATGACGGCGACGATCATCCAATTTGATACCAAAACGCCGCTTCTGATTACGAAAATCAGTTTGCGCAAACACGGTTACTTCACTTTTAATCGGATTTTCTGACATAATTACACAAATGGGAGATTCTCTGGTGGGGTATCATCGACCGGCTCAGTTGGTTCTTCTGTTGATTGTACCACCTCTTCACCTGTATCTACGGGTGTATCTGATGACTCTGACATATCAAACGGCTCATCAGCATACGGCAAAGGCTGATCAGCAAGCGCCGTAGTCGCCACTTTTCCACTTCCAGGGCGCGATCCACCAACCGGTGCTAAGGTATCGCCAGACGGCAACCCCATAGGCGCTTCGCCACGCTTCCCAACTGTTTTTTGCAGTAATGGCGCGCGAACCGTATTTACTGGGAAATGCCACAACGACGCCAACTCCTCGACATTCAAAATAAACTTTTCAACACCAAGCCATGCACTGCGCCCCTTATACGCACTCATAATCTTAGTGCGGCGAGAATCTTTGCGGGTTTCCATAAACACGTAGTGCGCCGATGTTCCGGTGCGCTTATACGCGGGTTTGAGTCCATTCGTATCTTCTTTGGTAAACTGCTTAATCGCACCGACCACCCCGTAGACAATCCGCGACTTATCAAATACTTCGTGCTTTGCAATATATAAATTGCGCACTTTTACCATCCAACCGATCTTCGATACTTTGCGCTCAATAGCTTTGACCTTGTCAACCTCCCCCGGTGTCATGCTCCAAATACCGGTATTAAAATCAGGCTTGTCAGGTTCTGAATCTCCAGCATCAAATGCTGGTGGATCACCTTCCCCAATCAGGCCATGGATCGCGAGTTGCATCAAATAAATTGGGAAAAAGAATATTTTAAACAGCGGCCCGGCTTTTTTCTTGGTCGCCTTACCCAACATCTCTCGCGCCATTTCAAATCCACCTTCTTTCCAGCTCTGCCCGGTTGGGAACAAAATAATCTGAAACCATGCTTGCTCATCCTTACCAATACGCGAGTACGTCTCCAAAAGCGCAGCCATCGGGTCTTTAAACTCCTGAGAAAGCTTATCTTCAAACTCCATGTGGGTTTTGATTGGGATGTAATGCGAATCAACAAGCTCAAACTCACACCCCCACACCTTCCACACAGGATCAGGAAATTTTGTTGGAAAATCTGTCGTATAATCTTCAATCTCTGTAATCTCGGCATCAGGATATTGGGCATAAATAATTGATTCAACTAAATCTCGAAAGAGCTTTTCAGTCATGATCACAAACTGGATATATCCTTCAATGCTGATGATTTCAAAACTAAACCATTGTTGAAATTGTCCATCCCAATAAATCTCTCGCAAATCTCGGGTCATGTGCGCACCGGCTAAATGCGCAAAAATGTTCTCTACCGCGAGCGGGCTTTGTTCATTTTCCTTTGGAATATCAATCGCCAAAAATTGCCACTCAAATCGCCCAATGAACACACCAAACCGACGAATCTGATACATTTCCATGCTCATGCGAAAGAGCACATAAAACAAAATCATCCATCCACCATAGTAATACATGAACACAAACAAATCACGGCCAGAGACGATGTTCTGTCCGAATACAAGATTAATGCTTTCGATGAATGAGTCTAAAAACACAAAAGCGTCTTTGGCTTAGTATACCATAAGACGCCTGCCTTTTATACTGGATTGTCCTGAAAATTAATCTGGAACTAAGAAACTAAAGACCGCCATGTATGCAATCGGCAAAAAGATTACTCCCATCCACCACCATCCCTTACCACCAGCATAGTACGCAGCACTAAACACCACAAAAAACATGATAGTCGTAATGAACGAGTAAATATGTCGCCAGACTTTATCCTCCATAGATGTCAGTAGTATACCACAGCAATGTGTGGCCTGCTATTGTTTTTTACGCCAATTGGAAAAATCCACCAAAAGCGGTGAGGCTAGGAAAATCGAAGAGTAGGTACCGGCGACAGTACCGATGATCAGCACTAACATAAAGTCCTTAACGGTCTCACCACCAAAAAAATAGATAGCAACCATGGCAAACAACGTTGTGATTGAGGTATTGATCGAACGCGTAATTGTTTCATTAATACTATTGGTCACATTATCAACAAACGATCGCTTTGGATGCAGCAGTAAATTCTCGCGAATTCGGTCAAAGGTCACAATAGTGTCATTAACTGAAAATCCAAAGATGGTCAGCAATGCCACCACAAACAAAGTGTCTGCTTCAAATCCGCCAAACTGACCAAGTGCCGCCACAACTCCGGCCGGAATTGCCACATCATGAATCAGTGCAACAATTGCAGCAATACCATATTTCCATGAGGATACTGGACGAGAAACTTTGCGAAATGCCCATGCAACATAGAGTACGATTGCCAACACCACAATACCAATTGCCCAAAATGATTTGGACTTCAACTCACTACTAATTGACGGTCCGATGGTTTCGTACCGAATCTCGCTCAGTGGAGTCTCCGGTGCTAAATCTTCTAGATGCGCGACAACCGTCTTATGTTCGTCCACAGACAAGAACGGCAAACGCAACAATACATTTTGCTCTTCCACTGGTTGTACTACTGCACTGGCAATAAAGTCCAATCCTTCGATATCTGCACGAACCTCCTGAATATCCGGTCGTGCACCATCATACGACACCTCCATAAGCGCACCGCCGGTAAAGTCAATTCCTAGTCGAAAACCCCACAACGAAATCGCAACAAAACTCAGAACGACTAAGATACCGGAAAGGGTGTACCAAATTTTTCGTGTTTGAACAATTGGAATACGCATAGCTTACAAGTCACTATCTACTTTAGGTGTCCCCAAGATCGCCCGAGTATGCTCATCAAGACGCGGCAAGAAAAACCGCAACAAGAATCGCGTAATAAAGATGGCACTGATCATACTAATGATCACACCGATGGAAAGCGTGAGGGCAAATCCTTTAATCACACTGGTCCCAAACCAGAACAAAATACCACTCGTAATCAATGTCGAAACGTTTGCATCACGAATTGATGTCCATGCCCGACGGAATCCAAGCTCGACCGCTTGATGGAGACGCTTTCCCTTCCATCGCTCTTCTTTAATGCGCTCAAAGATAATGATATTAGCATCCACAGCAATTCCAAGTGACAAGATAAACCCAGCTACTCCTGAGACAGTCAAGGTCACCGGGATAAATTTGAAAATCGCTAACACAATTATGCTGTAGATCACGAGTGCAAAAAACGCGAGTAAGCCAGCAAGACGATAGTACGCGATAATAAAGATGCTGACCAAAATGAATCCGATAAGCGCTGCATTAAGACTGCGCGCCAATGACTCTGCTCCAAGACTCGCGCCAACACGCTGCTCACTCACCAACTCAATTGGAAGTGGCAATGCACCGGCATTAAGGTCTTTGGCCAAATCTTTCGCCTCAGTAATACTAAAGTTGCCGCTGATGACTGCTTCGCCATTGGTAATCTCTTGCTGGACGGTTGGCACGCTGATCGCCACACCATCAAGGAAAATCGCCACTGGCTGATTCAAGTTTCGTTTTGTAATTTCTGCAAACAACTCTTTTCCTTGTTTGTTAAACCGAAGTCCTACCTGCGGAATTCCGGAGTTTGGATCAAACTGAACAGTTGCACGCTCAAGATACGCACCGGTAAGCTCAGTATTTTTCCACTCACTTACCGGAGGGCGAAGATCAGTCTCAGTGGTTTTCTCAATAAACACTGCTGAAAGATTATATTGCGTACCACGAGTCTCGTCACGCTTATGAATCAAATGATATCCAAATGGCGTTTCCACCGCAGATGAGATTTCATCAACGCTAAGAGCAAACAACGCCGCTTCAAATTCAGGGACCGTCTGCCCACGAGAAAGCTCACCAAGTTCTCCACCGGCCGCTGCGGACTCGTCATTTGAATGAATGGTTGCTAGTGCGGCAAAATTTTGTGTGGTTGCTTGAGTTGCAATTTCAGAAATTTTGGCGAACGCCTCTTCCTTGTTAAGTCCACTTGGACATTGCTCTACCGCTGAACCCTCAAAACAGACCAAAATATGGCTTGCCGTTGCTGTTATTGCCACTTCTTCCTCTCCTCTATCTTTAAGCAAATAATATCCGTTTTCAAAATCCTCAACAACTCGAGAAACAAAGCCGGTTTGATGTGCCGTGGCCCATTCAATCACTTGTGCATTAGCCTCGCCTTCACGAATGCTAAATTCACCATTTTGCTTTGCTGAAACTTCGTCCTCACTAAATTCAGCCGCCACTTCTTCAAATGACTTGCTGCGCAAAGCCGCGAGTGCCTCTTGCGCTTTAGCAAACGCTTCTTCGTTTTTACTATTGAGCTGCGCTTGTTCCTCTTCAGTCAATGGCGGCTGCTCACTTACTCCGGGCTCTTTAAACTCCAAAAGTGGTGTTTCTCCAATAGAATCAACTGCTGCTTGAATATCAGTAACTCCAGGAAGCTCAACAATGACACGGTTGATGTCCCCTTGCTTATTGGTCTGTACCAATGGTTCACCAACACCAAATGCATTTACGCGTCGCTCGATCACATCACGTACCCCACGAACCGCCTCATCCACATCTTGATCAGGAGCCAGTGGTGTAGTATTTACTTCATAAACTAAGTGCGCACCACCCACCAAATCAAGACCCAATCGAAAAGTATCTTTTTCAAAATTCAACTCACCAATACCAAACCCTACTGAGCCTTTAAGCCATTGCGAAGTCTTGTTATACGTAGCTGGAAAATCAAAAATCGCCAACAACACAAATAGAACAATAAGCCCCAGTAGTTTTAGGCGCATTTTCTTGTGAGAATCTGGTCGATCTTTAACTTCCATCATAATCTGAAAACCTGGGCACAGTGTATCGTAAAGTTATTTTAAGGACAAGGCCTACCCATGACATTTCTTATATTTCTTTCCACTTCCACAATGGCATGGGTCATTACGTCCAATCTTCTGCCCATGATCGTCTCGTGCTTTTACCTCTACTGGGGACAACGCACTCATGGCAGTGCCGACATTATCTTTAGTGCGCTGTGCCAATGCTGATTGCTTTGCCATGGTTTTGGCCGCACCACTTACACTTACCCCTTGGCGATTCAATAATCCTTGATATTGTTCAATTGCTCCGTGAACTTTAAACATGGCATATACCACATCTTTACGTACCAATTGTTGCATTTGATCAAATAATTGATGCCCTTGCCGTTTATACTCCACCAGTGGGTCACGTTGCCCATATCCTTGCAACCCGATTCCGGAACGTAGATAACTCATAGCTTGCAAATGATCCACCCACAACGAATCATATGCCCGTAGCAAAATATTCTTTTCAATATCTTGCAGATAGGGCGCATTTTCAGCACTACTCACCACTTCTTGATACTGCTCTTGTGCATAGGTTTGTACCATTTGAGTCAGTTCTTCGCGCTTTTTGATCACTGGAATATTCTTGTTTTCCCACAATACCCCAAGTTCTTTCACAAAACTCTCGGAGAGTGGTAATCCTTTTTTAAGATCTTCAACACACTCCTCAAAGCGCCATATGGTCTCATCTGGAGAGTTCGTGAACCACCCAATTACAGCGGCCATCTCTTCTGTTACCATCTGTCCAATCAGTTGATTAAGTCCATCTTCGATCTCTGTAGCATCCAACACCGCCCGTCGTTTGCCATACATTACTTCACGATGACGATTGAGCACATCATCATATTCCAGTAAGTGTTTACGTGAATCAAAGTTATTCCCTTCCACTTTTTTCTGCGAACTCTCGAGTGCGCGCGAGATCAAATTGTGCTGGATAGGAGTGTCATCAGGCAACTTAAGCCGCTGCATCATGGTTTTCATCCGATCACCAGAGAAAATACGCATCAAATCATCTTCGGTTGAGACAAAAAACTGCGTCTCACCCGGATCACCTTGTCGTCCAGCACGACCACGTAACTGATTATCAATGCGACGCGACTCATGGCGCTCAGTACCAATAACAAACAATCCACCAATTCCTTTAATTTCTTGCGAACTCTCTGCAGTACCAGGATTTCCACCCAACACAATATCCACACCACGACCAGCCATGTTCGTAGCGAGCGTCACTGCTCCGCGTTTACCAGCCTGCGCAATAATTTCTGCCTCTCGTTTGTGATTTTTCGCATTGAGCACTTCATGCGCAACACCATTGCGTTCCAAAAGCTGACTTAACGCCTCGTTTTTCTCAATTGAAATCGTACCTACCAACACCGGTTGGCCAGCAGTATTACGCTTTTTAATCTCGGCCAGCACCGCATTCATCTTTGCTTGCTCAGTTTTGAAAATCAAATCCTGCTGGTCAATGCGGGCAATTGACTTGTTGGTCGGAATAACCACGACATTTAACCCATAAATCTTGTAAAACTCCTCACTTTCAGTAAAAGCCGTACCAGTCATTCCAGAAAGCTTAGGATACATACGAAAATAATTCTGAAATGTCACCGTACCTAGAGTTTGGCTTTCTTTTTGTACCTCTACTCCTTCTTTCGCTTCAATTGCTTGATGCAACCCTTCACTATATCGACGTCCTGGCATCAATCGGCCGGTAAACTGATCCACAATCATGACTTGCCCATCACGCACCACATAATCTTTATCTCGTGCAAAAACAGCCATTGCCTTAAGCGCCTGCTCAATATGATGCACCGTACGCAGGCCACCTTCAACATAAATATTGCCCATACCAAGTGTTTGCTCCACTTTGGCAATTCCAGCATCAGTCAATGTTGCAGCTCGCGCCTTTTCATCAACCTTATAGTCTGTTTCTTTTTGAAGACTGCGAACCAGACGGGCAAATTTAAAATACTCTTCTGTTGCCTCAGCTGCTGGTGCACTAATAATCAGTGGGGTCCGTGCCTCATCAATCAAGATTGAGTCAATTTCATCAACAATAGCGTAATTGTATGGCCGCTGAACCATATTCGCCTTATCACGCACCATGTTGTCACGCAAGTAATCAAATCCAAACTCATTGTTGGTTCCGTACGTGATGTCGCACTGATAGGCTTCTTGGCGTTGTGCCGGACGCAAATAGGATTCTTCTACTTCAAAACTGCCGGTTTCATCGCGATGCTCATCGCGCTCAGATCCTTCGTCTGGCTGTGGCGCGTTTTGATAAGTTTTGTCATAAATAAACGTACGATTTTGTGTTTGGATGATTCCAATGGAAAGCCCTAAGAAATCATAAATCTGTCCCATCCATACGGCGTCACGTTTGGCCAAATAATCATTGACGGTCACAACATGCGCCCCCTTACCTGAAAGTGCATTCAAATATACTGGTGCAGTTGAAGTAAGTGTTTTTCCTTCACCAGTACGCATTTCAGCGATTTGTCCTTGATGCAATGCTGCCCCACCCATAAGCTGCACATCATAATGCCGCTGACCAAGCACGCGCTTTGCTGCTTCACGAACTGTAGCAAATGCTTCTGGCAAAAGCTCATCAACGCTCTCGCCAGCATCAAGACGCTTCCTAAATTCAGGGGTTTTTGCCTTCAATTGCTCATCAGTCAAAGGGGTAAATTGATCTTCCAGTGCATTTACTGCTTTGGCCACTCCCTGAAGACGTTTAAGCTCTTTTTTATTAGGATCTCCTAGTAGTTTTTTCAAAAATGACATAGTGGGTCGAAAACAGACCTATTTTAGCACTAAGTCAAATAAACAACAAGCCCAACAATTTAGTCTTTTTGGCTAATTTTAGCTATCAAAGCCTTGACAAAAGGCCAAAAATGTGCTATGATAGACACACGTTTTTTGACATTCTCACCTTTTGTCCCGGGAGGACCCATGAACCAGAACTCGAACCCCATCACCTTCGCCGACTTCTTCAGTGCCTTCGCGCTCCTGCTGCTCGCGGTGCTCGTCGTCACGATCCCGGTGTGGGCCCCGAGCCTCTTCGACGAGGCGGCCTTCCCGGTCAACCTGAGCCAGTTCGCTCAGGCCACGATCATCGGGTGCCTCTTCGGCGCCGGCCTGGCCACGCTGATGGTCCGCGCGATGTGCGCGACCACCCACCTGGCGCCGGCCTACGCCACGGAGTGCGACGACGACTACGTCGACCTCGACTTCGACGGCTGATCACCACACAGCGCGGGCAGCGCTAAACCCACCTGCCCACCGAAAGCCCCGACGCGGATTTCTAACACGCGACGGGGCTTTTCGAATACAAAAATTGTGAGGTGATTATTTATTCTTGCACAAACTCTTTTTGTGCACGAATCGCATTACGATCCTTGTGCTTCTGCTTGCCTTTCAATTTTTCAAGTTCAATTTTAAGGTGGTCTTTTACTTTATCAATTGCCTTGTACAGATCCTCTGCATCTTTGGTCACACGAATGGTGTGAAGTTTTGGTACATGCAGATTTACTTCAGCATAAAAAATCTTACCTTTATTATGATGGTGGGTGCGCATTCCGATATCAATCTCTACTTTGACAATATGATCATGGAATTTACTTAGTGATTCAATTTTATCAGTTGCATATTGTTTAAGCGCTTCTGTCAAATCAATCCCGGTTCCTTGAATAGTTATGGTCATAGTATTTTTGTTTAAAATCCGAGTAAACAAATCTCCTCTTCTAAAGAGATCCCATATTGAGTATACACTGTGGTTTTGATCTGCTCAATGAGCTCTTTTACCTGTGCTGCGGAAGCGCCTTTTTCATTGAGAATAAAGTTGCCATGAGCTTGCGACACTGATGCCTTACCAACATGGGTGCCTTTAAGCCCGCTATGCTCAATAAGCCATCCTGCTGGTATTTTTTTGGAGTCTAAAAACTGCTGTGGGATGTCATGACCCTTTAAATCGATAATTTCTTGATCGGTTATCTCTTTGTTTTTAAAAATACACCCGGTTGAAGCATACCCTTTTGGTTGGGTTTCCATACGATACTGCAGATATTCTTGCAGCTTTTTCATACTCTCTTGCTTGTCACCATGGACCAACGTAAGAGTCACTGACAATACAATCCCGCCGTTCTCTTTAAACATACTGTGGCGATACCCAAATGCACATTCAGCGTTGCCTAAGTCCACTATCTCGCCATCAATAAGTGCCGTCACTGAGGTAACTGCATCTTTCATCTCACCTGTTGATGCACCGGAATTTCCCCGCACGGCTCCGCCAATTGTTCCCGGGACTCCAACTCCCCATTCAAATCCAGTGAGTCCTGCAGCAACACTTTTTTGTGCGATCTCAACCGTCTTGACTCCTGCTTGTGCTATAACCACGGTATCGGCAATCGTGAGTTCAGTGAGTTTAAGCTGAATCACTACACCATCAAATCCTTCATCAGCCACCAAAAGATTGCTTCCTCCACCCAATACAAAGGTTTGGATATCATATTCTGCTGCAAGCGCGAGCACGTCTTGGAGTTGTGCAATTGACGTTACCGTAACTAGATATCGTGCCGGCCCACCAATTTTAAAAGAGGTCAGTCGACTCATGGAAACATTGCGCTTCACTGATTCCGCCACCTCTTGAAGTTGCGAATACATTACATCATTGCTCATACTATTTGACCAAGTTCCTTGCAATCAAATCTATAGTTCCTGCACCCATAACTAACACAACATCGTCGGGCTCTACAATATCGCGCAAACGCTGCTCTGTTGCCTCAAGCGAACCAGTATATTCCACTGTGCATTCCGGATGTGCTTTGGCAATTGCATCAGTGAGTGCGCGTGAGTTTATATTTTGATATTGTGCCTCTTCTCTTCCGGCGACGTCATAGACATCACTCATCAATACATGATCTGCATGATGAAAACTATTCACAAAATCGTCAAATAACTCTTTGGTGCGCGCATGTTGATGGGGCTGATATGCCACAATGATACGATGATTTTCATACCATTCGCGTGCTGCATGGATAGTCGCATCAATAGCAGTTGGATGATGTGCATAATCAGAAACTACAGTTGCCATATTATACTTACCCACCACCTCAAATCGACGCCAAATTCCGGTAAAACCCTCAAGCGAATCACGAATACTTGGCAATGGAACCTGCATCTCTTGCGCCACTACAATTGCTGCTAATGCATTACTTACATTAAAACGCCCAGGAATCCGCACACTCATTTTCGTATCCTCATATCCCTGTGTGGTTGGCAGTGTTGCTGTAAAATAAGACACTCCATTGTGGAGCACCACATTGCTGGCCATAATATCAGCCTCTTCGGCAATACCATAAAGCAACGTTTTACCGCCCCAGTTTAAGCGAGCACGGACTGAGCGATCATCATAATTTTTAACGTACACTCCGGATTTTGGTAAACGATTCACAAACTCTTGCATTTGCACGAACACATCATCCACACTTTGATAGTAATCAGGATGATCATATTCAACGTTGGTGACAACCGCAATATCCGGACTCAGTAATCGCATGTTTCCCTGATACTCACATGCTTCCACCACCAAAATATTACTCTCTCCCATATCGAGATTGCCATGGGTGAACGCAGTGCATCGTGAGCCAACAAATACGGTTGGTGCAAAACCAGCATTCTTTAAAATCAATCCAATCATTGCGGTCACGGTAGACTTACCATGCGTACCACTAATCGCAATAGTTTTCTTTTTCTCACTTAGTAACGCAAGAAATCCCGGGTAATTCAGTGTTGGAATCTTGCGCTCATATGCCAAAGTCAACTCCTCATTGGATGACGGCACTGCAGGTGAGTAGATCACCAGATCAACTTGTTTTGGTAAATTTCGTGCGTCATTCCCAACAAATATGGTAATACCCAAATCGCGCAACTCGTCCAATGTCTCGGACTCTACCGCATCAGAGCCCAGCACAGTAATACCTGACAAATGCAAATATTTAGCGGCAGCACTGACACCAATGCCTCCGATTCCGACACAGTACGCGGTCTTAATATTGTCGAGTGTAGGTGTTTTTGTCATACAACTTGTGTGTACTGTACCAGGTTCGTGAGTTGCTGTCGATATGAAAAAATGGTATCATAATGGCACAACCTCTCCTGGAGTACACCATGCTCGACAACCATGAGCCCCAGCGGGCTGTTGAGCGTGGATCAGGTCTGCCGTTCGTGGCCACTCTCTTTTTGACTCTGACCCTCCTGCTCGGTGCACTCCTGAATCTGGCCTCGTACCTTGGCTGACCTTCTCTCCCCGCCGGCCGCCTGCTCCAAGGACCCCCACGTTCCCGCGATTTCGAACGATCTCGCGGGTCCGACTCTCTTAAGTCCAATTTTCATGATTTTTATCTCACTTGAACATCAATAAGAGGACTTGTAAGGCCGATATTGTGCCCGAGATCTTAGGGCGCGGTACTGGCCTTTTTCATTTATGTAAATTCTGATAAAGTTTGGTTACCTAATTGACATTGCTATGCATACACTTCCTATACAAGATCCTGATATCGCGTCGCTTATTCAGGCGGAAACTGCGCGACAGCAACACGGACTTGAAATGATCCCCAGTGAAAATCACACCTCGCCTGCAGTACTTGAGGCATTAGGTTCACGATTAACTGACAAATACTCTGAAGGTTATCCTGGCCTGCGCTATTACGGAGGATGTGATGTTGTAGACCAAGTAGAAAACATTACCCGTGATCGAGCAAAAGCATTGTTTGGCGTTGATCATGCCAATGTACAACCCTACTCCGGATCACCAGC
Source organism: uncultured Gammaproteobacteria bacterium (assembly GCA_965230935.1). GTDB lineage: Bacteria > Patescibacteriota > Patescibacteriia > Magasanikbacterales > JBBTQS01 > CAYZOG01. The sequence continues at coordinate 282,062 of OZ246400.1, forward strand.
GAATATGGCGGTCTATTACGCCCTCGCTGATCCAGGAGATACTATCATGGGCATGAAGCTTTTTTTTGGTGGACATATGACGCACGGACTTAAAGTGAATTTTTCCGGCACACTATACCGTTCAGTACAATATGGTACCGGTGAAGATGGTGTACTTGACTATGAACAAATGAAAGAGCTGGCTTTGGCAGAACAACCCAAAGTGATTTACGCCGGCGCAACCGCATATCCGCGATTCTTTGACTGGAAAAAACTTCGTGAGATCGCTGATGCGTGTGGCGCTTGGTTTGTTGCTGATATTTCTCATATTGCTGGACTGATTGTTGGTGATGCCCATCCATCGCCTGTTGGATTTGCCCATGTGATTACTACCACAACACACAAAACCCTTCGCGGCCCACGCGGGGCAATGATTTTGTGTAACGGAAACAAGTCTACACCACTTAAAAAAGTGCAGCGCACTGCAGAAAACCTTCCCACTTTAATTGATCGTGCAGTAATTCCAGGTTTGCAAGGTGGGCCACACAACCACCAAACCGCAGCAATTGCCGTTGCGCTCAAAGAGGCGGCGCAACCAGAATTTAAAACGTATGCGCAGCAGATTGTGAAAAACGCGGCAGCATTAGCTGAGACATTACTGGAGAATGACTTTGAGCTGGTTACTGGTGGCACCGACAATCATTTGATCCTCAGTGATCTAACTACCAAGAACGTCAGTGGAAAGGATGCAGAAGCTGCACTGGGCAAGGCCGGAATTACGGTTAACAAAAACACAGTTCCATTTGATAAGCGCTCACCGTTCGATCCCTCTGGTATTCGTATGGGAACCCCGGCAATCACTACTCGTGGCATGCATGAGGAACACATGAAACAAATCGGAATATGGATTACTGAAGCGGTCCACCATCATGATGATGATGCCAAATTGCACACCATTCACGAACAAGTTACGAAGTTGTGTGCTGAGTTCCCAATCTACCCATCAACCAATGCCAACTAAATACCTCAACGGAAAACACCTTGCCCAGCAAGTGATCGCTCAGCTCAAAACCATTGTTGCTGAGGATTCAATGACGCCAGGAATGGCGGCGATTTTGGTTGGTGATGATGCTGCGTCTGAGTTGTATGTTCGGCTAAAAGAAAAAAGTTGCAAGACCATTGGCACCCACTTTGAAAAACACACCTTTCCCAAGGATGTAGAACAAAAAACTCTTGAGAAGGTTATTACCCAGCTCAATACTCGTGAAGACATTCATGCTATTTTGGTACAACTCCCTCTTCCTGAGCATCTTAATGCTGATGCCGTGATTGCCTGTATTGATCCGAACAAAGATGTTGATGGCTTTCATCCAAAAAACATCGCGCGGTATCTTGCATACGAAAAACCATTCATCCGACCGGTGCTTATTCGTGCGATTTTACGTTTGATTCAAGCTACTGAGGAATTTCTTCGGGGAAAACATGCTGTGATTCTTGGGAACAGCGATGTGTTTATGCGCCCACTTGGCACGTCGCTACTGCGTCGAGATATGCAGGTCATTTGGCAAACACTTGATGATGAGGGTTGGGAGGAGCATGTGGCTCAAGCAGACTTACTCATCACCGCATTGGGCAAACCACATATTATTACTAAAAAGCATGTAAAGCCTGGGGTGATTTGTATTGACATTGGTATCACCAAACAAGAAGACGCTGTGCACGGTGATATTACTCCAGACGTGTCAGCGGTGGCAAGTTGGATGACTCCGGTTCCTGGTGGTGTTGGTCCGATGACTGTTGCCATGTTAATGCAAAACGTTGTTGAATTAGCACAACAAATCTATGTCAAAGAGTACCGTGGTTCCTAAAACACAAATGGATTCATTTGCACAAACACTCACCACTTCATTACACGGTGGTGATGTGGTGCTACTCTCCGGAGAGCTTGGCGCCGGCAAAACAACACTCACCAAAGGAATTGCACGTGCCCTTGGGTTATCCAACACTATCACGAGTCCAACGTTTACCTTGATGAATATTTATTCGGTCAATACCCATCCCACAATCAAAACATTGGCGCATATTGATACATATCGACTGGAGACTTTGGACGAACTGCGTACTATTGGTGTGCAAGAATATGTTGGACGCAATGATGTACTTACCATTGTTGAATGGCCAGAAAAACTGACAGAATTTTTTGCGCAAAAAAATATCCCACTACCCTATCGTGAGATTCATATTGAGGGCACTGGGGACGAACGCAAGATCACGTCCCAATAACTAGAGAATTGGCGACATCCATTCACCAATTTGCTCAAGGATCTGATTGCGAATTGGCCGCGCTTTCCATTCTTGTGGGTCAAACAACTTTGCCTCTTTTTTCCAAGAACGTAAAATACCATCAAGATCGCTCACCATTTTCTTTTTTGTAAACGACAAATCTGCCTCGTGGTTATAAAAAAAACTTCGCGGATCAATGTTACTACTCCCTACCATACCAAAGTTTCCATCAACCACAAGTGCTTTGCCGTGCATCATTCGTCCAAGAAGATGTAATGTGATCCCCATATGATGGAACGTAGGAATTCGCGCATGGATTGCATAGGTAATGAGCGCAATATCAGAAAATAATGGGGTAATTACATCAATAGTTACCCCACGCGCAATTGCTTTTTCCATTGCAGCCATGAGTTTTTTATCCGGCAAAAAATACGGTGTGGCAATAACTACCCGCTGCTTTGCCTGACGCATAGCATTAAGATACACCCGTCGGATTGCACTGTGCTCTTTAAACCGACGATACGGATGTGTAAACACAAATTTGATGTGCCGCGCCTGCTCTTTGGCACGGCGAATCGGATGACGCAGCAGTGTTTTCACATGATGACGAACCCCACCGCCATGCAACCAAATCTTTGCAAACGAACGTACTAATGGCGCAACCCAATCCTCACCAACAATTTTGACATGTACATCAAGCCAGTGGCCAAAATCTTTTCGAACATTAACCCCACCGATAAAGCCAACCCTACGATCAATAATAAGCACCTTACGATGATTGCGATGAAACAATCGACGAAAACTTTTAAAAATCCGCTTAAACGCCAAGGATTGAAACGACAATACTTTAGCTCCGGCGGCTTGCAATCGCCTGAGTGCTGAAACCGAAAACCAAAAACTACCAATACCATCTAATACCACCTTGACATCAAGACCGGCTTGAGCACGTTCGACCAAAATATCAACAAACGCGTGACCAATCTCATCATCAACAAAAACATAGGATTCAAGATAAATAGAACGCTCTGCTTGGCGCAGCGCATCTTTCATTGCCTCCCAAGTATCTTCAGTATTCTTATAAAATTCCCACTGCATACCGATCAACGGACAAATGCACTGCGCAACTTTGCCACAATAAATAGTATGGTAAACACAGCAGCACCAAACAACACAATGATCGCGCCGGATGGCATATCAAGATAATACGAGCTTACAAGCCCCCCTAGGACAATAACCTCGGAAAATAAAATACTTTGCACAAACATGCTCTTAAATGATCGAGCGAGCAGTCGCCCGGTCGCAACCGGCAAAATCAATAATGCACTAATCAATACGATTCCCAAGAGCTTCACTCCAATAACGACGGTAACCGCTAAAAAGATGTAGAGGAGTAACTCAGCGGCCAACACCGGGATGCCCGAAAGCCATGCCATTTCTTTGTTAATAATCATCAGTACAATACTTTTGTATAACAAAAGTAGTACCACAGTGGTCACTACTGAAAATGGAATAATCACCAACAGATCACTATACGCAATGGTTAAGATGTTTCCAAACAAATAACTGATAAGGTCTGGTTGATATCCACTTTGCAATGACATCAAGACAATACCCAACGCCAAACCAGTGGTGAATAAAAATCCTAATACGGTATCGCTTTTGAGTTTTGAATACCGATCAAAAAGCACCATCACGATGGCGAATACTACGGCGATAATCAGTGCTGTCCACAAAGGATTAACTCCAACCAATAACCCAATAGCAATACCGGCAAGCGATGCATGAGCTACTCCATCGCCAAAAAACGCCATCCCACGTGCGGTTACAAACACTCCAAGCAACGCAAGTGGAACGGCCACTGCGGCACCAGCAATAAGTGCGCGTTGCATAAATGGAAGCGTAAATAGCTCAAGCATACTAATGATGGTGATGGTGATGAGTAGCTCCTTCGCCGTAAAGTGCTGCCAAATTCTTGTCTTTCATCACTTGCTGCGGCGCACCAGAACACAACAGCCGTTGATTCACACACAGCACAAGGTCGGCATACTTATGAACGACTTCCATTTCATGCGACACAACTAAAATGGTCACGTCATATCGTTGTCGAATACGATCAATGTGTTCGTAAATAGATTTGGAACCAACCGTATCGATATTACTTACCGGCTCATCAAGCACCAAGAGTTTTGGTTTTCCCAAAAGCGCTCTGGCAATCAGTACGCGTTGCAATTGCCCACCTGACAATGCGGACAGTGCCGAGCTGCCATGGTCTTCCATGGCAACTTCAGCAAGTGCTCGCTTCATCGTACGCCCAGATTTACCTGCGCTGGTGAGTGATAAAAATTCATTTACGGTAATTGGAAAATCCGAGTCAACAAAAAACCGCTGTGGTACATAGCCGATTTGTTCACGAATTTGTTTTGGTTTTTTACCAAAAATTCTAATCGTACCATCATCTACTGGCATAATACCCATGATAGCTCGCACCAATGTGGTCTTACCACTCCCATTAGGGCCAACGAGCATGGTGATACTTTTTCGTGGAACCTCAAAAGAGATGTTTTGCAACACCTCTCGAGAGTCAATGCGCACACTTACATTGTTTACCGCAATGACATTGTCTTTTGTTTTGACGGCTTCTGCCATGTGAATATGACTACTCAAGTGCTTCAACAACAGTATTCACATTATACCGCATCATGTCAATGTAGGATACTCGGTCGGCGACTCCACCAAGAGGATCAAGCATTACCACCGGCAATCCAGTGTCAGAAGAAAAGGACGCGATAGCGGCATCGGAAAGCTGCGCTTCGCTCCAAATCATCTGTACCGGCTCATCACTATGCTCAATTGCCTCAAGCAACTCATGTAAATATTGTGGTGTTGGCTCTTCACCTGCTGCCGGTTCAAATACGCCTACAATCTCCAAATCAAAACTATCAGCAAAATACCCCCATGCATCATGTAACGTAATCACATGCGTATCTTCATATGGTGCAATCACCTTTGTAAGTTCTTCTTGGGTTCTATCGAGTGTTGTGCGGTATGTCGTAGCACGCTGTTGGTATTGTGCAGCATGTGCCGGATCAAGTCCTGCTAAGGTATTGGCCGCTGTCTGAGCCATCTTGCTAGCATTATCAAACGCAAGCCAATAATGTGGGTCAATTCCCTCATGGCCATGGCCATCGTCATCTTCGTCAGCCTCATCATGGCCATGTTCGTCTTCTTCGGCAAATTCACGTAACGTAACCCCATCGTCAACTACAATAACGTTGATACCAGGAATATTTTCTTGAACAGACAACACCCAATGATCAATCCCATGACCAATGGCAAAAATCGTTCTCACGTCTTGGAGTTCTCGAATTTGTTTGGGTGAAAACGAAAACAGGTGTGGACTTGCACCGCTTGGTAGAATCTGTACAACATCAGCGGTATCACCTGCAACTTGGGATACGATATCGGCAAGGGGAGCAATCGTTGCCGCAACAGTTATTTTTCCATCAGGGATGCTCGCAGTGGTATGATCTTCTTGTAGCTCACTGGCGACATACCATAACCCGGCTGCGCCAAAAATAATCACGAGAACGCTTACAACTAACAGTGTTTTTTTCATAGGTAAAAAGAAAATTATTATAAGAGAAGAATAGTAGTACCGCCAAGGGGAATCGAACCCCTGTTCCCAGGATGAGAACCTGATGTCCTAACCACTAGACGATGGCGGCGGTTAGTGGCCCTATTGTGCCGCAGCGTATTGGTTTTGTCAATGACTACTAACTCGTCAACCACTTCCCATACTGGCGCACCAACACTTGTTTTGCTTCAAGTGGATTAGCCATAACCTCACGAGTTACTTTTTCCATACGCACACCTTGTGACCCTTTGATAAGGATAACATCACCTTGTTTGATTTTCTCTTGAACAAATTTTCCAGCACTGACTGAATCATTAAACTTAGCAATCCGATGCTCCTCCATACCAGCTTCCTGTGCCCCATGGGCAATATGTTTGCTTGCTTCACCAGCCGTTACCAAAAAATCAATCTGATACTGCGCAATTAACTCCCCTATCTTTGCATGTTCATCTTCAGTCATGCTCCCCAACTCCAACATATCCCCGAGCACGGCATAGCGTTCCGCTCCTTGAGAGATCTCAACCATTGCCAATGCTTCGATCGCGCGACGGGCCGCCAAAGGTGATGAGTTGTAGGTATCATCAATCAACATTGTGTTCTTAATACCAGGAACCAAATGCATGCGTCCCGGAGCACCACGATAATGCGAAAGGCCTTCGCCTATCTCAATGATATTCATGCCATAGGAAAGTCCTACCGCAACTGCCGCCAACCCAGGATAAATATGCTGCCGGCCAATTACATTTGGGAGTGTGATTGGCACAGTAGAACCTTTGTGTTCAATTTTAAACTGCATCCCCATGACCAGTCCACGTTCACCATACGCCAGACGCATATCAGACGCACGCACATCAGCATGGTCGGTAAACCCATACGTAAATACATGGGATTTCAATTTTGGTTTAATTTGCATGACGCGCTCATCATCAGCATTAATAACCGCAGCTCCGGCAGTTGGCACTGACAACACCAGGTGTTGTTTTTCTTTAGCAACACGCTCGATAGTTTTGAAAAATTCAACGTGTGCCGGAGCAATAGCGGTTAACACACCAACTTTCGGCGGGCAAAATTCAACCAAATAGGCAATGTCACCTGGATGATCTGCACCCATTTCCACGATCAACATCTCTGGATATTGTGGATCTTTGTGGAGCAACAATCGAAACCCCTCGAACATCAACTCAACCCAACCAGTGATTGATCGGCCGGGGCTCTCCAATCCTAAAATGGTCATCGGCACACCAATTTGGTCATTGTAACTTCGAATACTCTGACGAACTCGAAATTTAGGAGATAGCGCAGCATAAATCGCCTCTCGCGTTGAAGTTTTCCCAACTGATCCAGTAATGGCAATGACTTCGGGCTTATATTTAGTAAGAATGGCACGACTGAGAATACGGAGTAACCAATGGACAATAGCTCGCATACAATAATTATTCACTAGGAGGAATACTTAAATACTGTACCAGGAATTTTGCCATTCTACCAAAATAGGGCGCTGCGCTTTGTGAAGACCACCTACGTGCCGGTTTTTCGAACTTACTCAAAATCACAAACTGCGGATCCTCGGTTGGGCCATATCCAACAAAGGTGTGATTAGTCTCTTCAGTATATCCTCCTGGTCCTGGAATCTGCGCGGTTCCGGTTTTCCCACCTAAATGATAGCCTTCTACGCCAGCTTGGCGTTTGTACGTTTGTTCAATAACACTGGTAAGCATTCCGGAGATAAGATTTGCCGCCCGTGAAGAGATGACCCGCTCCACTTCGCGCGGTTCGATGACATGTACGGTGCCATCGGCATGACGAATCTCTTCAACAATGTATGGTTGCATGCGAATCCCATTGTTTGCCATGGCAGCATAGGCTGATGCCAGTTGGAGTGGTGTTGCCGTTAATCCTTGTCCAAATGAACCGGTTGCTGCGTAAATATCACCATCTTTGTCCAGAGAATCTACATTACCAGCAACTTCGGTGTCTAACTCAATGCCACTTTTCTCACCAAATCCGAACTTACGCACATATTTAGCAAAATCTTTATTACCGAGCTTATCAACTACAAAAATCATTCCGGTATTAATTGATTCTTCTAGCACCTTGGTCATACTTACCTCATTACCAAACGACTTTTGCAATGCATTGCGAATGGTAAACTGACCCAACTTAACTGAACCAGGATCATCAAACGTGAGCTCTGGAGTTACCACTCCTTTATCCAGTGCTGCTGCCATGGTCACGGTTTTAAACACCGAACCTGGTTCATATGCCGTAAAAATTGCTTGATTGTTATAGATCGTCACTCCTTCCACCTCGTTATAGATGTTTGGATCAAACGTTGGCCAACTACACATCGCTTTAATCGCGCCAGTTTTGGGATCCATAATCACTGCTGCAGCTTGTTGCGCTTCAACTTCGATCGCAATATTTTCCAACTCATCACATGCTTTATTTTGAATGACACGATCAATGGTTAACACCACATCAGTGCCATCTTTAGCTGCTTTGTGTGATCGCGTAGCAACCGGAATCCATGCCCCAAACGCATCACGCTCCCCCTCTATAAATCCTTGGTCACCGGCAAGCAGTTCTTGATGATACCCTTCAATACCATACAAACCCGTAGGCTGCCCATCAGAATTCAGGCCATAAAATCCTAACACATGCGATGCAAAATCTCCTTCAGGAAAAAAACGATATGGTTTGCGTACAAAATACACCCCTGGGAACTCCTTAGCGTCGATTGCTTGCTTATGTTCTTCGCTCACCCGCGACTCATGCGAGATGGGAATGTACGGATCATCGCTAGCTGACTGATCAATTTCTAAAAATACGTTGAAACGTGTATCAGCATCCCAACCAAGAATCCCGGCAAGCCCTACTGCAGTTTCTTCTGGATCTGGATTTTCTCGATTGTCGATGAAAAGCTGATAAACATTACGGTTCATGGCAAGTGGATAGAGGTCATCTGGATTATTCGCATCTCGAACAAAAATTGATCCGCGCGATGGAAGTAATGATCGATACAAATCATGAGTTCCAGAAGCTAGCGCCGTATAGAATGTATGCTGAATCACCTGCATACTGAACAAACGCAAAATCATAATCACCACAAAAATAATGACGCCTATAGTGACAAGACGCAGCCGAGATTCGTACGGCTGCGTAAGCACGAGGGTGTTGCGTTTGCGTGATGAACCTTGTCCTTTAACGCGCATATGCGAGTAGTATACCACCTTTACTTTTTGGCTAAAAATGCTATAGTCGTGGAGTATGAGCAAGAAATTGACCTTACCACAATTTATTGAAGAGGTTTTGCAAACGCTTCGTGATGCCAATCACCAAGCGTATGTTGTTGGTGGTGCAATTCGTGACTTGCTCATGGGCAACACTACGACTGATTGGGACTTGGCCACTGACGCAACACCGGAGCAAATTCAAGCATTATTTGCAGATCATGTATATGAAAATGAATTTGGAACCGTGACACTCAAATGCGTGTCAGAAAATTCCCCAAACGCTGTTGTACCAGTAGGGCAGAAAGTGGAAATCACTCCTTTTCGTAGTGAGCATGGGTATGCAGACAAACGTCGTCCAGACACAGTACAATTTGGTGTATCGCTCAAAGAAGATTTGTCACGACGCGACTTTACTATCAATGCCATTGCTTATGATGGTACCGCTCTTGTCGATCCTTTCAACGGACGAGATGATATTGCACAAAAGATTATTCGCACGGTTGGCTCACCTGATGAACGTCTTACAGAAGATGCGTTGCGCATGTTACGCGCTATTCGTTTTGCCACCACACTTGGATTTACCATTGATCCGCAGACACAGGAGTCGATTAAAAAACACAGCAAGGCGATCACACAAATCTCTGCAGAACGTATTCGGGATGAGCTGATCAAAATTGTTGAGGCACACACAAAGCCATCGACCGGCTTTCGACTCATGCATGATACTGGCTTACTTGCGTACATCATGCCAGAGCTTGAAGTTGGTATTGGTGTTGGACAAAACAAACACCATATTTATACGGTGTTTGAACATAATTTGCTTTCACTCGACTTTGCAGCTGAGTATGAATATAGCACTGCAGTGCGTTTGGCGGCACTACTTCATGACATTGGAAAACCGGCAACCAAAGAAGGCGAAGGCCATGACTGCACGTTTTACAATCACGCCCAAGTTGGTGCCAAACAAGCACGTGATATTTTGATCCGACTTAAATTACCAAAAGCACTTGGTAAAAAAATCGTAACCTTGGTGCGCAATCATATGTTTTTCTATGATGTAGATGCCGTTACTGATGCTGCGATTCGCCGGTTAGTCAAAAAAGTTGGTCCAGAGAATATTCAAGATCTACTCAAAGTACGTATTGCCGAGCGTAAAGGTTCGGGTGTTCCTAAGGCACGACCGTACCGATTGCGTCACTTGGAGTATATGATTGAAAAAGTTGCTCGCGATCCGATTTCAGTGAAGATGCTTAAGCTCAATGGGGACATCATGATCAATGAATTTGACATGAAGCCGGGTCCGCGTATGGGTTGGATTTTGAATGCCTTACTTGAAGACGTGCTGGATGACCCTACGCGCAACACTCGTGAGTATCTTGAAGCACGTATGAAGGAATTGGATGCCATGAGTGATGATCAACTCAGTGCATTAGCACAAGCTGGAAAAGAAGCAGCGGCACAAAAAGAAGCGCAAGCGCTGGGTGAGATCAAGAAAAAATTTCACGTTAAATAGTGCGGTGCAAAAAGAAGAAGCGCTCCATCAGGGCGCTTTCTTGTTGTTTGATGTAGTATTTTGTTGACGTCTAACTTCCGCTGAGGCGCGTCGCGATCCCCTTCTTCCTAAGCAGACGGGCGTTTCAGCCAGGTCCAAGGAACGGTAAATCGGCGACTCTCACGCCAGATATACCCTTCCTCTTGTGCTCGGGAGATATATGCACGAATCGAATCAGTTGAAATTCCACCACCAAATGATTCTGGGGTCAGATGATGATGATAGAAGTCACGGCCGCCGGTGGAATCCCAAAGATGAACCAGTCGGTCAGACCAAGGCATCTCGAGCCGGGTTACCTGTGGTGGAGATGGGGCCTTCAACCAGTAGCACGCATTCGGATGGTTCTCAGCGCACCGGATGTACCCTTCCTTGCGTGCACGGCCCAGGTACGATTTAAGAGTGCCTTTAGAAACGCCACCACCGAACGATTCGGCGCTGATCTCATCTCGAGAAAAGTCACTTCCACCGGTAGACTTCCAAAAGTAAAAAAGCCGCAATTCCCAAGGAATTTTTTGCTTATTCACTCTACTGCGATGTCGATTTGGTTCTTCACCACGCACACTACTATCAGCAGTTGCACCAACGTTCGTAGGCCTAGATGAAGGTTTCTGACCGTACGGGTGTTCGCCTATCAAGGCAAAACCAGAGACCGAGATGCTATACCAATCACCCTCAAGACAAGCGCCGGTCAAGCGGTCTTCGTCGCAGCGAGACAACAACATGTGATCCAACAGCATATCCATTACATCACCGATCTGCTCAAAGCCCAGTTTACCGAGCTTATCATCAGTAGCGGTTCTACGAATTGCCTGCCGAACCAAGTCTTCCGGGAACGTCGGAATCTCGTTTAGATGGTATCCTGTCTGCTCGAAGATGTGGTGCAACACACGACGTAGTGCTTCATCAATCTGCAGCGAAGTACTCACATCGCCATCATAGCAAACACCAGGACGGTACGGTTCCCCTTCCCGGAACCACCCAACGTGACTCCTCCCGATCATGTCAAAAGCCGATGCCGTCATCTGAAGACGACGGTTCCTTCTTCCCTTGTACCCCACACTACCACGTGTGAGCAAGAAACGCTCTTCCATCACCGCAACCAACTGGGCACGACTCTTCACACCTAACTGTCTTTGCAGTTGTGTAGGCAGCGCTTCGCGAATCCATTTCTTAAGCTGCGCTTGTGTGAATGTGCGACGAACGCCTCTCCGGTATCCTGTTTTGCGAAAAAGCGCTTTGACCACTTCACGAAGAAGGTCGTACTGCGCCTGATTTCTCTGCATTTTGATCTCCCCCCTAAGGGTCTTGTGTTGATGAAATTGACCAATTAGCTGAGTATAGTTAATCATTTTATATTATTTTGTCAAGAATAAATTAAGACAAATATAAAATTTACATATCCTTTTACTCCGTGTACACTAAATTGTGAAACACATCAGTAACAGTATGAAAAAACTCCTAAAAAAACTCTTCCCCGAATCAGTTTGGCTCCTCTACCATCGCCTGCAAGCAACGTTGGCAAGTATTTGGTATCGCAATCCATCCAAATCACTCGTGATTGTTGGCGTAACCGGCACAAAAGGAAAATCCACAACATGCAACTTTATCTGGTCAGTCTTGCAAACCACGGGACACAAAACCGCGTTGACCGGCACGGCCAATTTTCGTATTGGTGGTCATGAGGAGCTTAATCCGTATCACCTTTCCATGCCAGGCCCATGGATTATTCAAAAGTTTTTGCGCAGGGCAGTCAAAGCAGGCTGCTCGCACGCCGTGGTTGAAGTAACGTCTGAGGGAATTAAACAACACCGTCACCGTGGCATTGACTATGATGTTGCTGTGTTTACTAATCTTACTCCAGAACATCTTCCGTCTCATGGTGGGAGTTTTGAAAACTATCGTGCTGCAAAAGGCCAGTTGTTTGCAACGCTTGCACGATCGTCCAAAAAATCAACGATAAAAGTACTCAACAATGACAGTGATCAAGTCGACTTTTTTGCTCAATTTCACTCAAGCAAAACCATTACCTATGGTATGCACCACCAAGCAGATTTGATGGCAACGGATATTGCGCATAGTGCTCATGGTGTACAATTTGTAATCGGTTCTGGACAGTATAGTATACAATTTCCTGGCTATTTTAATGTAAGTAATGCATTAGCAGCGGTAGCAGTTGCCAGAGCGCTTGGTATCGGTGTGGATCATATTCGTGCTGGGATTGCGCATCTTGAAGGCGTGCCCGGACGAATGGAGCGCATTGACGCTGGGCAGAACTTTTCCGTATGGGTTGATTATGCTCATGAGAAAGAATCAATGGGTGGTTTGCTCGAAGCGCTTCATGCGATTCGAAAAGAAATGAGCCAAAATATTATTGTACTGCTTGGTGCTGAGGGCGGCGGGCGTGATAAAACCAAACGCCCGATCATGGGACACCAAGTTGGTGAGATGGCTGACTATGTCGTGATAAGCAATGTTGATCCCTATGAAGATGATCCGCTCCCGATTATTGAAGACATTGCGAAAGCAGCTGAAGAAAAAGGGAAAGTTCGAGATAAAAATCTATTTTGTATTGAAGATCGTCGTGCTGGGATTGCCAAAGCGCTATCACTTGCAAACCCTGGCGATCTCGTGGCGATCACCGGCAAAGGAGCCGAACAATCAATCGTGATCGGTGGGGTCAAAAGTGATTGGGACGATCGAGATGTGGTTCGTGAAGAATTACAAAAGATGTCATCATACATGCTTTAATCCAGATGTCAAGATAAAAAACAGCTCACTTTCGTGAGCTGCCTAAATATAAATCAACTTTTTACTATTTCTTGCCACCAAAATCCTCCCAATGCTTTTTCAAATATTCAGTGAGGAACTCCTTTACATCACCGGCAATGTGTTTGTGCTGCGCATATTCATCAACCAACTTCTTCACCACACGATTGTAGGCTGCTTTGGTTGGTTTTTTCAGATCTTTCATGCGCTCTTGCGCCAGGTTCAACAATTCCTGAGCCTTTTTCTCAAGCTTTTTCTTGGTTTTCTTCCCTTGCGCAGTTTGTAAATACTTTGATGCAAACACACCAACAGCAAGACCTAACAACAGGCCCTTGCCAAACTTCTTTTTCATAGTGCGATATTAGAGTGCTAAGGTTGCACCAAGTGAAAATGCGCCACCACCAAGTACATAGAGCATCAGCCCCAGTACAAAGAGCATAAGGTTGTAATCATACCCTCCCTTAAACCCTTTTTCAAATCCAGTAACCGCAATTGCCACGATCATGATCATCGCGAGCAAGAACCCCCAAATCGGTGTCATAAACCCAATGAGGACAAACAGTCCACCAAAGAATTCTACAAACCCGACAAGGTAGACGAAAAACCGTGGAGACGGAATACGTTTTTTCTTAAAAAACTTTGTAGTCTCCTTGACAGTCTTTGCGTCAAAGATCTTTGGGTAGCCGTGTGCCATAAAAATGAACCCCACGACAATACGTACCAACAATAATGATACGTGTACAGCCAATGTTGACATAAAGATCAAAAATGAACGAATTAAAAGTTATGATTACGTGGCTTGAGTATACCACAGATGATAGGTATCTGCCATGGAATCCCAAGAAAAATCCTGCTGAACCTTTTGTAATGCATGTTGGATATATTGTTGACGCTTTTGCGGATGCTGAATCAAATCATCAAGTGCGTTTGTGAGTGCACTGATCGAACCAGGCGCAACCAATACCCCGGATTTACCATGATCCATCACTGTTGCGACTCCCGGTAAATCACTCGCAACACAAAATACTTGCGCTGCCATCGCTTCTAAAAGCACCAAACCAAAGGCTTCTCCCCTACCAATTGAGGGCAATACAAAGATGTCCGCTGCCCAAAACCACTGTGGCAACTCTTGATAATCAACTGCCCCAACAAAATGAATGCGACTGTCAAACGAAGTGGTAAGTCGCTCATACACCGACCGTCTATCTCCATCTCCTACAATAATAAGTTGTGCCGGGCTTTTTACTTTGCTCCACGCTTGAATCAAGATATCCACACCTTTAAACGCATGAGCAGTATCTAACCCACCAACAAATAAAACCGTGGGTAACTGTGGATCTAAGCCATGCTGACGATAAAATTCATCTGCAACCGGTTGTCGTAAAAACCGATCGACATCTACACCAAATGGCGCTTCAACCACTTTTGCATTATTTGCTTTGAACCACTCCCCATTAGTATGCGCCTGTGCATATTCTTTGGTACTCACAAATACAGTATCAGCAGCGCTTAATATTTTTTGTGTATGGTGATGGGCATACCACCGCGCATACAGACCACGCAATCCTGGAAGGTCCGGGTCCATGTGATAGGTCACAAAAAATCTTTTGCTTGGGTATTGCTTGCGCCATTTTGGCAACAGCTCTGCAGTAAAATAAAACGGATAATGTAAATGGACAATATCAGCATCTTGGAGCTGATCTGCTATTTTGATCCGCGCTGAATTACCATAATGAAAAGATGACCTGATGCGATGAGTGATATATGTTTGCTCCGCTTCTTTTTGCACCGCAGACTCCGCCGTATTGCCGACAGTCGCCTTACCCGGCTGTGGCGACTGGAGGGAATTGGGCGGAGTCGGTGATGGAGAATACGCAGGAGCAAACACCTCAACATCATACCCACGCTTGGCCATCTGCTCAGCATGGCGTTTGGCAACATACCCAATACCACCATGGTACGGTGGAAACACCGGAGTAATAATCGCCAAGCGTGGCATATTATTTGCTATTCTTTTTACGATACTCACTCAGTGCCTCATCGCGCACTGAGGAAGTGAGATGATCTTCCAATTTTTCAAGCCGGACAAAAATTTTGAAAATAAGGTAAAAAATAACGAGAATGGAAATATACGTTGCGGTGTCTACCCCCCGACCCACACCAATAACTTCGGCAATACGATCAAGCCACTCAGGCTGCAGAGCAAATGCAATCACTGATGCCCATATCACTACTGCTAATGATCCTAATGCATGAGACAACTCCCGTTTGCGTACCCGGACAAACACTCGCGTGAGTGCAAACAGGGCAAAGAGAATAAAAATTACTTGAACAACTACCATAGATTACAAAAATTTACGTAAGGCAATCTTTGCTACCGTACGAAATCCACCTCCAAGACTTTGCCCCTTACTTAATGAATATTCAGTATATACCGGTTTAATGGGCACTTCTTGGATATTCAAATTCAGGCGATGGACTTCACGTACAAACTCAGACGACACATCCATATGATTAGCACTGATGTGCAAGCGCCCCAACGTGTCTCGCGAAAATGCACGCAATCCTGATTGACTATCGCTCACCCATGCACCATGAAATACCCATGTAACAACATTTCCAATCCAGTTAAACACCCGCCGAGTCCATGGCATTTGTCCACTTTGTAAAAATCGGGAACCGATCACCATATCGACACTGTTCTCAATAATAGGCGCAGCAACGCGTGCAACATCTTGAGAATCATGTTGTCCATCAGCATCATATGTCACCACCACTTGTGCACCGAGCTCATGGGCAAGGGTGAGTCCGGTTTTAAGCGCTGCTCCTAATCCACGATTGATACGATGATGCACTACATGCACGCCACACTCTTGTGCAATGGCACCAGTTGCATCTGCAGAACCATCGTTAACCACAATCACGCGCGATGGACTCACGCGTTGGGTAAGTTGCGCCAACACTGCTCCGATAACTGGAGCTTCGTTGTACGCTGGCATAACGACATACACCTGCTCCATACTCCGTAATTTATAACCCGAGAATTTGCTTGTGGGCAATCGTATAATCAATAGTCTTAGTCAATCCGTCCTCAAGACGTACGAGTGGCAACCAACCAAGTCGCTCTTTGGCCTTAACCGTATTTGGCATTGCGAGTGGCGACATAAATGGCAAAGGATCCTCATGTGTAATGGTTGAGGTAGAGCTGGTCTTAGCAATAATCATCTGCGCAACATCAACAATGACGTGAGACTCTGATCCACCAAAGTTTACCGGCCCCAATCCCGGACCTGACTTCATGAGCTTGGTCATGCCGTCCACAGCATCAGTAACATACATAAGTGAGGTAGTAAAACTATCATCTCCATATACCACCATATCCTTGCCCTCGAGCGCATCAACGATAAAATCAGGAATCATTTGACCATCAAATAACTTCATGCGTGGGCCGTATGTACGGAAAATTCGAGCGATTTTAACATCAATGCCATGTACTTGCTCGTATGTCGCTACACAAGTTTCTCCAAATCGCTTACCTTCATCATAACATCCACGAGGAGATAAGTGATTCATGGTTCCTTCATGACTTTCTTCAAATGCATTCCCATCAGCTGGGCGCGGACCATACACTACCGATGAACTTGCATACAAAAACTTGGCTTTATACCGTACGGCAAGATCAAGCGCATTGATCACGCCAATGCTGTTGCTCTGCAAGGTGTTCATCTTTAAATCATCAAAATTCTTGGCACTGGTTGGACACGCAAGGTGATAGATCTCCTGCACTCCTTGAAATTGCACTTTGAATTTCTCAAGCTCTGGAAACCTCTCTAAATCAAGCGGTTGATTAATGTCATGCTTAATAAATTCAAAATTCTCAAATTGCATCAGGTGCTCGATGTTCTTGGCAGTACTGTTGGATAAATCGTCCAAACAGATCACTTTTGCGTCTTTAAGCAACTTTTCACATAAATGCGAACCGATAAACCCGGCACCACCGGTAACGAGCACATTTTTTTGTTCAAAAATAGGAGTTTCTGACATACAATTGATAGTTGAAATCTAGGCGTATTGTACAGGAAATCGCCCACATATAGCAAGAAATATTGACAGAAACTCAATTACTTACTACAATACCTTTCCATTGAAGGAAACAACACCAACCTCTAGTAGCGAAAGCTAAGGAGTCTGACGTGCACACCAATCCGATCCTAACCGCTGCCTTGCTGATCGTGGCATTGACGTTGGCCGGGTGCGGCGGCCCGGAGCAGCTCGTCAACACCGGGCAGACGCATTTGATCCGCACCGGGACGGAGGACGCCGAACATCATCCCGCCTGCATCGACCTGCCGTTGCAAGTCAAGCAGGGTGAGCACATCACGCTGAAGCACGTCCCCGAGACGTCACAACAGCACGCGGTGTGCTATGTCGGCGATTGGGATGAGTTGTTTGGACGAAGCACCAGTGTGCTGATTAATCCTGCGCGGTATTGGCCGACCATCATTGACCTGAACCTGTGGTGGGACAAGGTGATGAAGGGTCAGAGCAAGCCGCAGCAGGGCTCTACCGAGAACCTCACCTACTGGTACGTCTTCGACAAGGGAGCCGTGTACAACGGCAGCATTCTCACGATCTGTACCAAGGACGTTCGAGAAAACCTCAAAAAAGGCGGCCACGCGTCGGTAGGATGGGGAGTCCAAATGACAACTGGAATGTCGGAGTTTTTCCTGCATGTTGTGAAGACGCTCATCGAAAGTGGAACACTCGGATCTGATGCCACCATCGACCCGCTGATGCCGATCCCAGCGGCACTGGATGGCCTTGGTAAGGATCCGCGATTCTGCTCGCAGGTCTTGATCAAGCACAACTAACAACTTACAACCACAACGACCTGCACGTAATGCGGGTCGTTTGTATTTTTAATTGTAATGGCTATTCTTATGGCAAAATTCCCACTTGCAACCCCCCTCGATAAAATCGATCAAATGCACGAAATTCACTCAATAACTGCCCACTCAGCGAGAATACA
Organism: uncultured Gammaproteobacteria bacterium; assembly: GCA_965230935.1. Classification (GTDB taxonomy): domain Bacteria; phylum Patescibacteriota; class Patescibacteriia; order Magasanikbacterales; family JBBTQS01; genus CAYZOG01. The sequence goes on from OZ246400.1 coordinate 300,538, forward strand.
CGAACAAATGATTGTGCGCCTTTACCTGGACCAGCCACAATTGCGCCACGTGCTGCTGCAACATTGATTCCTCCACGAAATCCTGCATCCCAGGCCAAGAATAGATTTTGCGTCTGTGTATTATCAAATGGACGTGTTGCAATATATGGTCGCGTACCAGGAGAAGCACCGAGTACAATATCGGCCACACCATTATTATCTACATCATCAAGTGCTAATCGTGGACGCGCAGACTTCATGTCAGTAATAATCCAATGATTAGCAAATGCGCCGTCTGCACTCCATGCTTCAATAAATTGATCATCCCCTTTTTGCTCGCTTACAATTACTCGCGGCCTCCCATTGACCAACCCTGACCCCATATACATCCCGAATGGATACTGTCGCTGGCCAGGCGAGAACTTACTAAAGCGCTTCCCTTCGTGGGTAAAAATTTTGATAAACTCGGAGTCACCTGAGAGCGGCACTGCACCAATTTCAAATTTGCCATCCTTACCAACATCAATCACACTCACGCGAACCCCGCGCGTGTCATCAAGCTCACCGACAAAAAACGATTGCTCGAGCTGACCGGTTTTCGAAAATATCCGAACCTCTGGCGTAGAACCAACTCCTTTTCCAACAACAATCTCAGATTCCCCATCACCATCGACGTCACCACCTGCCAAAGTTACCCCACCAATAAAGTCATCTTCAAATGCACTAAACACGGTCTGCAAATCTCCCTGACTATCAAATAGTTTGATCGTTGCAGATCGCCCATATTGCGGACCAACAATAATGTCCCAACCAAACGCCGACGGCGTTGGTGTAGCGATTAGCTCGATAGTTGGCGGACTGACCTCTGGTTCGTCTGTACCCTCTGGCTCTTGTACAACGTCTGGCTCGTCTGTAGAAATATTTTGCTGTGCCAACAATAATGCAGCCTCAACATTAAGTCTGCCAGTCCCCATGTCAAGCGCCTTCAGTTTATTTTTATCGGATATATCATCAGTACTTTGTTTGATAAAACCGGTAATCTGCTCCGGAGTAAATGTTGGGTCAATCGATTTAATAAGCGCAGCCGTGCCACTAACCAGTGGTGCGGCAACTGAAGTGCCGCTCCATTGCCCACCATACGTCTGCGTAAATCCATCAGAAAGTGACTCCACTAAGGTGCTGGGTAAAAATTCACCTGGTGCACTCACATCGACGCATGCTGAACCATAATTTGAAAAGTCTGACAACGCGTCATTTTCATCAACAGCAGCTACACCAATAATCATGTCATATTTAATCACCGGATGGCGATAACATACCGGGTAATAGGGCTCGAAATCTAAATCTTTTGGGAGTTCATTCTCAAGTGCATTCCCTGCGGCTGCCACAATCGTAACTCCAGCGTTGTATGCATTGGTCAGTGCGGTTTGCAAATCACCAGCAGCAGCGTTTCCTACCAAACTCATATTGATAATGTCTGCACCTTGCGCAGTTGCATATTCAACTGCACGCAATGCCATGAGGGTATCCCCCACCCCGGTACTGTCCAAAATTCGCAACGGCATAATGCGGACCTTCCAACTTACTCCAGTTCCAGCCGTGTTGTTGTTCCCAACCGCACCGATCAGCCCTGCCACAATGGTTCCATGGTTAAGCGCCACTTCATTAAAATCACCCGTGGTATCAGGACCAGGATCATTATCCTCAAACACAAAATCCCACCCATAATAATCATCAACAAATCCATTGTTATCATTATCCACGCCATCATTTGGAATCTCAGCATCGTTAGTCCAGATATTGGCCGCCAAATCTGGATGGTCGACATCAACACCAGTATCGAGCACCGCAACGATAATCTCGCGATCTCCTCGAGTAATGTCCCACGCCCTCTCAAGTGCAATATTACCCCATGGTTTGAGCCGCATATACTGGGGATCGTTAGGTACAGCGGCCTGCGCAGTACTGCCAACAAACAAAAAAGTAACCGCAACTGTTGCGGTGATGAGTCTGAGCCATGTGAAGCCGACCAACCCTCTGGCCTTGAACAAAACAGTCATTTTCGCTATAGTTCCTCCAGTTATTGATATATTTAGTATACGATGTAGTCCAGAGACTGTCTAGCTATGCACGGATCTTCTGCAACAATTAAAAAAGTCTTTCTACTCTTGGGTGATGTAATTTTGCTCTATGGCGCCTTAGCACTGACCTTACGCCTGCGTTATGGCGCAGCTGACTTTGTCACCCAATGGGACGCGCACTTGCTACCATTTAGCATGATCTTTTTGCTGTGGATTGTAATCTTCTACATTAGTAGTTTGTACGACATCCAAAAGGCAAAAAATAATGTTCATTTTTATCGTCACTTTTTTGAAGCACTGATTGCTGCCGGCGCTATTGCCATTGGCTTTTTCTACGTAATCCCCTTCTTTTATATTGCGCCAAAAACAAACCTGGTGATTGTACTCGGTATTTTTGCATTTTTGTTTACCCTGTGGCGCATGGCATACAATCATTGGATTGCCCCACGATTACTTCGTCGTCGGTTGTTGTTTGTTGGTCGCACGGAAGAAGCTGAGGAATTGATTACTGCTTTTCAGGCTGATTCACAACTCGGGTATTTGCCGGTAGCATTGGTTGATTTAACAGAACACGAAGGCAAACCAATTAAAAACGTTGAAATTTATAAATCACTCAAACATATCCGCGCCATTGTTACGGCATATGAGATCGATACGGTTGTGCTGGGAATTGATATTCACGAACAATCAGAACTTACTCAAGAATTGTATGAGTTAATCTTTTGGGACTTGGACATTGTGAACGTCAGCACATTATACGAGCATATCACAGGCCGTGTTGCACTCTCATCACTCTCTGAATCATGGTTTTTAGAAAATCTCAACTCCACACATACTCGACTGTATGACATTTTCCGCTGGGTCGTTGATTATGTTGTTGCTGCGGTCTTGATTTTACTTACCGCACTCTTAACGCCAATTATCGCACTACTCATTAAAAGTACCAGTCCGGGACCATTGTTTTATTCACAAAAACGAATTGGGAAAAACGGTAAGCCGTTTACGTTGTATAAATTTAGAACCATGAAAGCACTTTCAAAAGACGGTTCAGCTGAAGTAGATGGTGCGCAAATGACCCAAGAAAAAGACGATCGCATCACACGCTTTGGTAACTTCTTGCGCAAGACCCGTATTGATGAGTTTCCTCAATCACTCAATATTTTAAAGGGTGAGATGAGTTTGATTGGACCACGACCAGAGCGCCAAGCATTTGTTGATAAAGTTGAGGGAACTATGCCATTTTTCACGGTTCGTAATATTGTTCGTCCTGGTATGACCGGCTGGGCACAAATTAATTATCCGTATGCGAAAAGTACGCGTGAGCTCCTGATCAAACTGCAGTACGATTTATACTATATTAAAAATCGCTCGATCATGATTGATATTGCGATCTTCTTGAAGACCATTAATGTGTTGGTGCGACGTAAAGGGATTTAGACCACACCACATATCGTCATCATGCACACCACAACTGTGGTGTGTTTTGGTATGGCGCACATTGACAATCTTCAAAAAATCTGCTATACCATGATCAGCTAAAACTCTGAAAGCCGAAAGGCACCTGGAGGGCAATGCCCACCTTTGAGGACTTGAAGCGCTGTCTTGTAATGGGAATGCGCGAGATTAAGCGACGTCATGAAGACGAGATGTATGAGCTGAGTGAGAAGCTGAACGACTTTTTGTACAGCATCCACGTCGCTCAATGGCAAAAGCATGATGACGCCGCCCCACTTCCCGAGGACTTCATCACCAAGACGCCCCCCGGAACACAGCTCACCTCCAAGGCGAGTGGCGTGTTTACCCGGATGCGGGCGTTTTTGGCGGAAAAAGACCTGGTGGCTGTCTACGACATCTATGTGACACCGGACAGTGACGGTGGCGCCACCTACACGCTCACGCGCAACGGCTCGCGACTCGAGCAAAAAAGGATCGCTGAGCTGGGCGACCCGGCGATCTTCAGTGAGATTGCCCTGGTCTGGCTGCCAAGGCAAAAACTCCACTCGAAAATCGGGCTTGACCTTGAGATCAAGGCGATCCGCGAAACCGCCATTGCGCAAGGCATCTCGCCGGATGATACGGAGGCGTTCCAGGAGGCCACCGGCAAACACCTCGCTCTGGCAGCGGTAGGCCACCTGCTCAGAAGTGGAAAACTGCGAGACTCATCGGACTAACAACTCACACAACAACAAACCCACCAAGCGAACGCGAGGTGGGTTTGGGATTTTAAATTATTTGTAAACCTGTTTCCCTACTCAATAATTCCTGATTTAAACTTTTCAAGCTCTTGCTCAACGGTTGGCACTTCTTCGAGTGATTCACCCCGATCCTCAAGTATTTTGAGAAGACGCTCGTACTCTTCAAATGCAGCAGTGTTTTGCGGTTCTAGTGCAGAAATCTTGGCGCGATCAGTCAGTGCTGCACGAATGTCATCAATAGATTCGTTGTACACTGCTCGAGACTTGAGTATTTCGTCAACACCAACCACAATACGATTTAACGCACGCGAATAAATTTCCAGGACCACACTTGGATCTGATTTCAAATTATACTGATGCACTTCTGCCAGCTTGACATAGTTAGCCGCAAGTCCGGGTGAAAGAGTGATCGCGCGCTCGTAAAACTCGATCGTTCGGTCATAATTGTTAAGCTCACGATGAATTCCGGCAGCGTTTTGATACAACAATCCATTATTCTCACCGAATAATTCGATCGCGTCATCATAAATACTAGCAGCATGTTGCAAACCGTACTCCAATCCATGAACTAACCCAACAGACTTCCAATAGCGTGCTGCTTCAATATGAGGGATCATGTCGTCTTTGGCATCAGTTCCAAACTTGGCTTTCCATTCATCTGCTTGACGAATCAGATTAGCAACAGAATCCTGATCTTCTTGGGAGAGCTGCGCAACTTCTTTTTCAAATTTCGCATAGGCATACGACTCACTTTGGTAATACCATCCACCGGCTGCGAGTGCAATGACCAAAATGATAACTAACGTAAACACAAACCGCAATGAACGTGCCTGCTTTTTTTCGTGGGTACTTGGTTGCGTTGATGCTGGTTCTTGAGTGGTGTTTTCCATATGATTAGGCAACATTATAAAATTCTTTTACCTGACGAATTCCCTCTTCAATGTCCACTGACGGTGTCCAATTAAGAAGCTCTTTGGCAAGTGAGATGTCTGCTAAGGTGTCATGCGGTTCGAGTCGCGGTGGAATATATTCTGTCTCACCCCCAAACATAGCCGCAATATCATTGATACTTTGATTGGCTCCTGCGCCAATATTGATTATCTCACCTTGGCCGGCCTTTTCACTGTTCATCGCTGCCAAGTTAGCACGCACCACATCGTCAACATGGGTAAAGTCGCGGGTCTGGGTTCCATCACCAGTGATGGTAAGCTTTTTGCCTTCGCGAAGTTGGCGCACAAACACAGACATGACCGTGACGTATGCACCTTTCTCAGCCATACGTGGACCATACACATTAAAGTACCGAAGTGAAACGGTTTCTAAATTGTAGATCAAGGCAAAAAGACGGGCATAATGTTCGCCAACATGTTTTTGCAATCCATACGGACTCATAGGGTTTGGAAACATATCCTCGCGTAGTGGCATTGGACTACCATCACCATACGCAGAGCTTGACGCACTATAGACCACACGCTTCACCCCGGCATCGCGAGCTGCCACAAACACGTGCAGAGTGGCGTCGATATTATGCCCATGCGTTTCGATTGGATTTTCAATGGAGGTTTGTACCCGTGGGAGTGCGGCGCAATGGAATACACCATCCACGCCTTTAAACAGCGGACCAATCTTGTCGAGGTCTCGCAAATCTACATCATGATGAATAACACCATCACGCAAATTTTCTTTTGCGCCGGTCAAAAAATTGTCGATCACATGGACGGTGTGTCCGTCTTTAAGGAGTGCATCGCAGATATGGGAGCCAATGAATCCGGCTCCGCCAGTAACGAGGTAGGTCGCCATAACAGGAGTTTAAAGCTAAATATAGTGAAATAATACCCTATTTTTGCCTAAAGTGCAACTGGTTTTTTACCGTCAATAATCGGCTAAAACTTGACAAATTTTCGTATTCATGGTAGGCTTACGCCACGTTCTTTGATTTTTGGCCCTCTAGGGCCACCACTTTTTGCCTTGGAGGCGCTATGAAGCACCCGAGACAGTTGAGCAGGTTCGCTCTTTGGCTGAACATTGCCAGGCAGGCGTACCAGCGTTGGAATCACCGCCGTGCGGTGGTTCCAGCCCAGATGGGCTACCCGGACTCGTACCAGGAGCCCAAGGCCATCGAGGATCAGCTCCACATCCTGCGCCAGTACTTCCCCGAGCTGGGCGTTGCCCGGTTGGCGGACGCGCGCCAGGTGCTCCCTGAGGGCGCCGAGGGGTGGTTTGCCATCCCGAAGTGGCAGGCGCTGGGCGACACCTACTGTGAGGCGTTGCACCGCGTGTTTGCGGCGCTGCGCCAGAGCCGCTATGTGGAGGATCTGCTCAACCAGTTTGGGCCGGTCACGGATCTGCAGCTGCAGACCACCGAGCACACCCGCGACGCGATGAACTACATCGCCGCGGAGCAGGACCGCCGGACGTTCGAGGGGAACATCCTCATGATCCCCTGCCAGTTCGGCGCGAACCACGCGGGCGAGTCGGATCTTCGCGTGCGCGCCACGTTGCGCCACGACGAGTTCGCGCTCTCCACCTTCGCGGTGGCGTGCATGGTGTTGACCCACCCGGATCGGTTTGTCAGCGATGGCACCCTGGGTGTGCACTGCACCGGTGACGGCTTCAGCCAGATCACGCAGGACCACCGCGAGTTCCACGGCTTCTGCGACACGCCCTGCTTCTTCTTCGACCGCGGGAGCGACGGGCACGACAAGCTGTGGCTCAGCAGCGACCTGGTGCGGATCCCGCGATACCACACCGGGGCGGCCACCGGGTTCATAGTCGAGTAACGCGTCGAGGCGCGGCCGACAACCCACCAGACATAAACCAATTCAAACAACCACTTCCCCGCCAAGGCGCACGCTGAGGCGGGTTAGTGTTTTTTCTTGCGATTTTTGATAACTTTAATCTTTTTAGCAAAAGAGTTTGGATAGTCTGTGTAAATTCCGACACGATAATCACCATCGTCCGGACGTGCCCACTTTTTCTTAATCTCGCCTCCTGGATAATATGGCAACTTGCCAATGGCAAAAAAGACTTGTTGAGGGTTTGTGTATACAAGCTTACCCGCCAAAAGTGCATTACGGTCAATTTCAGAAAGTAAAAATAATGTTTGATAAATCGCAACGAGCACCGCTCCAGCAAGCACGTTCATAAGTACGCTTCCGTCTCGCAATTCAAATAACAACATGGCGATAATGAGTGAAAGTACAATCAAAATAAACCAATGCGTACCAGATACCACTGGCTTTGCCGTAAGTGATAGCTCTTGGTGAGTTTGATAGAGTGACTTTTTCTCATTCACCAAGTACGGATGGAGATTTTTTGCAACGTCTGTTTTGGGCTTCAGTAAATCCATGGCACTGATAATGTCTTTGAGATCATCTTTGCCATAGTATTCCAAAAACTGATAATCGAGTGATGCAATCATAAACGCATCAATTGCATTGGCTACTTTTTTAGCGCCAGCGCGACTGATTTGTTTTGCAGTTTCATAAACCGCCATCAATGTTGCATTAAGCTCTGCGATTAAGGTTTGCATGCGTAGATAATTGGACGTCGTGGTTCCAATAAAAAATCCAATAAGGATAACAAAGAACAATGCCACCACCGTAAGGATGGTTGCCACATCAAAAGTAAAATCAAAAAGTTCGACAAAAAAAGGACTGACAAATAGCAGGAGTCCAAGTACAACGTTCAAAAAAATCTTAAGGTGCTTGTGCATAGGTATCGCAAGTATACCATAGCGATGGCGTGCGCTCTACAAACTTTTTATAAATGCGTCAGCTGAGTCAAAATGTTTGTTGAAAATCAAATACAAAGTTTCGGTTTCTTTTTGTTCACCCACCACAATACATTCTTTGCCCATTCCATATGCTGCTCCGGCCTCCATGTGTGATGACTTCCCTGCTGGCAACAACAGAACCAATTTTTCTGAATCGCGTAGTGCGTTCATGTCAGTATCAAACACCTCGCGCACATCTGGATCAGTGCGCCAATCCTGTACTGCTTCAAACTTGGCCATGGCCTCTTCTGGATTGCAATTGAGATCGCCAACATGATTTTTTGATGCATCGGTTTCTAAAAAACAATAGACCTTTTTGCCTTTTTCGCGCATTTTAGCAAGTAAATCTAAGACAATGTCTTTGTTACGAAATCGGGAGGCAAGAAAATACTCGTATTGCATACTTACGACAGTGTTGGCGAACCAACCGCAATGATGGTATACCCTGCTTTTTGTAACTCAGCGTAATCATTTTGTACCATCCGACGACCATCAACAATGCAATATGGCGCTGGTGCAAGTTCTTGAATGGTTTTGCCAACAGAACGGAATCGTGGCCAATCAGTAAGGATAAAACATGCACTAGTGTTGGTGATTGCCTCTTGCTCATTGTCATGACTGGTGATCTTGAGTCCATCAATAGCTGGGAGCTGGTCTGCTGACACTTCTGGATCATACACTTGAACTTGTGCAACCCCTTGCGCTTTTAACCACTCAAGTACCATTGGCCCGGCTGAGTTTCGAATATCATTGGTGTCTTGTTTAAATGCCATGCCAAGGACGGCCACACTCGCGCCTTTGAGCTGACATGTTTTTTCTTGGGCAACGCGGCTGAGAAAATCTTCAAAATGATTGTGATTGAGCGCAATGGCATTCTCTTGCATGGTAACATCGGCTTGCTTTTGGGTAAGCTGATATGCCAAAGACTTGGTATCTTTTTCCAGACACGAGCCACCAGCGTAGAGACTGTCATAAAATCCCCAGTTGCCGATGCGCTTATCAGAAGTGATGATCGAGCGAATATTTTCGAACTTCACATTGTCAAACTTCTCAGCAGTTCGTCCAACGACGTTGAAACAGGTCATGAGCCGATTAAAGAGGAGAAAATTTGCCAGGAGTTTGCCGGCTGCTGCTTCGTGTGGATTGACTTCGATATACGGAATAGTGCTGCTGTTGTAAAACCGATCGTAAATGTTTCGCATCACAACAAAATCTTGCTGGTTCCATGCACCAACCACGATTCGTGATGGGTGCAGATTTCCTTCGATTGCTTTTCCCTCAACGAGGAACTCTGGATTTGATACCACGCCAAAATTCTTTACCCCTTCTTTTTCAAGGACATCACTTGCATAGGTTGCGGTTTCGATTGGGACAGTGCTTTTGTTGACCAAAACAATGTATTTGGATTGATCGCCATTGTTGCGCTTGGCCATGGCAGTTGCAAGTTGCTCCAGGGCCGCGTCGTAGTACTTCATCTCGGTAGAGCCATCTTCGCGGTGCGGTGTTGGCACACAGATAAAGATTGCATCGGTGCTGTCAAGCTGACTCTCTACTTGAGTGTAATCTGTGGTAAAGCTGATGTTGTTTTTGTGTGAGATGAGCAGATCTGCCAAGCCGCGCTCGTATAGACAGGATTCGATCGTAGTTTTGTCGTTTGAGCCGAGTTTATCTACGCGCTCTTGGCTAATGTCAAAAACAAGCACGTTGTGCCCAGAGTCTGCCATGGCTGCTGCAGTTGTTGCGCCGACAAAGCCAGCGCCGATAAAGGTGAGGGTCATAGGTTATTCAAAAAAATCTTCATGCAAAAGTGTATCCTTTTTAACAGATTTAATCAACTTTTTACCTAGAAAATCTTCGTATCGCTTTGCTGGTATTCCTATCCCGGGTCTCTTTACACAAATGTCGTGCTTTCCAAGAATTAATCCTTCAGATAAATCCCTTTTTGCTACAAGACTGTGATAAGCCCAATCTCTGATAACTTGCTCGTCAGAACTAACATTCTTATCTTTACCCAAAGACCTCCAAATTGCGTGTGTAGCCGAACAAAGTTCTGACAATTGCAGGCGATCCAAAGAAATGGCGTGATCAGGACCAGGCAAATCTTTATTAAGAGTGAAATGCTTTTCAATAATCTTTGCCCCCAAAGACACAGAAGCCACTGACGTCCAAATTGTAGGAGTGTGATCCGACAAGCCAACATGGCACACGAATTTTTCTTTGTATACATCCAATAGTTCTAAATTAATTTCGGAATAGTCTGGGGGGTACGCGCTAACGCAATACAAAAGCACAAAAGGACATCCTTCCAGTTTGATCATATCTACAGCCTCAGCAATCTCATCAAGTGTAGACATCCCGGTTGAAACAATCATTGTTTTGCCTTTCTTGGCAATGTGCCTTAATAGGTGTAAATTTTGCATTTCACCTGAACCAATTTTGTAAAATTCAACACCCAAATCTTCTAATTTGTCACTAGCTTCTATTGAAAATGGGGTACATAAATAAGTTATGCCTATACCCTCACAATAATTTTTAATTTCTCGATGATCCTCGTGACTTAACAAATTAGAATTCAATATCTTGTATAAATCACCCGCCCACATACTTACCGAACCAGGAATCATCTCAATATCTGGAATGTGATATTGAAACTTTGCAAAATGTGCACCAGAAATTTTTGCTTCTCTTATCAGTTGCTTTGCAAGCTCAAGCGATCCACAATGATTATCCGCTATTTCAGCAATTATTAATGGAGGGCTTTGTTCATTTATTTTATATTGTCCTAATTGCACATCCTTCATAATAGCTATATAATAATCTAATTATTTAACCTCTCCTCTTTATATATGCCGCCCCTCGCCCTCATCCCCATCCGCTCTGGCTCCAAAACCCTTCCAGACAAAAACATCGCTCCAATCATGGGCAAGCCACTCGTTGCCCACACTATTGAATGTGCTCAACAAGTCAATATCTTCGATCGCATCATCGTCCTCACCGACAGCCAACATTACGCAGACATCGCCCAAGAATACGGTGCCCAAATCCCCTTCTTACTCCCTCCCGAAGTCACCCAAGACACTTCACCGGTCAAAGACGCGATCCACTTTGCACTCAACAAGATTCCAAACCTGCCAGAGCATACCTTTTTACTCGAGGCAACCTCATACCGCCTCCCTATTCATATTACGCAAGCATGGGACTTGCTGCAAACACCTGACACCGACTCACTCATCAGCGTAATCCGAACCCCAAAACAATATATCCCTGATTGGACCATTACTATCAATGACTCAGGCTACAGCACACTGCTCAGCGGCCAACCTTTACATACCGTAATCCCCCAACGTCAATCTCTCTCCACAACCTATACGCGCAATGGCGCAATCTACGCTTTTAAAACAAATCTTGCCCAACAAACACCACCACGACTCTACGGTGACCAATGTCGCGCCTACATAATGGACCCAATCTTCAACATTGACATCGACACCCAAGCCCATCTCAACGATTTTGAAAAACTACTCTTCAATAATTCCTTTCCAAAATACCATTGACCTTCGCACCTTCTCATGCTAAGGTGCAGTACCGTTTGGCTACCCAAAACCCCAGCGCATAGGAGGGCAACCCGTGCACCAAACTCGCCACAAGGCGACAGAAAACCGCGGCGCTGCTGATGCGCTGTTTTACATCCAAGTCATTGGGGCAGCCGGACTGGTCATCCCCATGCTCATCCGCAACCTGTACACCGTGGAAGGCGTGAGCATGTCCTTTCTCATCGTACTGCTGGTATTCTGCGGACTCCAAGCGTCGCTGGCACTGCCGGCACACCGCACGCAGCCCAGTCGCAAGACGCGTCAGGCGCTGTTCATCTACATGATGTGGATCGTGTTGGTGGGAGTGGATATCCTGATCATCTGGCTTGGTGGCCTGTACGAATGGGACACCAACGATAGCGTGACCATCGGGGCTACGCTGGTGGGAGCTGTTCTCGTATACCGACGACGCCGCAGCCGCGGGTTCACCTTTGAGAACCCGATCACCAAGAGCCAAGTCGCCATGACGACACGCGGCATCCCACAACTGCTGCAAGGCGTGAAGATCTTCATCGCTGGTGGTGGTGGATTGCCCGGTGTGTCGGTGCTGGTCGGAAACCTCAACATCTGGATCCGCATGGCCCACCTGATCCTCACCCAGCAAGAAGCGATCTGGGACGAGAACCGCCGTTGGCTGCTCGCATCCGAGCTGGTCAACGCCCTCACCTGGGGCATGGTCTCGATCGTCTGGCTCAGCTGGTACTTTGGCTGGATCTAACTACACAACACAACAAAGAGCCCGCGAGAATCTTCTACGCGGTCTTTTAATTATCTCAATAAGAAATCTTGACACATCCACCAAAACACGATAAGCTCCAAACTTGTTGAGCCATGAACTCAATGACGAGCAATAACTCGTCTTTGTGACATGGTTGAACCACGATGGGACAACCTTGCATCCCACATCAGGAAGATAACGAGGAGAGAAATCCCGATGAGATGGGGTAAATTCTACACAGCGCTGCGCTTGGCTCCAGAGCCACTCCAAGAGGGCGCGGACATGGTCACTGGCGGTGGATTCTTCCGCATGTCGGATCCGCACCAACGGTTCCGCTTCGCCCTGATGGCAGAAGGGAGCGAAGCGTACGAGCTGGATCCGTGCTGGGTTCCTATCTGGCTGACTGCCAAGGTCAAGAGCGCCGAGGTGTGGCACCCCCAAGGTCAAGACCAACGAATTGTCCTGGAGCTGGAGATCGTGAGCAATACCCCGCCGGGGATCAAGCACACCACCGTCGAGATCGACTTCGATCAACATGGGATCAACACCGACCTGCCCGGAGGCTTGTTCCTCGATGAGTCGGTCGATTGGGACTTCGTGGACTTTCGCCGCTGGCCCGAGAAGATGGGCGAGGAGCTCAAGGATGTCGACGACGATGCGCCAGTCAACTTCACTCTACACCAGAGCAAGTTGATCTGCGAGGCATGTCGACAAGGCAACTCGATCCCGGCCGATCACGCCAGAGCCCTGGGTGAGGCGCTCAAGAGCAATCGTGCAATCTCCTTCCTGCACACCTGTGAGCACTGCCATCGCGACGGCAAGGTGGAGATCCATCCCTGATCACAGCAACCAACACAACAAAAAGCCCGCAAGAATCTTCTGCGCGGCCTTTTTAATTATCAGCTCTTTTTGAAAATCTCCTTCGCCCGCTCCACCACCATCACACTATCCACTGAATTGTAAAACTTGAGCTCTGGCACCTTTGCCAAGCTCACCCACTCTGGTGCTTCAGCGTACTGCAACTCAATCTCATCAAATGTCGTATCGCCTAACGTGCCACCAACTGCCTCACACACATAATAAATCAAAATGTTATGAAACTTCCCTGGCGTTAACGTATGCTTGAAAAAACTATCAGTGCAATACACCAACTCGCGTGGCTTAACCACAATCCCGGTCTCCTCGCGTACCTCGCGCACAAGCCCATCTTCTAATCGCTCCCCTAACTCCACTCCACCACCAGGAAAATCATACCCATCATACTGAGCTGACAATAATATCACATCATCTTTAATCACAATCCCATAAACAGAAACCCGAAATTCGAGCTCATTTATTGGCACATCAAACTCCTCTTTTTTCTCATTGTGAACCCGAACAGTTTTCATATGAATATGTGCGTATCGTAGCGCAAAAAAAGCCAAGCGCCAAGTCCGTGTTACCAAACTTGGCGCCATGATATGTCGTTACCTCAATCGACAAGTCCGCAGACTTGCAAACAGAAGTAATCACAGATCAGTTGGCTATCCTACCTCTGAGCGCGTTCGATCACCCAGAAAAAGTAGAGATCCTTGGGATCGCTCGGTTCCTCCTTGTGGCCAAAAAAGATCGTGCCCTGCTCCTTGTGTGGCATACGATCCAGTGCCCCTTGCGACACCACATAGCGCAACCGCAACCACGGTGGCCTCGACCCCTCGTAAAGCCACCGCACCAACGCTTCGACAAGCGGTTGCTGCTGTAGTAGTGCGAGAACCCCGGTTCCGGGCAACATGCTACTTTTCAGCATCAAGTTTCGAATGTAGTGCGCCTCCATACCAAATGAGCAGCAATACTGCCCACATGGCAGACTAAACGCGGTTTCCACTTTTGGTGAGATATACAAGAGCTGCACGCTAACTCCTCCTCAATCGTGCCTGTGTTACTTCTCGATAAAATCTAACAAACAATCCGAACCATGTCCAGAATCCAAAACACCGCCGGTTGGCAGTGCTTCGTGGTTGTTGTGTTTTGATGTGTGGCTTATCGGGGCACACCGACTGCCAGACGGGCGGTAGCCCACTCAGGTGGTGCGGCCAGCTCCCTGGGTAGATCCTCGAGCTCGCGCGCTTGTGCACGCTCAAAGCGATTGCGCACCTCGCGCTGTTGCGCCTCGATCTCGGAATCGGAGAGCTCGTCCAACCATTGTGCGAGCGACGCCTCACCATGGGCGTCAAAGAACAGCATCAGCTTACGGTTGCCCGGACTCTCGGTTGGCTTGCCATTCTCTTTCACGATCCCTCGCGGCAAGAACCAGAGCTTGAACTCATGATCCAGGATGATCCCCGCCTGAGGGAACATCTCGTGCCGAAAGTACACGTAATAATCCCGGATGATCCGGGTGTCTCCCGGGACTCCTTGCACGCAGTGCGGCAAAAGCCCGGCAAATCCGCTCCCTTTGAAGAGCTGGTAGGCTCTTGCCTTGGTCATTCGTGCCACTAGGTCCCTCCTCATGTCCCCAGGATAAATCTGATCAGCGCACCTGTCAACGCGCTACCCTAGCGCATTTGGGCCGTACTGTCAAGATGACATTGACGTTGCCGCTCAATCAGGTACACTTCACTACATATAACGTATGACTCGCCTTTTTCTTACACCAAAATTTGACCCCGCTAAGCCGGCAGTATATCTGGTTGATTCTTATTTTAATCGGGCAGATATTGGTAAAACACTCTTTACCAACAAAACACCGGATGATTATGCTTACACAACCTTTACGTTTGCCGAGGACGTGAATAGCTGCGATTACCTCATGATCCCTCAAGATGTGCGTACCATGACTGCTGCATTTCGAACCTATCTTGATGAACAAATCACACTCGCCCGAAGCATAAACAAAAAAATCCTCCTGTTTATTGGAGGAGATTTGTCACACACATTATCAATCAGCGATCCGGAGGTAATCGTATTTAAAGGTTCACAGTATCGGTACCTCAAGCAACCTAATGAAATTATTGTTCCGCCATTTGCTGAAGATCTGATGCAGCAATACCACCCCAAGCCCAGAACAAAATCTGACAAGTTGGTAGTGGGATTTTGTGGGTGGGCTGGATTTGACGGGGTATGGACTGCACTTAAATTCTGGGTGAAGCATTTTGGAATCATTATCAGTAGTGTGTGGAAACGCAATGCCGCAGTGCACAAAAAAGGAATCTGGTATCGCCGTCGCGCAATTGCCATATGTAAACGAGCTCCGAAGGTAAACACAAACTTCATTGTGCGTAATACTTTCTCGGCCAGCAAACATACCATCTCCCTTGATCCAAAAACAGCGCGGAGAGAATATGTGGATTCAATCATAAATAGCGACGTCACACTAGCACCAAAGGGTGATGGTAATTTCTCTGTCCGATTTTATGAAACCTTAGCACTTGGCCGTATTCCCGTGCTCATTGATACTGATGTTGTGCTCCCACTTGAGCAGCATATTGATTACGACGAGGTGATCATTCGAATTCCCTATCAACACCTTGATCAGCTTCCACAAATTCTCGCTGATTGGTATCACAATCTCACTGATGAGGTGTTTGTGCAGAAACAAAAAAGAGCATACGAGCTCTTTACCAAAAACCTTCGCTATGATGCGTTTTGGAATACAATCTTTAATGATCCGGTAGAGCGCTTGCTTGAACCGCGCAATCCTTGATAACATTGAGCTATTATCTTCCAATATGGATCAAGCACTTAAAGAAAAAATACGCAATGTTGATGGCTGGCTTACTGACCGCGAAGGTCAAGCGCTCTACACGCTGGCGACGCGCTGCACTGGTCGTGGAGAGATTGTTGAGATTGGTTCGTGGAAAGGAAAATCAACCATCCTATTAAGTCTTGGTTCTCGCAGCAACGCTGGCAAGCCTATTCATGCGGTTGATCCACATATCGGCTCTCCAGAGCACAACAAAAAAGAGAAAGTTTGGACCTTTGAGACATTTAAAACCAACATTGCCAACGCTGGAGTACAAGATATGGTGCGCCCGATCGTGCAGACATCAGAAGCAGCAGCACAAACTTTTTCTCAACCGGTGGAATTGGTGTTTATTGACGGCGCACATGAATATGAAGCGGTAAAACTTGACTTTGACTTGTGGTTTCCAAAAGTGGTTGATGGTGGAGTTATGGCATTTCATGACACCATTGGCTGGCAAGGACCGAAACAGGTGGTGCAAGATCTGGTCTATCGTTCGACACGATTCAAGAACGTCCGGTTCGCTGATAGTCTTACCTATGCCACCAAAGTTTCACACAACACCCTGACCGACCGGCTACGCAATCGGTACATGCTGCTGCTAAAAAATATCACCGAGTTTGCCACCTGCAAACTCCGCTTGCCCAAATGGCTCAAGCGCATTGGGAAAAAAGCAATCACCACGTTAAGCGGATCTTAACTTGAGGCATTACTTGTGTGCGACGTGTCTTTTGCTGTGTACAACAATGAAGATGCCACAATAACTCCGATAAACTTCATCAACAAGTGAGCAACAACAGCGCCGATCAAACCAAAATACTTGATCAGCGCCACACTTACCACAATCTGTAATACATTGGTCACCACAGAGAATTTATACAGCTGCCTTTTTTGACTATGCGCTTCAAGCGCAGCAACCGGCACATACACCAGTGCCCCAAACAATGAAAAAGCAAGCACCTGTGTGAGAACAATTGAATCATGGTATTGCGGGAAGAAAAAATCAAAAATATACGGCGCAGCTACTGCATATGCGACTACTACTACCAACATAACCAGAGCAAATTTTGCCATTTTTGAAAAAAACACAATCTTAATCTCACGAAGCGGGCGAGAGGCGAATTTGGGCAATGCCATACGTGGGATGATTTTAAACAATCCCTTCAACTGGTCCGGAATGGCGAGTGCAAACAAATACACAGCTGTATGTGTGGCGCCCAAATAATGAAACACGAGCACTTTGTCAATATGACTGGCTAACGTATTAAACAAATTGATAATACTTAAGTGCTTGCTATAATTAAGCGAATACGTTTTTTTTTCTTTTTTGATTGCAAATCGCCTCACGGTTCTCCAATATACCGCAATCCCGACTGCGGCCATGGAAATAAAGTATGCCAGCACCATTGGCAATAACGCGTCGCTCATAACCATGGTAACAAGGAGCACCATTGAGACCACGGTATTGCTGAACAACCAATAGAGCACTGAAGTTTTAAAATCTTTGATTCCACCTAAAAAGGCGCTATACAACCCGGTACTATTAATCAACGGAGTAAATACCGCGATGAGCACCATAGCAAAGGCCAACATGGCGTTGCCGGCAAATGAATAGTAAATCGCGGCACCAAGCGCAGCAATACTGATAGGAAAACTCCAATACAAATTTTTGCGAAATGCAAAACGTAAAAATCCTTTTTGCCCGCGCGCCACTGCTTGTACCACAACCGTACCCAATCCGGTTAGAGAAAACGATCCTAAAATAGACGCGACCGACAAAACAAACTTGTAACTACCATATACTTGCTGTGTTAGTAGGTTTGCATAGGCAATTGACATGACAAATGCGGTCAAGGCAGTGAGTGTTTGTGAGAGTACCAACCATGACCCACCTTTAGCAAGGTAGACCATATCCGTTTTAAAATATCGCTCACTTGAACGGAGCAAACGATACAATGATGATTGGCGTGGCATGATCTTATGATGTTATGCGCGCAATGGTCTTTTGCCATGCGACACATCCAGTATACCAGTCTTGTAAGGCTTTGCGTTGTGCATCGTCCCATTCTTCCAAACGCAACCACTGCTGTACCGCCTCAAGAATTTGGTCAAAACACTGCGTATACGTTGCACCGGTCAACTCAACCTCGCGTAGCAGTTCGCAAAATCGATCAGTGGTTTGCATTCCCATCCGTTCGGTATCATAGTCTTTAAAATAGTTGTGCGGATTGCGCTCCTGATTCACAATTGGCGTACCATAGAGCACCAACTCACCCAAATGGTCTGTGATCTTACGCACAATATAACTTGCCCAAATATCATCATAGCGTCCAATAAACGGGCTCAAAAAGTATGCTGGCAACACGGCACGACTCATGCCGGTGTTTTGTGAATTAAACGGAGACCACGTACCATTTTGTAAGGTAAACTGTCCATCACGTTTGTATTCAGTAACCGTCACCGGACATGAAAGCCGCTGGACCGCGTCAATATCTGGGTCATCCATCCAAAATCCTGCCACCACTGCACCAACGCCCTGCGCTTGCCCCCACTGCACATCTTTGGCTTCTTCTCCTCGCATTTGTACTGGAAATCCCCGATGGTAAAATACTGCTCCGCGCTGTTCAGTAAGTTCGTCACACACATTAAACCAGCCGGTACTGGTACTCACCGCGTCTGCTGCAGTCTGTTGTCCAATGGCAGCATACGCACCAAAGTAATCTTTTTCCAAAACAAAATTATCATCATCAATGGTAATAATGACTTGTGCCCCAAGTTGATAGGCGCGCAACAATGAAACATTGCGGCGTTGAATACAATTCCACGGCAAATGTTCTAATAGTTCTGGAAAATCCTCCAAATATGCGTCTTGCGCTGGGGCATCATAATACTCGCAAGTGTACCCAAATTTTTCTTGCAATCCGGCAACAAACTCTCCAACCTCTGTTGGTGTTTTTTTATCTCCGGTCACTACGACCACCAAATCATCTTTTGCCACACCATTGTCTTGCGCATTTTGCAAATACGCATCCAAAAGTTTTGGCACATAAATTGTAGTGGTCACTAAGGCAAATCGTGGAGTACTCATAAAATATTTGGGTTATGAAGACGCTTATGCGCATGATCTAACACACGCTGAAGTCCTTCTTCTAAGCTAATCTTTGGTTTCCATCCAAATGACATCACGCGAGATGGGTCGCCAAATCGGTTTTGAACACCAACTGGCTTGTCCAACAACTGTTTAATACCAGGTTCATACCCTTCGAGTTTGGCATAGGTCTTACAAATCGTGTTAAAACTGGTGAGCACACCGGTACCAATGTTAACCCCACTGCCATCATGCACATGATCCAAAATCGTAATCATTGCCTCAACACAGTCATCGATATGAATAAAGTCGCGTGCTTGCTCACCAGTCCCCCACACCGTGAGCGGTGCCTCGTGCTTAGCAACGCGCAGAGCAATCGCCGGGACAGGATAACTTAGATCCTGATCCTCGCCATAGCCTGAAAAGGGTCGCACACAGGCAACCTTCATGCCGTATTGCTTCGCCGCCAATGTACTTAAGTATTCACCGGTCAACTTACTCCATCCATACGTCATATCCGGTTGACCAACCGTACTTCCATCAAATGTAATCATTGACTCATCCAGCTTGGTGAACCCATCTTCTCCTTGCAATTGTGTTGGGTATGCGGCACTGGAACTTGCATACAACACCCGGTCAATCCGTTCTGGTTGACGCGTTGCCCACAAAAAGAATACCGCATCAATGCCCAAATCAGTTGCCACACGCATTGGATCACCATCAATCAACGCGCGACCACCGACAATCGACGCCAAATGATACACATCAGAAAATTCAGGCAATGTGTCGATTTGGTCGTTGGTTACGATGGTATATAAATAGGAAAGTAAATCACGATTTAAAAACGTAATAGTTGACTCACCCACATTGTAGATCACCTGCTGCTCATCTTGAGAACGTATCGTACCGCCAAGCCACACATCAGGATGTTTTCCAGTTGATAAATCATCAATAATCCAAAGGTCATGCCCGCGCTTGAGTAATGCAGACACCAAATGCCGGCCAACAAACCCACATCCTCCGGTAATTAAAATTGGTTTTTGCTTTTCCATATTATTTGGTAAATGTCTCTACCCGTTGCCATCGAATACGCCACGCTGGTGCCAGATAGCCCAACATGGTCGAGGTGTTATTATTTGATTCTCCTTCTTTGCGCGGCTTCCATGCTGATGGCACTTCAGCAACTCGTGCCCCGCGACGCAATGGTTTGAGCAAACACTCCACTAAAAATGGATGCTTAAGTTCTTCCCATGTGATCCCCTCCAACACCTCGCGCCGATAGAGTCGAAATCCAAAGGTGAGATCAGTAAGCCGCACGCCATACAAGAGCGAAAAAAACTTTTGGAACACATAGTTTGCAACCATTTTAACGGCGCCATACCCTTCAAACCCTCCGCCTTTGACCCAACGCGTGGTAGCCACAATATCTACATCGCCTTGTTGCATACGCGCCACCATGTCTTTGGCCGTTGCTGGATCGGTTTCAAGGTCTGATGACATGAGCAGTACGTAATTTTTTTGCGCTGCAGCAAATGCATCCTGCATTGCGCCACCCAGATATGATTTTTGCTGCTCAACCACGCGAATCTGCTCACCATACTGCTGCGTGAGCTGGGCAATCACCGCACGACTCTCTGATGTGGTTCGCTCAGGATGAATCACGATAAGGATTTCTCCAATATATTGCGCATTTTCTTCCATCACAATATCAACGGTTTTTTGTAAAGAAAACGTCTCATTCATCACCGGAATCACTACTGAAATTGCATGCGTCAAATCAGGGGTATTCATGTTCCTTAGGGTATCAGAAGCCGATATGTGGGTCAATGAAAACTGGAACAACGCTCATTTTATTCTTCACCATCAAAATGAACAGTATACGCACGCAATGTGGAACCATGATAACTCAAATTATCAATTGAAAGATTTGTAATTTCTTGTAAATAGTCCTCAGGATTATCAATCCCAAGCAGTGGTCGGTATCGATATCCTAATGCAATATCATAATCAACATAATGCGTAATACCGACAGTTTTGAAAAACTCCCATAATTGCTTTTGTTTGATTGCTGTATAGGCATCGTGGTTCACTAAACCATCGCTGTTCATAATAAATCGATCAGACAAATACCCATAGATACCACTGTTAAATGAAGCGATCCTGGCATTTTCGGGTAAATTCTCGCGTATCCAATACGCGGCACGAATCATATCTTTCTCTGCAGGATACAACGGTAGTGCGGTTAATCCAGTACCAATAAAAAGTCCAGCAATCCCAAGTGCCATAATCAATTGCATGCCGCGATTGCGTAGTGCTGACAATTGCGACCCAATCCACACCGCAACAAACACCAGCACAATTTGCGGGCCAACAAAATACCACTCACGGGGTGTCCACCGGAGCGCGCCGTGGATCGCAACAAACAGGACACTAGCTACCATCACCATACCAATGTAGCGATTAGGAGCGTGTTGCCAATGCTTTCGCATCGCGGCAAAACGCTGTTTTGTGCGCAACCACTTGAGTGCAAGAGCGCCAAATGCAGCGTACACGAGCGCACCAATCGCCGTTTGCATTACCACCATATGGATGGCGAGTGCAAATTGATATGCAGACCAAATCAGCACCGTAGTGACGGTTCGATCTTTATAAAAAAACAACTGGCGATTAGTAAATGTAAGTGACAAACCACTTTCTTGTATTGGTGTACCTAAAGTGAAATAGCTCCACAGTACCCATGGGCTCAGCAGAAGGAAAAACGGAATAGAAAGACTAAACGCCGTACGCCAAAATGCCCGTCGGTGATGCCACAAAAACCACAAGAAAATAACTCCAGGAAATACACCATAATCACTACGCGCAAGGGCAAGCAGCGCACCAAGTGCCCCCCACAAGGCAATACGTTTGATTGGCCAGCGATCCAGACCATAGATAATTGGAAAACCGATGAAGATTGCAAAGAGCATTATTGTGAGACTTGTTTCTAGCCCATTGAGCGCTGCAACCAACTGAAAAGGTGATAGTGCAACCAATGCCAACACCCACAGTGCTGCCCCAGCACGAAAGAGCTTGCGCGCAACACGATAGATCACCGCCAATGTTATTGCATCAAATAATGCTCCAAGAGTTACTAAAATATGCACCGGCAATGCATCACCTGCACCAGAGGTAAGCTTCATCACTCCTGTCACAATCCCCATCCACAATGGATGATATCCATTCGTCAAATGCAATCCATCAAATGTTGAGCCAAACCCTTCGGCGATATTTTGCCCAATTGCAAAATAATAAAATGAATCATCTGGCACAAACCATGCCGCCAACGTTTCGAGTGGCAACCAGGCAAGAATCAACCGCACCAGAAGCACTGCTGCAATTAAGCCAAAAGCAATCCGATCCACACGATCAGAGATGAACTTATTGTTTTTTCGCCAACACATAAATACCGGTCATATGATTACGGGTAACTCGCAAATATACCCACAGCACTGCTGCAGGAATCGAAAACAATGTATAGTCTTTTATTTTTGCGAGTACAAAGAGCACCTGAATTTTACCACTACGTTTGGGTGATGTCGATGGATTATCTTGTGGTACTTGAGTAGATGTTTCACCTTGCGCTTGTGCATCGCGCTTGTATGCCAACTTTTTGGCTTTAGCAACCAACCCAAAACTCAAATATCCAGCAGTCCAAAAATGAAACTTGGTCACCAAATACGCAAATGAAGCACCATAGCGACGAAACTTTACCACATCAAACCCATTGGCTGATAAAAAATGGCGATACGCCGTGCGATTCCAGCGACTTAAATGACGAGGCGGCACATCATTTACTTTAAACGGCTGCCACGAACCTCGGTATGGTGTGCTAATCACCATAAACCCACCTGGCTCTAGCACATCGTGAATCTCGCGAACAAACGCCTGAGGATTATCCAGATGCTCTAACACTTCAAACAATGTCACCACAGCAAACTGCTTTTGTGGGAAGTGTTCACGAAACTGCGCTAATGTCATGGCATATGCCTGACGCAAACCAAACACATTTTTAGCTACCTCAATAGCATACGTATCAAAGTCCAACCCGTGTACATCGTAACCAATTTTGCGCGCCGCATTGATAAAATTTCCAGTCCCCATTCCTAAATCAAGCAATGTCCCATTGGGGGCAGGATTATCGCGCAAAAACATACGATGCGTAATCACCGGCTTCATGTGCGGATCAGCATTGCGATCAGCATACCGCTCATCATGTTCATACCACTGCGCACCTGGATTTTGCATAGGATCCCAAAACTGACCAACGCAAACTGCACATTCCCAAAGCGTATAACCATCATGTGTCTCCTGATATGTGAGTGGAGCCTGTTCAAGACAAATGCCACAATGGTTTGGCGCTTGAGGTTGTGTCTGATCCATACTTACTTTTTGGCGCTTACCAAATATCCCATTGGGTAGGTGTCACCGCGATAGGATTTACCCGTGATTTTGGCAAACCCGGTGAATAGCGCGTCGCATACCTTTGCACACCAGGTGAGCGGATACTCCACAATGGCGCTCAAAAATCCTGGAAGCAAACGCCCAATAAACAAATGGCGAGTCATAAATACTCCCCCACCAATTGGCGTAATAGTCACCTGAGAAAAACCGGCTTCAGTAAACATGCGCTCAAGCGCGCGATCAGTAAAGCGATAAAAATCATGCGGACTTGGGTGGATTGGGTACAAAAATGGCACTACCGCGACAACCGGCGCACCAGAACGGACAACGCGATACGTCTCCTGCACAAGTTGTTGCACATGATAAATATGCTCCAATACATTAATAAGCAATGCACCATCATACGATGCATCAGCTACGGGAATTGGTTCTTCAAGATCAGCAACAATATCCGTGTCTTTGATCGTGTCGAGATTTACGGTTTTGACTGTAAAATCACCCTCCAAAAACTGATGATACTCACTCGCATGCTCACCCCCTAAATCCAAAATTTCACCAGTGAATTTATGGCCAGCAAGCGCGGCATGAGTTTGTCGACGAAATACACTATACATAGGCAAAAGTATACGTTCTGTTTGGCCAATTGTCAAAAAGACAATACCAGCAAAACCCTTGATAAATTCTGTATTTTAGGCTATGATGGACACGTTATCTTTACTCTTTTCCCATGGAAAATCAAGACCCCAAAGCAATACTGATCACCGGCGGCGCCGGTTTTATTGGGAGCAATGTATTGCGCCATCTTTTCAAACAATTTCCCAACACACATTTTCACGTGTTAGACCTGCTCACCTATGCAGGAGATATTAAAAATATCGACGACGAAATTCATGATTCTGGTCGCTTTACCTTTTGGTATGGTGACATCCGCAATGAGCAGCTGGTAAACGAAATTATTGGTCGTTGTGAAATGGTAATTCATTTTGCAGCAGAAACCCATGTGGCACGCTCAATTTACGATGACGTCAAATTTTTTGAAACTGATGTGCTGGGTACGCGTGCAATCGCAAATGCTGTTTTGCAGCATCGTGAGACCATCAAACGCTTTATCCATATTTCAACGTCCGAGGTGTATGGAACTGCTGACTACGAACCAATGGATACCAAACACCCGCTCAACCCAATGAGTCCATATGCTGCTGCAAAAGCAGGAGCAGATCGTCTGGTGTATTCATACATGGCAACCTATAATTTACCAGCCACGATCATCCGTCCGTTTAACATCTATGGTCCGCATCAACATTTGGAAAAATTGATTCCACGCTTTATCACGAGTGTGATGCTGGATGAACCAATGACCGTTCATGGAGACGGTAGCTCCCAGCGCGACTTTACCTATGTCGAGGATGTAGCACGCGCAATTGAACTCGTGCTGAAAGCACCGGATGAAAAAGTCCGTGGAGAAGTTTTCAATGTCGCCAGTGGAGTCGCTCGATCAGTACTTGAAATTGCGCAAAAGATCACCGAACTCTTTAAAGCACAAGAGAATCTAAAATTTAGTCCGACAACCATTAATGTTGGTGATCGTCCTGGGCAGGTCTTCAAGCATATTGGTGATGCCAGTAAAATTAAAGACGTCCTTGGCTGGGAACAACAGGTTAGTTTTGAAGAAGGACTTAAGCGCACCATGAACTGGTATGTTGAGCGTCGTGAGTGGTGGAAAGAAAAAATTTGGATGCGACATGTAGAGATCCTCACCCAAGAAGGCACCAAAGAACTTCACTAATCTATGGCAGCTCGACGAGCATTTATCACCGGGGCAAGTGGTTTTGTAGGTAGCAACCTTCTTCGTGCGCTGCTTGCTGATGGGTATGAAGTGCATGGTCTGGTGCGCGCAAAATCAGCATCTGCGTGGCGTTTACCCAGCGATGCCGCGAATCTTCATTTACATGAAGGCGATATTACTGACGAAAAATTTTTGACCCGAATTCTTAAAGAGATTGCACCACACGAAGTGTACCATCTGGCACACTATGGTGGATATCGCGGGCAAGACGATGTGCGCATGATCCGAAACGTCTGCATTGATGGCACACAAGCGCTCTACAATGCTTGCGCCCAGATTAATAGCATTGAAGGAATTGTCCATGCCGGGAGCTCATCTGAATATGGAGTGAAGCCAGAATCCATGCGCGAAGACATGGTGCTTGAACCACACACTGAATATGGCATTGCCAAAGCATGGGCAACATTGTATGGGCAAATGTTGGCGCGCCAGAACATCTTACCAATCACAACGGTACGACTGTTTGCGGTGTACGGACCATACGAAGCAGCAACTCGCCTGGTGCCAGCTGCAGTATTAGCGGCGTTGCGCAACACTACGATGAATCTCTCTGACCCAACAGCCACTCGTGACTTTGTGTATATCGATGATGTAATTGCTGCACTACGCCTTGTGGCAACCGGAAAACATTCCGGAAGCATTTACAATATTGGTGGTGGGGCACAAACCACGATCAAAGATATGGTTGACCTGATCGCACAAGCGGCACATGTATCTTTAGACATACATATTGGAACCATTGCCGGACGAAACGCTGATGTTCCATTTTGGCAAGCAGATATCTCACAGGCAACTGCAGAACTTGGCTGGAAACCAACACATACTCTTAAAGATGGCGTTGCAAAAACAGTTACCTGGTTTACCCAAAATCAAACCTTATACACCTAGTATTATGGCGCAAAAGCTCAACACTACAGAACTCACCACGGCTGCCCGCGAAGTACGCGAGCTTATTTTGCGTACTGCAGCGCGCACCGGAGTGATCCATATTGGCTCCTCCCTTTCCCCTGTTGATCTGCTTGTTGCACTGTACTACGAAATAATGAACATTGACCCATCTGCTCCTAAAGATCCTAATCGCGATCGGTTTATCTTAAGCAAAGGCCATGGTGGACTCAGCCAATACGCAGTACTCGCTATGCGAGGCATTATGCCAATGCACCAACTTGATGAGTACATGAAAGATAATAGTCTTTTGCCGGTTCACCCGGTACTTAATTCAGCTCCTGGAATTGAAGCAACGACCGGTTCACTTGGTCATGGATTAGGTATTGCCGTTGGTATGGCACTAGCCGCGAAAAAAAATAAGGCCGATTGGCGAACCTTCACCATCTTAAGCGATGGTGAGTGCGACGAAGGTTCAACTTGGGAAGCTGCGCTGTTGGCCGGTCACTTACAACTTGATAATTTGGTGGTCATGGTGGACTACAATAAAATTCAAGGCTTTGGAAACACTAAAGACATCTTGGATCTAGAACCATTTGCCGACAAATGGCGTGCAGCTCGATTTGCAGTTCAAGAAATCGACGGCCACAACTTTGACGAAATTATGCCAGCACTGCGCAACCTTCCATTATCCTCCGGCAAACCAACTGCGCTTATTTGTCACACGGTTAAAGGGAAAGGAATCCCCTACATGGAAAACACGCTCAAATGGCATTATAGCAATCTAAAACCTGAGGATCTTGATACGACGCTCGATCAATTGTCCTAGTCCCTATGCGCAACACCTTTATTGCTCAACTGACTGAATTTGCAAAACAAAACCCAGATGCAATGCTACTCACTGGTGATCTTGGCTATAATGCCTTTGAGACATTTATGCAAGAACTTCCGGAGCAGTACTTGAATGTTGGTGTTGCAGAACAAAGTTTGATCAGTGTTGCTGCCGGTTTGGCACTGAGCGGCAAGAAAGTATTTTGCTATTCAATCTCCACCTTTGCGACCATGCGTGCGTATGAACAAATCCGCAATGACATTGCCTATCAAAATTTGCCAGTGGTGATTATCGGTGGCGGAAGCACGTTTAGTTACAGCGTGCTTGGGTGCACCCATTTTCCGATGGAAGACATTGCGATTATGCGCGCACTCCCGAACATGCATGTGCTGTGCCCCGGTGATCCGCATGAGGTGAAACAGCTTATGCAACAAGTCTGTACTCTTGATGCACCGGTGTACATGCGTACAGCAAAACGTGGAGAACCAATGGTTCATCCGGCGGATACACCAATTACACTAGGGAAGGCGGCGATGCTTCAAGATGGTACTGATGTGACTCTTGCGGTCAGTGGCCGACAATTGCCATTTGTTATGCAAGCAGCTGAGCAACTCCAAAAAGAGCACGGAATGAGTGTCCGGGTATTGAGTTTTCACACAATCAAACCGCTTGACACTCAAGCGATTCTTGATGCAGCAAAAGACACAAGCGGAATTGTGACGATTGAAGAACATTTGATTACCGGAGGTTTTGGTAGTGCTGTCGCCGAAGTATTGGCTGACGCCACTGTAAACACCACGCTTAAGCGCATTGCCGTAGCAGATGAATTTCCAAAAGGAATCGGGACGCAAGAGTATATGCTTGAGCAATATGGCATCACCATAGAAAACATGGTGGCGCAAGCATTGGCTATTGTACAAAAATAGGTATGCCAAAGGTTTTCATTATTGTGAATGAACTCCTGCGCGGCGGTGCTCAGCGCATTATTCTTGATCTGGCAAAATCCATTCCACGCGATCAGTTTGCATTACACATTGTGATGTGTAAATCAAAAGATAGTTTTCCAAACGATGTTTCATCACTGCAAGATGAATTTGCTAAGATAGATATTCCGGTAATCTCTCTTGAGGGTGGCAAACGCTTTTCATTTGCTGAATTTCGTCGACTGGTGAGACTACTCAAAAAAGAAAAGCCTGACATTGTGCATACCTTCCTCCCCTACGCCGGAACCATGGGACGTATTGCAGCCAAGCTCGCTGGTGTGCGCTGTGTCATCAGCACCAAGTGCAATCTTCCGGTCGCCTATAGCAAAAAAGTATATTGGTTGGACAAACTCACACTATGGTTAGCTGATACGTGGATTGGAGCAACTGAGGGAATTGAGCTGCATTATGGCAAGTCAAGTAAGCGCTTCTCGCAAAAACTTTGGAATGCCGGTCGTCGACACTTTACTATTGTCGCCGGTGTAGATACGACAACACTTCAAGGGGTGCAAAACGCTATTGATTACACTGCCAAACGTGCACAAATTGATGTTCCATCAGACGCCACCATGATCTTCACCACAGCACGGCTCATCTCATGGAAAGGAATCAACTATGCAATTGATGCATTGCACAAACTTGATGCAAACACGCATTTGGTAATCGCCGGCTGGGGACCTCAAGAAGCTGAATTACGCGAGCAAGCCAATACTCTTGGTCTGACCGACCGGGTTCATTTTCTGGGAAGTCGTGATGATATCTACGAACTTTTGGCAGTTGCTGACATCTATGTGCAAACCTTTGCTACGATGCCGGATGGCAAACTATGGGTTGGTCCAAATACGTCACTTATTGAAGGAGCTGCCAGTGGAATCCCAGTAGTCTGCACACATGTACCACTCATTGAGCAGTTGATTGAAGATGGAATTACTGGCAAACTAGCTGATGTAAATAGTGCAGAATCATTGGCCCAAGCAATCACCTGGTGCACTGATCATCCAAAACAAGCACAAGGACTTGCACGTGCTGCACAGCAACGAGTTCACGAAAAATATTCAATCACGGCAATGAGCACACAAACGCAACAGCTCTATAGCGCCTGTCTTAATCAGACATAATTACAACACTATGGCAGAAAAAACAACATTCACTCCAGGAGAAGACTGGGTATGGTACAGTCGCGCGATGTACAGCGACCGCGAAATTGCCGCTGTAGTTGAGTCACTGAGCAGCGATTGGCTTGTACCAGGAGCCTACAGTGAACAATTTGAAAACGCAGTGGCTGATATGTTTGGGCAAAAGGTTGGTCTATTTGTCAACTCAGGTTCATCAGCAAACCTCCTTGCTATAGAAGCACACAATTTACCAAAAGGCGGCGAAGTGATCACCCCAGCATGTACATTTTCTACAGTGGTGAACCCGCTTTTGCAATGTGGACTGACTCCGGTGTTTGTTGATGTAGCGCTTGATACCTACAACACCAATCTTGATCTGCTTGAAGATGCCATTACTGACAAGACCGTTGCACTCATGATTCCACATCTGGTGGGAAACTTGAATGATGTCAAACGACTTCGTGGTATTGCTGATAAACACAACCTTATTTACATAGAGGATAGTTGCGATACCATTGGCGGAACGATCAATGGAGAAAAAACCGGAACCTATGCTGATGCCAGTACCACTAGTTTTTATGCATCACACATTATTACCGCTGCAGGAGGCGGTGGCATGGTCATGTTTAAAGACCCAGATAAGGCACGACGATCAAAAGTACTTCGTGACTGGGGCCGTGCACTTCCAGAACACAAAGATGAAGGAGCAGATAAACGCTTTACCTTTACCCTCAATGGCAAACCACATGATGGTAAGTTTGTCTTTACTGAGCGCGGATACAACCTCAAGCCAATTGATTTACAAGCAGCGTTTGGTTTAGTGCAACTTGATCGACTTGAAGAATTTAATGTGATTCGACAGACGAATTTCAAAACACTGCGTGATTTTTTTGCGCAATTTCCAGAACATTTTATTTTGCCACATGAACTTAATGGCGCTGACACCCGCTGGCTTGCCTATCCACTTCATATTAAAGAAGATTCACCACTGGATCGTAAATCACTCATGTCACACCTTGAAGCACACAAAATCCAAACGCGAGTGCTCTTTTCCGGAAACATCCTCCATCATCCTGCATACGCTAACATCCCCCACCGCGTCCATGGTGAACTTCCCAACGCTGATGCAATCTTAAGTAATGCTATGCTGCTTGGCGCCCATCATGGTATGCGCCAAGCACATCTTGATTATGTCATGCAGGTACTCAGTGATTATCTTAAAGCGCTCTAGGTCTTGCGCATAAATATCATGAACAAACCACGCATTGCCATTGTTACTTCTTGCATGGATAACCGCCCTGCCCGTGGGACGGCACTGGTTGCGCGTCGGTTTGTTGAACGCCTTGAACAGTATCGTGATCAGTTTGACTTCACCCTCATCCACCACAACAAAACAGAGGACCCGATCTATCAGCAATACCCGGAACTTATTATCCCAAATGTGTGGTTTCCATTTGGAAGAACCATGTGTAATGAAATGCTCTTTTGGTTTACGCATCGGTTTTCTCGAGCCAAATTTGATGTGGTGCATTATCTTCAACCACGTGTCTGGCCATCGTATCTCCTCAGCCACACAAAACGCATTGTGCTTACCCCGCATGATGCCGGAATTATGCTTAACCTTTCCCCAATTGGCATGGGCGAACGCCTATTTCGTTTTACAAATCGACGACTCAACTGGCGCATGAATAATCTCATCGCGGTTTCTGAATTTGCAAAACAAGAAATTGCTGATACCTATCATATTGATGACAAAAAAATCACCGTGGTATACAACGGTGTTGATAATCATATGCAGCCGGTTGAACAAACTACGTCAACACACACACTACTTAAAACTAAATATGGAATTACACAACCATACATCCTCTCTGTCGGACGAATGACACCACACAAAAATATTCTCACACTGCTTGATGCCTACGCAGCGTTACGCGCAAAGGGTTGTGCTGAATCACTCGTGCTTGTTGGCGGGCGACATCTTTCCAAATACTCCAGCCAAGTTGAACAAAAGATCAATGATCTATATTTGCAAACGCACGTACATATTGCACCCTATATCGAACCGGAAGATCTACCATTAGTGTATAGTGCTGCTGCAGTTCTCGTATATCCCTCACTTCACGAAGGATTTGGCTTACCGATGCTTGAAGCAATGGCATGCCATACACCAGTAGTTGCGAGCAATGCCACGTCTTTGCCAGAAATCGCTGGCAATGCTGCGCTCTTGTGTGACCCAACAAACACGGAGGCAATTACAGATGCACTCCACCACGTACTTACTGATACACACATGCAGCAAGACCTTGTTTCCAAAGGAAAAAAGCGTGTGCAGCAGTTTACTTGGGATCGATCAACACAAGCCATTATCTCTTTGTATAAGACATTAACAGCATAAGCTATGCGCCTTTTATTTATCACTCAAAAACTTGACCGTAATGATGATGTCTTAGGATATATGCATCGCTGGACCGAAGCGATTGCGAAACGTTTTGAGCACACCATTGCACTATGTTTGCAAAAAGGTGACGTAGCTCTCCCACCCAACATCGTAGTCCATTCATTAGGTAAAGAAACAAAACCGTCACGGTGGTCGTATGTGCGCAAACTATTTTCTCTGGCGTGGCGTGAACGGAAAAACTATGATGTGGTGTTTGTGCACATGAACATTGAATATCTTCTTTTGTGCGGCTGGTTATGGAAACTATGGGGTAAGAAGATTGTTTTGTGGTACAACCACAAAGATGGAAATCTTAAAGTAAATATTGCGCGTCTGTTTACTGATGTCGTCATGCACACTTCAGAACATGCGTACACTGCGCGATTTTCAAATCACAAACAAATGCCAGTGGGAATTGATACTGATGCATTTGTTCCACAAGAGCAGCTACCACCGGTCAACACCATTCTCTCTATTGGAAGAATTGCCCCGGTCAAACATATCCATACGCTTATTGAGGCGGTTCAACACCTTACCAACGAAGGTGTTAAGGTAAAACTTGATATCTACGGAAGTGCTCTTGAGCGCGACAAAGCATATGATGAACAAATCCGCGCACAATCACACGAACTCCGAGCAAAAGGAATTGTTGAATTCCACGGATCGATTGCAAACCGACACAGCCCCCCGCTTTTTGCAAGCCATGGTATTACCGTCAATATGAGTCCCGATGGCCTGTTCGACAAGGTAATTTCCGAAGGAATGGCTTGTGGTGGTTTGGTGCTTATCACCAACACCTCCATGAAAATTTTGCCAGAGTACTGCGTTTTTACGCTTGCTGATGCCAAAGACATGGCTGAAAAATTTAAAATACTTTTTGCACTACCTGATGAAAAACGCCGCGAACTTGGACAACAATTTCGTCAGCACATTATTGAAATCCACAGCCTCAAACGTGTGGTGGATGAAATTATGAATTCAGTCAACGCCTTGCAGAAATAGTGGTAATTGCCTGAGCAAACGCATTATGGTTGTTGATTGGAATAATCTGCACCTGATCAGAAGGCTGAACTTCATATCCAGCAACGCCAACATCATGCATTACCACAGGGCATCCTGCTGCTAATGCTTCGAGCACGACCAATCCATATCCTTCAGTCAAGCTTGGAAATAAAAACCCGTCAGCTGATTGCATGTAGCCAACAGAGTCATCTACCCAACCCGTAAAGGTGATGTTATCTTGAAGGTTATTTTTTGCTTTTTTAACTTTTACTTCCAATGATTTACGCTGTGATCCATCACCAATAATCACTAACCCATACTCCGGATTAGTTTTCACCACTGCGGCAAATACATCAATCAACCAAGAGATGTTTTTTACTCTCTCCAATCGGCCTACCGTGATAAAAATCTTTTTCCACTTTGGAAATTGAGTATGCAAATCAACCAATGAACGGTGCTGTGTGATCTTCTTCGTATCAAGTGCAACTGGGCGCACCACAATCTGACTGGGATCAACGCCGAGCTTGAGTACACTTTCGCGAACCCGTCCACCAACAACCCGAACGTGATCAGCACGCCGCACAATATATTTGCCCAACCAATACTGGATAAACGATCGAAGTCCGGCAAATAAATAATATGATGAGCCATAAAAATCACCATGCAACTGTACTTCGAGCGTAATCCCAAATTTCTTACACAATCCTAATCCAACCCATCCTAAAAAAAATGGATCCTGCGTACTGACCTGTGTAATCCCTTTCTCCCGAATTAACTCACGGGCACGAGCGCGTAATCGAAATAATTGGACAATCTTGTTTGCTCCTCCGGTTCCATACGCCGTCACTGATGGTGAGAGTGGTACGGTTGTTTGTTGTGGAGATGGAATCACGATGCTGAGCGTTTGTTGCGCACCATAGATACGCATTCGCTCACTGACTGGTGAGTCAGGGTCTAAAATCTTCTGATCGATGCTAAGCATTACCTGTGACATAGCTGGTCAAACAATGCGTGCATACGGGCACTAATATGATCCCAATTGTATCGATCACGCACTAACCGCATACCAGCGGCATGTATTTCTTTTTGCTGCTCAGCTGGTACCGTGTGCGCACGAGTGATCGCTTGGGTAACTGATTGTGGATCACCAACTTTACACACAAATCCGGTCTCATTGTCTTTGAGAAAATCAGCGATTCCACCAACGGTAGTGCCAACGATCGGGAGATGTGCTGCAATCGCTTCTAAAAATACATTGCCTAGGCCTTCGGAATGACTTGGGCGACAAAACACATCACTTGCCCACAAATATGGAGGGACCTGCGCATGTGTTACCTCGCCCACAAAATGGATATGTTCACTCGCTGACAAAGACTGCGCGTGCTGGCGCAACACCTCTTCTAACTCTCCGGTGCCAACAATTAAAAGATGGTACTCTTGCGGCAGATACTCCATAGCACTGATCAAATCCTTCACGCCATTTTTCACTACCAATCGCGAGACGGTAATGATCACTGGCGCATCAGTTGGAATACCAAACTGTTTGCGAATCTGTGCACGATGTTCTGGCGCATCTTTACCCGGGCGAAACTGTGCAATATCTACTCCATTAGGAATCACCGCTGAAGAAGAACCAGCAAAACTCATATCCTTTCCCCAATCCATTAAATAGGTGCTGATTGCTTGCACCCCATCAGCTTTGGTAAAAATTTTACGAAACTTTTTTGGCATAAATCGCGCCTTTTCCAAAATCTTTGGAATCGGATCTCCCTCTTGCAAGGTGAGCAAAAACGGCACCCCGGTCTTACGTTTAAAACTCAACGTAGCAAAGCCGCCATAACTCGCCATAATTGACCATGCCAAATCATAGGCATGTTTACGATGGAGCTGCATTGCCTTACGATACCCAAAAAAAGCTAACAACAGCTTGTCAAAAAAAGGAATGCCAAATCCCACACGATAAATCTGTACATTGCCAATCTTCTCTTGTTTTGGTAACGACCGCCGCAATCGCGCAGTTACCATATCAAACTGCATGTCAGTAATACGGTTGGTCACTTCTTTAACGGCAACTTCTGCCCCACCGATAAGAGGGAGATATGCAGTAGAGAAAATCAATACGCGCTTATCCATATCGTTCCAATGTCTACATGCGTGTTTTAAACTCCTCAATTGTTTTTGCTAACCCGTCGGCAAGTGCCACTTGTGGTTCCCAATCCAAAACCTCTTTGGCTTTACTGATATCTGGCCGACGTCGCTTTGGGTCATCTTGCGGAAGTGGTTGATATACTAATTTACTTTTTGAGCCAGTAAGCGTAATCACTTCTTGTGCTAACTCTGCAATCGTATTTTCAGTTGGATTCCCAAGATTAATTGGACCCATAATCTCTGCGGGAGCATTCATCATCCGCACAAATCCATCGACCAAATCACTCACATAACAAAAACTTCTGGTCTGCGTTCCATCACCATAAATTGTAATATCATCACCACGAAGCGCCTGAATAATAAAATTAGACACCACACGTCCATCGTCAAATGCCATTCGTGGACCGTATGTGTTAAAGATGCGCACAATTTTGACCTCCATCCCATGCATACGAAAATACTCGTAAAAAAGCGTCTCCGCCACACGCTTACCTTCGTCATAGCACGCGCGTGGTCCAATGGGATTTACCGCGCCAACATATTCTTCTGGTTGCGGATGAACCTCAGGATCACCATACACCTCAGAAGTTGACGCTTGAAACACTCTCGCGCCATGCGAACGTGCTAATCCTAAAATATTAATCACACCAATGGTATTTGCTTTTACGGTTCGTACGGCATTTTTTTGATAATGGATCGGTGATGCTGGGCAGGCCAAGTTGTATACCTGTTGAATCGGTTCATCAACAAAGAGCGGGTCAATGATGTCATGTTCAATAAA
Organism: uncultured Gammaproteobacteria bacterium; assembly: GCA_965230935.1. GTDB lineage: Bacteria > Patescibacteriota > Patescibacteriia > Magasanikbacterales > JBBTQS01 > CAYZOG01. Next base: position 336,160 of record OZ246400.1, read on the forward strand.
CATGAAATTTTCATGATCTTTAAATGAATCCAAATTGCGCTTGTCGCTGGTAAAAAAATTATCAACACCGATAACGCGATCCCCGTTGGTCAAAAGCAACTCACACAGATGACTTCCCAAAAACCCACTTGCGCCGGTCACTAAAATTGTCTTTTTCATAACTGATTGATAGTGTATGATATATAGGCACAGTACACCATATTTACAGCATTTTGTAAACTCAAATTAGGTAATAAAATGGCTAAAACTAGGAATAAAAAAACTATTGGACTGGTAATTACCCAAGGGAAATGGGGAGGTGCCCAACGGTATGTATTTGATCTGGCGACCCATCTTGCGACTCGCTATCGAGTTGTAGTAAGCATTGGTACACAACATGGATCACAGACACTCCAAAATCGTTTACATGATTTTGTACAATCACACCCAACTGTTGATATTACCGTTACCCTATTAAATCATCTGCAACGAGCAATTAATCCATGGCATGATCTACGTGCCATTACTGAATTGCGCCAATGGGTGGCTACGAACCATATTGATCTTGTGCATTATAACAGTAGTAAGGCGGTAGTTATTGGTGCACATGCAAGTCGCGGCACGATTCCACAAATTGCCACGATCCATGGGTGGCCGTCACAAGAACTACTCTCGCCAATGCGTTCGTGGCTATATCGATTACTTGAAAAACGAGCAAGTCGCGCACTCGATGCACTGATCACGATTGACTTAACGTCGTCACGTATTGCTCAAGACAAGTATGGGCTTCCAAAGAAAAAGGTACACCACATCGCACACAGGATTGCACCTATTGATTTTCTGCCGCGCGATGACGCCAGGGAACAATTTGAACAACTCACTGGCCAATCATTATCCAACAAATATTGTGTCGGTACGATTGCCAATCATTATCCAACAAAGCGTCTTTCCTTATTTATTGATGGACTCGCACAATTTATCACGCAAAAGAAGGATATTGTCGGATTGATTATTGGTGATGGACCACAGCGCCACGCGTTACAACAACAGATTAATACGCTGAACATGCAAGACCACATCTTTTTACTTGGTCATCAAGATAATGCCGCGCGCCTCCTTAAAGGATTTGATCTGTTTGCGTTAAGTTCTGCTAAAGAAGGGTATCCGTATGTGCTCCTTGAAGCACAGCAAGCCGAACTTCCAATCGTAAGCACGGCAGTTGGTGGATGTATCGACATTCTCCAAAATTCTCCAACTGGCTTTTTAGTTGATACTCCAATCCCTGAAGTATTTGCTCACACGCTAGCGCAAGCACGTGTGCAACATACCTACCCAACAAAAACCCTCAACACACCACCACAACAGGCACTAGACTCCATGATTGAGCAAACTACCACACTCTACGAATCTTTCTTAGCGTCCTGATATTGTTGCGCAAGTTCTTCCTCCCCTGCATTGCGTAATGTTTCGATAATCAGATCGGCAATAGGCCAACGTGGCGGCAAAAATTCACCAAGATCGTATTGCACTGCTTCACGAAATGCTGCTACTGCTTGTTCTGGCTGCTCGGCAGCAATATACATCGTTCCCAAACGCCAGTGCACTTCTGCAATTTGCGGGTAATCATCAATTACTTTTTGTAATACTTGTTCAGCTTGCCCAAACTGATTTAACAACAGATGTGCTTGTGCCAACTCAAATCCAAGCTGCTGTCGTTTTGGCGATAGTTCCAATGCTTTTTTAAGCGCCGCCTGTGCTTGGAGTAATAATTCCGGAGTATTGGTATGCAATCCTGATTGTTGTGCCATTTGCGCAAGCACCAAATACATCCGAAGTTCAAACGGCATGACATCAATGACGGTTTTCATGTCAGTGATTGCCAGGGGATAAAAAATATCATGCCACGCACCTATCACTTCTGGTTGTCGGGTATTGATGACTTGTGCAACGGCACGAGAATACTCACGAACAATATCATCAAAGTGCGGACTGCCAATCGATTTCGCTTCTTCGTACACCCGCAATGAATCAGCATATTGACCATTGTGGAGAAGCCCGATACCAAGTCGTAGCGCTTTATTTGCTGAAGAGACTTTTCCCACATATTGCTGCGTCAGCAATGTGGCAAGCACTAATACAATCACACCAGCAATCGCCTGATTTTTCCACGGCGCTCGCGCTGGCTGTACTGGCTCATCTGATCGATTACTCAACTGGTCAATCATGGCCAATACAACAAAGAAGTATAAGTATGACGTGGTATTTTCAAAAACAAACAAATTATGAACAAACGTAGCGACCAGAAACACTTGTGTACCAATGGCCACATACCATAATTCTGGATGCCGTCTCCGCAGTCGCTGTGCCCCATACAACCCCGCGATAAACAACAACAGATACGCAACAGCGCCAATTACCCCCTGTGTAGTCAAAGTATTTACGAGCACATTATGTGCATTATCAAACCACGTTTCCGAAATTCCAAAACGGAAAAATTCCGGATTGTATCCTTGGTTGAATGCATAAAAAAATGTATTGATTCCCCAACCAACGATTGGGTGCTCCTTCCAGGTCTCATAAGCAATCTGCCACGCCATAACCCGAGTACGACCAGTACCTTCAGTAAATGAGATGTGGGTAAATCGACTCAGGAATGGGTTCTCTGTAATTACTGATTGATTTCGCAATCCAAAAATTGTACCGCCGGCCAGCACTAATACCCCAAACCCGACCAACGCAATCTTACGCCAACGCGCTGAACATTCTTTTGCTACTCCCACAAGGAGCAGCAGTAATACACCGCCAATTGCAAATCCTAACCATGAGCCTCGAGTTTGGGTAAAAATAAGAGTGAGTAATGATCCAAACGCGCCAAGTGCCCAAAGCAGTCGCCACCACCATTGCCGCTTTTCAAACAAAAGTACGGCGCTGACAAAAAACAAAAAGATACTATATCCGGCAACATAAATGGTGTTGCCGAGTGTCGAACGTACCCGATTGCTTCCTTGATTCAGTAAAAACTGCGGATCGGCAACTTGGATCCACGCAATAACCATCACTGGAATGGCCGCAACAAAAAACCATCCCAAAAGCCATCGCCACTCACGCCATCCAACAAATACTTGACGCGCCACATAAAATAAAATTGCGTAATGGAACATGGTATACAGACCCAACATGCGCTCATGATTGTCCCACAAACTCCGCTGCACATCGACACTAAAGAGCGTCGAAAGTGTCAGCGAGATAAAAAAGAGCGCAACACTCAACCCAATCAAACTCACTCGCGACCGTATCTCTTTCCAATACCCAGCAAGAAACATCACCCACACCACAGCTATCAACGCAACTATCACACGCAAATACAATACTTTAGGAACAATAAACGGAAAGATGTAGGAATCAAGTCCTACAAACAACGGCATGAGAAACGCAAGCCCCACGAGCGCTTGCAATATACGACGATAATGATGAAACTTCATAAACTACTCTTGATCTAATGTTTGTAAAAACTTTTCTCCTTCAATACGAAAAGTTGGATCTAACTCAATTGCCTTGCGTGTTGCGTTGCGCGAATCGTCAATACGACCAAGCGCTGCATATACTGCCCCCAAGCGAGCATACCACGTTGCAAACCAACTTGGCTCTTCGGTCTCTGGTGGCTTGGTCACGACATATTCATAAAACTGTGCAAGTCCCGCTAAATCATCCGCATCAACATAGCGCTGCGCAACAAGTTCATACTGACTCGAATTTTCAAAGTTATATCCCAATCGCATAACCTCACCGATCTGCGCCAATCCTTGTTGGAGAGTTGCATCATCCTGCAATAACACAAACGCATAATACCAACGCACCAGACCAGAATTGGGTGTACGTTCTACTAACGATTGCGCAAGGGGAAGCGCTTTATCAAATTGCTGGCTAAACAAATATGCTTGAACAAGCAACAATCCCCCTTCGTCTTTTTGCGAGCTAAATTCAATCAGCTCATTAAACAACTCTTCGGCCCGCAAAAAATACTCTGACTCTTTGCTACCCACAGCGAGCTGATAATAATATTTGCCGAGAAATGACTTTACTAAATAAGAACCTGGATGGCGGACGTATACCTGCTCTCCACGCTCAGCAAATTGCACAATATCTTCTCGCCACATACGACGAATGTGCTCAGGAAGTCCAACTTCACTCTGGTTTTCTGTTTGTTCGTATACCACTGCCGCAACTGCCCCAGCACCCCAGCGCCAGCGTTCAAAATCATAAGGCGTGTACCAATCAAATGCCCGGTTCAGCTCAGCACGTGCAGAAGTCCAATCATTAATATAAGAATATTGCAAACCATTATTCGTAATAAGGGACGAAACCATAGCAGACACACTAAAGCGCCACATGACAACGAGCAATATCAATACACTCCCCCATCCAATCATCTGCGCAGTGGTGGACGAAACTCGACGAGGTTCGGGTGTTGGTTGAATCTCTCGCGCCAAAAATATAACAAGTGCAACTATTGTCGTAATCGTTAAGTATGTTGCCGCGGTATCAAACAAAAAGAAATTTTGTACACCATAGCCAGCAGCAATAGCATATACGGTTCCGGCCTGGTTGGCACTCAGCGCCCCTTCTTTGCGCAATCGTAGAACCAAACGCCACAATATAATCACTACAAATACAAAGGCAAGCCCGCCGACGATTCCGGTAGTGGCCAACACCTCCACATACATATTGTGTGGCTTATCAACAAACGTTTCAACATAGGCAACTTCAGTCAGTCGATTATCATAATGCCGATCAAGGATCGTCCGATAATTTTCAGGACCCCAACCCAGTAACGGACGAGCAGTAAAACCAGTCAACGCCACTGACCAGTTAATCGCGCGTGTTTTCAACGTGCTGGTACTAAGCACATCAGCATAGGATGAATTGGCGACAATTGGCGCATCACGATAGACCCAACCTACTGATACCACCAGCACTCCAAGTATTGCCGCACCAATAAGTGTTCGTCGAATCCATCGTGGCGCTCCAGCAGTAACACCACGATAAAAAAGATATACAGCCATACCCACTACTAGCCCCAACAATGCACCACGTGGTCGAGCAAGAATCATTGCTACTAACAAGATGAGTACTGCGATTACCAACCCGATCTTCTTCCACCGCGTTTGTACATACGTCAACAACCAAGGAGCAAGGAGAATATGCAAAGCAATATACCCACCCAAAAATACTGGATTACCAAGAGTGCTTGCAATACGATTTGCAGAAAAGTTTGGCAAAAAGTTTGGAATAGCAAATTGAATAAACCCCAAAATCGATACTACAACAGCAGTGCCAAAACTGATCATGATAAGACGGTTCCATTGTTCACGATCAACAATACCGCTTCCAAAAATCAGCACGAACAACAATAAGTGCGCTTGAAAAAACAGACCAGTAGAGCGTGCCATATCTGCCCACATGCTTTGATGGAGATTAACCCCAACCAAAGCACTGATGATATTCACGACAAACAATCCGATAATAGACCACACCACCAATGACTTTCGCGGACGAGTTTGTGGCTCTTTGAGCCAAACCCATATCGCCAAGAGTGTGGCAATTCCCATTATCGTCTGCAAATACACTGCTTTTGGAAAGGAGATTGGAAACAAAGACCATTGCACATATACAAGCGGCACTCCGACAATCGCCGCGACACCGAGCCAATAAATTGTTTTCTTGATGAGCTGCATACTGGAGTTATTTTCGTGCTTCAATGAGAATGCGTAATCCCAAATCTTTCGCTTGTTGTTCCAATTCTTGCGCTCGCTGCTCGTCACCAGACAAACTGTAGAGCATTCCTAAAAACCAATAGGTTCTGGCAATAGATGGGAACTCTTCTATGCGCTTTTCAAGCAGCGCGATTCCACTATCTACATCACCAACAGATGCATAAGTCGAGGCAAGCGCATATGAGACATATAAATGATTCGGGGATAGTTGTTCAGCGTGCTTGTACGCATCAAAGGCGAGCGCATACCAATCAGGATGAGCGATTTCTCCAAGATTTTCATACATCTGTCCTAACAAATAAGTTCGTGTAAATATAGTGTAATCACGAGTACATCGCTGCGAATCTTCAAGAAGTTCACGAGCGACTTGCATTTGCAAATCAGCACTAATCGTTCCTGACTCACTTGCTTGTAACCACGTAAACAACTGTCGAGACCACCAATCGCACCCGTACCCATAGCTGATTGTTTTTTGATTTTGGTTGATATCCTCTTGCCAAGAAAACCACTGCCGCCCGTCAATCGCCAAACGCGCCTGCCGATGTCCATAGAGTTGATGAGCCACCAAACTTGTATATCCCACAGCTACAAGCAGAACAAGAACACCAATGACCTGTAAACCAATACGACGGGTATTTCTCAATCCTATCTTAGTTGAGCGCTCAGAAGAACGGGTAAGTGTGTGACTAAACGCCCACCCGTACAATATCCAAAAGAATAGATGGACACTTATGTGTTCGATACTAAATATACCGTACACTCCATACGCAATTATCCCACCAATCAAGATTACCCATTGCCAATCAGTGTGCATTGGCCGATCAACTGCTCGAAGCTTGCGCAAACCAAACCACACCAACACTCCAAATAACGCTAAGTAGAGCAAAGCGCCAATAAGTCCAGATTCAACAAAAGCAGTAAGATAAAAATTATGCGCATCATCAATAAAAATATCAGTAAGTGCCACCTGATCAATAGTGGGATCGAAATACTTTGCAAAAATATGAGGGTATGCTGCTTTTCCCCATCCAGTAAATGGTCGCTCTACAATACCCTCCCAAGCACTTTGCCAAAAAACTAAACGCGTCTGCGAAGTTGTAGCCTGAAAATCAAGACGTACCCCCCGCGGTAATTGAACGATTGTTTGTGGAATAAATTGAACAACTACATATAACAATACTACCAACACACCGATCCATATACTTATCTTTGTTCCTCGAGTAAGTTCCATCTGCTCCACACGACGCAAACGCATACGATGCCAGATCAATACCACACCCATTGCCACCACACCTAAAATTAACCCAAGAATCGCAGCTCGAGAAGATGAGAGTAGTAGTGAGTATACTATCAGCACACCGACTACACCATGTGCCCCATACCACCACAATTGCTTATTCTTTGATACACTCGTAGTCTGAGACGTTGGGATGTGCACTCCACTTATTCCAAGGAGCACTAAGTGCATTAATAAATATCCGGTATAAAATATTGGATTACCAATAGTCACTCCAAAATGAGCAGTAAGAACGTCCGGGAAAAATCCCACCACATGCACCCCAATAATATTCATCACACTCAATACTGTGGCAACGATCAATGAAAAACGCATTACACGTATCCATTGCTCGCGTGTATGCAGCACAAATGGCAAAAGCAAACCTACCATTACCAAATGCGCCACAACCCAAACACCATTACCGCGCAACAATGTTCCCCAAATACTTTCTGTTGGATTGACCCCCACGACACTGGTAATAATCACCACTACTACATACCCAAGCGCGATTAGGATAAAAGGATTCAAATACCATTTCTTTGATAGACAAATTGCTGGAGTATTCCCCCTCTTTTTCAACATACTCCGAATTAGCACTCCTAATCCCACCAACTCAATCAATAACAACGCAATAATAATTTTAATACTCACATTGGTCTCCCCAAATCCCACCAACACCAACAATGGCGTGAGTGTTAATAAGTACACAAAAATTGATAAACGCATAATAATTCAGCTAAAATCACGTTTATTAGCCCTCTTACTATACCTCAGACACATTGAAAAGCAAAACTCTCCCCTTTCGGGGAGAGTTTGCTATCCAATACCAGTTAAGACCAATACTGGAGACGCTTGCCTACGATTAGTAGGTAAGAGTCTTACCTGAGAATGGAAGTCCGCCCACTCCAGATGAGGTTGGCTTCAGATCATAGATCTCGCCAGTGTAGCCATCAGACCACACAATACCTTGTTGAACGGTACCACCAGCATTTGGCTGGAGAACCAATCCAAGAGTCAAGGTTTCGTTTGCGTCAGCATCGTCAGTATCAAGGGTAACGATAATTGTCTCGTCTTGACCTGATTCGATAGTAACGTTGGTGAAGTTGGCTGCAGTAATAGCAGTGTTGTCGTTTGCCAAACCAATTGCACCAGCGGTGAAGCTGTCTTCATATGAAGTACCAGATGCAGTGTTCAAGATGTTCGCTGCACTGATGTTCTTCTTATATACCTTCAATTCACGGTCGTTAGATCCTCCAGCTGCTTGTGAGATAGAGGTGTCCAACTTGAAGTTCAAGAGCTTCAAGGTGATTTCTTGGTTGTTAGCGTTAGACGCGTTGCTTAATACCCACTTCGCAATGGTTTGATCATCACCCTTGGAGACTGATCCACTTGGTGCGTCACTTGCGTGAGCAATAGAGAGAACTGCCTTAAGTGGGTGCATGGTATTACCATTGAGGTCATTACCTGCTGCAGCTGCAAACACTTGTTCGTCAATACCGGTTGGGGTAATTGAAGTACCTGAGTTTGCACCACGACTGACAAGACTGTCAGTGTCGCTTGTGTCGTAGTCGTTGATCAACGTTGCAATGAAGGTTGAACTTGAGAGGCTGTCTGGCTGTGATGTGATATCTGCCATCAACTTCAAGGTCTTACTACTATTACGTGGAATGATCAATGACAAGTTGCTGAACTTAGCGTATGCAGTAGATGATGCTTTAGCACCAGCGGTTACGTTTGTAGTATCAAGAGATGCTACAGCTTGACCAACTTGGCTATCACCATCCATCAAACGCAAGTTACCAACAACACCGGTAACTGCAGTAGAACCAGTAACTGATGCGATGATTGCTGTCAATTCAGTAATCTTTACATCTTCTGGCTTACCAGCACTAAACTTCCAACGGACAAGCTCTTGATCAGCAGCTCCCATTGCCATGTAGTGCTCGTTTGGTGTGTCAGCAGAGATTGCTGCTTCAAGACTTCCAGATACCGCAATGAAGAGGTTCTGAAGACCTGCAGACATGCTTGCTGTACCACTTTGACCGGTCTCTAAGGTTTGATAGGTGACTGAAGATGGATATACAACACCATCAGTGTCACTTACCGTACCAAGGTCGGTAGAAGTTGTACTCTTGATGTCAGCAACAATATCAACGGTGTATTGCTCACCCTTTGCCAACTCAATTGCGTTGGTCAAGGTGTAGTCAAAGGTATCGGTATCACCAGTGGTGAGGGTACCTTTAGCTGGAGCAATATCTTCTCCGTTGTGACGCAATCGCATGTTGATGAAACCACCTGCAAGACCGTCATTACCAGTATCGTCAACTTCTGCCTTCAAGGTAATGTTGGTGATCTTACTTCCTTCACCTGAACCTGCCTTAATCACGAAAGAGCTAACTGTTACGTACTTCGCGTTAAGAACAGCGGTTGGGTTAGTAGTTTCTGCACCGTCAGCCAATGTGGTGTTCTCTACCAAGGTAGGGGTACCACTTGAAACTGTAACGGTATGCGCTGCGGTTTGTGATGTACTGATTGAGGTCAATGAGGTCTTACCTTGTGCATTACTTGAACCTGCTTCCAGACGTGCGAACAAGGTGTTTCCTGAATCAATACCACTACCAGTGGTATCAACATATGCCTCAAGCACACTTGACTCACCTGCTTTTACAACAAAGTTGTTTGAGAAGGTAAAGTCTGCATCGATAGTAGAACCGATGGTTGCGTGAGCAGTAGAACTAGCAACAGTAGTACCCACTTGAGTACCGTCGAGCAAGATCTTTGCGTTCTTGATCACGTTGTTGCTGTCTCCTGAACCAAATCCAACACTCAAGCTGGTCAACTTCACGTCTTCGCCAGATGCGGTCAAATCCCACTTACCAAGCAATACGTTTGAAGCACCATCAGGAATGTCGTCAGTTGGTGAATCATCTGCTACCTGAATGGTCAAAGAACCAGTGTTGATTGTGGTTTGTGCAGTGGTTTCTACAGTAAATGCTGTAGTGTTGTCACTCACAACCGGTGCGTATACACCATATTCTTTCTCCCAAACGCGAACATCTTCGTCGTTTTGGATGCTGAATTGGAACGTACGGTTAGTTCCGGCAGCAATTTCACCACGGATGTCCAAGAACTTGGACTGACCTGAGGTGATTGCCAAACCACCATCTGCATGACCAGTGAAGTCGAACATGAGTTCATCGTCACCAAGATCTGCGTGAGTAGCACCAAACTGCTCACCAGCTACCTCAAGACTAATGTTCTTCAAGTCTTTTGAATCAACACTTCCGATCTGAGTGAATGTTACACTCTTCACAAGAATGTCTTGGTCAACTGCGTCGAACTTGAATTTACCAAGTTCTTTTTCTTCACCAACTTTTGCGTCTACAGTTGTAGCACTTGTTGGAGAACTGGTTGCGATTTCAAGGTAACCCAAGTCAGATACTTGAGCCACGGTCATGTTTGCACCAGCTGCTGAACCAGATACAGAACCGGTACCTTCCAAAGTAGCACCAGTGATTTTTACACCAATAGTACCACCGTTGGTTGCGCTCTTGTTTACGTCAAGGCGTACCCATACTGGCATAGTGCCAGATACGGTAAAGTTGTCGGTCCACTCAATTACTCCTTCGGAGATTGAGTTGGTCTTTGCAAGGATAGTATCACCGTCCATGAGGTATACCTCATCAACGTCACCGTCCTTTGAAATACCAGTCAACTCACCAGCAACAGTGTCAACTTCTACGTCGCCACCATTTGCAGTGAAGTCAGCAAGCAACATTGGTGCCATACGTTGACCCAAGGTTGAACCTGACGTGTTGTCAGTTACCACTGAATCAGCGTCTGGTGAACCAGATGCTACGCTGATGCTCAAGTTTCCACCTGAAGTTGGTACTGGAGGAGTAACTTCAGCACCGGTTTGTGCGGTGTCTGAGAGTTCAAACTCACCCAATGCGTCACCTGCTTCTACTGAAGCAAGATCTGCTTCCCATACATGAACGCTCATGAAGCCGTTTCCAGCCATTGCTGCGCTGTCAACCATTCGCTTCTTGCCGTCTTCCATGTAGTAGTAGTCATCACCGTCTTTGACGTATGAACCATCAGGCAATCCGTCAGCAGAGGTGAGATCTTCACCAATAGTGTAGTTAGGGAAGAATCCGTCTGGGATATCTACCAATCGACCAGAAAGCCAGTTTTCGCCATAAAGAGCGTCACCGTCTTCACCAGTCTTCACCCAACGAAGGACACCACCAGGAGTGATGGCATATACCTTTTCGTCTGAGGTGATTTTTCCAAACCAAGTTCCTGGTCGCAAGGTAATATTATCAACCAAAGGTACTGCAGCAAGGCTATCAGCACTTACAGTTGTAATTGATGGTGAATCAAAGTCACCGTACCATGACAGGAAAGTAGCTGAGTTTGGGAACACATACCGTCCACCATCTTGTACATAGTAGACAGTCGTGAGATCAGCACGCTTGTAGAGCTTACCGTCCTCAAGAGCTTCAGCCGCATTTGCGGTCAGACTTCCTGCGATTGCAGAAAAGCCAACTGCCCAGAGAATAGTAGCAACAACGGTTACGTACGTAACTGCGCGCTTACTCATTGTTAATACATTACTCATAGATAAGTTTCCTTTCTTGTTAATTTTTTTGACTATGCTACCCCCTTTGGGTCGACCTTTCAGCCGCATAGTATTGTGTCTCCCTCAATCATTTATATAGAGATACACATGTATCGTCACAACGTGCATGACGACGACATCTATATCACTACTCCTGTGAATCCTGATTACCAGTAGTGTGCGTTACATTTTCCTCTTGTACTTGCAGGCCACCCGGAACAAATACCTGCTCTGTGCTTGCTTTGGCTGCCACTTGACCAACTTCAACCGCTCGTGATTGCACATCATTGCTGAGTGGCGCCGCTCCATTTACTTTTTCAAGAACCTCATCAAACGCTTCATCCTCTAAGAGCTCTTTTGCGCTTTTGAGGACATTTTTAACCTCGTCAGACTTGGAAACAACTTCTTCTTGCGCTGGATCAATCACTTCAACATGCCCCACCTCTAATCCGCCAGGAATATTTTCAAGTGATTCAACAGCATCTTGTACATCTTGCTGCGCGCCTTCAACTGTAGATTCGATACGTTGAATCTGTTTGTCAATCACCTCTTTAACGTCTTCAACAGACACGACATCCTCTCCTGCTGCCAATGACTCTACATACACTTCTACGGTTTTGGTCTCAGTTGCTGCTGCAGCCTCAACTGCATCACGAACAATGTAGGTTACCTCTTCGGGAATCATGGTGTTATCAACCAATGTTTCATGAGTCTCATCCAAAATCTCTGCAACATCCTCGGAAACTTCTTCAACTGCTTGTGCCAAATCAATCACCTCTTCTCCTTGTAATGTGTCGAGCGCCTCTTGAACTTGTGCAGCACTGTCTTTAAACCGCTCAACAGTCTTCTGCACTCGTGTTGCTGCAGTAGTGTCGTCTTGATCAATAGTTGCTAAAATTTGTTTTACCTCTTGTAAACGACGGGTGGCATGCTCGGCTTGGAGTTTCTTCTTCGCAACTTCTCCTTGAGTAAGTCCAACCACAACCTCAGTTGTTTTTTCAATACTTAATTTTACAAAATACCCTGCATCACCTTCTGTACTATTACTGGTTGCAAATACACCAGTAATCCAACTCCCTGTTGCCAACCCAAAAACCAACACTACCATTACCACTGGACGCACCACTGCATATACCGTGTGATTTGGAACAATAATAGCAAGCACCTCCCACAACCGAGCAAATGAGAACCAGCGGGTCTTAGGAAGTGAGGTTGAATGCTCTAGGCTTGACAACAGATTTTTTCGAGTTTGATGCACAAAATCCGCCCGTGGGGTGATATTCCCACGCACGTCAGCTAATGTGTGTAAATGTGTTTTAAGATCTTTACGATCCATACATTATTGAATCTCCAATAATTTTCGCAATGCTTTCATCGCGCGATGAGCAGTGACACGAACCTGTGATTTGTTGGTTCCTAATATGTCAGCCACCTCACCAGCACTTAGGCCGTCAACATATCGAAAGAGCAATACTTCTCGATACTCTTCTTTTAATCGACTGATCGCCTTGAGCACCAACTCGTGATCTTGTTGTGTTTCAATCGCTTTAAGAAAGGCACCTTTGTCTGAAAGAAGTGTTTGTGCCACATGTTCATCAACCTGATCAACACGTGTATCACTTTCTCGAACCGCTCGCTTACGATATAAATCGATCACGAGATTGCGTGCAATTCGATAGATCACCGCTCGAAAACTACGAATGTCAGTATGCTCAGTCAGATAGTGCCATGCCTTGAGAAATGCATCAGCAGTGATATCTTCTGCATCCTCAACATTACTCACCTTAAAGTACACAAATCGATAAATCGGTGTAACATAGCGGTCGTACAACTGGGCGTATGCTTGCGGATCCTTTCTCGAGTGAATCCGGTACAACAGGTAATTTTCTTTGAGCTTGCTCTTCATTGTAATGCTCTATTAATGAAGACGGATGAGTTAGAAAAACGTTACACTAGGTAATTATGAGTGAGAATTGAGGATGTAGTATACCATATGCCACTTTCATAAAAATTCGCTTGATTCCGCCAGTACACTCTTCGAATTACGCAGGATATCTCCGAGATATCCTGAAGTAATTCTCAAAGTGCACTGGCTCAACTAAACCAATATCATGAAAAGGTCACAATTTACACGCCTCCTAGTCCATCACTATTTTGTATAGACTGGTGTATACAAAATAGCGCATATGACGATAATTTAGCCATGATTCTCAAATCACTTTGAGTACAATATTGTATACTTTTTTACTGAAAAAGTCAAGAAGAAAATCACCTATTCTTTCGCTACATTGACAACAAAATCTTGGTGTGTTTTACTAAAATTGTATATACTAGCCTATACAATTATGGCTCAAGGTCACCAACAAGGAGAGATTGTGCGAGTATCAGTGTCAGAAGCAGCACGACTTTTTGGTGTTTCCCAACAATCCATTCGGCGTGCCATTAAAAGCAATGAGATCACTTACATTGTTGTTGCCGGCAGATACAAAATTAACTTTGAATCCCTTGTTAAGTGGTCTCAGCAAAAAACCCATCGCAAAAATAGACTAGACTCAGCAGGCATTGGCCAATATGTTTCTAAGTGGAAAATTAGAAACAAACTCTACAGCCCAAGTAGCAAAACTGTCCGCAAAAACCACGAGTAACATGCTATACTATAGTCATGTTCAAGAAAATTTTTCATAATCGATACCTTCACTGGTACCAACACGCAAAGCAACTTTTTTTCTTTGACATTATCCTGCTTATTGCCATTGTGGTGATCACAGGAACTGGCGTCTTTTTTTACTTTTACGGCTTTCCGGTGACCAGCAAAATCGACCTCACTGTCACACCCAAAGCGCCAATTGCTGAATTCATTAGTGGAGAACCATTCGCCTTTGATGTCCAATACAAAAATAACAGTGAAGCACTTCTTCGAGATGTTCAACTTACGGTTTTGCTGCCCAATGGATACATTCCGGAATCGTTCCCTGACGAATATGACAAAACCAGCAATACATTGACACTCCCTGATTTGAGCCCGGGAGCCAATGGTACAGCAACTATTACCGGCCAACTCTTGTTGTCAACTGACAGTACCACTACGCTCATTGCGCTCATCTCTTATAAACAAGAATCTCGTTCTGTGCGTGAACAAAAGACCACTGCACTTACCCTAGTTCCACAAGAGCACGAATCAATTATTGGACTGTCAATTAACCAGCATGGTGTTACACCAAAGACCGTATTTTACACACAACAGCTCGCTACTACAGAATTGATAATCTGTAATATGAGTGATGTCGCGCCACTCCCACCAGTCACAATCCAAGTCAACCATCCAGACTTCGCCTCTCCTTCCCAAGGTGAAAATGCGCAAAGTACCTTTACCCTTGATTTCCCGATAGAACCTGGGGATCCATGTCATATTCAAGAACTTGCACTTACGCCACGTGATGACGTTGAGAAAGAAAGTGAGTTTGTTATCTCAACACGCTATTCAGGAAACACAGAAACGATTACAATCCACCAAGCCAAACAACCCTACCAGGTTCGTAATCCAAAACCTCAACTTACCCTAACTAGTACTGAATCGATCTTCTCACCAGGCAAACAGCACGCCTTCACATTGAACCTGGAGAACCCACACGAGATGACACTCCAGGATATTATACTCACTATTCCCCAGTCACCATTTTTTTCTACAAAAACATTCACCAAGCAAACCCACCCCGAACTTAATGCGCTCGCGCCAAATGAATCAACCCAAATACTCGTCACTATCAACACCAAAGCAAATCAACTCGAAGACACACCAAGTATCACGATAACACCGCAAGTTAGCTTTTCCCTAAATGATTTGAGCCAAGCATTGAATTACTCTGGTGAACCACTCACCCTCCTGATCCCGGCGCAACCACGACTTAGCGCCAATGCTCGATATTTTTCTCCGTATGGCGACCAACTGGGGCGCGGGCCGCTCCCACCAATCGTTGGCCAACAAACCAAATATTGGATTTTTGTGAATGCAAGTGCGCAATATGGCACTATTGATAACTCGATTATTGAACTTACCACTGCACCCCATGTCCAATTCACCAACAAACAGAGTGTGAGTAGCGGATCTGTATCAGCGCCATCCTCACGTTCGCGTGTCTGGAACCTTGGATCTATCCCTGGTGGCAAAACTGAAGGGCTCTTTCTTGAAGTTGCACTCACTCCATCTCCTGAGCAAGTCAACGCAAATGTTGCACTAATACAAAACGCGACACTTGTTGGAATAGACTCTGCTACCCAAACAAGTGTCAGCGTTTCATTAGGATCGATTTTAAGCTCACTTACCAGTGACACCTTTGCGCAAGATTACACTACAGAAGTACTTCCAGCTCCGTAGGGCTCTACAACTTGCAATTCTTCGTAAATGCCGGAGAGCTTTTGAGCAATAGTGTCCCAATTATATCGTTGAGCAATAAATGCTTGCACATGCTCTCCTTGCTTTTCCACAAAATCAGGATCAAGTGCCAAGCGGATCATAGCATGTTCAAGCGCATCAACATTACCAACCGGAAAGATAAATCGCTCGTCTTTAACTGCCTCAAGATGAGGCGCGATGTCTGATACCAATACGGGAACCCCTTGTGCCATAATTTCAAGTACACTCATGGGCAACCCCTCTGCATATGAGGCATGTACGGCAAACTGCGCTTGACGCATGAGTGCGTGCAACGTTGCACCAGATTGAAATCCGGTAAAGACGATAGAATCATCATGTGCTGCAATCGCCTTAAGGGATTGCAAGTATTCATCGGTAAACGCACCATCACCTACAATTGCCAATTGCTTATTTGTCATTACTTCGGGATGGCTTTTTTTGGCACGCAAATATGCCGCAATAATCTCATGAACACCTTTATGCGCAACCAAACGAGTCACCACAGCGATATATTGTTTTGGTTGCAAACTAAAATCGCGCACGATTTCGGCATCAAACTCAACGTTCACAGCCTCTGGGATAGTGGCACCATTTGGCAAATACTCACTCCGCACACCGTAGGTATCTTTAATATACTGCCCGATCATAAATGAGCTGGCCAACACCACGTGACCAAAATGGCTTGCTGCCCATTCACCAATACGCAATACCAATCGAGCAAACCAATTCCATTTGGCATGCTCTCGGTCAATCGACTGAAAACTAATCACGACTTTTACCTGTGGAGTAAATACTCGTGGAATCCATGCAAGTAACGACGGACCAACACCATGATAATGAATGATGTCATACCCGCGAAAGAGTGCGTGGATAGTTGAAGTAAACGTGTGAACAATAGCATCCAAATGTTTGGTATGAATGGTTGGCGTTTTAATAATCTTCATGCCTTTGTAGGTCGGCTTAGTTGTGGTGCTGTACCATGCTCGAGAATAAATACTCACCGCATGTCCATAACTTGCTAAACGACCACCCAATTCATCAACAGAACGTTCAACACCACCAAAAATCGCCGGCACACCTTTTGCACCGATCATGGCAATCTTCAATTTTCGTGTAGTGTTTTCTGTCATATTTCGCCTTAAAAAAGCAGCTAAAACTGCTTAATTTTAACTGCAAACTATAGCATATCTAAAACGTTTTGTCAAGTGAATAACCCGAAAAAATACCTTATTTAAGCAAAAATGAGAGACACCTAACATCAAAGGCGCCGCAAAAAACCGCGGCGCCTTCTCCTTTTTATGTATTATGTGGCCTGCAGCCAATTACGCTGCTATATCATAGTCAGTGGATGGTTTTTGAGACTTTTTCCTTCCTTTTTTTTGTAAAGAAGCAAGTTTCTTTTTGAGCACTTTTGGTTTCAGTGGAGGAATCGGCTCTTGACCTGCATTTGTCTTTTGCTCTGTAAATCCCCCTCTAATCAAATCTGGAGGCTCATGACTCGCACGGTTACTAGCCGGTGCTTCTTGAGGTGCAACATACGGATCAAATTCCGGATGATGATCAAAATACGTCGGGTCTTGCAAAACAGTCAGCGCCTCCCGATCTCTACGCTGTCGTAACAAATCATATACCTTCTTAAGAATCTGCTCGTGACCTTTTGCATCTTCTTGATCAGGCCAATCAAATCGCTCTGCTAATTGACGCATGGCATCCGGCCTTAAACTCAAATGCCCCAAACCTTCGCCAACACGTTGTCGAACGACATCAACATCATCTGGAGTAAACTCCATATCGTTGTTTACATCAATCACCATTTGAAGTGCAGCTGCCATGTCATTCTTTTCAAGGAGCATTGCTTCAAGTTTCTCAAGATGTTGCTCCAAAACAGAAGGTGCTACTTCTGACTCACGATCTGACACTAAAGGAGTGGGGCTATCTTCTTGTGGAGCTACGGCTGATTCAACCACTTCTTGTTGCCCATGCTCATCAAGTATTTGGGCCATGTTAACCACTTCGGTCTTGGCACCAATCCCCATCTCTTGGTCTGATCCTACTGGCTCGGACTCAGTAGGAGCTGACTCGATGGACTTAGGAGGTGAGTCTGGTGCCGATTCATTAGTTGGCTGCGTCTCTACTCCCAATATCTGCAATGCTTTATCAAGTTGTAATTCTTTTGCAACACGAACTGCTTCCTCTCGACTCGTTCCCATTCCAGCCAAAACTTCAACAATCCCCGACCTGCCAGCCTCCTTATCTTTTGGCATCATCTTATTGAGTCGCTTTAAGAACCCTGCTTTACCACTCACATGATCGCGTTGTAAATCATCAAAAATATCCCAACGATCAACTCCTTCATGAGCTGCAAGTCTATCAATAATATGATTTAACACTATCACCTGCGGCTTGTACCGTTCATATCGTGTTAATTCTCCATGTTCGACCGACTCCATAGACTGCGAATCGCGCAAACGTGCACGAACTTCCATAGCAAACATCTCAGTAGTAGCTTCAGTAAGCCCTTCAAAAAACAACTTTCCAGTTGAGGGATTGTGCATCCGTGTTCCAATACGCTGTTCAATTGTTATATCCTGCTCACCTTCTTTTTTCGTCACTACCATCCGTGTAAACCCGGACATATGCGCCATCTCATGAGATAAATCGCGAAGAAACTCAAGTGGATCATCTTGACGACGAATGTATAGATGTCCTTTATGATACTCCCCACCGTGGGCACCAACTTTTGCCTCAAACTCCTCATCAGATACAATATGAATTCTATCAACAGTGAGCTGATTTTCCTCAAATCCAAGCTGCCCCAAATTCTGATTAATCGAAGCTAGCACATCAACAATCGCCTGTCGCTCAAATGCTGTAGGCTCAAGCTCTACAATATTCTCTTTTTCTCGTGCCCAATCCTGTGCCTCTTCTTGGGCCAATTCTTCACGCTGCTGCATAGTCTTCACCACTCGCTTACCCTCAGCATCTACTAATCGACTGTGCCGATCATCATTCCATTTTGCAAATGATGCATCGGTTTCTTCTTGCAGTGCTGCAACATCTCCAGTATGTTCATCAGCCAATCGCGGTTCAGCACCTGGCATATCAAGCGCATGAGCAGCCACTTGGGTCACATTCGTATTTGCTTCAGTATCCTGGACATGGTGTTGCTGTGCCGCATCGTCAATTTCACGCTCAACCTGAACTGCTGCTTGCTCTGCTGCTTTTTCCTCAGTCAATTCACCATCTTGATACGCATAGTAATCAGCAAGCTTTTGCCATCGATCCCCAAACCCAAACGCATCTTTAATACGATCGATTTGATCCGGTGGTTTGGGCGGCGCTTCAGCTTCTGCTTTGCGACGTGCTTCTTCCACCTCCCGTGCACCTTTCCATGGATCATCAAGATCATCGTATTGATCTTTTTCAAATCCGCGCAAATGCTCAGAAGCAGCCTTCATGGCCTTCTTCGCTTTTCCATCTTTCTTCTTTTTTGATGAATCATCCATCAAGTTGATTTTCATTTTTACCATATAATTCTATTTGGAAAAAAATTCTGATGTAATATCTTTTCGAACTTGCTGTGCCTGTTTTGTATTCTCCTGCACCACAATGGAATCCACTAATTGTTTCCGACGCTTTGCAATTGCATCACGACGATGCAAAAATCGCACAAAAGCATGCGCAGTTTTTGCAACTCGTTTTGCAATGTTTGAAATTGAATCACCATTACTCATAGTATTGCTAGTATACCATCACTCCAGTCCTAACACACTAATCGTCAGGACGTTATCAGTCATGGCCATAATCTCATCAATACCATCGCCATCAAAATCAGCTGCTCCTACCATAATCCCACCACGATCGTGTTTTGAAAATGCATGAAACGATTCTCCTACTTGATTCCCTTCATGATCAAATACCTGTACCAGCGGTGGGCTCCCAGGACCCGGTCCAGTCACAATCTCTACATCACCATCACCGTCAACATCTGCTGCAGCCACACGAATTCCACCATTGGTCTGCTTAAATGGAAAAAACCCAGGCGATAACAGTCGCCCATCACCTGAAAATACTTGCACGTGTGCTCCACCGCCAACTCCTGCTCCAGCAATAATCTCAGTAAACCCATTACCATTTGTATCCCCAACCGCGACATTTACACCCCCACGAAACTTGGGATGAAATGCAAAAAAACCACCATTGAGCAATCGCCCATCACCAGCAAAGACACGGATATGTGGACCGCCGCCATTTCGTGTTCCGGTCACAATCTCTTTTGCCTTGCCGCCGGTCACATTGCCGGTAGCAATGGTAATTCCACCACGATATGTTGGTGCATAAGCTGGAAATTTCACGCGTAATGAGCCGCTTTGCTCATATACATACACATAGGTTTCATCCGAGACGATTTTTTCAATCGTGCCATCTCCTTCTAAATCATCGAATAATACCTGATTACCTCCACCCTCTTCTGGCTCATATGCAAAAAATCCATTGCGCTGTGTTTTCCCATATTCGTCAAACACCCGGGCAAATGCTCCATTATCAAAGCTGGTGCCATAAAATCTCTCGATACGTCGCAATAAAATCCGTCCATCTTGTGCAGGAATTGATACTGCACTCACAATCCGGCCGGAATTTGCTTTGGTGTCTTGCGTACCGTGGATATGCTCAAACTCACCATCGAGAACCACCGTCTTGGCACTGTTAGTTGCATTGACCAACACCGTCCCATGCGTAAAATCACGCCGCCATACTCCATCTTCATCAAACACCCAGTTATGTTTTGCATCCACTCGATACGGATCTCCAGTTGCTTCTCCTAAGAATGCTTCATACTCATCATACCACCACAAACTCTCATGGTGTGCATCTCCATCATCAAATGAATAAAACCCATCTCCCATCAAAGCGCTCGCTAATCCAAATCGCATGGCGCGATAATCTGTGGAATCAACATGATTATTAGTATTACTGTTGACAATCGAGGTGTTTGGCTCAGCACCAGCATCTTCAAAAGTGCGATACTGATTTAATGTCTGCCGCCACCCATAACGAGGAAAATTTTCATACATGACGCCATTGAGTGTTGTAAACCCTGAATCACCATTTCCAATAAGGACAATACGACCACTCGCTAACGTTCGGGTTTGCTCATACAACAAATTCATCCCATCTTTCCACGCGCTATTAATTCGTGTCACTGTGTCCGTGCCACCAGACCCGTCAATATTAATATCGCTGCCGGCAAAATCAGCAATCCGCTCCCATGAGTTATCATAAAATACCCCATCCCAATGCGCAGTGCTTAAAATCTCATTTACCACGTGCGTGGCCAAGTATTGATAATACCGTTGACCATTATGCATTGGCGCGGCTGTAGAGATATTCAGTAAATCCATTCCCGGCCACCAAGACAACTTCTGCCCTTGTGCATTTTTCAAATACCACTTCTGCGGAATCTCGCTCCAGCGCTGGTACCGCAACGGGCTAATGGTTCGTAGTGACCCAGCATCTTGGCGAAGATCCTGACTGGTAACGTATGCCAAAATCACAATGTCTGGATTAAGTTTTCGAATTAATTGCAGTGATTCAGGATTGCGCTCTTGCACTTCAGCGTCAAGCACGAGCAAATCCCATTGTGCCAACTCGCGCGCTTGTTGCTCACTTACGGTCCAAGACAAAAAGTAATTCGCACGTTTTGGAAACGTTTGTTTAATGGTCACAGCGTGAAACCCCTGCACATACCAAAATATACCGAGAAGCAACGCGATCGGAATACTGGCGCGACGCACCAGAGTAAAATATGATTTTCTAGTATCACGAAGCGATAACATACTCATACACTTTCATCAATCGTTCATAATGCAGCTCCAAATTATGCTGGCTAACCACCCATTCTCGAGCAGCCAAACTTATTGCATCTTTTGTGGTTGATGGTAGCTGTTGAACTTGATCAAGCATATCAATCCATGCATGGGTATTATTTGGCTGAACCAAAAAACCAGTTTTGCCATGGGCAATTTGCTCTGGAATCCCACCAACACGCGACGCGACCACAACCTTTCCCATTGCCTGTGCTTCGAGTACGGCAAATGGATAATTTTCTGACCATGTTGACGGAACAACAACCACACCGGCACGCGAGATAAATTCAATCAACTTGTCTTTTTTCAAAAATCCAAGCAACTCAACATTATTGAGTGACTTGTGTTTAATAGTCGCTTCAAGTTTTGATTCGAGTGGCCCTCTCCCCGCGATACGAAACTGCACATGAGGCAATCGGGCTGCAACCGCTACAAGCAACTCCAATCCTTTTTCATGGGAGAGCCGACCAGCATAAGCAACATAGCCATCGTCATGTTGCGAAAATACAAACGCATTGGTGTCTACGGTATATGGTAAATGCACAAAACGCTCTTTGGGCCACCCGGCCTTAATACAAAAATCCATCATAAATTGACTTGGCGCCAAAAATAAATCAACCCCCTGATCATACGAGCGTAAAAGCTGATGAAGCATGCGCTCAAGCCCTCCAAGTGCTTTATGCGCTACTGAACGTTTTGCCGTTAAACTGTAATCAGCAGAGACGAGTTTGTAGTCATGCAAACTCATTACTACCGGTATGTGATGTTTTTTAAGTACCGGCAAAATCGATGGGGTAAGGTGGTGATAGATATTGTGCACATGCGCCACATCAAACGGACCAACAGCACTGATTAATGATTCTAATTTGCGTCGCGCTTCAGTGGAATATACAAATCGGCCTGCTTTGCGCAACGTGCGCATCGGTCCTTCACTTTGCCGAAAATCAACTTGAGAAACAAAATAGCGGCTATACTCACTTGATTCATTTTGCCTATGGTGCATAGCAAATGGAACCACAGTGTGCTGATGAGTGCTGAGCAACTCGCTGACATTTAAAAAATAGGTACTAGCACCATCTCGACGGAAAAAATGTTTATGAATCTGGAGAATGTTCATGATCGTAGTAAAAGATCAAAATACAATTGTTCATATGCACGAACCATATCTTCAATTGCAAAATGCTCATGAGCATGGGTGCGTGCATTTTGCCCAACCACTTGCGCATCTGATCTTCGCTCAATGACAAACTGCACCATCTGTGCCAGTGCTTCTGAATCCTCAGATGATACAAGATACCCAGTCCTGCCGTGCTCAATCAGTTCTGGAATCCCGCCGACACGAGTGGCTATTACTGGCATACCAGTGCTCATGGCTTCCATAATCACCAGTCCCAGTCCTTCCCAGCGAGAAGCCAAAACAAACACATCATGCTGTGCGTACAACTCTGGCATTTCATCGGTGGTTCCGTAAAGCTGTACTTTGTTGACCAACCCCAACAATCGAATCCGATCTTCAAGAATCGAAAGTAACGAACCATTTCCTACAATAGTAAGCGTCCATGGGAGATCACGGATTGCAGAGAGTGCACTGAGCAACACATCAAATCCTTTTTGCTCTTCAAGGCGCCCGACGCTCAATAATTTGACGTGTGGTGCATCAACCAATGACAAACGAGATATCTGCGCAAATCTGGAAAGCTCGATACGATTTGGAATCACGACAATTTTTTTCGGATTCACCTTTTCGACTGTGGTTGCATACTCCGCAACTGCACGAGAAATCACGATGATCCGATCAGAAATTTTGGCTACCCAGCGCTTGAGGAAATGTTTAAACGATGATTCATCAAACCAGGTGTTATGTTCGGTCGAAACAATTACCGGCACGCGTGCAAAAAATGCAGCGATTTTCCCCCATACATCTGCGCCAAATAAGTGTGTATGCACGATATCTGGTCGTGCTTTTCGAAATGCTCGCCACAGCTTGATTGTTAAACGAAATCCGAAATCACCCATATTAGGCATATGAATCACCTTGACCCCGGCATCGCGAATCACGTGTTCAAACGGACCAAGCGCCACAACCGTGATAACTACCATGGCAAAACGCGACCGGTCATGATATTTTGCAATATCAGCCAACAATCGTTCAGCGCCACCAAAACGCAACGTGGGAATAACGTGTACTACTTTGATTTTGATGTTGTTTTTTGACATACCAATACTTGTGCGGTAGCAATTGCTAATCCAATAGGCAACCACATCTTTGCGTTATAGTAAGACGTATTTAATAACTGATACACCATAGCACCTAAGACCATCACGATGAGCGCACCAAGCAATCGGCGATCATCCTGTTTTGTGATCGTGCGATAAGAGCGTATAAGTGTTGCCATAATAGCCAACAACAATACCACCCATGCAAGTAAGCCGATCATTCCATTTTCTGCAATTACTTTTTGAATCATGCCATGGGCATCAAGTGGATCACCGTACTCAATAGCAAAAATCCGAGTATCAGCCACGATCGGAATAAAGCTTCCTGGGCCATTGCCAATCCATGGACTGCGTTTAAAATATTCCCAAGAAATCTCGGTCAGATCAAGTCGAGTACTAGTCGAGCCAGCAACCAAGCGACTTGATGAAATTGCCGTCATATAGATCACTGCTGGCAAAAGCATGAGCAAAATAACCCCAGCAATTTTCCCGGCATGTTTACCAACTACTGATCGCTTGATCTGTACGCGATACAAATACATGAATCCCATAAGCTCAACTGCCAGTACAATCCAAGCGGTTCGTGCAAAAGTTAATAGCGCCACCAATGCAATTACTGCGGTAGCCAAAAAATACCATTTCTTTTTCCAGCTTGCTCGCTCATGATATACAAAGTACACCCCAATAGGAACCATCAACACTAACACTTCCGCTAAGAGATTGTGGTTGTAGCCAAGCGGTGCAAAATTACCAATGGCAAATGGAGTGGCACGGTGCCAAAGTCCACCAAATGGACCAACAAAAATAAACGACACAGCTCCCATAAGCGCACTGAGTACGCCAGCAGCGAAAAACGAGCGCAAGGCACGCAACACCATCTTGCTGTTTTTAATAATACTATTTGGGAGTACCACAAACATGACATACATGAAGATGATTGGGCGCAAAATAAACTTAACACCAATCAAGAAAAGCTCCTGATTGGCACCAAATAATGACAGTACATGCGTGAGTACCAACGCCACAAAAAACCAAAGCAAGGGCGTGCTGCGCATCAGTGAAACCTCACGACGGGGAAGCAACACCAGAATACGCAAAACCAAAGCAGCTAAGAGCACCAACGCGAAAAAATCAACAAATGGTGCGTCAACCGATGAAAGATATGGAATCCGTCGAGACCATTCATACGATCCAAAATTCACAATCAAGCCGGTGAATGGGGCAAAAAATGCCAACACATACAGACCAATATCGAGTCGATAGGCAAAAAAAGCAATTGCTGCCAATGCTAAGAAAATTGCCAAGGGCAACCAACCGGAGAATATTGTGACAATCGCCGCAACGGCCAGTACGGAAAGCCCGAATAAAAAGGCGGTTTTCCGTTGTTCACCACCAACAATAACTACATCTGAAAAATCAAATGCATCGTCAAGTTGATGGTAGGAAACATCTGTTTTAATTACCCGTGCCATGGTCTGTTTTACTACACTGAAATAATTCCCATTCGTATGGGAAGTACCCCCAGTATACTATAAAAATCGCTCAAAATACAGCAGAAAATACTGAAGGCCGGAGGGCGTAGCGAAGTTCATCGCGTTGCCCACCGGCCCCCGGTGTTGTTGTATGTCATGTACGACAGTAGGTGTGTCAGATCAGACGGACGATCCCCGCCCCAGCACCCTTACGGGCAGCAGGAGAGGTTGTAGCCGGAGTCCCCGTTCGTGACCGTGATGCAGCTCAGCGCGGCGCCACCCTGGGGGGTGACGATCAGGCTGGTGATCACATTGGTCTCGGACGGGTAGTAGGAGTTCGGAGCGAAGTTCTCCGTCTTGTAGGAAACCCACAACTCCATACAGGCCCCGGCCGGGGCGTCGAACATGCCGCTGAGCGAGGTGCCCAACAACTCGTTCTTGCCCCAGGTGTAGAGCGACTTGTCCCCGGCGTCACCACCGGAGTCCTCGTCGTCCTTCCCGGACCAGTTCGTGCAACCGACGAGCGACGTCCAACCAGACGCCGCCGACGGCTCGACCTGCTCAGCATCCAGGCACCACCAACCATACAAGGTCGCCCCGTACAGGTCGGTGTTGGCCTGGATGTCGGCGGTGTAGGTGACGACGCCCGAAGGCGGCGCCGGCGCCTGGCAGCTCCCATCCGGCTCGCAGGTGTACCCCGAGGGGCAACCCACCAACTCGCACGAGTCCTTGTGCACGCACTCGTAGCCGGCTGCAAGCGCCGGCTTCTCGACGCACACGTGATTCGCTGCACAGGTGACGACCTTGAGACCGCCATCGAAGCACTGGCCACCCGAGCAGTACGGCAGGCTGCACGCCATGCCATCGCTGTCCGAGCAGTTCGCGTCGATCGCGCACTCCAGGAACTGGCACTGGCCGCCGAAGCAAGCCGCGCCACCGGAGCAATTCCCACAGTTTCCGCCGCACCCGTCGGCACCGCACTCCTTCCCCCCGCAATCGGGGACGCACACCGGCGGCTTGGCCACGCACGTGTGCGTGGTCAGCTCGCACTCCTGGTCCGCGTTGCAGTGCGAGTTGGACTCGCACATGCCGGGCTTGAGGCTGTACTGACACCCGACCGAAGCCAGGCAGCTGTCGTTGGTCCAGGACTTGCCGTCGCTGCACGCGATCGGCGTGTACGTGCACGCCCACTCGCCGTCCACCATCTGACAGGTGTCCGACGTGCAGGTGTTGCTGTCGTCGCAGTCGGAACTGCTCGAGCACGCCGGGGGATCCGGCAACACGCACTGCTTCTCCACACACGGCTCCCCACCGCAGTCCGAGTTCTCCTCGCACTGCGGCTGCACGGCCAGGTCGACCTGGCACTTCCCGCCGGCGCAGAAGCCGACGGTCGTGGGGTCCCCGGCCGTGATGCACTCCTCGTCACTCGTGCACTCGGGCGGAGGAATCTCGCACGTGCCGGCCACGCAGACCGACCCGGCGGCACACGTGCCGCACAGCACCGAAGTGCCGCAGTTGTTGAGATGCTCCCCACACTCCAGCCCGTTGCACGTCTGCACGACGCTCTCGGGCACGCAGGGCGTGTCGATGGGCGTGTGGACGCACCCCGTGGTGGGGTTGCAGGAGTCCTGGGTGTTCGAGTTCTGGTCGTCGCAGACGAGCGCCTCGAACTGGCACCCGCCGCCGCTCACCGAGCAGGAGTCCGACGTGCAGGCATCGCCATCGTCGCACACGGTCACACTCCCCTGGCACGCGTTGGCGCCACAGGTGTCGTTCTCGGTGCACGGGTTCTCGTCGTCGCACGGCTTGGTATTGGGTGTGTACTCGCACACGCCCGCCACGCAGGCGTCGTCCGTGCAGAAGTTGCCATCATTGCAGTCCATCCCATCACAGGGATCGACCGGCTCAGCGCACGACCCGCCCTCACAGGCGGCACCACCCGGGCACACCGGCCCGCACTCGCCACCGCACCCATCGGCCCCGCACTCCTTGCCGTAGCAATCGGGAGTGCAGACGTCCGGCTCGTCGGTGTCGGGCGTGTCCGCATCCGGCTCGTCCGTATCCGGCTCGTCCACGTCGGGATCGCTCCCCGTGTCCGCATCCGGCTTCTCGGTGTCGGTCATCTGGACGTCGGCCACCTCGTCGGCCGGAACGTCACTCGGGTTACAACCACCTGCCAGCGCAAGCGCCAGCAGGACGAACGCAAAACGCGTGAGCTGCTTCATGGTCGTTTCTCCATACCATGCTGCTGTGGATATTCATGTCGACGCCTTGCCGACACTATCTCCACAATTCTTTAAACTGTCGATTGGTTCAGTTGTAATGATCATAATGCTCATTTCAACCGTCGCATACAATTATCCCTATTGGATTGCTGTACGCGACTGTCGAAAAAAGAAGCATGTACTTTGATCGTTCGGCTCAAGGTGCATTATTGAAGGAGGGCACAATAGTGTACCGAACCGAACGGTCACAATACATGCTTGACGCAAAAAAAATGAGACCAAACCCCCTTCAATTTGGTTGTAAACTGGTACTACTGTGACGTTGGATAATAGCATAATCATTGCTTTCTGTCAACCCCTTAATTTAGGTAAAAGTATGATCTTGTATACCCAACACAACAAAAGCAAAATTTTGACTAAATTTAAATAAATTTCAAAGCCCACGGAGAAGTTCATCCTCGTGGGCTAAGAAGTTGTGTGTTGTGGTTTGATGCTGGCCGCTTACGCGACGATCAGAATGCGGCGCCGCCGCCGAGCGCGCAGGCCCAGCCCCGCGACTCGTCACCCTGTACATTGGCCCGCCAAGACGGACCGCACACGAGCGCGAAATGCGGCCGAACTGCGTCCGTGACCTCACCCAGGTCGTAGGTCAGGCCGAACAACAGGTCCAGGTCGTGCCGATCGTAGGCGTCGAAGCTGCTCACGCGCGAGTTCAGGCTCATCCACTCGAACATGCCGCGAAAACGCAACTGCTCGAGCCAGAGCTTGAAATCGATGCCAAAGCCCAACGCGAACCGCGACGCGACGTTGGAGTCCCGGTCGATGCTCGGGGTGTTCTCCAGGTCGGGCTCGCCCCCCACGCCGAAGCGCGTGAGCACGAACGCGTCGAACACGCCGTTGAACAGGTTGGCGAACCGCAGCTCGAAGTCCAACGTGCCGGCACCGAGCAGGTCCTCCTCGCCCATCACGTCATCACCCGCAAAACCCCGCAGGTCAGCGCTCAGGCGCAGAACGAACCGCAACGCGAAGCGCTTGGAAAACTCGTCCAAACGCATGTCGTGATCGTCGAGCCGACCTTCGATCCGGTCCAGACGAGGAACGACACCGTCGGTGTCACCGTCGGCGGGGTCGATCACCCCATCGCCGTCCAGGTCCACGCCGTCGAGACGTCGCTCGAGCACGCTCACCCGGCCGGTACGCTGATGATCCAACGCGTGAAGACGATCGTTCTGGTGCCGATCCAACTGCGCCTGCTCCCAATCCCGCTTGTGCTGCACGCACACGCTGGTGTCGTAGCTGACCACGACGTACCGCTGACCACGCGGGGCGTTGGTGCGCCCCTGAATGCAGGTCATGGCCTGCGCCGGCCAACTCAGGCTCTTGCGCTGCGCGTACACCGGTAGCGTGTCCCGGATCTTGGCGCACCGGCCGTTGGCCAGGTCACGCTGCCGGTCCAGGTTCCCCCGGTGCTCGCCGATGGAGTCGGTGAACCCCTGGGCACGAAAGCGCAGACACTGGTTGGGGCTGTGGTGCACCTCACGCGTCATGCGATCGAGGAGCTTGACGGCGGCGGCAGCCGGCGGCCCACCCGGCGTCAAGCCAAGACGCTGGATGCCGTACCGGCCGAACTTGCCCACGTACGAGCCGTCCTCGGGCATATCCCAGCCCGTAAACGGGTTGCGGGACGCCTGGGCAGACGCCACAGAGGTGAAAAGACACGAAACGATCAAAGCGGCGAGAGCCGCGGCGATCCGCTGCTGCATGGAACTCTCCTATCACCGCCCTTAGCAAGGCGCGGTTATACACACGCCCAGAGGGCAGGCCAACAGGATCTCTTGATGTCGCTCGCTGCTCCATCTGCATCAATCCTGTGAATGAGCACGAATCAAATAGGTTATCCTACTGATTGCGCAATGAATACTGTCCACTAGCATGAACCTCATTCATTGCGCTCAGTAGACGTATTTGTGATTTCACTCAGAAAATCCGCCTATTTTGAACAGTTCACCTTACCACAATCGCTTAATCTTGTCAAGAGAACAAATTATACTAAAAAAACCTTTAACTTACCTAAAATTAAACAAAATTCAAGAGAGCCCACACCTTGTATGATTCCGCGGTTAGCGGTACAAAATATGGGCCCGTCTCGGGTTGTTGTGTTGTGATGTGTGCGCCAGCTACGGCTCAGCCGGCTCAGCGACCGAAGATCGGCAACGGTGGCCGCCGGCGTAGTAGCCGTGACCCGTGCGCGAGAGCCGCTGGAGCCGCTTGTCGCCACCGCGAACGGAGCGACGGGCGAGCCCGACGAGCCGGCCGAGACCGACGCGGCGAGTAGCTGGACGTGTCCGCCTTGCACTGGTGGGTGCTGGTGTCGCACGTCTTGCCGCTGCCGCACTGCTCGTCCTTGTAGCAACCGCGCACGCACCGGTTGGGCGTCCCCGCCTTGCAGTAGGAAAGCCCGACGCAGTCCTCGTTCTGGGTGCACTCGTCCGCCTTCACGCACCGGCCCGTGCCCGCGATCGCCTCGCACGTCTCGTTGGAGCCGCACTGGGCGTCGGACGTGCACTCCTTGAGCGACACGCACTTGCCACGCACGCAGGTCTGATCCGGGGCGGCACACGGCGCCGCGTCCGAACAGGCGCCCGCACGCGAACTCCGACTGGTACGACGACCCGCCCGACGCGCACGACGCGCACGACGCGTGTCGGCCTGGCGGTACTTCCCCCAGCCGAGCCGCTCAGCGGCCGCCTCGAGGTAACCGATCTTGTCGTCCTCACTGGCGCCGGTCCGACCCGCGAGCGCGCGCTCCTGGGTCAGCGCCTGGTGGGCGTCGCGCTTGGCCTGCGGCCAGTAGCGGAAGCTCCCGTCGAACAGAACCACGTCCTCGAGCGTCTCGGCCAGCGTCACGAGCTGATCCACGCTGAACTTCGGAAGGTCGTCCTTGCTCGCCGCGGCGCCCCCGAAGGTGACGGCCGCCACAGCCTTACGGATCTCACGGTTCTGCACCTCGTCGCCCTCCCAGCGGGAGACGACGTTCTGCCGGAACCAGTCGAGCTTGGCGGTACGCGTGGACTCGGCGGTCTGCGCGTCGGCGATCGACTGCATGTTCCGCGCGCACGCCGTCGGATCGAAGTCCGGAGCGCAGCACTTGGGCACGCACGCACCGCCACCGGCGGGCGCGATCGCCCCACCGCCCGGACGTCCGGCCGGACCGCCACCCGGCACCTCGCACTTGGAAGTAACGGTGTTGCACTTGGTCGCGCCGTTCACCGGCGCGGCCGCCGCGCACTGCGGGTCGGTCATGCATGGAGATCCGACATCGGCCATGGCCGCCGGGGACGCCAGCGCGATGAGCGCGGCGACGAAAATCTTGGAAAAGGGCTGGTTGTTTCGCATGTTATTGCCCCCTCCTCGAGGCTCACCTGTTTTGCAGGCTTCTGGAAATGCGAATAGAAACTACGGGAGCCATCCCTTAGTGTTGGGAAAAACCCCGGCGGCACAATCGGGATGATCCTCCCATAGTACTGTGTGCCTAGCCAACGACCTCATGTCGTCTGAGCGGTCCACGAGACCGCCTACGTACCGATAAATCGTCACGCGCCTTGAGGAAGACTGAGTAAACTTAGTTCCTCCTCAGGGATCGCGACAGATCCAGTTCACTATAGTAACAGATGACGTTACCATAGTGACAAGATTTTGTCAAGTAAATGTATTTATTCACAAAATTTAAAAAATAGCTAAATTTAAGCTATTTTACAAAAAACGACCTAATTTAGGGGTTATTTAGGAATGCACACCAAACATCACATGGTCATTTTTCTTACCACGTGTACGAGATTCTTTGGCAAATAATACGCGCAAAGAGGCTAAAATTAGCCCAAAAAGAAATCCAACAATCGCATTGACGATCAGATTTGGTTTTACTGGAAATCGAGAGGTTACTGGGGAATCCACTACTTTAAACCCGGTTTGCGGATTAACATAATTTTCTCCATTGGTAATCAAGGTGGTAATAACTGCCTGTGCAGTCAATTGTGCCTGTTGTGGATCCTCATGATAGGCGGTAATACTCAGTACTCCAGTCCCGGCATGAATCTGTGGATCGATCATCCGTTTCCAAAATCGACGACGTTGCCGCTCAGTTTCTGGAAAATCACTAGTTACGACTTGAGGTTCGATTGCCATTACTTCTGATAAGAACACACTGGTTTGTACAATTGTGGCAAGGTTCTCCCCGGTACGTTCTGCAGACTTAATTACCGTGTACGGATCAATACCAAACCCCTGTCGCGGAATAATCAACACACTTCCGGTTGCGCTGTACTTAAGTGGAAACAACAAACTTAAGCCAACAGCAAAAATTGCTACTACGATTCCTACACCAAACAAAAATTTGGAACGCTGGAGAAGAATCAGCAAATAGGATTGCTCAGTTGCCATAGTAAAAATTATTCAAGAGCCAAAAGTGGCATATCGACAATGGCCTCACCATCATCGCGCATGACTTGTAATTGTACCGTAGTACCAACCGGGTACGAAAACAACAAACTACTTAGTGTTTGATCGTAGCTTAACGGAATACCGTTTACTGCAGTGATCACATCACCAACTTGCAGTGCAGCAGGTGCTGACGTTGATTGAGAGACGCGCATGACCATGGCACCCTGTTCAGGAACTGTTGGGTCAATACTTGCTAAACCTGCAAGAGAAATATAGCTAAACGGTAATTGAGCACGACGAACTTGCTGTGTGGCAAATAAATCGTCAAGTACCGGGGTTACAAATGATGCAGGAGTAAACTGAATATGATTCTCCTGAGCATCTACACCAGTAACAATGCCGAGTACTTGCGCATCTTTGGTAAGTAGTGGCATGCCCAATGCAACATCGTGATATGCCGGACTTGCAAGACCAACTTCATCATACACCTGTGCGTCTTGCACCAAACAATCAGTACTTGCACAATCATAATGATGTACTGCATCTATAATGATAGCACGAAGTGGACCACTTGTGGTAGGAATAGCCACCACTTCACTACGGGTGTTCTCATCCACACGCGCAAATGCAAGTGCAAGAAGAGACACATCTTCAAGTTTAGCAAACACCAAGTTACTTGCCTGATCACGGACAATGGCAGTGACTGGAGCGAATACTCCTTGACCTAATCCAATAACTGCTTGTGTATTTGCAATGACATCCTGGGTGCTTACTACCCATCCATCATGCGTAAGCGCAATGGCATAGCCGAGCTGGTCACGTTGCGTGATGTAAAAGTTTGCCAAGGTATCGTTCGTCTTGGTGCGTGACGATGGATATACTGGCAAGACACCTCCAAGCACTTTGCGATCAATGCGACTTATGGTAGTGGTAGCATCTTGGGGTACAAAAATAGGGGTAGAACGTTCAACAACGGTGATACCAAAATCAAATAGTTTTCCAGAAAGCAAGCCGCCAATAAGTCCAAGCCCAAGTGCGAGGGCAATAAAAAATACTGCAAGAATAATACGTTTCATATTAAGCACCATAGTCGTTTCACGAGCAATATCACGTGGTGGCAAATGAGGGGAATGTGAATCCTGTGAGTCCATAGAGTTGTGTTATAGCCAGCGCACTAACAAAAGAATAAGTAATAAAAGTACGC
The DNA here is from genome assembly GCA_965230935.1 of uncultured Gammaproteobacteria bacterium. Classification (GTDB taxonomy): domain Bacteria; phylum Patescibacteriota; class Patescibacteriia; order Magasanikbacterales; family JBBTQS01; genus CAYZOG01. The sequence continues at coordinate 369,652 of OZ246400.1, forward strand.
CGGCAACACCATATACTATTTTGCGTATTTTGTCACGACGCGGTTCTCCAGCAACTTGTTCGAGCAGCGGTAGCGCTAATGCAAATGTCATTGCAGGAAAAAGCGAAACAACACCATACCCAAATGGAAGCAGAAGGGTTGCCCACGCAACTTCAATTACAACCAAGGTAAGAATCGCGCACGCGATAATACGATGCGCAGTGCGTTTTTCTACAAATCGTAAGTAAGCATACACTGAACTCAATACTTCGATTCCCATACCCACTAACACCCAAATCACATTCAGTTGTGCAAAAACCACCAAACCAAACAATGACGCACCTGCGAGATACAGTGCATAGACTTGCACCATCCGGGTCGTTCGCAACAACACTTCGCGCGAACGCTGCGCCGGCACCATCAAAAACCGCAATCCATGATAATCATAGATCAACAACACAATACTAGAGAACATCACAATTACAATATGCGCCAACACATGCTCGACCAAAAATATCACTCCTCCAGCACCAAACAATAACCATGCACTATGCAAGAGTAAAAAAATACGCACCGGACTTTTCCCCGCCTGACGAGTATGGTACGTCAATCCAATACCATGAATCAAAACACTCAAGATAAGAAGTATTACTCCCCAACTAGGAATCACCCGAATAAAGATCAACAGGAGTGCACTGACTCCTGCTAAGATACTTGAGATGCGAAGTGCACTACTCATAAGAAAGTGATGAGACCACCAAATCAAGCTCCTCCATATGTGATCCGCGCATGTCGATGTTTCCGTTTTCTAACTGGTTAATGGTTTGGGAAAGTTCAAGCACCAAACTTAAATGAATGCTTTGCATACGCTCGGGAACCAGTGTCTGCAATAATGCGTTATGCAACTCTTGCGCAAGTGCAAGCCACTGAGCATCTTGGTCTTCAGCTTCGAGTGTTTGGAGCGCTTCGACATACGTTTGCACACGTGTGCGCACATCTTGTGCATATTCTTGTTCCAGATTGTTTGGCGCAAATTCAATCGACGTTACGGTACGATTCTCATCCTCCACTGGATTGTTCACCTGTACATATACAACAAGCACCAACAAAATTGTAGTGGTCACTAATGCGATCCACAAAAACATGGGACGAGAACGACGATGAGAACTTCCAAACATACTTATTCGTGTTTACTTGAAAATACTTCTTTAAGAAAGACCGTAAGCGCTGTTGCAATCGGAATTGCCAAAAGTGCCCCCAAAACACCTGCCAGCTTTGCACCAATTAAAATCGAAATAATACTGACCAATGGATTAAGTCCAACTGCTTTTTGCATGACCTTTGGTACCAGCAAGTTGTTTTCAATGACTTGCATGATCCAATAGAAGATCAGCACGATAAGTGCGCGAATTGGAGAATCAGTGAACGCAAAAAAGATTGCCGGGATAGCCGCGAGCACCGGGCCAACATAAGGGATGATTTCGAATAGCCCGGCGATAAGTGCTAACACCAATGCATACTGCACGCCAATAATAGTCAGACCAACGTACGCTAACACACCAATAATCAAACTGAGCATGAGTTGTCCACGCAACCAATGCCCGAGCATGGTTTTGATCTTCGACAAAATACGTGTGACGTATGGTTGGTATTGATCAGGAACCACTTGGCGCATGGCACGCTTAAGTGCACTTTCTTGCACTACCATGTAAAACGTCAATACCAGCACTAACAAGAATGAAAATACATTGCCGAAAAATCCAGTGATGGTTGAGAAAACATTCGTGAAGGTTCCTTGCAATCCTGATGAGAGTGAGCTGATACTGGACTGAATCTCATTTGAGATACCATATTGTTGTGAAAATTGCTTGAGCGCTTCAACACTTGATGCTACTCGATCCCACTGTGAACTGAGTCCTTCGGCAAGTGCTTTTGATTCTGTAACTACTGGTGGCACCAACAAAATCCCAACCAACACAAATAACCCAATAAAAATGACATAGGTCGCTAGTACGGAGATCGCCCGAGGGATTTTGCGACGTTCACACCAATCGGCCAATGGATCAATAAGTGAGGCAAAAATAAGTGAGACAAATACCAAAAGAATGATATCTCGGATCATGACCAAGAACCACAAAAACAGTAGTGTGAATACGATCTTAACAATCGTCTTTGTACTGATCGTAATGGATTGTTCTTTCATACTGGACTAGTGACATTGTACCGTATATAGTGGAGCTACACAAACCTATGCCAACCCTAGCTAAAAACAAACGAGCCCGATTTGACTATGAAATCCTTGATACTCTTGAGGCTGGTGTTATGTTGTCTGGAGCTGAGGCCAAAGCCACGCGAGAGGGGCAGATGAAGTTGGTTGAATCGTATGTCACGTTTAAGGGTGATATCCCCTATCTGACTAATGCGCACATTAGTCGGTACAGTAAATCAGATCAGTATGCGCCGTATGATCCAACACGTCCACGAAAGCTACTACTTAAAAAGAGTGAAATCGCAATGTTGATTGGAAAAAAAAGTCGCGATGGATTGACAATTGTCCCGCTTTCTGCCTATACTAGTCGCGGCGTAATTAAAATTGAGATCGGCCTAGCGCGTGGAAAGAAAAAACATGATAAGCGCGAGGTACTCAAAAAACGTGACATTGATCGCGATGTGCGCCGAGACCTTAAACGGGGATGACCGGTATCGATGGGAGTATTCCTGTTTCATTCTTGCGTATCGAGTTGAGTGTACTCGTAAAACGTGCTCAATCCTATACGTGCAAACGTATACAGCCGAGTGAAAGGAGCTATTGCGCAAGCATTTAGCACACCATCATTCGCACCGGTTGTTGCTTAAGAGCACGCAACCCATCGCCGGCTGATACTTCTAGGCCATCAGCGGTGTCATAAGAAGTGTAGGTCAGTGTGTCTTCCCAGCATGTTGGCTGAAATTCCGGGATTGGTGTTCATGGACTTTGGCTGTTTGTGGCCATGGACGCGACATTACAAACAGTCTACATACGTAGATCGGGATGTTGCAGTCTTCCAGACGTGGGTTCAATTCCCACCATCTCCACAGAAATAAAAAATACCGCCGCAAGGTGGTGTTTTTTGTTTCTGGAGACTGTGTAGGAATTGAATCCTAGCGAACCGTAGGTGAGCGTTTGTTCAATCCACCATCTCCATCACAAAAGAAATACCACTGGTTGCAATCGCTTCGCGACCCTAACGGGCAAAAGCAACCAGTGGTATTTCTTTTATCTTAAAACAGTATTACTCTCCAAACTCCACCACCTCGCCCCGTATCAACAAATCAACAATTCCGGCATTCCCCTTCTCATCAATAGCCACTCGCACATCAACCTCCTCAGCTCGTTCTCGTTCAATCACCTTCCCGGCTCCCTCAGGAACAAAATAACTTTCAATACCATACTCAACAGTTAAACGATCATTACGCACACCGGTGATTTTTCCTTTGATGAATAACTCCTCTTTAGGCGGCAAAGGCGAAACCAAAACTGGCTCTGCATATTCCCCTACTTTTTCCAGTTTAATGTACACTTCTGACCCAAGACTTGGGCCTGTCACATAACTTATTACTTTTTCTGTATCAATCTGTGTGATCTCATAGCGTAAGATCACATAATCACCACGGAAAAAATCGCGTGGATCAACCGGAACAGTTTTCAGCAACACCTGTTGACCGGTCTGTAATGTGTACTCTTTCATCCCAATAAACACGGCAAATACCGCTACCCAAAACAGTGCAATACCGATAAAAATGGTTTTCTTTTGCATACTATTATGATTGTACTTGATGCGTGCCAAACTCCTGCTTAATCTCTCGTCGTTTTTTCTCAAGGGCAATACCTCCTAGCACAAGAATCAATCCACCAACCATAAAGAATACTGATCGTGATAACAAATCCCAAAAGAAATCAAAGTACCGAGCGAAGATAAATACCGCTGTCCAAAACATGCCCATGTTGACCAATTTCATATCCTCTCGTTTGTGACCAATCCATAAGAATGTTCCGATCACCGCCACCATAAGAAGATTAAATAGGATGATATACACGGATGACGCTGGGGGGAAAAAGAAGAAAAAGAGCGTCAACCCAACCATGCCAAATCCAAACCAACTTTCAAATGCTGACGTTTTGGATTTACTTGGATTAAAGAACCAATTGATGAGCAATGTAAAAATAGCAACCAAGGAAAAAATCACCATCATAAACTTAAACTGACCTGACACGAGTGAGAGTAAATCCAACTCACCATTATACCGCCTCATCACTACTCCTGAAAATTCTTCGAATGTAAGCAAGAATAGTGAAACCATCAATACCTTAAGCGCACCAATTCTAAAAATTCGTGCGACTTTTTTCAATCCATCAGCAAAGTAATGCATGGCACCAATGCCAAAAACCATCACACCACAAATCAGATACATTGCCGGTAGAAAACGGATGTCTGCAAACGCATCAAATAAACGCGTCCCTCTGAATACGAAAAATCCAAGCCACAAAAAGAACAATACTGCCGAAAGTGCGGCAACCGGTGTAGATGAAAATGCATACACAAATGGCAACACACCAATGAGCCAAATCAAAAGAAGTACGTGTGCATTTGCATTTACATGATAAATCTGGGCGATCAAAAATACTGACGCGCCAAATAACATGGCACCCAAAAATAGGAGGGCTGCTCCAACCTTAGGATAATTTTTCTTGCCATATTGGAAGTGAAACCCAATACCGTATGCCAAAAACGTACTTGCAAGCAGAATCACGGATTTGAGCAACGAGGACATCTGATCCCAATTGGAGGACACAAACAAAATAGCGCCAATTCCCAAAAGAACAGCACCGATAGTTGAAATAGTAACCACTAGCTTACCTGATGTCCGTTCCTTTTTTTGCTGCGCCACATCCAGCAGCATTTTGTCTGCCTGTGCTTGGGTAATAGTTCCCTCACTTACCCATTTGGTAATTTGTTGTTGATCAATCATAATGTTGTCACACAATAGTCTTGCACAAAGTATACCAAACAAAAACCCGCTATGCACGCAGTGAGCGGAATTCTGGTTGTGTTGTGTTGGTTACTTCCCCATTGGATCTTGCAACATCTGTGCGATGAGTCGACCGTCAATGATCGCCTCGGCGATCTCCCGAATAAGCTGTTGCGCCCACATAAGCTGCGCCGGTCGAGCATGTCCTAGACGTGAAAATCCAAAGGTGGCGATGCGAATCCACGAATAGATCGGCTCCTCAAGAGCGTGGTTCGCTGGGTCAGCGTTGAGCCGCAAAACTCTCGCGTGCAATCGCTCAACAATTTCTTCGTTATACACCCACCCCCAAACACTTTGCAGATATTCGGGATAATCACCATTTCGCACCACGATACGCAATGCCCGCTGCACTTGCTCACGCGTGAACCGACGGGGGTTAGTTTGATCGTCAAGAGCATACCCCTTTTCGGAGTACCTCATGAATCGCAACACATCAAGCAGGAGCAAGAGGTGCTGCAAGTTGATATCGGTATGCCGATACACGTAGAACCTCGCTCAACTGGTTAATGGGATTACAAAGAACGATAGCCTAGGCTATCACGAACAAACTACTACGTCAACACTATGGCGAAAAACCTACCTGATAGGTATTTTGTTCAAAATCCCAATAGAGGAGCGCTTGATTGTCAGCTAAACTGACATCGATGTCTTTTTGTAAAAATGTAATTTGTTTTTCGTGAATTGGAGAAAGTGTGGCAAATGCAGCGACCACGTGTGCGTTATTTGCTGCAAACGGACGATCAGATGCAACAAATATATGCGAACTTCTCTGCTTCGCAATCTGTTCAACACTCGATCGCAGCGTACTACCACTTGTATAGATCAATGGATATTCTTGCGCAACACGCACACCCCAAAACACAACTTGCCAAATCACTATTACAGAGATGAATATTGCGCTTGCACGCCGCATACGTGGCGCAAGCCGTGTGACAATTACAACAAGGACGATCACCATTCCAATACGTGGCAAATACGTATAGCGGGATGCAAGAGGACTCCACCAGTGTTCTGTTACAAAAAAGAGAGTTGGCAAACTTGCTAATACTGCCCATGCAACACCGAACCAAACAAGTTTGTATTTGCGCCAAGCAACCAAACTTGCCGCCAAAACCACCCCCGCACCAACAGACCACATCAAGGCGGTACTCTCCTGTACCCATAACCCAATTGGTATTACCAAATCAAACAGCACGAGTGGCAACTTTGCCAATGCTCCAAAACTGAGTTCCCACAACCCACTTTGCAATGCAACCGAAGAACCCTGCCATGCAACTTGCGCAAACAGATACCACAGCGTGGTCGCAGCGACGAGAAACCCTAATCCATAATGCAATAAAGACTTTGGAATCTGTTTTTTCCGAATACCTTGAACCAGCAACAATAGTACTAACAACGGGCCAACCATGACACCGGTCTCTTTCGTCAGCAACGCCAATAACACGAATACAAAACTCAGCAACGCCCAAGGCCATGTTGCACGATATAAAAATCGCTGATAACTCACCAATGACGCCATTACCCACAACGTCACGATGCTATGCATTTGTGATGCCACCCACACCAGCGGCTCATACGCAGTCCCGGCCACCAATACCAACACCAAGGTCAATACCGCAGCAACTCGCCGACCACTGAGTTGCATCATAAGCACACCACTCAACCAACTCACCAGCACATGCACTATCAATCCCACAAAAAAATACACCCAGACAAGATATCCAGCCCAGCTTGCAAATACCGCAAAATACAAATTCATTACCGGCGAGAAAAAGCTGGCCATGCGCGCGCTGAACAAATTCCCCCATTGCTGCGCAACACGCTCACCATGCCACATCCACGTAAAATCATCGGAGAAAAATTCACCAAACCACAAGGTCCAGCCAAATAATGCGGCTGTAAGCATGCTGGAACCCAATAATAATCTTATGTAAAATCGACTTGTGCTCATAAAAATCTATCCAAATTGTACGGCATTTTGAGATATCTTTAAACTCATTATTGACAATTCCCCTATAATTGCTATACTCTTGCCGTATCTTTTCATGACTAAATCCAATGCGAATCTCACGAAAAAAACGCCCTAAGCACGAGCAAAAAGTCCGCTATCGGTTCAACCAACAGATCCGTGTTCCTGTAATACGTCTTATTGGCCTTGATGGCGAGCATGTTGGTGAAATGGCAACCGAACAAGCAATGACAATGGCCAAAGAGCAAGGATTGGATTTGGTGGAGATTAATCCAAAGTCTCGCCCACCAATTTGTAAGATTGTTGAATACGGCCAATTTAAATATCAAATCGAAAAAGAAGAACGCCAAAAACGTGCCAACCAAAAAGCGGTTGAAGTCAAAGGTATTCGTATTTCCGCTCGAATTGGTGAAGGAGACAAAGAGATTCGACGCAAACAAGCGCTTAAATTCTTTAAACAAGGCAACAAGGTTAAAATCGAACTTATCCTTCGTGGGCGAGAAAATGCGCAAAGAGATCGTGCTGCAGAAATCGTGCGCTCATTTATTGAAAGTCTGCGAGAACTAGCTGATGTCAATGTTGAACAAGACGTCAAGCGCCAAGGAAACAAGTTTACTGCACTTTTGGCTGGTAAAATAAAGGAAAACCCAGAAGATCATGCTGGTGATAACTCCGAGGTCTAGCCCTTGCATAAAACCCGAGATTACGATATAGTAGTGCCACTTTAAAAAGTATGCCAAAGCTCAAAACACATAAAGCGTCAAAAAAGCGCATTAAAAAGACCAAAACCGGCAAAATTATCACTCGAACTGCTGGTCAAGGCCACTTTAATGCACGCGAAGCAGGCAAAACCACACGAAAGAAGCGACGCAATAAAAATTTGAGCAAGGCTAATAAAAGAGTGACTAAAACATCCATGCCGTACGCTGGATAAGCAATAGTATGCCACGAGTTAAACGCGGAACTGTCCGACAAAAAAAGCGCGCTGCCATTTTAAAGCAAGCCAAAGGATATAAATGGGGTCGCAAAAAATTAATCAAACTTGCCAAGACAGCTATTATTAAGGCTGGCGCTCATGCGTATCGCGATCGACGACTCAAAAAACGCACTAACCGCCGCCTATGGAATATTCGTATCAACGCGGCCGCGCGAGCCAATGATATGACCTACAGCACATTTATTGATGCGCTCAAGAAAAAAGAGGTTAAGCTGGATCGCAAAGTGCTTTCCCAAATCGCAGCAGAGCATCCAGAAGTATTTACCAAAATTGTAGAAACAGTAAAATAAATCGAAATCTCAACCCCCGCCTTGTCGGCGGGGTTTTTGTTTATCCGGCTTTTTTAATTTTTCCCAACAAAGCGACATCAGGTAAAGATGGTGTTTTGGAAAACTTCACCAAGAAGAAATAATTGACAACCAAAAGCGCAAATAAACTTACCACTGCAGTAATAAAACTCACCTCAAACACTGCCAAGACAAGTGCGAGCGCACCATACAAAACAGCTTTAACCACCATACTGGTGGCGTTACGATACATTGATCCACTGAGTGGATCGACTTTTTTTGCACGTTCAAATAAATCACTATCAAGTGGAATACTCACTAATACACTAAACAGACCAATCAAAAATACGGTCACCATGTAAAACATTGGCTCATCAATACTGAGTCGCAAAATCCACGTTATGGCAATAAGTCCAGCCCCTAAGGCAATGGTCTTTCCTCGATCAGAACTGTGTACTTTACCGGCAAAATAACTAAAGACAGCAAAGGTGATGGAGATAATCACGGGCAGATAGGCCACCGACTCAATTGATCCAAATACGGCGTAAATAAACAGCGGCCAAAGTACATTCTCTGCAGCTCCATGCAGTGCATATAATCCCATGGAAAGATAGTTTCTCTTTTCCCGCCATCCTTTAAAAAAGGCTTTAAATGTTTTTTGTGGACGAACTGGTATGTCATGTAAATGATCCAATTTGAACAACGGAACCAATGAAAGGAGCAAAATTACCATGCTGATCGCAACAAGTAACTTTTGTGAAACAAATACCAAAATAAATGCGCCAACCAGTGGTGCGGCAATTCCGGCAATAGTACGGACAATATAAAAAATACTTGTTCCTTTCCCTGCTCCCCGTTTTTTATTATTGCTTTGGATAAATAGATATAAGTGAGCAACCCAATAAAACGCATCATATAAGGCCCACAAGGTAGCCAAAAGCACCAAGTTTGGCCAAGAAAAATCCATTTGATAGAACACAAAAAAGAATCCTGCGCTCATGAGCGTGGCAAAAATAATCACCCACCGCGCACCGATGCGACGAACGAGATCTCGAGAAAAAAAGTTAATAGGAACATTAATGGCATGGATCAAAAAATAAAAAATCATTACATCAGTAAGTGATCGACCATTAATCAGGAGCAACACCGGAATAAACACGGCAATGAGTGCGCGTGAAAACACATGCAACCACACTGAAAGTTCAAATAGCCAAAAATCAGAGTGCATCAGCTTGTACATCTGATTATTGTGGTAGCTATGGAAAAGGTGCATAACTTTTTTGGAGAAATCTGCATGGTAGTATACCATGGAAATAGTGTGTTTTTGCACAGTCCATGACACAGTGGAGGGAAGACCCGATGAATCGGAAGACGCTTCTTGCGCTTCTGGGCGCTGTGGTCCTCTTCGCCGCTCCTGCCGTCACCGACACCAACGACCCGGTGATCGACGACACGCAGGGCGACGAGAGTTCGCAAGCCCAGGCCACTCCGGCCAACCCGACCGCGCCGATGGATGCCGCCCAGGCGACCTGCGACGAGACCGTCGCGAACACCTTCAAGCAGCGGACTACGCGAGACGTGGACCGTGCGGCGACCTCGAGCGAGGCGATGGCAAGTTGGGCCTGGTGGGCGAACACGCGTGGCGGAGGTCACGCCTCGGCGAGTGCGGCGCTGACCGACACCGGAGGCTGCTGCTGATCTGACCCGGCCGCCCTCGGCGTCAGAGCACACACAACACACATACAACAACGGAAGCTACCCTACCGGGACGGCTTTTGTTTTTATATTGAATACTTTGGCGAGCTGTGCTACACTCGCTCCATCATCGTGTACTCAGACCCAGGAAGGAATACTGAGGCGCATTACCGCAAATGCGTACGATAGCTTGAGAGGTGTTCAGCCCAAGCAATAAGAGGAGGTTACCGTACTTACATGACACCCACCTTTGCGGACTTCAGTTGGCTCGTGCTCGCCGCGAAAGAAGAGGTTGTGCACAAGGCCCGTGCTGACCTTGAGGAGCAATTAAACGAGCTCATGCGGGACTTCATAATGGCCTCGTTGTGTGATCGGGGGATTAGCGAAGATGCCCCGAAAGAAGAGCGCACCTTCGAGGTTGATGATCCGAACAACACGCCACTTGGACACGAGGCGCAACAAGCGTTTGCGCCGCTCCAGGCGTTTGTGGACGAACACGATCTCAAGGCGACTTATGACGCCGAGCTCAAATTCGTCCCCAATGTGCTCACAACATCGCCTACCACAATAGCGCAGCTCACCATCTGGCGAAATGGCAAGGTCCTGAGAAAAAAATGCTTCAGGTTACTGGAACAAGTCGGCGCCTTGTACGAGGCATCGACCGGGTGGCTCACGGAGCTGCGTATCCCCAGCCGGGTCGCGGAAGAGCTGTACGAGAAAATCATCACCCAGCTTTGTGAACTGGCCGGCCTGACACTCGAGGATGGCAAGCTGTTAAACAAGGCGATCGATACGGACGACATGTCCATGATACTCTTGCTCATGAGCAAAAGTCTCGGCGGCATGAGCGGTCCGCCACAATAACACCAAACCAACACACAACCACTACCCCACCCAAGCACGAACGCGAGGGTGGGGTTGGTGTTTTGGAAAGTAAAAACCACCTCTCGGTGGCTTTTCATAATTGTATAGTTATACAAGTTTTGCGGGAGCGATGGGACGTGGTTAGAACTTCTTTTAGTCTAAATCTCTCTCAACTAACTCTTCTAAGTCTGAGCCACTAAACACACAATGATATTCTTTTGGCTTACCTTTTTTCATCATTCTTGGTAGAAATGCTGGGATATTGGAAACCACCTCTTTGTTCTTGGAATCACATACCCACTCAAGCGACTTCCATTCTAAGACACCCTCTTCTATTTCCTTCTTTTTCCAATCTATAAACTCATCTGGAAATTCTGCTATATACGTCGCCATGCCCTTATCTGAATTCCAAGCATCTTCTACTTCAGACCAGGTTACTATTCCAGCATAATGGATTTCTATTGCAGCTTGGAGACTAAACCCCGCCTCCTCCATCACTTCTCGTCGTACCGCCTCATCTGGCGTCTCTTGCTCTTCAATTTTTCCACCAATACCATTCCATTTATACTGATTTGGCGCTCTTTTTCTATAGAGCATTAGGACCTTACCCCTGCTGATGCAAAAACAGATTGTATACGAAGTAGGGATAGTCATACTACTTCTTGCACACACAAACAATTACCTTAAACTCCTTAATGTCTTTGATATATTGATACTCTGGAACTACAACCGCCTTCTCATTTTCCTCTAGTCGGTACTGCTCGATCTGCAAGCCTGCATTACTCATTGCACTCTTAAAATCTTCATCTGTTTTAAATAAATCATGGACTATCACATAATCTTTTGAACCTAATCGCAGGGGCACCTCTGTATTGTGGAGCTCTGAATTTTCAGTGACAAAAGTGTTAAAACTACAAACCAAATAACCACCTTTTCGTAAAACCCTAAAAATTTCATTGAACGGTTTTTGCAAATCCTTACAATGTTGTATTACAAAGTTGGAAAAAACCAGATCGAAACTATTATCTTCATAAGGCATGTTTGCTATATCACCAAGCACAAACCCTGCCCCACAATTCCTCTCTTGAGCACGATTAATCATCGGTTGACTAATATCAATCCCCTTTGCAGAACTCGCACCCTTTTCTAAAAACTTGCATGCATATCTACCATCACCACAACCAAGATCTAAAACATCTTTATTTTTTACGCCAATATCTCCTAAGAGCTCAAAAATCTTAACATCGGTGACGTTGTAATCATCACGTGATTCGAGATATTTATCTGTGAGTTCTTTGGAATACATGACATCACTTGCTTACTACAACTAATTTTTGCCCTATAGTAAACTCCGGTTTATCTAACCGTTCTGACAAGAACTTTTCCATCTCTAGCATCTTCGCGTCATACACATTATCAGGAGCGATTATGAGCACACGGACAAAATCTGCGAGCTCCTTAAAACTATTAGCGTGTATTGGAACAGAAAATGTAGAGACTGCATACTCCAAACCTTTTAATAAAGACTCATCAAAAACATCATACTGAATATCACCGATAGACTCTTTTGAAAAATTGATCAACTCTCCAACAAAATCATCATTAGAATTATAACAAAGCAAAACCCTTCCACCGTCTTTTGTGTTAGATAATGCCTTATTAAAAGCCTGTTTAGTTGTATTGGTATAAGCAAAATGACCCCAAACATGAGAAAGGAGCACTACGTCATACTGATCATCGATTGTAACATCCTCCCACTTACCTTGAATAAATGTCAGACTGCCATCTGATTCGGTTTCATCAAAATCAACAAGTGTTATATGAAAATAATTCGGTTGAATTGCTTTGGTGATTACCCCCTTTGCGCAACCGATATCGAGTACCATGGTATCTGATGTTATATTTACTGTCTTCTTGATCTGTTCGACAATAGCGGACTCTTCTTTTGTTATATCTTTAAAGACTTCGAACTGTTGGAAGAATTTTTTGTAATCTTTATTCATACAAAGATAGGTTATCAAAACAACAGTAGAAAAACCACCTCTCGGTGGCTTTCTCTCTTGTATAACTATACAAGTTTTGCGGACCGGACGGGACTCGAACCCGACCACGTAGAAATATATATTCATCAGTAAATGCAGCCTAAAGCTGTAAATACCTAGTGAATACAGTGTTTTCTGCAATTCCCATTTGTCTCGCTTGGTCTTATCTTACCCCTCCTTTTCCCATCTCGTGGGCAGTATATGGGCAGTGCGTCTGGGGAGGGGTATCAATTGCAAGCTAGATTAAACACGCCCCCTACACCTGCTCACTATTTCCCAATCCAATACCTTCCAAACACCTCACCTCTAATCTTCCTCCCATTCCCATGCCGTAACATCCCAAGATAGGATTGCAAGGTTTCATTTTTTGGATGCTCAATGATACGTCGCAATGCTCTGCGTTTTGTCACCGTGCGCAGTGTACGGTGATCTGCAAACAATTTCCAACCAAGAAAATCCACACCAGATGATAAATTTTGAAGATGTATTTTGTTTGGATGCAAGCAGAGCTGTAGCTTGTCTTGGAGAAATGACTTAACTTTTAGTAGTTGTTCTTCAAGCTGTACTTTGCTGTGAGATAACAATACAAAATCGTCTGCATAGCGAATATAATACTTTGCCCTGAGTTTATGTTTTACCCACTGGTCAAACTGGTTCATGTAGATATTAGAAAAGAGTTGTGATGTTAGATTACCAAGTGGCATACCCTTTTGACTATTTTCGACTGAGAAACTTGAAATAACATTGTTAAGTAACCAAAGAATATCTGTGTCTGAAATGTATTGCTTAAAGACATTGAGGAGAATATCATGATCCACGCTTGCAAAAAACTTACGAATATCGCACTTTAGCACCCAACAGTGTCTGGTATTGTTCTGGCTTACTGTGTACATCATGGCACGGAATCTATCTCGTGCTTTTTGGGTTCCTTTGCCAATACGGCAAGAGTACGAGTCTGCGATGAACGTCCTGTCAAAGAATGGATAGAGCATGCGTACAATGGCATGGTGTACTAGCCTATCTTGCACACTTGCTTTGTGGATGTGGCGTACTTTTGGATCAGTGATGATAAAGCTATGATAGCCACCATGTCTGTACGTCTTGTTTACAAGATAGTCATGAAGCGTTAGGATATGATCCATTAGGTTACGTTCAAAGTGTTGGACATCCTTTCTTTTGGATTTACCTACTCTAAACTCACGCCATGCAGATAACAGGTTCTCTATGGCAATAATATCTTCAAATGTATGAGTCAATTGAATTTTCATAATACACACAAGTCTCCCCCCCCCCAACGCTCTTGATGATCTACCAATAGTGGTTAAGCTCCAGACAAGCTATAAACACTGGCATGGGTTCTTGGTTCACCTTCCAAGACTCACGAGATACACACTTGGCGTGAAGATAGATTCACTCTATACCGATTGCCTTGAGCTAGCACTAAGCGCGGGATATGCGCCAAAAGCAGAGAAGCTGCGCATTATTATGAAGCTAAATACCAAGGTGGACGCGTTAAAGTTTTTCTTAAGGGTGCTTTGGGATCTAAAAGGACTGGATAATAATAAGTATGTAGTGCTTTCCACACATCTGGCTGAAATAGGCAAAATGGTTGGCGGATGGATGAAATACCTCAAATAGCTAAACTCCTCCTAATTGCAGGAGTTTATGCATAAATAGACTTGCAGCGCGAGGAAGCGGTAGTTGCGATTCCAGTCGTTGTCGAAGTAGTTGACGTTCAGATCGCGGTTGTCACCGTTCCTGTTGAGCACCAGCACGTGGTGATTGCCGTTGAACACGGGTCACGCAGTCATGTTATGTATAGTGCCACCTGTGCCACCACCCATTGAATACTCTCTGGGTTGAATCGTATACGAAAGCAAATCTTTCACAGCACTATACACCAAGTATATTCATGGAAGCATGATGTCAACTCACGAGAGAACACCGTGGTCTTCTCTATTCTGGCGTACACACCGTGCTTAGTCTATAACCGCCCAGAGCCGTAGCCATGAACTGTTTCATTACAAACCAAGAAAATTGTAGCATAAAAAAACGAAACCCCACATGACGCTTCTTCCGTGTGGAAGTGAATCATGCAGGGTTTGTCGTGTTGTCCGCCAAGGAAACAAGGGCAAAATCCAAGTGGAAAGTGCCCAAGTGTCCAAGTGCCGCTACTTGCAGGCGAGGAAGCGGAAGTCGCGACTCCAGTCGTAGACGAAGTAGTCGACGCCCAGATCGCGGTCGCCACCGTCCCCGAGGAGCACCAGCACGCGGCGACAGCCGCTGAACACGGGCATCTGCTCGCTGAGGATGACGATCGGGAACTGACGCTGCAGCTCACCGTGCTGTGCGCCAAACGCCAGACCGTCCGCGATGGTGGGGCGCTTGAGCCCATGCTGGCGCATGTACGCGAGCGCGTCCTTGCTGCTGGCGCGGCGGTCGAGGTGCACCAACACCAGCTCGCGCTCCTGACGGTCGGTCTTCTGGATCGGCCAGTGGTGCGCCTGCTTGTCCTTGACCAGATCGCTCGTCCAGTCGTAGTTACCCGCGTCGCGCAACATCTTGAAACGCTCCACGGGGTCGTCGGACACGGTGCAGTCCACGATCGTACGGTAAACCTGTAGACCGAGGGGCTGAGGCGTGATGATCGTCTGCCCCGCCGTGGGCTGCTCACCACCGATGATGCTGCGCTGAGCCGCACGAACGGCGTCGCCGAGCGCACTCTTGTCGGAGAGCAGGAGCTGTGCCTGCTCATAGGTGAGATCGGTGAGAGCGAACCCACCAAGGGTGAGAGCCAAATCCTTGGCCTGACCAGCTGTCATCTGTCGGACTGTCCCACTCATGGGCTATTCCTCCAAAGGTAATAATTGGCTTTTCTATTTGTGCTTACCTAACCGTTAGGCGCACGAGACAATGCCAGTAAAGAACTTGTGAGAAAGCATAGCATAAATTAGCCATTTTGTCAATGGTTTTGCTAAAATAAAGTAATTTTTGTAAGCCCCCCACTCTTACTCACTATTTGTATCTATAAGCTGAAGCCTGCAATCTGGGGTTTTAGTATCGCATTCATAACCTATACTTACTTCCAAGATTTCGCCACCTCTTCTTTGTGTTGATAGAAATGTTTCAAATTGAAACGTTTCTGCGTTTTGTAGGAGTTTGAGCCAATTTTTGTAGGTCGGCTTATTGCTTTCCGAGTAAGGTATTGATACAAAAGGTATGTCTGACAAACTGTACAACAATGCCGTCGTACTAGTTGGTGGCACTGCTAAACTTTCGCTTCGCAACAAGTGACCATCTAAAGGTTGATATGAATAACCATTTACTTCTTTACTTAAAGAAATATAGATACTGTCCCATATTTTAAGTGGCTCTCCATAGTCAACTGAACTATTAACAAATAGGTATGCATTAGATATTTCCCCTTCGGTCTTGATGAATTTTTTAAACTCCCGACCATAAACTTGACCGTCATCATCCACCCAACTAGGAGTAGTTGTTACAAGCTCAAGTTTGGTTAGCTTTTTGAAAAAGTTAAAGTCTGGATACTTAGTTATAGACTCTTCGCTTGCTTTGTGGTCAATTTGCTTCTTTACCACCTCTTCAATTTCTGTTTCTGAAACTTGATTCAACCCTAAATCTTTCCTGAGCCAATCAATACCTAAGTCTACTAATTGAATTATGGTTACAGTTAGTGTCACGACCACAATAAAAATTACTATTGGGTATATAATCTTTTTTAACTCGTTAGCCATCTTCTTCTCTTTATTTTTTTCAGACATATCTACTTTTCATTTCGAAATTGTTTGTCTCCATACAACAGCAAATTCACAGACATCAATAACCAAAAACATTGTTTAGTTAATTTGTGGTTTAATTCAAATAGAGTTTGCCAACGTAATACTTTGTTTGCTTTGATGGCGGAGAGTGAACCTACTACCATTATTAATAATAGAATTTTAAGCCCAACTGAATCGTCTTCGGTGATACGGGTGATCACTCTATCTAAAAAACCACCCAAAAACAAGTTGAGTAGCACGAAGACGAGAACTAGATTTATGATTTGAAGTACAAAAGTCTTCTTTTTTATGAGAAAACTGTTAAAGAATGGTTTAAAATAAGACAAAAAAGAGGACATCATCTCCGTCCACAGTTCACCATGATTACTATATTTGTACCTGTTTTTAGGGTTCATTTTTCTTCCACATCCTTTTTACCACATTTTTAATCTGATTTCCATAACATGAAGAATGGCTTAATTGAATTTTTAGATTTATATTCTATGTTTTTACACGCTTTCACTGACGTATATTTTTAAGCCAGTAATCGAAAAGGATTGCTGATATTTTCTCAGCAATCTCGTTTTGTGTATCATCATCCATACTTAATGGTTTGTACTCTTAAATACTTCAAAAGAATCTAGCTTAGTAAAATCAATCTCAAAAGTACTGTCTTCATTCTTGTAAAGCACAACACTATCAAGTCCAATTTCTTGCAATTTATCATAAGTAACGAGTTCCCCCTCTTTTAATCTCAAAATATCACGGAGTATCCACGTACCAAGTTTAATGTTCGGATTGCTCATAAGGGCTTTTGACCCATCCTGACAAACCTTCGCGCTAATGGTCTCACCATTTGGCAATTTAAGATCAAATGGTTCATCCCTTGGAGGGAAAAATTTAGGGAACTTCTTGTGAATCCATTTAGGTATTGGAATATACACTTCGTTTGCGTGGCGAGCACGTCCGCCAGCATTCCACTGATTAAGTCCGCTCTTAGTAGGTACTTCGCCCTGTGTTCGCGTAGAGTAAAGAGGGAGGAAGACGTGCGTCTGTTTTTTGATTGGAGCAAAATGCAGTGTTTCTCTAACTTCTAGAAACATTTTTTCTAATTCATCAAATGGGTCATCAAGTATTCTCGTGCTTAGTTCTAGTATATGTGGTGGTGTGATAAATCTCTTAAAGAGAGTACTCTTAGTCAGGTTAAGTGTGTATTCGTTTTTGGCGTCTCTAAAGTAGATTGTGTTCCCATTTTTGCTTGGTGAAATTCCACCAATCTTATCAATGTTGATCGTATCCATTTCAGTTTCATACACAAAAATCCTTCTAGGAGCTCGCGTCACGCAGTGGTAGATCATTGAGTCTAGCCCATGGATCGTTTTTGTAGCTTCAATTCGTCTGTTTCTCATCTCTGCCACTCGTAACACCTTGCTTTCAATATCTAGATCTCGAAATGTCTTCGCTTCCTTGTTGAACTCAGCAACTTTTTGTAGTGAGGCGCTATTTTTCTCTAGAAATGTTTTTATACCAATACCAACGTTGTCTTTTGAGGCATCGGCAGAAACATCTGAACGGGAAAGGTTCTTGGCATCAAACGATCTACAGAAAAGATTTTCAGCAATTCGATATTGGATGTACGGCTCCTCACCATCAGAGAATAGACGAGAAAGAGAACCGATGGTTGTCAGCATCGTCTGGTAGTACTGGAGTGACTTTTTTGTTTGGCTTTCAAGGAACATACTATGCCTGTAAAGCCTTAAAGATATTTTTCGCGATTCTTCTAATGACTGGAACAGAGACAGAGTTACCGAACTGCTTGTACAAGGCAGAGTCAGGAAGGTCATCTGGTAGCTTGATGTTGAAGAAGCCCTGTATTCTTGCACATTCAAGAGGGGTTAGTTTTCGTATACCCTTCTTGTCTTTGACAATCGGTACATTATGACCACCCATTCCCATGTTTGCAGTAAGTGTTGGGCAGACACTTTTTTTGTTTTCTCTCACATATTTGCGCCTCCATTGATAGACCGTGTCAGTGGAAGTAACATGATTTTTTAATTTTTTGAACAATGGTTTGCCATTGTAGTAGTACTTTTCATCAACCTCTTTTTCGAGTAGTTGTTTGAAATTCTTTGATAGTGGGATCTTTCTTGGGAATACAAAATGTTCGAATGCTTTTTTATTTTTAAAGCCTACTATATATATGCGTTCCCTGTTTTGTGGAAGGTTTCCATGTAGCATGGTGTTGAGTACCGCTTCTGTGACGTGATATCCCTCACCTTCTAGAGATTGCTTTATGGTTTTGTAAGTCCTGCCACCATCATGCCCTTTGAGATTTTTAACATTTTCAAGAAATACAAAGTTTGGTTTTTTCTCTGAAACTATATCCATAATTCTGAAGAAAAGATTTCCTCTGCCTTTCTTGTCCTTGAATCCCTTTCTATACCCGGCAACTGAAAATGGCTGACATGGGAAGCCACCCAACAAGCCGTCAAATTTTTTTGGTAATTGTGTTAACTCAACTTCATTAATGTCTTTGATCACTAATTTAGGGTCGGAAAAATTGAGATCATAAGTAGTTTTGCAGTGACGTTCATAATCATTAGCAAAAAGTGTGGTGAAACCCTCTTGCTCAAAACCCAGTCGTATTCCACCAACACCAGCAAAAAGATCAATAGTGGTGTAGCCTCTATTTTTAGATTTGTACATAAAAAGACGACTTATCTTTTGATAAGCCGCCGAGAAGCCTCTCTAGAGTGGACGACCCGACGGGTCTACACACTCACAGAACGCAAAGCGCCTGATCGTGTACCGCGAGTCGCCCGCTGTAATTCACGATCAGGAACCAGTGCATTCTGGCTCTTAACGTTTCTGTAAGTGTGTAGACAAAGCCATCTTAGCAAATGTATTAAGTAATGGGAATAGGGGTTGATTTTTCTTTGATTTTTAGTAATCTTTAGGAAAGAATAAATATGAACATAAATAAACTAGGCTCAGAAGAGTTATTTCTCTACAAATTTTTTATATTGCAAGATCCAGAATTCTTTGAGCAAGAATTCACTCTTGTGGATTTGGCAAAAAATTCCAACCTGAGTTTCAAAATTGTTTTCCGTACTCTATTGAAGATGGTTAAATCTGGTCATGTCAGTTTTCTGAAGTGTTATTTGCAGGAAAGTTACATAGACAAGCATCTCAAGAAGAAGGAAGCACTTATAGAAAAAGAAAATCGAAAATCTGTGGCGAGCATGTCTGGTGGTTTTCTTGTGCAAGAGACAAAACAAAGAACATCAAAAGAAGATAAGTATTGTGGTTTGCCAAAAGACCATTATGATAAGCTTCAGAAAGATGGAGTGCTCCATTTGGGTCTAAGTGACGACGAGGTTATGAGTAATTTGGAGGGAGTTTCAGAAGATCTGGTCCTCCAGAGTCTTATTTTTAAGATTAAGATTAATGAAGGATTGCTTGATTTTATGAAGAGGTATTCCTTTGCAATCATCAACGATGAATTCGCGGATGGACGGAAACTCAGTTATCTCGCTCAAAAGAAAGGTCTTGCTACCGAGATAGGCACCCAAATACACATGGGATTCCCGTTGAAGGGGGTACGACTTAATTCAACGGATGTGCTATTTGGAAAAAAGAATAATCCTTTACAATCCCCGCCATTTTTTAGTTTTTTGCATACGTTGGTAGGTATGGAGGCTGAGGGGTTGATAACTATTCGAAGGATAGAATATCCTCAACCACTCAGGGTCCCAGTTGTTATCACATCTGAATTAAAAGATTGGCACCCATTGCATGTTTTACTATCTGCAGACCCTAAGAAATTTGTAAAATATTACAATGAGGAGGTTGTCCAGAAAGATGATGTCTCAACCCCGCTTTTTAGATTCGTGGATGGTGTTTTCTTTAGGGATGGTGAATCTTGTGTTCTAAAATTTAATGAAAAAACTCTTGAATACAATGTGCTTGCCGTGGCGTTTAATAAGGAGTTTGGTGAGAAAATAGACATGGCGGTACGGGGCATAGATGCCTCCAGCTGGAAGCAGTTGCGTGATACTGTAGATAGACTAAATAAAAAGATCGCGCCAAGCTTTGGTATTGGAGATTTCTTTGAGATTATACACTCAGATAAACATTTTTACAGAAGAGTACACTGATGAGTGATTTCACTCACCGGTGACTCACGCTAAATAGGTTAAGCTCACGCTGTGGGCTTTTTTGATTTAAAAAACAATTAACAAATCTAATTATGAAACGAAATATCAATTACAAATATTTGGAAGATAGAGAAAATTACTTTTCGACCTATGATCTGGGATGTGTGTCTTCCCTAGTTAGTGTTGGGCACAGGATTTTTCACACAGAGAAAGTTGGGGGGACCAGTCGTGTTTTGTTTGTCTTTGAAATGACTGATGAGATTCTGATGGATTCACAAAAATATTGGTCGGGAGAGCTTGAGGTGGATGCTCAGACGTACTTTAACACCCTAAAGAATTTAAAGAGCAGAATCTATTCCACATAAATAATGCTCACTGACGAAATGGTCGAGGAGTACCGCGAGCTGTACCGCAAACAATACATAGACCGATCCTAAAAAGGGAAATAACTAACCAATAAAAATTATTATGAAATCACTTGAACGACGATTCCAACGAATCCTAAAAAAACAAACTGGCTGGAGTACCTACCTTTGCTTTGCTAATGCCGTAAAGGGACAGTGCTTCCGCAAACGCACAATACAGTACTGGTTCAGCAAACTTGTCGAACCAAAAGACTACAGCCTCGGTGACAAAAAACAGATTGTTAACTTCTTGCACCACATCTCAAATGAGCGTGAGGACGGCACATAATGAGGGCTATTTTGCCCGCTCCGTTCTTGTTTAAGCCGCAGGTACACCAAGTGCCATAAACCTAAAAATTACTTAATTAGTATGAGTTCCAGAACAATGAACATTACCCAATATCTCACTGAAAAAGACATTGAATTCACAACAGCGAATGGTGAGCTAGTCACAAAATGCCTATTCAATGGCTGTGATGATGACAGCAGACCAAATGAGCGCCATCTTTATTTTGATGCTGAAACCAGCCAATACGACTGCAAAAAGTGTGGACAGCAAGGCAACCTAATTACTCTTGCTAGACACTTTGGAGACACACTCAGCAACAAACAACCATCACAAAAAAAGACCGTTAAAAAACGGAGAAAAAACGCTAGTATCACCATTGAACAGGTGGAGCAGTGCTATGACGCATTACCTGAGAATATCAGACAATATCTACACAATCGTGGGATCAATGACGACCTTATCAATCACTTCAAAATTGGCTGGGGTGAATTCTACAATAAGTACTGGATAACCATCCCCATCAAGAACAAGGATGGAGATTTTGTATTCTTCAAATTACGTCGTGACCCCCAATCAGAGCAGGGCAATAAATACCAATTTTACCCCACAGGTAGCGAGTCAACACTTTTTGGATGGGATATGTTCAAGGGCAACCAAGATATGGTAATGATCTGCGAGGGAGAATTTGATGCAATGCTACTGCAAAGCATCGGTATCCCTGCAATCACGTCTACAGCAGGTGTGGGAACGTTCAAACAAGATTGGATTACCAGCCTCAAAAAATTAAGAAAGATATATATTTGCTTTGATACTGACGATGCAGGAATAAAAGGAGCAGAAACCCTAATCAAAAAACTCGACCAAGAACTGGGCAATAGAACAACAATCTACAAAACCTCCCTGCCAGAACGCATGAAAAAAGGTAAGGACGTAACTGATTACATCACAAAGTACAATGGCAACCCAGACGAACTTACAAAAGAATGTTCTACCTATGCTGGCGGACGTAAGCCCATTGATACCAGTAAATTCAAACCACTTACATCTGATGATGTCGTGCGTGTACTTGGTCTTACTATTAAAAAAGACGAGGAAAATAAATTGATCACGTTCCTTTGCGCTCTCTCTGCGTATACAGAACAATCCCAATTTAACCTTAGCTTCAACGCACCATCATCGACTGGAAAAAGTTTTATTCCAATGGAAGTATCTACTCTTTTTCCCGCTGAGGACGTTATGAAACTTGGTGACTGCTCACCTAAAGCTTTTTTTCATGAGCAAGGTGAATATGACAAAGAGACCAATACCATGCTTGTTGACCTATCAAGAAAGATACTTATTTTCCTTGACCAACCACACAACAGCCTCCTTGAACGTCTCCGTTCCCTATTGTCACACGACCAAAAGGAAATGATCTCCAAGATCACTGATAAGAATCAGCGAGGCGGTAACAGAACCAAGACTGTTATCCTACGCGGCTATCCAGCCGTCATCTTCTGTAGTGCAGGTCTTAAAATTGACGAGCAAGAAAGCACACGTTTTATCCTGCTCTCACCACAAACCAACCAAGAAAAACTGCGTTTTGCAATACAAGAAAAGATTAAGAAAGAATCAGATTATGACGCATATAGAGATAGCCTAAACGCAAATCCAGAACGTGCCTTACTGAAGGAACAAATTGAAGCAATTAGAGACGAAAACATTGATGAAATACGCATTGAAAATCCAGAGATCATTGAGCAAGAATTCTTCTCCAAAAGGGATAAGCTCAAGCCACGTCATCAACGTGATATTGGCAGACTTATGGGGCTAACCAAGATTTTTGCACTGCTCAATGTGTGGTTTCGTGAACGAGATGGATCAACCATTGTGGCAACTCAAAAAGATTTTGAAGAAGCACTTAAGCTCTGGAATAAAATCTCTGAAAGCCAAGAATACAACCTACCCCCTTACGTTTATGAACTGTACAAGGATGTAATCATACCCGCTTTTGATGAAAAGAATGCAGACCGCCTACCTGCTGCTGAGCCTATTGGAGTCACAAGAAAGGAAATACTACAAAAGCACTACGAGGTGTACGGAAGAATGGTACAAGACTGGCAACTACGACAGCAGATCATCCCCATGCTTGAAACCGCAGGGCTGTTGTCACAAGACCCCGACCCAGATGATAAGCGAAGAATACTCATTACTCCTACAGATAAACTCGCAAAAATAGATATGGTGAGTGACACTGGGGAGCTAGAGTTTCCACCAGAAATAACAGGTGATTAACTGGAGCATACTAAAAAATCATCTTGATAAAAAATCAAAATTCTCTAATGATTTCGGCATCCAGAAATATGGCACGCTATTACTACAACAAAAAAGAAGAGGCTGACGACCTGAGAAAAATTGAGATATGGACGCTCAAAAAATGGGGGTATTTAGGAACATCTCGATCTGGAACCATCACATGGACTCACGGTTTTAGCGGCAAGAAGAATAGTGTAGGCATACAAACGATATTCTGGAGTAGCAACCCACAACTACGCATACACTACACACAAACTGATTGGCAGACAGATGAGAAAAAAGACTTTGACTATCAAATTCCGTTAGTCACTACACCTTGCAACTTGGGCGGAAAACGATACTGGTTTCAATGTCCTTGGTATAAAAATGGTGTGTACTGTGGAAAGCGTGTTGGTGTGATCTACAAAGGTGGAGACTATTTCGCCTGTAGACATTGCTACGACCTGAGTTATGCAAGCAAGAATGTAAACAGACACTACAGATTATTTGCGTATGGTCAGATGCTTGATCTGGAAGAGAAAATCAGAAAACTAGAGGACGAAGTAACAACTCAATACTACAACGGACGTCCTACCCGTAAGTACAGACGACTATTGGAGCTAAAGAGAAGATATTACGGCTTTGATATTGATGCTGTTCTTGAAAATATGGAAAAACTACTTAAAAACACGTAAAATGAGTAGTGCCTACGAGATTATATCTCACAGACGCACTGCTCTATACAACTAAATCAATGTCAAAAGAGTCGACACAATTGATGACCGTAAAAGACGTCTGTGAATTCCTAAGAATTTCCAAATCAGCAGTCTACAGACTAACTGATCGCCGTGAAGTTCCCTTCTATAGGATTCGCAGTGGCTTGAGATTCAAGAAGTCAGATCTACTTTCCTACTTGGAAAATTGTCGACTTGAGGCAATAAATGAACATGAATATGGCAGTGCGAATAATAGATCGTAAATGGTACGTGGACATAAGAGATAACATCGGCAAACGCCATCGTCTTAAAAGCCCTGAGAATAGCAAGAAAGGAGCATTGGCGTACGAGAGACTACTCTTGGGTCGGATCAGTCGTAATGAACCACTCAGAGGCGTAGAGGATCAAAAATCTCCCTTGTTCAAGGATTTTGCACAGCAATGGCTTAAGAGCTACGTAGCATCAAACAATAAGCCTAGTGTGCAAACCACCAAACGAGAGATTATCGGAAACCACCTCACACCTTTCTTCGGGGCAAGGCACATAGACCAGATAACAGGTTGGATGATCGAGCAGTTCAAGACTAAAAAGCAGTCAGAAGGACTCGCACCAAAAACAGTGAACAATATACTCACTGTATTGCGAACATGCTTAAATCACGCACATGAATGGGAGCTGATTGAGAAACCAATAAAGATCAAACCAGTAAAGTGCCCAGAACCTAAGACAAAATACCTTAGTCGAGATGAGCTTTCATTACTCCTCTCAGACACAGAAGCTGGTATGTGGAATGACATGATCCTGATTGCCACTCATACAGGAATGCGTTTTGGCGAACTCTGTGGTCTTCATTGGGAAGATGTGGAGCTAGACACCAAAACGATATATGTAAGGCGTGCGCTAGTTAGAAAACTCCTCACGACACCCAAGAGTGGTAAGAAAAGAGCGATCCCAATGAGTGATGCCGTGGTGAAACGACTCAAGCAGATGCGGCGACAAGGAAAGTTTGTCTTTATGCGAGAAGATGGACGGGAGATCACCAAAGGAATGGGATTGCCAGAACTGCATAAAATCTGCGATAGGGTCGGTATTCAGCGAGTTGGCTGGCATACACTCAGACACACCTTCGCTACAATGCTAGTAGAGGGCGGAGAAAGCCTCAGAGTGATTCAAAAGCTTCTAGGTCACTCTACAATCCGCATGACAGAGCGATACTCTCACGTGCCAGATTCTTCACTTACCAAGGCTGTTCAGAAACTTGATTCAATCCAATTTGGAGAAAGTTTGGGCAGTATATGGGCAGTGGATTTTCTGCGAGAAACAGAAACAAAAATACCAGTAGGCACAAAAGCCTATAAATAAAAGAAAAAACTCCTCTCGGAGTTAAATCTTTCCTTGCGGACCGGACGGGACTCGAACCCGCGACCTCCGCCGTGACAGGGCGGCATTCTAACCAGCTGAACTACCGGTCCGTGGAGTGAGTGACAAGGAAATACTTGTATTTCCTTGTCCGAACGGAGCGGGCCGGTCTCCTGAATCCAGCTTTGTTGGATGAAGGTAGACAGGTCCGAATGATCATACTATCTCACTAGCGTCAATACTATATACTAAACCCTTTTTCTTGTCTAGACATGTATATCCCCAAAATCAAAAGAGTCCGTATCTGCTTGATCACCGTTCGGTGAGCTGATACGAACTCTAATGGTTGTTGTGTTGTTATGTTTGTGCGATCGGCCAGCTTACGCTAGCCGCTGAGGTCGTCGCCCGCGACGATCAGTCGCAGACGTCCCCGGCGCCGTCGCCGTCCGCGTCCGCCTGGTTGGGGTTGGGGACGCTCGGGCAGTTGTCCAACGCGTCGGGAACCCCATCGGCATCGGCATCCGCCTCGCACATGTCCCACACCTGGCAGCTGAAGCCGGCGGCGCACGTGCCGCAGCTCCCGCCGCAGCCATCGCCGCCGCACTCGAAGCCATCGCAGTCCGGAGTGCAGTCCTCGACGCAGGCGCCCGAAGCGCAGACGCTCTCGGCACCGGCCGAGTCCAGGCACGGGCTCCCATCGAGCGCGTCGGTGTTCACGCACTCGTCCGCGTCCTCGTCGCACTTGTCGATCGTGGTGCACGCCTCGCCGTCGTCACAGGTCTTCACCGTGCCCGAGCAGGCGCCGTTGCTGCACGCGTCGCCGCTGGTGCAGAACAGGCCGTCGTCACACGGGTCGCTGTTGTTGACGGTGAGGCAGTCGCCGTTGGCGCTGGTGCCGTCGCAACTGTTCGTGGTGCACAGGTTCCCGTCGTCGCAGTCCTTGTCCGTGCTCACGCACTCGCCGCTCACGCACGCGTCCACGGTGCACACGTTCCCGTCGTCGCAGTTGTTCTCGTCGAACGGCGCGTTGACGCACCCGACGGCCGGGTCGCAGCTGTCGTTGGTACACGGGTTCCCATCGTCGCAGTCCGGCGCCGCGCCGCCCACGCACACGCCATCGGCGCACGCGTCGGCCGTGGTACAGGCATCTCCGTCGCTACACGCGTCGCCGGTCTCCAGGATGTGCCCACAGGTCAGGGAGTTGCCGCAGAAGTCGGACGTGCAGGAATTCCCGTCGTCGCAGGCCTCGTTGGTCTGGCACGTGACGTCGCCGGAGCTGCAGTCGCTGAACTTGACGTACGCGCAGTTACCGGTCCCATCCCCGCTCGGGTTCATGACGCACTTGGCGCCCACGGCCTCGCCGGCGGGCACGCAGCTGTCGTTCTCCGCGAGCGACACGCACTCGGTGTCCGCGACGCAGGCGTCGAGGCCGGCGTGCAGCGTGCTGAAGCCCGAAGGCGCCTTCGGTCGCGGCGCTTCGACGCTGATGAGCGACTCCTCGCTCTCGCCGTTGGCGCAGCCAGTGATGAAACAACAGAGGAGAAGATAGGCCAGGGTGGCCACGGTCATCGAGATCTTCGTACGCATGGAAAAGAGCTCCTTCTTGCGCTCGAGCCCCCCAACTATGTGTCGAGAGGGTGTCTTCAAGGGAAACGTATGGCCACCCCGCGGCAGCCCACGAGGTAGTGGTCCTCAACATCATGTCAAAGAACACCCGCTGCCAGACCAGAAGCCTGCAAGCGAGCGGAACCGTAGTAATAACCCAAACCAGGCCTACTACGAGAACATCATACCCTAGCATTTTGGTAAAATTATGTCAAGTTTAGATTAAAAAATAAACCACCAGTGTATTTTGAGACTTACTTCACAATTGCTCGAAGCAATTGTGCGTAAATCGAAGAATACACTGGTGGCAAAATTTTTAACCTAAATTTAGCTAATTTTTCGAAATCCTACTTGCTCTTGGGCATATGACTGAGTAGAAGCCATAGCCCCATAAAATACTGAATATTCCCCATATTTGTTATTGATTTTATCCATAGCTGATGTTACCTTCTGCGCTCTCTCATCAATAAACAGACGCTGTTGCCCACCAGCAAACCCCAATTTTGAAACCCCAACACCAATAAGGCGGTACGGACTTATCACCTTCTGAGCACTAAACATACGGGTAGCAGCACCAAAAATCGCATATGACTCGCTACAATGAGGCAACACATCCTCATGAGCCGACTGTCCACTTCCGTCTCGACATCGCCAAAAACAAAATACTCGACCAGCATGCTTGTTTTGTCGTCGCATACGCCTCCCAACACGTTCGCACATTTTCATCAATACTCCACGCAACGCATCTGAGGAAGTGGTACGAAACGGTAATGAGTATTGTGCACTGATGGATTTTTGATCAGTTACCCGATCAGTTTGTAACTCCTCAACTTCAACTCCATGAAGCTTGGACCAAAGTACATGACCAGTTTTGCCAAATAACCGAAATAGGGTAATGGAATCGGTACCGTACAAATCATATAATGTGTATACACCAATACGTCGTAACTTACGCGCAACGCCTGGGCCAATCCCCCAGGCGCTTTGAATGTCCCGATTGCGATACCATTGCGGAATATCTTTTGCACCTAGCATCACTAATCCATCCGGCTTCATTGAGTCTCCTGCAAGTTTGGCCAAGAATCGAGTTGGCGCAATCCCAATTGATGCTTTGATCCAATCACCAATCTCTTTTGAGATACGATGTTTGATCTCATGCGCAAGTGCCAGTGCTTGCTCTGGGGTTCGCGCTACCCAGTCGATGTTGAGAAACGCCTCATCAATACTATATTGCTCAACTTGTGGGGAGTACTGTCGACATAATTGCATAAACGCTGCAGAGTACAGTCGATACTTACCTGGAGTACTGGTCATAGCAACAACCTGCGCACATCGTGCTCGCGCATCGGCCAAAATCATACCAGTTCTAATCCCATATTCACGCTTCGCCTCGATAGAGGAGGCAAGTACCACACCACGCTTACCCATATATGCTAAAACCACCACAGGTTTACCGCGCAAACTCGGGTTGATCTGCTGCTCTACAGAAGCGAAAAATGAATTCATATCAATGTGCATGATCATAGACAATGTTATCCACAAAATGTTTCTTGACGTGTTTTTTCCATTCGTTATAATTTTGTTCAGTCTCGTTTTCGAGACAGAAAAACGCCGGGGCGGCACTCCATCGCACGGCGTTTTTCGTTTGGACTTGCGTCCGTAATGTTGTACAACGCTATCCAAAGCGTATATGCGATTATTACATTTTATTTTTGTTTTTTAGACCCTACTAAATTGTCGGATGACTGCGCGTACTATGCCTTGGATATTGGGATCACGAGCGTATATTGGATCCATGGTTGAATTCGCCGGCTGCAATCGGATCCTCGCCTTTTCTCGATAAAACTTTTTCAGTGTTGCATACGCATTATCAAGTAATGCCACAACAATATCACCATTACTTGGTGATGGATTTCTCTCTACAACAACATAATCACCATCAAAAATACCTTCTTCAATCATGGACTCACCTTTAACCTGCAATACATACGAGTTAAAACTATCTACGACAAAGTTGGCTGGCACTGCGACCGTCTCATTTTGATCTTCAAGCGCCTCAATTGGCTCACCGGCAGTAATCAAACCTACTAATGGCAGTAAAATGGCCCGTCCGGTGCGAACTGCTTTGCGCGTAGGGGTTAATGATCGTGCCTGACCCTCTGTTGCCTCTAAATATCCTTTTGCAATCAAATTCTGGACATGCTCATGTACCGTAGCAACTGACGAGACACCAACTTCTTGTGCAATTTCCTCAAGAGAAGGAGCATAACCATAATGCATGGTGTAATTGACGATAAACTCCAGAACGATTTTTTGCTTTGGTGTTAACATAAAAAGCAGTATGAATACAATTTCATACTACCCGAATAAAAACCGAAAGTCAAGTCAACCTCTGTGGATAACCTACAGCTCAACTTCTTTCATTTCAATTTGATCTTTATGCAAAGAAAACACCACAGCAACACTCCCCTTTTTCGCCAACTTCTTTGCGCGAATAAAACGCCGCATCGCTGCAATTTGAGTACGTAATGCAAATACTCTTGGGAACACTCCCCACAACAAATTGAGGCGCTGTGCATGCGCCGAGTCATGCGCATTCACCACAATTGGCAACTCCGGACGAAACCGTCGAATGTGTGAGCTTAAATGCGCAGCACTTCGATCAACTAACAGTGCACTGACATCACTACTACGCGCCAACAATGACGCCAAACCAGCTAATTCATCGTGATGCAAAAAATCCTGCATCCGAGTTACTGCCGGCAAATAGTCGTCAAATACTGATTGCTCTGTTTGGATGATTATCTCGGCCATGGTTCGTACTGCTTCTACAGGATATTTCCCAGTGGCAGACTCTCCGGAGAGCATCGTGGCGTCAGTATGATCAATCACTGCATTGGCAACATCAGATATCTCGGCACGTGTTGGACGTGGTTTGCTCACCATACTCCCGAGCATCTCCGTTGCCACAATCACCGCACGATTGGCAGCAATGGCTTTTTGCGCAATCTTCTTTTGCACCACCGGCACAGCAGCGCCTTTGGTCTCGAGTGCCAAATCCCCACGAGCAATCATCACTGCATCAACCTGTTGCAAAATCGCATCAATATCATCGACCGCGCCCTTCATTTCAATTTTCCCAACAATAAGCGGCCACGGCTTTCCTTTAGGTAACCGCCGCTTAATCAGCGCACGTAATTGCACCACATCTTTTGCACTGCGAATAAACGAAAGAGAAACAATATCAACACCTTGCTGGAGTCCAAAACGTAAATCCTCTTTATCCTTTTGTGTGATGGTACGAACTGACAATGTAGCGCCGGGCACATTCACCCCTTTGTGACTTTTCAGCAGTCCGCCAACGACCACCTTGGTGACAATATCTTTACGATCAACCCGTTGAACCACCAACTCAAGCAATCCATCATCAAGTAAAATATGATCGCCTTTACGAACATCTTTGTATAAAGTTTTTACTTGAAGCGGCACCGTACCTTTGCTTGGCTTAGCTGAACAAGAAAGCACCAGACTTGCGCCTTTACGAAGCGATATTCCATCATCTGGCACCTCACCAATGCGCATCTTTGGCCCTGACAAATCCTGTAGAATGGCGATAGGCTCACCGGTTTTTTTTGCAACCCCTCGAATCGTACGCATCAACGCGCGATGTTGCGCATGCGTGCCATGAGAAAAATTGAGCCGAGCCACATTCATACCAGCACGAACCATTCGAGTTATGGTATTTGCTTTTGTGCTAGCCGGACCAATAGTGCACACGATTTTAGTACGTTTCATATTATTGCGTTTGGCCAAATTCACCGAGAATTACGCTAAGGTCAAGTTCTTGCGCATCGCGCAATATACCAAGGGTCACTTGATCCTCTGGAGCAAATTCAGCAATAACTTTTGCAAGCGGATTATCTTGGGTGATGAGCTTATCATTAATACGAACAATCACATCACCCTCCTGTACACCGGCAAGCGCTGCAGGTGATCCTGGAATAACTCCGGGAGTGTTTGGGCCTTCGGCTGGGACAATATATGCTCCTTCATGTACTGAGAGACCAAGCGCATTAGCAGTTATCTGATCTAACAAACTATACCGTACCCCAAGCCATGGGCGCACAATACGACCAAATTTTTGTACCGAGTCAATCGCCCGCTTAGCAACATTAATTGGTGTGGCAAACCCCACAGACTGTCCTTGGCGGGATACTGCCGTGTTTACGCCAATAACCACACCGTCAAGCGAGATCAGTGGTCCACCTGAATTTCCAGGGTTGATTGCGGCGTCAGTTTGAATCGCCTCTTCAATGACTTCATTAGAACCGCGTCCATTTCCCGCCACGACCCGACGATTAATGCCAGAGATAATTCCGCGCGTAACGGTGTTATCAAATTCTGATAACGCATTTCCAATCGCAATAACCGTCTGGCCAATGGTAATGCCATCTGAATCTCCTAACTGCGCAAATGGGAGATCGTTGGCTTCGATCTGAATAACGGCAATGTCATGAATGGGATCACGAGCCAACACCTGCGCAACAAATTCGCGGTCATTTGCTAAGGTGACGCGATACTCAGCATCTTCATCTTCAACCACATGACGATTCGTGAGAATCATGCCATCTGCAGCAATCACAAATCCCGTCCCGCCCCCAACCTGTACCTTCTCACGCGGAATAGCTTCGGCAGATCCATCTGGCGATAATCCAAATGGTTCACCAAAGAAAAACTCATCAAAGAAAAAAGGGCCGGTCTGATTACTAATGGTGCGTCTTTCTTTAAAAATTCCAACACTTACTACCGCCGGACTTAATGCCTGCACCACACCGATCGTTGCCGCTTCTTCATCACGTAATTCAGCCAACCCATCTTTGATTTGATCAGGATCAACCTGAATCACCCCACCGACACTTGGGACACTCACTGCGTCACCGCGAGACAAACCACCAGCTGATAAAATCAAAAATGCAGAAATTGCACCCACTACAGCTGCAACAATAATCGAAAAATAGACATTCCCTTGGTTTGGCTTATTCATTGGCATTGTCTGATTCTGGCTTTACTCTATTTTGAAACGACTTGATCACTTCTTCCGGTGCAAACTTGCCGAGTCCTTTAAGCACCTGTTCCGGACCACTATTCACTATCGTCTCTTGCAATACACTAATCTTCCCCTGAATCCAACGCGGCAACAGTACCGTGCTGGCGATAATCGCCGCCGCTAAAATCAATAACTTAACCCACCCCCATACACTGCCAAGAATTTGTACTAATCGCACACGCTTAGTGGTGTGTAAGTTTTGCTCTGCCAACTCAATATTACGCTTGAGTAATTTGACGAGCTGCTTGTATTGTTCATCAGTCATACCTCCTATGTGCGACGCGACACGCGTGTGCCAGCTTTACGCTTGCGCGTTAATTTGTTAAGTTCGCGCTGAAAACTTTTGACATCTTCAAACTGACGGTACACACTGGCAAATCGAATGTACGCAATCTTATCAAAGCGCTTAAGATGTTTCATGACAATCTCACCAATTTGTAAACTTGGTATCTCGCGCTTTTTCTTTTTCTGAATATCTTGCTCGATTCGGTTTACTAGATTTTTAAACGCCTCAGCGGTGTACGATCGTTTTTCAAGTGATTTGTACAACCCGCGCGAAAGTTTGTCTCGAGTATAGGCTTCGCGTTTTCCATCACTTTTGACAACCACAATATCAAGAATTTCTGCTTCTTCAATTGTAGAAAATCGAAATTGGCACTTTTCACACTCACGACGACGGCGAATTCCCATACCGTCGGAGGAGACTCGCGTATCAACTACTTTTGTTTCTTGATGTTTGCAGACCGGACAGTGCATAGCCCATCCAGTATACCACACTAACCGCCCATTTTGCGACGAATAAACGCCGGGATCTCAAGCTCCTCATCAGCACCGGTATCCACCTCATCGACTGACTTGCGCTTGGGTTTTTTACTACTTTTTTTACTGCTTGGTGCAGGAGCTGGTGCTTCCTGCTCAGTATCAGAAAATGATTTGCGTTGAAATGTTGGTTGCGCAGTTTCTTGTTGCACAGCCGGAGTAGTAGTCGGGCGAGCCCCAAACCCATTGGTAGGTGCTGCTACGCCGCCTTGCGCAAAAAGATTTTTGCTAGGGGAAAACATACTGCGATCAATCTGTGGCTGCTCCACACGTGCCGGACGACGATCATCAAACCCAGTTGCCACCACCGTGATCTTAATCTCATCTTTGAGTCGATCATCAATAATTGCACCAAAGATTACCTTTGCATCCTCATCAGTATTTTCGGTAATGACTTTAGCGGCTTCATTGACCTCTTGCATAGACAAATCAGGACTTCCGGCAACCGTGAAGAGGATACCACGAGCACCATCTACTGATACTTCGAGCAGCGGACTTGCAATCGCTTCTTTGGCAGCAGTCACCGCACGATTTTCACCTGATCCACGACCAATCCCCATGAGCGCCGTACCACGATCAAACATGATTGATTTAACATCGGCAAAGTCAACGTTGATAAGTCCAGGTGTGGTAATGATCTCAGAGATCCCTTGAACACCTTGACGCAACACATCATCAACAATTTTGAATGCATCAATCAGTGATGTTTTCTTATCAATGATTTGCAACACGCGATCATTTGGGATGCTAATAATAGTATCAACATTTGCCGCTAACTCTTCATAGCCATCATCAGCAATGTTGCGACGTTGTGCACCTTCGAACGTGAATGGTCTTGTGACTACACCCACGGTTAACGCGCCGGACTCTCGCGCAATCTTCGCGATTTCGGGAGCCGCACCTGTTCCGGTTCCACCACCAAGACCACAAGTAACAAACACCATGTCCGTTGCTTTAAACATGTCACGGATTTCATTTTGAGATTCTTCAGCTGACGCACGACCGAGATTTGGATCCATACCAGCACCAAGACCACGAGTAACGGTACGGCCAATCTGTAACTTTTGAGGGGCCAAAGAATGATGCAATGCTTGAATATCCGTATTGATGGCAACAAAGTCAACGCCCTTGATGCGTGCTGAGATCATGCGGTTAATTGCTGAGTTTCCAGAACCGCCAACACCAACGACTTTTATTTTTGCGAATGTTTCAATTTCAGGTTTCACTTGAGGCATAGATTCATCAATAGGTATGTGAACACTTTTTGTGCTCAAATACAATCTAAATACAAAATGTGGGCGTACCCACATCCGTAGTGTAACCTAGATATCTTTTTCTGACAATAGCACTATGGGATAAGTGATTTGAACCACTTTTGTACCTGTTTATTCACTTTATCCACGGTCTTAAATTTAGAAATCACACTCCCCCATCCACGACTCTCGC
Source organism: uncultured Gammaproteobacteria bacterium (assembly GCA_965230935.1). Classification (GTDB taxonomy): domain Bacteria; phylum Patescibacteriota; class Patescibacteriia; order Magasanikbacterales; family JBBTQS01; genus CAYZOG01. The sequence goes on from OZ246400.1 coordinate 404,510, forward strand.
CAGTACGCATATGCAAGCCCCACTGTACCAATCCAATCACCGTTGCAAATGACAAATCATTTACTTTGTCCGTGACACTTGATACTTCAAACGGATGACCAAGCGATGCCGGAAGTGCCAGCGCCTCTTTACTAACTTCAACAATTCCCGGAAGCTTTGCTCCTCCGCCGGTAAACACAACGCCGGCCGGCAAAATACGACTGCGACCAATACGCGCAAGTTCATCATCTACTTTTTCTAAAATCTCTTCAACGCGTGCTTGAATAATTTGGGCAACATATTTTTTGGAGACCTCTTCAGTTTCATCAGCACCAAGATCAGCCAGATCAATTGTCTCGCGCTTGTGAATCCCTTTCGTAACCGCATTACCATATTCAATCTTCACACGCTCAGCAACATCAATTGACGTACGCAATCCAATCGCGATGTCATTAGTAATATGCTCTGAACCAATAGGCAATACTGCTGTATGAATCACATCTCCCTCTTCATACACTGCCATACTGGTGGTTGAACCACCCAAGTTAATTACCGCAACACCAAGTTCTTTTTGTCGACGGGTAACTACTGCTTCAGCCGTTGCTAAAATCCCAAGTACTAAATCATCGATATCGACTCCGGTGCGATATACCGATCGAGTAAGATTTTTGATCTGCGAAGAAACCCCTTGAATAATTTGCGCATCAACTTCGAGGCGCACACCGGTCATACCAACCGGATCTTTAATCCCTACTTGTCCGTCGACCGTAAAACTTTTTGGCAGCACATGAAGAATCTCGTAGTTAATTGGTGTAGCCACTGTTCGTGAAGCCTCGACCGCACGCGACACATCATCCTCAGTAATCTCGCCGTCAGAACGTGAAACCGCAATTACTCCTTTACTCTCTTGGGACAAAATGTGACTCCCGGAAATTCCAACCCAGACATGCTCGATTGGTGCGCCGATCATACGTTCGGCACGCTCAAGACAGGCGCTGATGGAAGAAACCGTCTCTTCAATACTGGTCACAATTCCTTTATGTACGCCTTCTGAAGGTACTTCTGCAGCACCAACAATATGCAAAGTCTCACCTTCTGCACGAACCATCGGTTGCCCAACCGCAATACGCACGGCTGTTGAGCCGATATCAAGTCCAGCAATAAGTTCTTCTCGAATCTTTGCTCTCATGGGATGAACACAATTATTGATCTATAGTATACACCAGTTTCTCTTGAAGCGCATACATGGTCTTAGCTTCGTTTGCCTCTGCATGATCGTGACCAAGCAGATGCAGCATTCCATGCGCAAGCATTCGGGCAAATTCAACACGGTAACTCACCTGATTTGTTTTTGCCTGTCGAATAATCTGCGGTACACATACGACAATCTCTCCAAGCTCGTGCTGATCCTCAACTCCAGCCCAATGCACGTCATAGGACTCATGTGCTGGAAATGACAACACGTCTGTCACAGTTGCTTCACCTGAGTACAACGCATGAAGTGTTTTCATGCGTGCATCACCAACACAGATCACACTTACTGATGTCTTCGCTGGGAGTTTGAGCCTTCGGGCAATCTGATCCAGCGCCTGCGTAATCCACTGACGCGATACTCCGATGCGCCGTAGTCGAGTTGAAATCGTACTGTGCATAGCGATTACTCTTCTGCATCAGCAACCGTCGGTGTAGTAGTAGGTGTTGCAGTGGATGTACTTACCGTAACATTTCCGGTGTCAATATCAGCGGCTGGAGTGTTGATAACCGTACTTGTGGCTGTTGCTGACGGACTACTTGGCGTTGATGTGCTTACTCCACTTGGTGTGGAAGTACTTACCCCATCAACAGTGGACGTTACCACACCATCTTGTTCTCCTGGCAAGACTACTCCTTCAGCTAACGTAGTTTCATACAGACTTTCCGCCATCATCCGCATAGTGGTTTTAAAATTAATCGCACTGCGCACACCAGGCTGATACTGCATAACCAGTACGGCATCAGACCAAGCAAAATAATATCGTTGACGATTGGCTTCAAACCAACCGCTAGTCCCCACGCGATTTTGCCATGGAATCAAGCTGGAAAATACTACTTCTGGATTGTTTTTCGCAAACCACGCTACAAATGATTCATTATTTTCAAGTACATAATGGGTCAACGACACATATTCACCAGTGAGTGATGTGAAGAACACCTCGTCTTTTGTAGACTCATCAACTGCGGCAGCAAGCCAATCAGTTGGATAAAGCAATGCATAATCGTGTACTGGATTGGTATATTTTGCAATATTGTTTGAATCCTCAATAGTATCCGGTGCTTCACGCATCGGATCATAAAGATTGATCACCTCAAGACCATCAAGATATCCGTCACCGTCACTATCGCCATCAGCGACATCAGCAGCAAACAATTCTTCTTCAATATCAGTAAGTCCATCACTGTCAAAATCAATCGTGCTAGCAAGTTGTACCAATGGACTCAACAACGTTGGCGTACTTGTTGCCACTATTTCCGGTGGGTCTTCTTGAGTATCCGGTGGTATCTCATTAATCGGTGTTATCTGTACCGGTGGTGTAGTTACCGGAATCTGTCGAGTTGGTTCTGGCAAATCACGGGTGTAATACCATGTTGCCCCACCGATGACTGCCAATAGTACGACAACTCCCATACCAATAGTCATCCACTTTTTCTTATGCCCATGTGGTGTACCATACCGCGGGACTGCTGTCGTTGGCTTTGGCTTGGCCGGTGCCGTTGGTGTAACCACTGGTGCCGGAGGTTTTGGTGCCGGAGTAATATTCTTCGCGCCATAATACGTCTTCGGAATACTATGAATCCGAATTTCTTCGTCTGGCACCACCGGCTCTGTAACCGCGGCTTTCTTTTTTTTGCCAAAACCTAACATGTATTATTGTGCTCCGGGAACAGCAAACAATCGTCCTGCCCCTTTTGGATTAAATCCATTGTCAATCTCCGTACCATCACCATAACTATCGCCATCGGTATCCTCATTAAGCGGATCAGTGCCCCATGCCTCAATCTCTTCTTGATCAGTCAAACCATCGCCATCTGTATCAGGATCTTGCGGATCAGTACCATACCCCACTTCTTCTTGATCAGTAAGCCCATCATTGTCAGAGTCAGTAATTGTCGGTTGAGTTGGCGATGGAACAGTACTCGTGGTCGCAGTTGAATCCGTGGGAGTGGTATCACCTATCGAACTGGTATCAGTAATGGAAGAATCGGTATCTGGAGTGGTTGTTGCACTACTACTGTTTGTTGGATCAACAGCTGGAGTATCAAAAGTAAACCCACTTGGTCCGGCTGAAGATTCCTCATCTGAGTTATCCGAAGTGGCAGCTGGGGTCGGTGTAGTGGTCACAGTATCAGACGACGTGTCCAGAAATGCTCCATACGCCCACCAACCAATCCCACCAAGAATAGCAAGGATCACAATAATACCAATGATCATAAACCACTTACTTTGCGTCATTGGAGCCTTCAATTCATAAATACTCACTCCTTCGCCTGGAATACCAGTGTCTTTGGGTGAATCTGCATTCATTGGCTTAAGCTTGCCGCTTTCGAGTGCTGAAGGGCCAATGTCGACCGCTTCATATTGCGGTGGCGCACTTGGTGCTTCTGGAGCCCCTGCACCATCTGCCGGAGGTGCTTCTGGAGTTGTAGGTCCAGCACTAGGCAAATCAGAGGTTCCGGAAAACATATCATCCGGTGCATTGTTAGGAGGTTGTTGTGGCTTATCAAACATATTCTTTAATTAAAAGTAGTGGATTGATTATTAAATAACTTCATGGCATTCGCTATCATCTATCGTACAACTATTTGTACAGTATAACTCTTTATCACCATCTCCGAAAAAGCCACCACCAAATGTGAAATCACCACAATCTAATCCTCCAAAATCAAACCCCTCACATTCCTCAGTAGCTTGTCGTATTCCATCTCCACAAACACTTCCACATTGTGACAAATCAATCTTACAACTTGAATCACATAGTGGACCACCTTCACTACAGAGCACGTCACTTGGGAAGGTGTCACCGTCACACTCCTCAGCTCCACCAAGAATTCCGTCGCCACAATACACATAGGTACACGCATCATAGTTTAAGGTGCAGTCCACATTACACTGTACGATTCCTGCAGGGAACTCAGTTGAGTTGGCACAGGTCTTTGTGCCCACGTCATTCGTGTCACACTGTTCTTGGAGTTGCTTAATCCCATCTCCACATGTTCCACCGGTTAGAGTAACCTTTTTACAAATATTACTACAATAAGTACAACTCTCGCCATACTGCGCCGCACAAACCGAACCATTGCTTGCGCCATTGTCACACTCCTCTCCACCATTTGGCTCATGGACTCCATTACCACATACCGCAGGACTTGCACCAAGCGGTTCACTCGATTGATTTACCAAACACTTCTCTGGCAAAAGCGTACATTCATTGCTACATAATTGTACAAACTGCCCCGGAATACCATCTTTAGTACAGGCATCTCCAGTATAAATTACCCCGTCACCGCCGTCACACTCTTCTTGCGGTGACTGCTTCACTGAATCACCACAATACGGACCATACTCTTGACAGTCCCAGTTGCAAGAATTTTCTTGATCATGTGCATATATGGTTTGAGCACCGGTCGGCTTGTAGATGGTAAGCACATGACACCCACTCACACAGGGCAATCCACTCAATGGACAGGTTCCATCGGGCAGACATTGGAACTGCGTCCAACACGTATCCCCTGATTGATCTAAACACCATTGATACGTCTTTGGTGTTCCACCGCCAACTGTTGGGAGGGTATCCATGGCAGACTGCACCTCCTCAACAGGGACAGAAGTGTAATGCTGTGACCCATCCGTAAGGTGTGCCTTGACCTGAATGACAATACCAGGATCACACACCTCACCAAACTGGCTTTGAATTTGCCCGTCAGCACATCCACCAAACTCGCCATAATCTGTCTGACAATCTGCCGAACAGGCATTGTAACTGCCGTTCAGTGGCCCGTCATCACATACCTCAGTTCCGGCAAGGACAATACCATCTCCACAAAAACCAAGCGGCTGACATTGTATTTCATAATCTTCTACAAACGACGGGCTTGCCACTTGTACTGCTGAATAAAATTGACAATTTGCCGGACATTCATAGACATACTTACCTTGGAAGCTCACCCCATTTTCATCAACCACAGAACAGCTCTTTGGATCCTGAATTCCTGAAGCACCAATTCCTCCTTCAAGGACGGTAGCACCAACGATCGTGCCAAACTCACAATCCTCATCAACATTTAATACCCCATCACCACAAATCCCACCCGGCGCTTCTGGTTGACCAGTACAGACTGGGTTCATCATGTATTGTGCACCACTCAGGCTATTACTTGGTTTCCAACTCCATGGTGATCGCAACTCACCCTCAGCATATAGTCGATAGCCATACACTGCGGGAGCCCCCACTTGATGTCGACGATAAGTATACACCTTTGATCCAGCCAGACATTGATAGGTCTGCGCTTGCTCATCCCAACACGTTTGATCATCAGTTCCTTCGGCACCACAACCGGTACGATAGGCATTGAGCGGGTCCACCGGAAGCGCTTCGCCAAGTTCCTTACCTAGCACATCCTGCCATGAAGCCCATGTGCTGACCGTTTGACCGCCAATAAAGCTCCCTTCTGTAAGCTGTGGTGGTTGACCATGTTGAATTTTGTACGCTTCAACCAACTGACCGACGTGAGCAAGATCTGCCATACGAATCACATCACGTTGTAATTGCTCATTGATCGAGCGACAGGTGAGACTATTTTCGTTGAAACCACCAGCCATCAAAGCAGTATCATTCAAACAATCAAGTGGTGAGTTACAAATCTTGTTTTCAAAATATGATCCACTTGGTACTCCCCAAGGATTCATGTACCCACAACGGTCGATGTTGTATCCAATGGCAATATTCGTATTAAACAACATGTTTTGCAACATTTGGTTGGCAATACTCTTGGTCGATGCTGACGCGTCCTCACTGTGGGATACCACATACATGTTGGTATACCGCTGATTAAAGCCGCTGTACGATGCGCCGGTCAGGTTTGCCGCAGCAATATACGTAGACTTCCCTTCAGTAATTGCTTGATACCCGCCGACCTCAGTTGCCGTAGGTGAACCGGTAAAGCCTTGTTTGCTATACCAATCTTGAGCTGAGAGATGTTCCGGATTACTTAGCACCCGAACACCAATTACCTCATTGTTTTGCGGATTGCGGAAGAATACTGACTTAATCACATTCGGATCTGGGTCAGCAACATCATGAACCGTTACTGATGGCAACAGGACATGTTGTGCTTGAAGTGCTGCAATCTCTTGTGGTGTAGCACCTTCTGGTGGCGTTGGGGCGTTGTTTCCTCGACAATACCAGGTTGAAAAGTGCGTATCACTCTCTTCATATGGGAAACTCACACCACCCAATGCCGGATCAGGTATTGGCCATGGATTTTCACACGCGGTATTTATCAATGATGCAAAACCATTGTACACCTCGCCAGTAGTACTCACTTCAGAAAGTGTATCAACCGTAATGGTGGCATTTGCCATCAAAATATCAGTTCCTTTCTCCGACTCTGGCTGTACACTAACCGAATCCCCAACCGCATCACCCACAATATGGGCAACCACATCATTTTTGAGCTCCCATGACCAATCCCAGGCATAATCATTGGTGGTGGTAATTGCAGTTGCTTGTCCACCCAACATGGTCTGTGCTACCGCCACAAAATTTGCCTGACCAAGTAATCCTGATGTGGTAAACACATAGGATCCCGGCTCAACCACCACTTTGTCAATCTGACAAATCGATTCATCAGTATCAAACTGCCAATCGTAATCTGCTGCCAATCCAACGCCAATACTATTCTCTACATCAGTGGTGATTGTAGGATAATAGGTAACACCAGGCGAGAGAAGTTCTTTTGGTATTAAGAATAGCTTTGTTACTGTAGTAATATTTCCTCCCTCTGACGTTTGAATGTCAGCCAATTGAATATCAAAATCAACGGTATCAGCACATGTTACCTGTGCATAAATTGGCTCGATACTAAACCATCCACGAACAGTATTGACTACTGCAAACCAAGCACGTCGATACCATGGATCATTTGGATTAGTTGTTGAAAGCGCAACAATACTTCCATTAAGATCAGTACACGCCTCCGGACTATCAACATCAATGTTCAACTGAATTGCTCCAGGCGCCAATACTGAATCAGGATTAATTTGATCAGTAAACTCAACACTTAACATCACATTACGACACAAATTGCTTCCGATTGGCTGCTCAGAACCTGGCACCACTTCCGGGCGGAGGTGACAACAGGTATCAGTACCAACCCCCCAATCAGTTGCATCAGGACACTGAGCATCATGGGTAAATCCACATTGGATTGCATAACTCCCTACCGCCTCAACGGTTCCATAATCTGCGGTGACTGAGGTGCTCCGTTTGTTGTCTTGCACCAACCCATCACAACCAGGACCAATACAATCAACACCGTAGACATATTGGACCGGATCAACCTTACTGTCGCCTTCAATACTCATTATTGCCGTACTATCACAACTCGTTAGCTCTCCAACTTCGACAACACCATTTCCACAAAACGATCCATTAAGTAGTGAAGCCCCTTCGAGCAGACAATTTGCACTACACCCATCACCATCTTGGCTATTAGCATCGTCACATTGCTCCCCGTTTGAGCCGGTTACCAGCCCATCTCCACAATAAAGTCCTCCATCGCTATTCTCTGTAAGTGTATTCCCCACTAAGGTACATTGATCAGTACACACCGTAGCAAATGACTCTTGCAATATTGCACTACTTGAAGCAGCAGCAGTCTCACAAAATTCATCCTCTCCAGGCTCGATCTCACCGTTTCCACACACCGTCACCCCAACACAAGAGAAAGTCGGATCAATAAGCTTAGCTGATTCACACGCATCATACCCCGGTGCGCTTCCTGTAAGGAGGCATTGCTCACAACTCACACCACCATCACATTCCTCACCAACCCCAATATCACCATTTCCACATTCGGAAAATGGTGATGCGGCACCAAGCCACAGACATAAAACATTGTTACATCCTTCCTCGCCATCACATGCCTCACCATAGGTGGTGTTTCCATCACCACACACACTCCCAATACCTTCAGTGTTTCCTTCCCACAAACACGAGGAGCTACACCCATCACCATCAAAAATATTACCATCATCACAACTTTCAACCCCCTCTACGAGCAGTCCGTCCCCACACACCGGTGTACCAACCGGTTGTGACCCTTTGCCAAGACAGCTTGGCGTACAATAAAGCGAGTTATCTACTACCGCCAGGTCAAACAAGGTCCCGTCTTGATCTTTCAATAATTCGGCGACTTTGGTATTCCCGATTGACCAGTTCCAATTGTATGAACTTGCTTGCAGCTCTTGACCAGTGCTTGGACTACAGTCATCCGGGCTCCCAAAGGCATGTGCAGTGTATTTTTTAACAATGCCAACATGTGGGACTAATACTGACTCCGGCTCAAGTGTTGCATTCACAATATCACAGCTTGCACCACTGGTTTTGGTTCTAAACTTCCAACTGAAGTACTGCGCATTAGCAGCTCCTGATGGATACAGCTGATCTTGATTTAAACTGGTCACGGGGATTCCCACACCGCTTTGCCCTTGAATACCCAACTCGCCAACGCGCAACAACACGCGATACCATGTTGCCGGAGCCAACACGCCGGCATGTTGCAGCTTGAGCCGATTACCAAAAATAGCATCATCTTGTTCGCTCAAATCAACTGATACCGGCTCAGCATTAAGCAGCGTACCAGGAGTGGCCAATCCATCTGCGCCGACTTCAATCAAACATGACTCGTTTGCACACGGCACTACCAATACATGCGCACCAATAGTTGAGTCTGTGGTGATGTCTTTCAAATTAACGTTAGTGGAGAAATCCATGGTGATCGCCACATTTGAACATGCCGTACTACAAGTTGGGCCAACTGTACTGATTGCCGGAGGAGCGACAGTAATATGCAATGCCCCGCTGCCAGTGCGCTCTTCTGTAGTTGCGCTGATCTCAGCCGGTGTTTCCGGATCTGTTTGATTATTTGCTACTACGTTCTGTGTTGCACCAACGCTGATCAACTCACCTGCAGTACCACCATCAGGGTGTGCCAACAATGCCTTATCAACATCACTGACCTCCCAATCCCAACTGTATTGATTGCCATCAAGTACAATACACACATCAGCAGCAAGTGGATTTGCTTTCCAATCCACCGGCGCAGTGTCACCATCGTCATTAATTACTTTTTCAACCAAACCAAATTCATCAGCCGTATAATCAGTTGGTGTGACATTTACATCATTAACGGCACACGCCTGATCACTTACTCGTGTTTTAAATGTGAAACAATATGATTCATTGTCGCCCAAAGTACAGCTTGCCAATGGCTCCATTGCAACACCGGAAAGACTTTCAAGATCAGTGGTAACGGCCACACGATACCACGAGTCGGTATCCCAGCCATCATGCACTTCACCTACTCCAGCGGCATTAAGACGAAGCTGTACACCATCGTGATCTTCGTCTTGTGAGAAAAATGTATATACACTTGGCAAATGCGGACCAACCTCACTACACGGATCATCGCCTCCTGCAGTACATTTTTGCACGTACACTGCATCATTATGGAAGGTGGCCGGGTTCATGAGTTGAGAAAACACCATGTTTACCACACTGTTTACACACACATCATTCCCACCACCATTACCAACCCATGGAGTTGGACTTTGGATATTGTCACTACATTGCTGCAACACTTGCGGCGCACCGTAATGAACCATGATCTCACTTACATCATCGTAACTACTGTCGAGCTCAACCACACTCAATTGATTTGGCACGACCACAAGCTGTCCGGCGGTGTTCAGTTCTTTTTGACTCTCGCCAGTAACCTCAACATATTGCTTACAGGCGATTGGATTTGGTAAATCATGCGGAAGTATCACTTGCGGATCATCACTTTGCCACTGCCAAGTAAATTGATCTGAACACGAGTTAAGAATGAAACATTCTGATTCTTTTGCTAATGCATATGCATTCCAGCTCAACGGCTCCTCAACATCCACTTCTAGACCGTCAGCATCAAGTACGGTTTGCACATTCGGATTGAGAATCAACCCTGTGCCACTTTGCAGCTGATCAGTGTTGCTGATCTCATATGCAGCGGGCTCAACTTGGACAGAACCGATGGTACATGAGTTGCCACTCTCACTGGTCTTAAATGCATAACAATACACACTATCTTCGTCTAGTGCCGTTCCTGCACAGCTCCCATTTCCAACAAGACTTAAGCCTTTACTCAAGCTACTAATTCCACTGCTTAATCCAACCATGTACCACGTATCGCTCTTGAAGTTTGCCAGTGGATACACTCGCAAATAACTCTGCAATCCATCAGGACCAATCTCCGAATCATAGTCAAACTGGTTCTGCAATGCGACCTGTCCATGTTCAACTGTCTCACACGCAACGGTCGAATCCTCACTAGCACCTAAACATTCATACACTTGCACTGACCCCAGTTTTCCTTGATTAATCGAAATAGTACTTTCATCAATGGCAATCGAAAACTTCACCCCAATTGATGCGGTTGAACACACTGACGTGCCACCAGGATGATTTTCCCATGGTGTTGGTGATGGCAATGCTCCACCGCCACATTCTTCAATCACTACCGGTGGGAAATCCTCGGTATCCGGTGTCTTATTACCGGTATAGAATGTGTAGGCATAGGCAGCTTCTTCAACATTAAAATTGTCACACGTCTGCGGTACCTGTTTCCCCTCAACAAACGTAAAGTTATTAATACATGAACCCGTATTACAACAAGTTTGCTGATCAGTACAAATATCAGCATCATTATTACAATTTTGTACAGTAAACAAGGCAGTATTGCTGTCTGCGTCAGATGCATTAGTCATCTTAACCGGACCAGTAGCCGCGCCTGTTGGCACAGGAGTATACAGTTTTTCTTCCTGCCAATTATCATCAACTATCGGCGCATCAACATCTTTCCAATAAGTAATCGTTCCGGTTTGATCACCAAAGCCCTCCCCATGAATAAACACATCAGTGCCCTCTGGACCATTATTCGGTACTAATGCACATACCCCTGGAGTTGGAAGACCATCAACCACTTCAAACGGCACACTATTACTGACGTCATTGTCTGGGTCATTGTCTGCATCATTGCGCACTACGGCGATATGATAGTTGCCCAAATCTGTTTCAGGCACTTTGACCACAATTGACTTTTCAGACCATACTCCTGCAGCTGTACACATTGGTGGGAAATCAAAATTACCGAGCACCTCAATATCAGTTGGTGCACCACCTGCATCAAGTTTGATAAACTTCACCACATTCTGGAAGTACCCAAAATTGTTTCCGGAAATAGTAATGTATTGGTCTTTTGGTCCTTGTCCACGACTAAGCGAAGCAATGGTTGGCGCCGGAGAATCCCCTTCACCAAGTACGGTAAACGGCAACGGATTACTTTGTTTCTCTTGAACGAGTACATCAGCAAGAAAATTCCCAACTGAGATTGCCGGCACCGTAGCGCTTACTTGGGATAACGCCGGACCATCACCAATGATGGCTGATTGTCCACTAAAGCGAACATCAAGTTCTGATTTGGTAACACTAAGGTTTTTGCCGTAAAACGTCACTAATGCACCAGGAAGTTCGGCATTTGGCATAACACTACACAATCCTGGTATTGCCGGATCCGGTTCAGTAATGGTGAGTGCATTTGGCAGATACGCACCACGATCATCAGTTGTACTATCAGCACCATGAACATTCTTGACTACCACAGGATAGACCTGATCAACGGTCAAACCACCTGGGACTTCGATAATAATCGCTGTTTCAGTCCAGCTACTGGTTCCGGCAAAACATTGCGCTTGTGAAACCGGAATCTCTACTACTGTCTCCCCACTTTGATCAAGTAACTCCACACTTCCCTCACTACCAAAATAATCACCCAAAATCGTCACCCACTGGCTTTGACCCGCAGATTCAGGAGTCACTGAATTAATGATTGGCAAATTCACACATTGCCCGCCCTCTGGAATTGGGTCAGCCGCTGCGGTCCACTTGAGTGTGGCACCATAGATTGCAAAGAGATCTTCAAATTCACACTGATTACAGCCAATATATGCGCGCACCTTATCTGATTCATTTTCAAACGCATGGGTTACGGTATATTTAGTCCAAGTATCCGTTAAGGAAATGGTATTCGCTTTAAACTCATAATTTTGTCCGGGAGCAGTGCTGAGCAATAAGGTGATCGCATTTGGCGAGTCAAGACCGGGGTCTTTCTTTGCCCATAAACTGAGCTCAAAGGTGTTGCCTTGGGTCTTTTGTTCAAATTGACGATCCATGAATTTGCTATCAGCATCACCGGATTGCATAAGAACGGCATTGCCCTCACCTGCCGGACTTGAATAGTCATTTTGTCGGATGAATAACCCTAAAGCGATATTCCATGCATCAAACGCAACAGAATCCTCCATAAACGTCTTTGGCGGCTTTGGCAAATTCAAACATACTCCGGAAGCGCATTGGCTATTATCTTCACACGAACTTCCTGAACATTGCCCACAACTTCCTCCCGGTGGGCTACAGTCTTTCCCGGTCTCATCAGTATTCGGTGTCTGTTGATCGTCAAAACAATGCGCAGGGGCAACTTTCACATTTACAGCATCAGACGTAGTTTGATGATCGTCAACGTCATAGGCCACTGCGGTCACATCAACAAACGCACCAAGACTCAAACCTGTGGTATTCCAACTATTGGTACTCACCACCTGCGGGAACGGAAGATTAAAATCAACACTCACCGTATCGATAAGATCAGCGCCAGCATAAAATTCAACCAAACTAACACCAAGGTCATCATTTACTAGTGCATCAACTTGTACACTTGCCCCCTGAGGAATCTGTCCACCATCATCTGGTTGAGTAATACTTACTGTTGGCGCCTCAAGGTCAAGCTGGTCACCGGTCGTAAATGTGCCGGTACACGCGCTTCCCAACCCACAAGAAACCAGCTTATCACCAACTGACCGCACCCCCTTCGTTTGCGAACTATTCACTTCAACCGTGTACTTTTGATTCTTATCTAAACATCCGGTCGTTGGTTCAGGTGCATCAACACAATCGGCAGTTGGTTTGAGTGTTACCATGCTTCCATTGGTCTCATAATCCACATCTACCAGCGCATGCTCCCCGGTTTTACGCAAGGTAATACCTCCATCCTCAGCCGTATTTTCTTCAACGTCATCATTAAACACAATATGAACACTCACATTATAGTTTGGCAAGGCCCCACTTGGTACAATATCTTCCACAATAAAGTTGACAACTGTCCCGTTACCACAATTAGTGATACATCCATTGCTATCACCATCACCATCTAAATCAAAAATGGTCCCGGTCGCTTCACCAAATTCCTTCAACACAAAATGCGTAATGGAAAACGCGGTCATCACAATCAAAAGTCCGATCCCAGCCTGTAATAAAATCCTTTTTGCAAGATTAATCCGATCTTCGTTTCCGCCCGCAGTCATCCACATGAAGCCGGCATAAAGCACAATAACCACTCCAATGATCCCCAAAAATCCTAATACCACACGTACAATCTTGGCAATCGTCACTTTAAGATCTTGATTCCCCAATCCTGTCTCTTGCTGAAAATCAGCAAGGTCAGTATCGATCTGCGCAAATGTAGAAGTTTCGATCCCGAAAAGCGCAAACACCACGACCAAGACTGCTCCGAGAATGAGCATGCGCTTCCACACAATTGTTGAATGCGTTGTGGTCATATTATGGTGTTAACTCACATGCCGTACCTTGCGGATTCCCATTACAACAATACGGTCCACCATTTCCATTACACGCTGACAAGTTATCATCAGCTGCTGGCAAGAAACAGTTATATGCTGCATCCATAATGGTTGATGGCAAATATGGTGCATAGACTGCATTTTCGGCCATTGGAGTACCATGATGCAGGTAAAAATCAGACCGCGTGTCGTAAAAATCAAACACTGGACTCCCCGCTTCAAGTGCCACATCAACGAATAATTTAGAAAATCCAACACCAAAATCAGCCGGATCAGCCCCCAACATCACATCTGAAAAACTACTGGTCATCATTGGTTTACTAAAGCCAATCACTGGATCGAGTGTAAGATCAACTTTGGTCTGCTGAATGCTTGGCGCCAATGATACTACTTGTGGCGGGAGTAAATCTTTATCTCCTGAAGTTAAGAAAGTAAATGAAAAATCGTCAGCTGGCGGGCCTGACGCCACACCATCAACTTCGCCAGCATTAACCCCTCCACCATCCATTGAGTTACCAACCACATCAACCACACCATGATAGCCTAGTGGTTCAACCAATGGATGATATTTTCCGGTTGGATCATCACTTCCGGGATTTTTTAAATCTGCTGCTTTGGTATATACCTGAATCGTGGATTCACCCGGCAAACAGTAGACATCCTTGCCACAGCTATTGGTTCCGCAGAAATTCTCTGGATCGTCTGCTTGAAATTCGACAGTTCGGTAGCCATTGGTAATACGATACGTTCCTTTGACTGGTGTCACACTCAGCGCATCAGGATCACCAGTTACCGCGCCAATCACAATATTGTTGAACCCATCAACAACTTTTCCGCTTACTGCGGTTGGATAAATCGCTTCGTTAAACGTAATACTTACCGCGATATTCTTAGGCAGCTCTTTCTCTGTAGTCATGTTAGGAAATGTGCTCTCCACAACCGGAGGCGTTACATCAACCACAGTATTAACCATAAACTCCCAATCATAATCCGGCTCAGTTAAGGTGAAGAGCGATTTGCCATTGGTGTTTTTGATCTCACTGGTCAACGTGACTTGGTAATGCGTATCAACCAAGGATGAGCCAAGCAGATCAACCGGGGTAAAGATAAAGGTTTTCTTATCTGCCCCCATAACCACATTCACTGCCGTGACCTTGTATTTATCCGGGTCAATCGGATCTCCGCCTGCGGCCGCTGCGACGTCAGCAGCAATCTCATCATCACTTGGCAAACGCTCAATATCAACTGCTTCGATGCGAAGCTCATCATAGATCATACTATCGCCACTTTCCTGAGGGGTGCCGAGTGGTGTGGTCTTACCAGCCGGTGCTTGCATCACTGATGCCGGTTCTACTGGAATCTTGAAGGTCACCATAATTGGTGTGTTTCGTGGGATATCAACTGCATTACGATCTGGATAATGCGACTCAATAATTGTTCCTAGTGCTGAGCTGTTTCCAAATGAGATACCACCGCTTGCAGATCCTGAACCTGAATTTCCTTTTCCGATGTCGTTAAAACTCGTAATGACAAATTGCACAATGGTAAATGCGCTCATGATAATGAGTAAGCCAACGCCCGCATTAATCAAAATCCGCTTTGCTTTGGCTATTTTATCTTCATTTCCATTTGCCGTCATCCAAATAAACCCACCCCACATCACAATAACCGCTGCAATAATACCCAAAAATCCGAGCAGAACTCGGACGATTTTTGCGATCGTTACTTTAATATCTTGATTACCTAATCCGGTCTGCTGCTGAAAATCCTGCAAGTCAGTATCAATTTGTGCGTGTGCGATTTCCGGTACAACCACCAAAAAACTTGCCACTACTGCAGCACCCAGAGCTCCATACATGATCTGTTGTAATCGTTTAGGCATGAAACATCCTCAACACAACAGCACTTGAGTGACGGTTACGTTCCCAAGGCTTCTTGCAATAATTGACGTACCCGAGAACCATCAGCTTGGCCAGCGATCTTTTGCATCACTGAACCCATACAGGTATTGATTGCTGGCGCCTCAGTTTGGTCAATTACTTCTTGTATTATAGCACGAATTTGCTCATCTGACAGCTCCTCAGGAAGAAAGCTGCTAAGCACTTGCACCTCCGCTCGTGTTTTGGCAACTAGATCCTCTCGCCCGCCTTTTTCAAATTCAACCAGTGCGTCTTTAAGTTGCTTGGCTTGACTCTTTACTACTTTTTGCACTGCTACTTCGTCCAGCTCCTTGTCCTGCTTGCGCAATTCAATTTCTTGATTTGCAATCGCGGTTTTTAACAAACGAAGCACGGATAGATCCGGCTCTTTTTTTTCTCGCATGGCGCTCACCATGGCTGATGTTATAGTGTCTTGAAGTCCCATATACTCCTCTTAATTTACGTATTCAGTATACGCGAGATGCAAAACAAAAACAACCTCTCATGAGGTTGTTTTTGCGCCAAGTAACTATCTGCGTCGGCCGCCACGGCGTTTGCGCAGATCTTCTTCTTTGATCTTACCGGTTTTAATGCCGTATTCAATCTTACTCGTCTTGTCCAAGCGCAATAACTTTGATGCTTTCAACTTGTTTTTGTTTGGATCACGCTTATAAAACTGCTTCTTTTTGACTTGCAACAGCTTACCGCTCATTTTCATGGTGTTGCGAAATCGACGCAAAAGCGCTTCAAAACTTTCATTCTTTTTTCGTTTGACTTCTATCATATCAGTCACCTCACTTCCCAAAGATTACTATTTATTTTTTGTTACCTTTTGTTTTTTGACAATCTTCTTGAACTCCTCAACCACATTGTCATACGGTACCACCTCTTGATTGCCTGATTCCATATCACGTACAATAACTGTATTATCTTGAACCTCTTTTTGTCCAACTAACAATACATGCGAAATACCAAGCTCATTTGCAATTTCAAGCTGCGCTTTAAGTGATCCTTTTCCAAATGCCTCAGCAAGTGTGAACTTTGCCTCGCGCAAGGTATTGTATAGCGCCAATGCACGACGACGTCCAGATTCACCAAGTTGCGCCACAAAAATCTGCGGTGCACGTGGGCTTTTCATCTTCACTTTCTGCTCTTTCATGGCAAGGATTGTACGATCAATTCCTGGCGCGACTCCAACACCTGGCGTTGGCTTGCCGCCAATGGTCTCGATTAAAGGATCATACCGCCCACCACCACATAACGCGATTTGCGCTTTATCCTCTGCATCAGTAGCGACAAACTCAAATACGGTATTGTTGTAATAATCAAGCCCACGGACAATAAATGGATCTAAGAAATATGGAATCTCGAGCTCATCAAGATATTCCAACACTGCCATAAAGTGGTCTTTGGACTCTTTACTCAGCCAATCTAAGATCTGTGGCGCTTCACTGCGCACTTCGCGACACTGCTCTTCTTTACAATCAAGTAGGCGAAGTGGATTACGCACCAAACGCTTTTGACAATGCTCACACAACTCTTTTTTGCGAGGACGATACCATTGCACCAATTCCATCTTATATCGTGTGCGATCCTCAGCCGAACCAATACTATTGATATGCACACGCGTTGAAAGACCAAGTTCTTTAAAGAACAAATACGTAATCAAAATAATTTGTGCATCCATGATTGGCGCGTCGCTCCCGATAATTTCGAAGTCTGTTTGCCAAAACTGACGATATCGCCCTGCTTGTGGACGATCGTGACGAAATGCTGGCCCCCAAACCCACAACTTTTGTGGTTGTGGACGGTTAAACATGCCGTTGTTAACATACGCACGACAAATCGATGCGGTCCATTCT
This sequence comes from uncultured Gammaproteobacteria bacterium, assembly GCA_965230935.1. GTDB lineage: Bacteria > Patescibacteriota > Patescibacteriia > Magasanikbacterales > JBBTQS01 > CAYZOG01. The sequence continues at coordinate 422,260 of OZ246400.1, forward strand.
GGGCGAAGCGCCAACTTGGTCTTCTCATCCTTATCAAGAAAATTGTACATTTCCTTCTCAACAATATCAGTTGCCTTACCAACGGTACGCACAAAAAGTTCTTCATGCTCAACAACCGGTGTTTCAATTCGAGAAAAACCAAACTGATCCATGAGCTTTTGCGCCACTTCAAAACACTTTCGCCAATACCGTTCATCTTCCGGCAAAATATCACGCATACCCCGAACAGTCTTCGGGGTTCTGATTTTCTTTTTCTTTGGCACATCAGCTTTAGCTGATGCCTTTTTGTCAGCTGCTTTTGGCATGATTATAGATTATCGTAGATCGGACGCTCAGGTCGTCCAAATTTATCAATTGGCCAGCCGCGTAACCAGACGCGACCAACAATATCTTTTCGTTTGATTGAGCCAAACTTTCGTGAGTCAAAACTCACCCCACGGTTATCACCCATCACAAAGTATTCATCTTCACCCATGGTATGTACCAACTCACCTTGGGTATAGGTCATGTCAGACAAGTAATCCTCATCAATCACAACTCCCTGCGGATGTTCGGTGTTGTACACAACAACTTTTCCGCCTTGGATTTTTACTTTCTCCCCTGGCAAACCAATAATGCGTTTCAGGAAAAAGTCGCGAGCATCGCCATTATGGCGAAACACCACCACATCCCCACGCTTCGGTTCACCAAGTCTATAGGTAATCTCGTCAATGATCAAGTACTCTGATTCTGAAAAACTTGGTTCCATGCTCTGTCCTTTTACGTCAAATGGACGAAACAAGAAATATCGCACCACCAGGATGATCACTACCACCAAAACAATTATCTTCGCTAATTCAAGAAAGACTACTTTGGCGGCAAAGAGCTTGGATTCAGACTCGTGTTTAGGGTCGTAAAGACCGGGATCTTCCATCATAATGGACCAATCTACGCAAAAGTATAGCACGCGAACCGATAATTGGCAAGAATCAAAGGAAATACGCTAAAAATACATTGACCGCTCCATTTCTGGGCGGTCAGCGTGTTGTATTTAATTGATTGTTGGCCTCCTTGGCCCTCTTCTCCTTCCTTGGTCTTCTATTTGGTTTTGACCACCGCCTTCGCAGCGGGCGGCGTGTCTCAGCGAATCCGGTCGATGTGCCGTGGCGTCCCACGCCAGTGCATGTCACCACGTCGGCGACGCATGGCGAGGTGACTGGACTGCCCCACCTCGAACCCCGTCTGCGCTTGCAGCGACGGCGGTTGGTAGAAATCCACGAGCAGACCGTTATCGTTCACACGAACGCGACGACGGGGAGTCCGCTGCAGATAATGCAGATGCCGCACGCCCTGGACGGTCTCGCTCGAATCGGCAGCCTCACGTGAGCGACGGCCCCAGACCTGATCTACCAGGACCATCAGCAGGACCATCGCCAGCATGGCCCAGCGAATCGCCACTCCCATGTTCTCGATCCAGTTGCTTGCCAACGAATAATCGTCGATACCCATGGCACCTCCAAAGCCTACACCAGCTGCGATCCCTCATCGCTGCGTTGGTAAACCAGACTCCTTTATTACCAAAAAAGCCGCTTTTTGTCAAGCGGCTTTCCTAGATTAAGCAATTTTATGCTACCAAATCAGCAGCAGAGACTTGATCTTTCTGTGGCCCTGGGGCTGTCTTATCTACCTGTCCTGAGAGCTGCAAGTACATATGTGCAGAAGCGACTACGGTAAGCGGGAACGTGACAAACAACCCTAAGAAAAACGGAATCATGCTTACTAGCATCAATACTTGGGTGAGCATCTGAAAGCTAAACATATCAAGCTTAGCTCCTTTGGTTGCTTGCCCACTTGCTTTAAGCGCTTCGATTGGCCCCATCTTTTTATCAACAATGTAAAAGTAAAACAACTGGTACTTGTACATCCAAATGATTCCTGGGATCAATACCAGTATAAATCCAACCAAAATGATAAGGGTATACAAGATCATTCCTGCAATCATCTTCAATATCAACGATGCCCCAGAAAACAAGGTGCCAAATGATACATCTTGACCACGCGCATGTGCGAGTCCAACAGTAAACAAACCGATCATGATCAAAAAGTAGAGGAAAAACAAGACAATCGCTACCACGCTTCCTACTGCCATGCCAAGCTGTTGCGTGACCACTGATGCTACGATTTCAAGCGCCACGAAAAATACCAAGATACCAACCCACATCCAGAAATGACGTTTTGTTGCCGCCCATCCATTGCGCAACGCTGCTGGAATGGAAAATCCAACGCTGTACCGTGAACTGAGATATAGGCCAAATGGCAAAAGGATAATACTGATTACCGCCAAGATGCCAAGAAATGCTAATCCCTGACCAACAACCCCACCGATAAGCATAGCAAGTTCACCACCACTTGCAGTACCTTCTGCCACCACAGTCCCTTGAGAAGCAAGCTGTGTGAAAAAAGTAGTAAGCGCGTACAATGGGAGGATAAATAACATAGCAAATGGCAATGCCATGAACACTATCCCAAGATTACGTTTTCCTTTCATAAGGATTGATTAAGAATTATGGAGAAATGTACGGAGAGAGTATAGCATAAAAAAGCTCTTTGATTCCAAAGATGACAGCAATAAAAACAGAAAACCGCGACGCGTAGCGAAGCGGGTCTCTGGTTGTTGTTGATTGTGAATCAGTGGATTTCCTTAAATCTAGCCCGTAGATCCAGTCTCAAAGAAATTCATCGATTGGTTGAGGTGAAACCCTTAAGCACCACTCCCGCTGGACTGAGTCGAACTGTCTACTGCCGTCATGCGACAAACTCGATAGACCTGAACGACTGCTGAAGGATCCGTTCTTGGAGATTGCCAATAAGGCAAGTACACCAGTCTCAACCCCTCAGGCAAGGCCAGATTGACGATGTCCCGGAGCGCGCCAATCAGATCCCGTGCGTGCCCTTCACTCATACCAAAAGGGCACAATGTCGAGACGAGCAGGTTATCGGTACCTCTCCAAAGCTGACGAGCTCCAAAGGGCCGGTCATGCCCGTGTGCATCAGCCTCCCAAGCCTCAGGTCGGTATCCATTGTCATTGACCTCCTCCCCCTCACCCAGGAGCAGTCGAATTCGCTCGACTGGGACCTGCGGGAGAGCCCAGAACTGCTTATGGGGCTCGATGAGGGTCTCGGTGTAAGTTGCTGAAAACATTATACTTCCTGCTGCGCCGATCGTCCACAGCACGTCGGCCAGCTCTACAAGAAGCTGCTCGCGGCGAGTTGCGGAGTCGAGACCGTAGAACCTCTTATTGAGATTCACATTGACGACGCCATTCGCGAGCATCACAGCGCTTTCGCCGTGAACGAGATGCAACTCACGGACCGCGGCACGCTGGTCTATGCCCCTGCGCGGCCGAAGTTTCAGCAACTTATTCTCTGGTTGCGTGAGGGTGCGCTCCGCGGCGTGGTGTTCATGTGCTGGGACCGCGCCAGCAGGAACGATCAGGACAAGCTCATGCTGCGAGAACTCATCGACCGCGGAGTCGACGTTCGCTTTGCCCATGCCGCGTACGCACGCAACAGCTCCGGTGAATTGCACATGGACATCGATAGCATGGTCTCGGCGTACCACTCAAGGAAGCTGAGCGAGCAGATCACGGCTGTGCACGACAAGCTTATGCGTGAGGGCAAGTACCCGTTCCAGGCTCCTACTGGGTACCTGGACACAGGGAGCATCAAGGAAGTCGATCCGCACTATCGCGGAACGCTCCGCATGATTTTTGAGCTGTTCGTTACGGGCTCTTGGAGTTACGAGGCGCTGGCGAGGTGGGCAAATGCGCAGGGCCTGAGACAGCGACCTCGACGCGCAGCCCGTTCTGCAGACCAACTCGCCAACGCGATGCCGAACCTCAATCCTAGGATTGCTCGCCCCCTAACGCACAAGACTATCGAGGCCATGTTGAAGAATCCGTTCTATGCAGGCAAGACGGTGTGGCACGGGGAGATGTTCGACGCGGTTCACGAACCGGTGATAACGCTGGACACCTTTCACGCCGTTCAAGAGGTCCTCGCTGGACGCGGCCGAACACGGCTCGCGCCGATGGATGAGGGTGCCGAACCGTATGTCTACCGCCGCATGATTCGGTGTGCGTGCGGTCGCGCCTTCTCACCGTATACCAAGAAGGGGCATCGGTACTACACGGTTAGCTGTCGACGTTCCTGTGATAATACGGTTCGAAACCTGTCCGAGCGGCGTGTCGACTCGCTCGTGGCCTCGCTCATGGAACGGCTGTCGTTGACAGGCGCCGAGCTGACCGCGCTCGTCGAGAGAACACATGAGGGGCTAGATGCCCTGCGGGCAAAGGCCGAACAACGGAGGGTCAAGATTCGCAATGCTCTCCAGGAGGCTGCACGTGACCTCAAGTACTTGGACGAAAACAAGGTGCTCCTCCTGCGCGGTGGCACCATGACGCCCGACGAGCACCTTTCTCGAGTTGGAAGGCTCCGCGCGAAGGAAGCGAAGCTGCAGGCGGAATTGGACGTACCCGACCCCGAACTGGAGGAAATCGCCGATGGAGTCGGAGAGTTTCTTGAACTCCTAAATTGCGCTAAATCAACCTACAAAACGGCTCCCGCGACCATCAGGCGGCAGCTTGTCGAGGAGGTACTTCTTGAACTCCGCTTGGAGCACGGAAGTGTCGCTGAAATTAGAGCCAAACCCGGGTTCGATGTACTGCTGAAAAGGGGGTGGCTCCACGGTGGTGGGCGATCCAGGAATTGAACCTGGGACCTCTACATTATCAGTGTAGCGCTCTAACCAACTGAGCTAATCGCCCGTAGTGAGGGAGAAAAATGTTTACATTTTTTCTTCCGAACGAAGGGCGATTAGCTATGGAGCATCACAACGTGATGCAAAATAGCTTAACGACTCATTGACGCTAACGCCCTAAATTGTAATTTCTAAACAAAAACCCCTCCAATCCACGTGCTTCAGTCTACTACACTTAACTCTTGCGAGCAAGGGATTCAGACTGCAACGCATAGACTGCAGGGGAAATAGCGTAACACCGCTACCGACGACAGAGAAACATTACCTAACTTTCTTTTTTGTTTTATGTTTTTTGTTCATTTCACTAACGAAATGCCGACTGAAGTACGTACTCTTACGAGTACGCCAACTCCCTAGAAAGGAGGTGATCCACGAACAGCTTCCGCTACCCGTGCCTTGTTCATGTTATTCACTATGTCGCCATAATGCATGGACTATATCACATTCCTCTGATTGAATCGTCTTCGTTTTTCTGGATGCCATGAGCCAATGTGCTCAACGAAGGACATGAGTGATTCTGCACGAACAAATACACGCCAGTAATCAGGATCTACCCGTTTACTAGGATTGTGTAACTTGCCACACATGATTCCCATATCTGCTAACATATTTTTCAGCATTTGTACTTTCTGCTGATTTTTTTGTGTTAACTGAATGTAGAATCGTGCGTGTATATCGTGCGGAATACCACCTTCGGCATCGAAGAATCCGCGGAGATAGGCTTGCTGCTCTATTTTTGATCCCAATTCTAATGGATTGAGTTCAAAATTCAGAAATTCAGCAAGTGTCTCCAACACATACACATTGCGCGTTTTTCCTTCCTGATAAATCCAGGAAGAATATCCGATATGTGCTAGTAGTACTTTCATGATTTGCAACCACGCAACACATTTCTGTGATATGCGGAAGCGATGATTACTACTATACGTACCATCATGTAACGCGCCATTCATGTATGCACGAATGACTTTTCCGTCAGTAGGATCTCGGCGTGTAGTCTCTGAGGGGTCACGCGTCTGCCTGTGGCAGTGCCGCGGACTTCCCTGCTGATTGACTGCTATCACAGGTTTTCTCAGAACTTCTGACAAAATCTGTGAAACACTTGAAGCATTTTCACTCATAAGACAATAGAGTAATTAGAATACTCTATCATGAGTAGCTCAAGATTCCCAGTGTTTCCAGCATATAGCCAAGTTTTTCCTAAGCGATTACTCGCGAAGGGTCGCAACAAATTTACGACTTCACCCTGATCACTGACCCCAGCTTGGCCCCACGAACGTGGTACTTAAGCCGTTGCCAACTTTCCTGGTGTGACGGGCGGTGAGTACAAGACCCGAGAACGTATTCAACGCGCCGTGGCTGATGCGCGTTTACTAGCGATTCCGACTTCATGAAGTCGAGTTGCAGACTTCAATCCGAACTGAGGCCGGGGTTATGGGATTAGCTCCACCTCGCGGTTTGGCTACCCTTTGTACCGGCCATTGTAGCATGTGTGTCGCCCTGGACGTAAGAGACATGCTGATTTGACGTCATCCTCACCTTCCTCCTGCTTGCGCAGGCAGTCTCGTATGATATGTAACATACGACGAGGGTTGCGCTCGTTACCCCACTAAAGGGTACACCTCACGGCACGAGCTGACGGCAACCATGCATCACCTCTCAAACACCCTCGAAGGAGTCTTCTTTTCAGAAGATGTGCAGTTTAAGTTTAAGCCCAGGTAAGGTTCCTCGCGTATCATCGAATTAAACCACATGCTCCACCGCTTGTGCGGGTCCCCGTCTATTCCTTTGAGTTTTAATCTTGCGACCGTACTCCCCAGGCGGGATACTTAACGCGTTAGCTTTTTTCGACGGCACTGACAGGGTCGATACTGCCAATACCTAGTATCCATCGTTTAGGGCGTGGACTACTCGGGTATCTAATCCGATTCGCTCCCCACGCTTTCGTCCATGAGTGTCAGGCATGTTCCAGTGAGCTGCCTTCGCCTTTGGTGTTCTTGCTGATATCAACGCTTATTACGACTACACCAGCAATTCCGCTCACCTCTCCCAGCCTCTAGTCTAGCAGTTTCACGCGCGATTTCTGAGTTAAGCCCAGAGCTTTAACGTGTGACTTACTTGACCACCTGCGGACCCTTTACGCCCAATAAATCCGGATAACGCTTGAGGTCTCTGTATTACCGCTGCTGCTGGCACAGAGTTTGCAACCTCTTATTCCTGTGGTACCGTCATAGGTTCTTCCCACAGAAAAGCAGTTTACACCCCGAAAGGCGTCTTCCTGCACGCGGCGTCGCTCCATCAGGCTTTCGCCCATTGTGGAAGATTCTTGACTGCAGCCTCCCGTAGGAGTCTGGGCAGTGTCTCAGTCCCAGTGAGTGGGGTCATGCTCTCACACCCCATACCCGTCGTAGCCTTGGTAAGCCGTTACCTTACCAACAAGCTGATAGGCCGCAGGTTTCTCGTGCACCGATAAATCTTTACATGGGAATGACTTATGTCCCCCCATGTCCATCGTGTATTAGCCCATTTTTCAATGGGTTGTCCACGAGTGCACGGTAAATTACCTACGTGTTACTCTCCCGTTTGCCACTTACCATCTTCGGCGTAATCCACCGAAGCTTCATACAATTGAAAATGGTTCGTTCGACTTGCATGCCTTAGACACGCCGCCAGCGTTCATCCTGAGCCAGGATCAAACTCTCATTAAAGTTTTTGATCTTTGGATCTTTAAGGAATAGTTAGAAATAATGATGTCTCTGTCTGCGGCAATGGTTTTGACGCAGAATTTGTAAAAATCATCCTCTTCAACAGCTTTGAGAAGAAAAAACAGAGACTCAAATGCATTGCAGTCGCTGTTTTTTCGTCTCCACGGTTTCTGATCAATCAGACCTATGGTACTGTCGGTTGTGAAGTTATCCACCGGTAGTTTAGCGATAGTTGCACATATTGTCAAGAGCTTTGGGGGTATAATCTGTGTATAGAATTTTTGGCGCAAAAAATGCGGTTTTACCTTGACAAAACGTCTTTTTTGTGCTATAGTGTATTGTTATCGTAGCTCATTTTGCTTGGCCAAAATTAGCCAAAAATGAATCGTAAGGAGGGTGTTTTATGTAAATACTCTTATTACGGGGCGCTTTTGGGCGAACCGGACAATCGTACTGTAAGGCGGCACGAAGCCGTCCGTTATCCGCTTTTTGACAACTGAATTTGAGAGGGAGAAATGGCCGAGAAATTCAACTGGAGCAAGTTCGTGCAGATGAGCGTGGTGTACGCGATCATCGGCGTGGTGTGCATCACCCTGCTGGGGGTGGCCAAGGACTCGACCACCGACCTGGCCATCGCCATGATCATCTTCCTGGTCGGCGGCGCGATCAACTACCTGGCCATCGGCTTCGTGCCGGCGCAGCAGTTGGCCGCCTGGCTCAACCACGACGGCGAGATGGTCGATTTCGGCCTGGTGTTCTGGACGGTCGTGATCGGCATGCCGGTGGCATGCCTGGTGGGCTTGTTCTGGATCTACATCAGACACCGGCTCGACCAGGCAATCCGGAGCGCCAAGGCGGCCATCCGCATGGGCGGCCCGTCGACGAGGCGCAAGGACGACCCGAATTGACCCTTTCAACCGCGCTCGCCAGATCCTACGGGTTATGGCTCGAGCGAAGCCGCGTCCATCCTTCGGGCGCGACGGCCACGTGTTGCGGCTCAAAGCAACATCACAACCACAAGCCCGCCTGGCGAATACACGTCGGCGGGCTTTGTGATTCTATATACTATTTGCATTATGATGAATGTTCCTGACGCCACTTCTCAATCTTTGCATGATCTCCGCTTAACAACACCTCTGGCACTTTCCATCCATTAAACTCTTCTGGGCGCGTATACTGTGGGTACTCTGCTCCTGCTGATTCCCCTTTGCCAAACGTTTCTTGCGTGAGCGATTCTTCATTGCCAAGTACACCTGGCACTAGTCGCGCCACTGCTTCAGTGACGGTAAGCGCTGGAAGCTCTCCACCAGCTAATACATATTTTCCAACTGAGATTTCTTCATCAGCCAGATGATCAATCACTCGCTGATCAATCCCCTCGTACCGACCACAAATCATCACCAGTCGATCGTACTGTTGTGCAAACTCTTCTGCTACGCGCTGAGTAAACTCGCGACCGCGAGGCGACATCACTATCACGCGTGTTTTTACATCACGTTTTGGCAAACTCTCAAGCGCAGCAACAATCGGCTGCACCTTCATCACCATACCAGCGCCCCCGCCATATGGCGTATCATCGACCGTGTTATGTTTATCGTCTGAAAACGTACGAATATCAACCGGATGTACGGTAATATGCCCAGCCTCTTGCCCACGCCCAAGAATACTCGCGTTAGCGTAGTGTTCAACGAGTTCTGGAAAAATGGTGAGAATGTCGAATTGCATAAACAAACAAGAAAATTACAAAGCCAATACCAAGTGGATGGTTCATAAACGGACTAATCGCATGGGTAGCCATAATGGCAAAGATTCCAGCAATGAGGCCGAAGTCTAAATATACCCGATCTGATTGCTTTGGCAAGTTTTGCCACATCATCACGACGATATATCCCAACCACACCAAGAACAACACCACACCAAGCAGTCCGATCTCCACAGCCATATCAAGCCATCCAAATTCAAGTGCCGTGGTACTAATTATTCCTTGATTTCGAACATCTGTACTTTCATAAGTGATAGCTGTACCAAAACCAGAACCAAGTATTGGTTGTTGCTGTATTTGCGTCAACAATGGCATAAATTGATTAATGCGATTTTGCACTCCTGGCTCACCGGTTGTGAACAGCTCCTTTTGGACTGCCGGACGTTCACCAGAAAGAGCGCTTAGACTACTACCAATACCCTGGATTGCATACACACTTATTACCGAACTGATGATCACCCACAATACCACCACTTGGGCTCCTCGCCATTTAAACTTTATCTTAGATTGTCCAATAACCATCAACAAAAGCCACACACAAATGCCGGCCAATGCTCCCACCCAAAAACTTCTAAAAAGCGTCAGGATAATCCCAAATACCACGACCCCCATGAGCGTTACGGTTTGGGAGGTCTTTTTGATTGGTCCATTAAGTCGCGCATACACATATCCCATAAGAATCAGAAGCGCGGGGAGCAAAAACAACTCAGACCAAAAATAAATCCGCCACATACCGCTTGCTGCTGGTGCAATCTGCCCCCCACCGGTTTGGCGCTCAAAATGATAAAGCAATGAAGTAAGTCCTGGAATTGCCAATGAAAAAACAATAAAGAATAGAGCAGCCTTGGTTATCAGAAAAGCAATCGCTGCTTTAACAATAGTAAAAACACGTTTGAAAAATGTTTTTGAGTGAACAACATCAAATAGTGGGAACACCAACGCAATATAAAACCAGTTGTTTGCATCAGCAATCACCCGACCAATAGGATACCCCTTGATCCATATCCCATTACCCACTGCAAACAGGAGTACCACAAAAAACGGCAATACATATCGAAATGATGAATGACTTATCAAGCCTGGCCATTGTTTTTTGCGTATACGATCAATACCCCATGCCAACATCACTGCAACAAAGAGCGCCATGCGAATAGACACTCTTCCCCAACTCAGATCATAGGCAATGTCATACCAAAACAAGTGCCCCTTAGATCCGATAAGTAACTCGGCTGCCAAAAGCAACACCCCCCATTCCAATCGATACAATGCAACAACAAACGTAACCAATGTGATTACCAAAAAAAGACTGGTATGCAGCCAATCAATACGAAAGGAGATAGCAGAAAGAATGGTGATCCCAACAAATCCCCAAAACCATTGCCACATTGGATTACACGAATGAAACCGTTGCATAAACAAAAACAAACACCGCGGCAACTATACCACGGTGTCTGCTTTATCTTCAATTGATTTTAGAGGTTAAGATCCTCGACTGCTGAAGTATCAACATCGTCCATATCAGAACCACCATTGTTACGTGGTGGGCGTCCGCTTCCCTCTGGCTCAAAGATGCGCAAGTTTACTCGAGCATCCATTTTTGCACCAACGGTACGGACAAGACGACGAATTGCCTCTGCAGTTTGACCTTTACGACCAATGATGTAGCCCATGTCAGATGGATTGACGTGAAGCGTAATCAATACGCCGCGTTCGTCCACCTTACGCTCGGTTTTTACATCCTCAGGATGATTAACCAGCGCTTTGACAAGGTCTTCTACAAACTGCTGATCCTGTTCCATATTCGTCACAGAAATAAATTATGTGCACTCATCGCATTACTGTCGACCTGAATCATTGAGATTCACCAGCATGATGATTGGCGAAAATACTATAGCAAAAAAATGGTCGCTTGTCAAGTTGGATTATATAAAAATGTGAAGAGGGGCCCCGGCCACGATTGCTCGTGTGTTGTCGCCAGGACCCCTCAAGGGGTTGCGGGCCCGAAGACCCACGGTTGCGGACGTTGCGACCAGGTCGCCAACGCCCTGTACGATTGGGAGCGCCGTGGGCACCCCCGACGAAGACAAGCGGGGAGAAGGCCCCCCCCACCTGGTGTCGGCTAGGCCGACGCGACCCTGCGGTTTGCGCTGTGCCGTCAACCGGTTCAGACGACAAGTGCGGTGGTTGCAAGGCCAAGGGGCCGTGACGATCAGTGACCAGGCCCGGTGGGCGTGCGTCCTGAGATTTCGCCGCGGCACTCCTGCACATCTGCTACCCGAAGGCGTGCAGCCCAGGAGTCGGTGGTGCCTGACACCGTTGCCAGGCTTTATCAGGATACAGCACCTGAACGGCGCTGTCAAGATTTTTGCCGTTTTGAAACGCGCACAAATTTCAAGAGCCGGCTGGGTTGCAGCTGGCTCTGAAGGTGCCGTTGTGGCAGCGTGTTTATTTTCTCGGACATTTAGAGGAGGCAAGGAACCATCTCGCAGAGACAATCCGTCCATCCACTGGCGAACGGGGCTCCCTCGGAGATATTGCACGGAGTAAATCCGAACTCACTCGCAAGACGAAACCCGCCTCCCCTAAACATCGTCGCAAGTGTCACCCTACGTATCGTAACCTATCGAACCTCGGCGTATGACTGCTCCGTTTCCTGCCACCCGAAGGACGACTTTGTATCTAGCAGCGTAGCGTCGAGAGACGCTCAGCTCTTAAGCCCCCTTGCGGGGAGTAGGAATCCACCAGGCCCCGTCAGTCCATGGTCTGCATTGCGCCCCAGGGTAGGGCCAACACTCGCCGCGATCGTCAGGAACATAGCCATTGGCTGGGTACGATAGTATATTGGCTGCATATATTTGTCAAGACATACAAAAACAGCACTGGTTTCCCAGTGCTGTTACGCTTTATTTTTAGCAATTTATTCGTTTGCTGCCTCTGTTTCTTTTGGTGCTTCCGCTGTCGGCTCTGCAGGCTCTTCTGTAGGAGTTTCTTCTGGTGAATCTTGTGCTTCTTTCGGTGCTTCTTCAGTTGCTTTTGCTTCTTTAGCAGCTTCTGCTTTTTCATCTAACTTTGCTTGGCGTTTCTTGCTGATGCTGACCACAGCCCGTTTATCCCCTTTAATTAACCCTTCAGCCACAAACAAATTATGAACCGTATCTGTTGGTTGCGCACCAACAGACAGCCAGTACTCCACGCGTTCTTTTTTCAACGTCAATGTGCTTGGATTGGTTCGTGGATTGTAGTTCCCAAGAATTTCCTTATGATTTCCATACGGATCTTTGGTATGCTCAGTAACCACAATTCGATATTCTGGCTGTTTCTTTTTACCAACGAGGGCAAGTTTAATCTTTAACATAATCAATTTGCTCAAATGCAATACGGCAGTAGTGTACCGATCAACGTCAAATTCGTCAAGACCTCCTCCCTACCGAGCTGCTTGAGCCTGCGCCTGTTCTAATTTAACCGAAAGCATGCGAGAAACGCCATCGTCTCCCATGGTGATCCCATAGAGTACGTCTGCAGCCTCCATAGTGGCACGATTGTGAGAGATCACAATAAATTGTGTCTTGCTTGCGAGCTCCTCGAGAATCTTTGAAAACCGAAGCGAGTTACTTTCATCTAGCGCAGCGTCCACCTCATCAAGCACTACAAATGGAGATGGATTAATCGACAAAATTGCACACAGCAATGCCACCGATGCCATCGCTCGTTCTCCACCGGAGAGCACGCTCACGTCTGCAATGCGCTTTCCTGGCGGCGTAGCGTGAATATCAATACCAGCAAGCTCCTCTGCAGCAGCTTCATCCAACTCATGCTCCAACGCATCAACGTCATGCACGTGTTGCTCATCATTAGTCTCTGCCACAGGTCGTGGCCGTGGTTCTTGTTTAATTTGCACAATGCCTGCCTTTCCACCATCAAAGAGTAATTTGAAATACCGATCAAATTCTTTGTTAATTGCAGCAAATGCTGACTTGCGTTTAGTACGCATAACATCATCCAGGGATGCAATCACTTTTTGCAACCCATGCATGGCACCATCAAGATCCTCAACTTGTTCTGTTAAGAAGCTATAGCGCTCTTGGGTTTGCGCATATTCTTCGATGATCTCTTCATCAATACTCCCAATTAACTCAAGTTGTCGGCGTAGACGATACACATCGTGCTGCACATCAGACACCACCACACTGCGGAGTGCACTTGGCTTTTGTGCGATGATTTCATCTTTAAGCTCAAGCACTTCGCGGTCAATTTCTTCAGAAAGTGCTTGTTGTCGAGTTTCCACGCGAGCAAGTTGTACAGCAGCATCACTTAATTTTCGCTGCGCCTCGTGCAACGCGCTTTGATGAGTTTGTAACTCACGCTGCAATTCAAAAAAGCTACTCTTCTTTTTCTGTTCATCTTTGCTAAATGCTTGCATGCGTGCCTGACGCTCTGCCACCTCTTCTTCAAGCAACACTAATGTCTTTTCGAGTTCGAGAATCTGCGCTTTGATCTTGGTATCAATAAATGGTTTGCGCTTTTCCGGTGCCGGTTTTTGTAATCGATCAATTAACCCGGAAACGCGCTTACTAATCTTGCCAAGCAACCGTGTAAGGACAGACTGATCTTTTTGCGCAGCATGTCCTTTGAGTTCAGCCTGAACCGTTTCAAGCTCCATAATAATTTTGGAAAGCGGAAGTGGCGTCCACTTTGCCTCATTTTGCGCGCGCATTTTGGCAACCTCCATTGCATTGGTCAATCGCAACAATTCCTCCTTGGTTGAGGACCGCTTCGCATAGACTTGCTCGTATTCTTTTTGCAATTGCGTATAGGTGTCACTATCAGTTTCAGCTACTTCCATTTCTCGCATTTTTTCAAACGCGACGTCATATTGTTTTTGAATACTTTGGGACGCCTCCTGTGCTGCTCCATGCTTGCGCAGTGCCTCTTTATATTGGCTAGCGCTTTCCACCCACTGCGCACCATAATACTGAAGGTATTTTTCTTTCAGTTGCTGCTCTACACTTTCACGTTTCTCAAGACGCTTTACTTGGCGCGTCAGGCTCGACAATCGTGGTGCAATCTCTTGCAACAACATTTTGGTCTCGTGCAAATTCTCTTTTGTGGCATGTAACTTGAGTGTTGAACGATGTCGCTTAATTTGAAACTCTTTAATCCCGGCTGCTTCGTCAAAAAATTGCTTGCGCTCTGCTGCACTTGCCATCAACATATGATCAATCATTCCCTGGCCAATTACAGTGTATGTTTTTTGCGCAAAATGGGCACGCGCCAACAAAAGCTGAATATCTGCCAATCGAACCGTCTGATTATTGATCAGATATTCTGACTCACCTGATCGATACACCCGTCGTGTAATAGCAATCTCACTATAATCAAACACACTATCTTCCTCTTCTGGTCCTGGGGTTATGGTTCCGTCTTCATTGTTGAGCGTTAGGGTAACTTGCGCAAATCCAAGTCGTGATTTATTGGCAGAACCGGAAAAAATCACATCCTGACTTTTCTTTCCACGAATGGTCTTGAGTGATTGCTCGCCCAACACCCACCGAATAGCATCAGCAACATTACTTTTTCCACTCCCATTTGGGCCCACGATACCGGTAATCCCTTTATGTTTGGATTGTGGTGGGATAAATTCAAAAACAGTCTTTTTGGCAAAAGACTTAAAGCCTTGGATTTCCATCTGCTGCAAATGCATAGTACCCACCTATTGTACTATGGGTACTATCCTCAAGCAATCGTCCTTATAATTTGACGGTCTAAATTACTAACCCCGCAGACTGTTAGGCCGCGGGGAAGTGGTTGTTTGAATTGTGTTTTTGCTTCTGCTCGACGTCAGGATGCACTGGTCGTCAAGCCAAGCTTGGTGATGGTGTTCAAGAACATCTTGGTGTCGAACACCTTCTGCAGCTCCTCAGGAGGGTTGATCCGAAGGTTTCCGTAGTAGCTGAGCATGCACCCGATACAGAAGTTGGACCACTCGTTCCAGTGAACGTCCTCCACAGCCGGAGCATCACCCACGATTTGATCTCGTACCACGGTCAGGAACGCGCCGCATTGGAGCATCCCAGCGCGGGACAAAACCTCGTCGGGGTCGCTGAACTGATCGGTGACGACTGGTTGCGTAGCAAAGGAGATGGATGTTGAGCCCACCTGCGACTCCGGTGCTTCAACAGCCTGCAGCAGCCCTTGGACAATCTCTTTGACTCCCCCTGGAGAAAGAAGGTTCTCAGCAACACGCAACTGCGCGCACAACCGATCGACCTCTGCCACCAGTCCGGTGAACAGCTCGTCCGGAGTCTCCGGGGTGAACGGTTCGGCCGCATCCTCGTTGGCCAGGGTGTGCAATCCCGAAGGATGCAACAACCGAAGCGCGTTTTCCACGCTTAGATCAACGCTCGAGCGCGTCGCGCCCCAACCACGAAATACCGGCGCACCGGATCTGCGGTTGGTTTGGGCACGAAAACGCCAGTCAACCGCACCGATCCCCTGGTACACCGTAGTGCCAAGGAACCAATGCATGGTCCACTGCCAACGCCAGAAGCACAGCAGTGTCGCGCCCCACTCGATGATCAGATCCTTGGCCATCCAGAGCAGCTCGATCCAACCGTCGGTTTGCACCGCTTTAACCGCGGCGCTCCAACAGCGGAGCACCCACTGGGGGAACATCTTGTGCCAAGTGGCCCAGCGCCAGGACGGAAACCACCCTCCCAACGCGTGCACCAGGTGATGCGGCATGTCGAAGACTTCCACGTCACCAAAGAGCAGGCGCTTGGTCTGCTCGAACTCGCGCGAGCGCGACTTGATGCAGACCTGCAACTCGCCGTCCTTGTCCAGCCACCACCAGGCGTTGTACCCGATGACGTTGCGACGCCACCAGATGATCACTTCGGTTTCCGACTGGCGAAACCACGGGATGTTACCTTGGAGCAGCTTCAAAACGCACAAAACTGCCAACGCCAGGCTGAGCACCAGGTACAGGCTGAGCGTCACCAGCAGGAAGCCGGAGAACACATCTGCGCCCTCAAGGTGCAAGTAATGGCCTGCCCAAATCGGTGACACGACATGGAAAAACCCCAGCACCAATCCCACCAAACGCACTCCCAGCCACGGAATCGGCCGGTACTGCTGCAGCTTTGCAAGCTGATCTTTGCTCGTCATACCGGCCTCCTTTGGCTCAAGTAACGTCAATGAACATAGGCGCAAGCGCCCACACCAGAGAATCTGGTGTACAGGCTTTTGTACCATAGCATCAATATCCTGTCAACACAGGCTTGACGAGCTGAGCACGACACGATATACTACATCGCTATGCATAGACTAGCTGAAAAAATTAATGAACACCTAGATACACGTGCCAAACACGTGTTGTTAGTGTCGCATCCTCGTCCTGATGGCGACACCTTGAGCGCGGCCTGCGCGTTTATGCAATATTTAAAGACGATCAACACGCAACATCTGCCGTTTTGTACTACGCCAATTTCAGCTGAATTTTTGTTTTTGCCAGAAGCGCACAAAGTAACATTTGATACAAATATTTTTGAAGAGCATGAATTTGACACGATTTGTGTGTTCGACACCGGTGACCTTAAATATGCTGGCATCGAAGAAATTTTAGAGAAACTTCCGTACAAGCCGGTAATCATCAATTTTGATCATCATCTGACCAACACCAACTATGGTGATTACAACTTTGTCATTCCCACGGCCGCCTCAACCACTGAAGTGCTCTATACCTACTTCAATCACATCGGTGTTCATATTGATGAACCAACAGCAACGTGTTTGCTTACCGGCCTCATCACTGACACGGGCAACTTTTCAAACCAAGCAACCACCACTGAGAGTGTTGGGATTGCCGCAGATCTTCTACGTCGTGGCGCGCGGTTTGATACAATCTTAAATAAAACATTTCGCAATAAAAGTGTGCGCGGCTTGCACATTTGGGGAACTATGCTTTCCCGACTCACGCGCAACGAAGAACATGACATTAGCTATACCTACGTCACGCGCGAGGACTTGCGAGAAGCACAAGTTGGTGATGAAGAAATTGACGGTCTGTCTAACTTTTTAAACTCCCTAGGAGAAGGGAAAGCAATTTTGGTTATGCGAGAGATGGAAGACGGAAGTGTCAAAGGAAGTATGCGAACCACACATGATGACGTTGATGTAAGTGCATGGGCAGTTAAACTTGGTGGAGGCGGACACAAGAAAGCCGCCGGTTTTACCATTGCCAATGCGCGAATTGCCACTAGCGATGATGCATGGAATCTGTTTGCCCCGGCATTGACTGACACCACAACTAGCGAAAATGGACAAAGTGCGGTAGAGTAAATTTGTATCTATATTGCATATGACAGAAACCAAATCACAACTCCTTATCCCAACAGTGATCGAAAAAACACACCATGGTGAGCGTGCATACGATATTTACTCACGACTACTTAAAGATCGAATCATCTTTTTAGGTACGGCAATTAACGACACCGTAGCGAACACCGTGATCGCGCAATTACTCTTCTTGGATTCGCAAGATAAAACCCAAGATATTAAACTCTATATCAATTCTCCCGGAGGATCGGTAACTTCTGGTATGGCAATCTATGACACCATGCAATATATTAAAGCCGATGTCTCAACTATCTGTATTGGAATGGCAGCCAGCATGTCTGCAACGCTTTTGGCCGCTGGACATAAAGGCAAGCGGTTTATCCTGCCCAATGCTGAGGTGATGATTCACCAGGTATTAGGGGGCGCAGAAGGACAAGCAAGTGATATTAAAATCCATGCTGAGCGAATTATTCGCATGAAAGAGCATTTGAACCAAATTTTGGCTGATTTGACCGGTCAGCAGCTTACTAAAGTGCAGCAAGACACTGACCGAGACAACTTTATGAGCGCTCAGGAGGCAGTGGACTACGGGCTGGTTGATAGCATTATTTCTTAGATTTTTCCCTGATTTTGCGGTATTCTTGACAAAAAAATACTACCATGGTAGTATGTATCTTCGTAATGCCACTTGGTATCTGCGTCCACGACAAGCATGGAGATAAATTCTTGGGTGTTTATCTGGCTCCGGCTGGATCCCTCCAAAAATATGTCTTCTTGGGCGCAGGTACTTAGTGGTATTTTTATTCCTGTTGACGGCTGTTAGTCATCTGATTCATTGTCAGACTCAGCGGAATCGTCAGATGACTGATAGGCACTCGGCGGGTCAAGCAAGTCAATCAGCTCTTGATCAAGAAGTTTTTTTGCTTGTTCTTCTGCCTGGTCTTCTTCAGTAATACCCACAAAACAGATCTTTGGGAGCGGACGATACCGCGATTCATACACGGTCTCATCAAGAGTGCCATCAGCTTGCTCCACGGTGTAGGTAAAACTGGTTACTGCTCCTTGATACGCATGCTGACATTCACGAGTGCCTGGTGCTTGATCAGTAGTTTTGATCTCCTTTTCCGGTCCTGCCCCAATCCACTTATGGACGACCGGTGGCGTGTAATACCCTTTGCGCCCATCACTTGTCCCCCACAAAAAATATCGTAACTCACGATTCGGTACGTCAACTTCGGTAGTCATGAGCACATGGTTTGGGGTATCGTTTTTAAACTTAAAATCCAACACCGGATCATAAATCGTCGCATCAGTTCCGGGATTACCGTTGGTGAGGTCATTATAATAACTCACTACTAATGAGTGATTGTGCCGCTCCACCACCTCCATACCAGAGTTCATTGCCATGCGAAATGAGGTGGTTCCAATCTGACACAATCCTCCACCAACGCCCTTTTCAATCTTGTCTCCTTTGATAATGAGCTCCGGCACATATCCGTTCTCGCGAGTGATTGGACGAATAAGTGAGACCAATGAAAAAACATCTCCCGGAGCAATCAGTACGCCGTTAAGTTTGGTACTTGCATTTTTAATATTACTGATTCGATCAGATGAGCTGCCGACAAATCGAGAAATCCCCGTACCAAGCAACTCTTGAATCCCGAGACTGTTAACATCAGCGGTCTTAATGTGTGGTTCGCTAACCTCATGCGCCAATGGCACAGCAACTTCAGCAACCCCCTCACCAATAGTGGCTATTGCGAGTCGTTGGTTCATAAATTCGATAACACTATCATAATCAACCGCGACACCATTGCGGCTTGGTTGAAACTGCTGTGCACGCGAACCATCAGCACTCACACTAAATTTTGCTTCTTGCGGGAGCACTTCAACCGTTGATGCGATCGGTTCAAGATATGCTGTAAACTTCTCAGACTCTACACCAAAACGCACGGTATTATCCTCAAGTTTTTGAAACCCAATCCACTGTTTAACATCTTCTTCGGAAATATCCCATGAAAGTTCTTTACGGATAAAGATGCTATCTTTTTGTGGAATATATTGAATAGTGCTCGGGAACTGTAGTTTGGCTTGTGCATACTGGTCCAGTACTTCGCGCGCATCTCGCGCGGTAATCTGCGGCCGGACGACAACGCGCGGCACCTCGATTGGCGCCATGACAAGTTGTTCTAATTGGTCTTTAGCCACCATAATCGCTGCACCATAATCAAACTCCTCACCAACCTGTTCTAAAACCATGGTTGGCATGTCCGGTGTACTGGTACTAAATACTATCCCGGCATTACGCATTGGTGTTTGGTATTGTCCAAGATTTACATCAAGCACATCTTCAAACTCCTCCTCAAGCACAATAGTGGACGCGCGTATATGCTTTGGCACAAATCGAAGTCGAACTGCATCAACAGCATTTCGCATTGCGTTACCATGACGACCATACTCTAACGCGCGATCAATCGTATCTTCCACATCAATTGACGCAAAACTAAATGACTGGCCAAGCACCTGGGTATAGACAAGCGGCAATGTTACAAACTTACGATGAGTACCTTGATCATCTTCAAACAAGAACGTAAACCCTTCCTCAGCGAGCTGAGTATCTTTGCTTTCCAAAAAACTTTGCAACTCGTCCTGCGTTAATCCACCAACATGGTGCTCACCGACGTATACTCCAGGCAACACGCGAGCAACACCCTCACTATCAGTAAACTGCGCAACATAGACAAACGGCGCACCTAACAATACCCCTAAGACGACAATGAGAACGGCGCCAGCCAAAAAATATCGCCAATGGTTTTTGGGGAGCGTAATGACTTCTTCGATCTTTTCTTCTAAAAAATTTTGGGTGTCCGCCATAGCTATTCATCAACTACTTCAATCGAGATTGCAGTCGTTGTTTTGGTCTTGGGAATGGTAATTGTGAGAATCCCGTCCTTCATCTTTGCCTTTGCTTTTTCTTTGTGCACCTCGACGGGCAAGATGATACTTCGTGAAAATGCACCCCAATAACATTCTTGATAGAAATAATCTTCTGCGGAAAACTTTTGATCGCTATTGCGCGCACCACGGACAGTGAGCACATCATGATCAATACTAATGTGAATATCTTCTACCCGTACTCCGGCAATAGCAGCAACGATCACCAAATCTTTTTTGGTCTGCGCCACATCAACCGCCAATTCGCCTTCTGGTCCAAAATAATCCCAACTAAAAGTATCTGGCGCCTGAGTTGACGCTGATTTTTTCGTACGCGCTTTTGCGCTTTTTCTCGTCAGAGCCTTTGGCATACGTAGTATTAGTATACGGTGAAATGATACGTACGTAAAGCAAAAACACCTCCATCCGGAGGTGTTTTTTACAGACAAGACGGTTTATTTGCCACCGCATGGGCATACGCCAGAACTTTTGCTCACTGCTAAAGTTAAACTAAAGAGAAACAACATTACTGAACTTGAAAACAACTCTTCCCCCATCATACCGAGAAATGTTGCATCAGACGCCACCCAATAGCCAATCATCGTGATAAATCCCAACAACAATGCGATAGATGAGAGCCAGCATTTAAGTGCGCCACAACTTCCTGAACAACTATTTTTCATATCGGTCACCTCCTTTCAAAAAATTAAAATACATTAAACAACTTTCCAAGGAAAATTCCATAAAACACCACCAACAACATTCCCTCGGGCTTAGTCACTTCCCCATCGTCAAGTACGATCCAATACAATGCGACAGTCCCCAACAAGAAAGCCATAAACAATGCGAAAATTTCTTGCCCAATGTACAACGTCCCAAATAGACCTGCGATTCCACCGCCAGCGAAAATGTTAAACACGTTTGAACCCAAAATATTTCCGGCAAGTAACTCGAATTTACCTTTGCGTGCCGTAACAACCGTAACCATAATTTCCGGCAGTGACGTACCAATCGCAACTGCAGAGGCAGCAAGCACGGCAGTGCCCAACCCTAAAAGATCAGCGATACTAATGACTGAGTTCACCAAGAGCTTTGAAGAAGCAATGATTCCGATAAGGTTTAATAGGATGATGAAAAAAATCTTGGGCAAATCTTTGCGATTTCCACATGCCTTAGCAGGAATTTTGCGACCATTTACCGGAGCGCGTTTGTGGGCAATTGCACTGTAGGCAAAATAGGTTACCAAACCAAATACCAAAATAAGTGATTCAAAAATGTTTATCTTCCCATCTGACGCCATAGCTCCCATGATAAGAAGTGCGGCAACGAAAATGGGAAAGTCTTTAAAAAATACTTTTTTGTCTGCGGTCACCAATTGCTTTGCAGCAAAGGAAGCAAAACCAAGCCCAAGTAAAATATTAGTAATAGCGCTTCCGAAAATGTCACTAATGACAATTTCACTTTCATTACTGATTACTGCCATGATTGAGGTAAATAACTCTGGCAACGATGTCCCAACGGCCACAATAACTACACCGACCAAAAATGCCGGCATGCACAAAATTTTACCGGCGCGTTCTGCAAATTCAGTGAACCAATCCGCTGTCTTAATTAAGACATACATTGATACACTAAAAATAACGATGTTGATCACTAAGAGTTCTGTCGGCATAGATAATTAAAACAACTCGAACAATTTACCAATGAACACAACGTATACGAGTACCAAAAATCCTCCTTCAGCACGAGTAATTTTTCCATCTTTGAGAATCACCCAATAGAGGAAGTTTACGGCAATTAAGAATGGCAACAAAATCCACAATAGTCCGGGTTCAATAGTCACTGTGCCGATCAAACCAGAAATTGCGGCAACACCTACAATATTGAACACGTTTGAACCAATAATGTTTCCGGCCAATAACTCAAACTTACCTTTACGAGCCGCAGACGCCGCGACCATAATTTCGGGAAGTGACGTACCAAGCGCAATGATCGATGCAGCAAGTGCTGCAGTACCAAGGTTCAGTAGTTCAGCAATATTAATTACCGAGTCAACAACATACTTTGATGCAAGAAATACCCCGACCAAACTCAATAAGGTAAAAAAGATGGTACTGGCCCATGGTTTTTTCCCAGCAGCGATGGGTTTTTTCTTTTTGAGTTTGGTTGGTGCCTCTTCAGCTTCTTTGTGTGTATGAGCGCTGGCGAAAAAGTACAAAATCAACCCGATAATCAAAATAAGAGACTCAATGCGATTGAGACTTCCGTCAAGCAACATGAACGTGAACATCAAGATTGCCGCAACAAATACCGGGAAGTCCAAAAAGAAAATGTCGACTTTTGTGGTAATGATTTTTTTCGCAACAATTGCTGAGATTCCAAGACCAAGCAAGATATTGGTGATATCAGATCCAAATACGTTACCAAGCACAATCGCACCTTCACCGGAAAGCACGGCTAAAATGGATGTCGCAAGCTCTGGGAGCGAGGTGCCAATCGCAATAATAACAACACCGACCAAAAAAGCCGGCATTTTAAGCATGAGACCTAAACGCTCTGCGTATTCAGTAAACCAATCTGCACTTTTAACCAAAAAGTACGTGGCGATAACAAATACAACGATCCAAGTAATAAGGGTCATATGAACTGTAAAAAGTATATCATATTGTTGACAAACAGCCCACATTGGAGTAGGCTACACGTTACCGAACACGGCCTCTTGCCGTGGGGTGTGACGCGCCGGCAGGCGTGAAGGAGGAGAAGCCATGGGCACCCCCCATGACGAGCATGCGCAGGAGCGCATCGCTCACAACTGCGGTTTGACCGTAGTCACGACGGCGTACCAGCGCGGTCTTTGCATTTTAAGCATGATTCTGTATGATAGTTGCGTAATCTCCTTAGGTTATTTTTGTTATGAAACACGAATGCTCTACCATTTTGATTCATTGTATGGATTTTCGATTTGAACCGGCGATTCACGAATTTATCAAAAAAGAAAATTTATTTTGTGACGCAGATATTGTTGCGGTCGCCGGTGCATCTAAAAATCTTGTCGATGGCGAAAATGACGCTGAAAAAGGATATATCATGAAACAAATCGGATTATCTGACAAACTGCACCACATCCGACGAGTAATTTTGATGAACCACATGGACTGCGGTGGATATGGTGGTCATGGGGCATTTGAGTCTCTTGATGCCGAACGCGAAAAACACGCAACCGATATGGCTACTGCTGCAAAAGTGGTTCAGCAGACCCACCCTGACCTCGCTGTCGAGCAAGTTCTTGCGCATATTGATGATGATGGCAAAGTCACGTTTGAGAAAATCGCAATACGTGAGGTTACGGCAACGTAATAGTAAAAATTGACAAAGCAGCATAAAATCTCTACAATAGTGCTGCTAATCGCCGCCATCGTCTAGTGGTTAGGACATCAGGTTTTCATCCTGGGAACAGGGGTTCGATTCCCCTTGGCGGTACAATGAACATTCTTGGCATTGAAACATCCTGTGATGACACATCCGTAGCACTTGTGTCGCGAGCACAAGATCATTTTGTGGTCCACAAGATGATGACGGCATCACAGGTTGATATTCACAAACAATACGGGGGTGTGGTCCCGGAAATCGCCGGACGTGAACATGCAAATAATATTGTTCCCGTACTACGCGAGGTGCTGGATCATGCGACCCAACATGATCTTGCACTTGATGCAATTGCCGTAACTGCCGGACCAGGTCTTATCACCAGTTTGGTAGTTGGTGTTGAAACCGCAAAAGGATTGTCACTTGGATGGGATATCCCTATCGTGCGCACAAACCATATTGAAGGACATATCTACTCTGCGCTCCTCGGCGAACACGCACCAGCCGATATTCCCTTTCCAGCTATTGCGCTTGTGGTCTCTGGTGGTCATACCGAGATCATCTTAATGAAAGACCATGGTGTCTATGAGCTCATTGGAAAAACTCGTGATGATGCAGCGGGTGAGTGTTTTGATAAAGTTGGCAAACTTCTTGGCTTTAGTTATCCTGGCGGGCCGCAAATCTCCCAGGCCGCTGTACAAGGAAATGGCCAAGCAATCTCCCTTCCACGCCCAATGATCAAAGATGATAATTATGAATTTAGTTTTGCCGGCCTTAAAACTGCTGCGCGTTACCATCTTGAAAAGAATCCAATTGAGAACGAGAGTCAAAAACATGATTTCTGTGCCAGTTTTGAACAAGCGATTGTTGATGTTCTTGTCGCAAAAACCATCCGAGCTGCAATACAATATAACGCAGCTGCCATCCTGCTTTCTGGTGGCGTCAGTGCGAATGGTCTTTTACGCGACACACTTTCTCAAGCGACACAAGAACTTCCTCACACCCAAATCCTCATCCCGGAAATGAAATACACTACTGACAACGCGGCCATGATTGCCGCAGCAGGATATTTTCATGCAAGCAAAAAAGAGTTTTCCTCATGGGAAAACCTCTCTGCTGATCCAGCATGGGAGCTGGTGAACTAGTGTTACGCCGGCGCTACTTGAGCATCTTGCAAAATCTGTTGCACTTGTTGTTGCACATTGTCATTCCAATCAATGTGCATATTTGATACCACTTTTTTACCCCCCATTTCAAAAATCACCTGGTGCTCTCCCGGATTATTTTCAAACAGTTGTTTTAATGCGTCGCGCGTGCTCATTGGCAACCCACGCGGAATTGCAATGATCGCCTGTTGCTGATCTGCTGTTTGCGCCCACGCCGGACGCACCCCTCTTCCTAACCCAAGCACCCCCTGGATCTCTCCTATTGTTTCATCAGAAAGCACATATCCCTTATCAACAAAAACCTTGTTATCTCCTGCCTCTTTCCCTTTGCGCCCAACCACAACCACCATTTGATCTTCTTGCCAAATATGTTCTTTGCCTTCATACGCACCTGGAAATACCAACAATTCTGTTGTGCCGGTCAAATCCTGCACATTGACAAAGGCCATGACTTTCCCTTTTTTGGTAATCTTCTTTTTAAGAAAACTCACAATACCACCAATCGTTACCCATCCTCCTGGTTCGACCTGCTCAACAGTTTCACTAGGACTGGCAATCCCCTCAAGAACATCTGCATACTTTTTATACGGATGACCTGACAAATACAAACCAATTAACTCCTTTTCCCATGCAAGCCGTTCATCTTCAGTAGCAGCTGGTGAATCTTGCATCGGTACTTTGGTACCAATATCCATTCCTGCCGAAGCAAACAGACTGTCCTGATTACTCGCACTACTCTGCTGGAGCTCTTTTGAAAATGAGATAATATTTTCAATGTTGTGAAGCAACTTTCCTCGATCGCCAAATTGCTCCATTGCACCTACGCGAATCAATCCATCAAGTGATCGCTTGTTTAAATCTTTGTGTTGTACCCGTTCCAAAAAATCCTCAAGCGAGGCAAACTTGCCGCCTTCCTTCCGCTTGGCAATGATAACATCACAAATATTTTCTCCAACATTTTTGATTGCTGCTAATCCAAATCGAATACGCATCGGTTCGCCATCCTTACCTGTTGATACCACGGTAAACTTTTTAAACGACTCGTTAATATCTGGTGGCAACACTTCAATACCAATTCGATTACACCCGGCAACAATGGCGGCGACTTTATCACTATCTCCACTTTCAGCAGTCAACACCGAACTCATGTAACACACCGGATAGTGTGCTTTCATGTACGCGGTTTGATATGCCACAATGGCATAACTTGCCGCATGAGCTTTGTTAAATCCATACAAGGCGAAGGGTTCCATGAGCTTCCAAATCTCTGCGATTTTGTCTCGGTCTAACTTACCAAACTCTTTGCACCCATCAAAGAATTTTATCTTTTGTTTTGCCATTTCTTCTGGAATTTTCTTTCCCATTGCTTTGCGAAGCTTATCTGCTTCAAGCCAGGAATACCCGGCCAGCTTCATAGCCGTAGACATGACATCATCTTGATATACCATCACACCAAACGATTTATCCATAACATCTTCAAGGCGTGGTTCTGGATAGGTGACTGGCTTACGGTCATGTTTACGTTCAATATATTCTGGAATTGAATCCATAGGTCCCGGACGAAACAGTGCCACCATGGCCATGATGTCAAAAATGGTTGACGGCTGAAGCTCTTTAAGATATCGCGTCATTCCAGATCCAGAAAGTTGAAACACCCCCATGGTCTCCCCGCGCGCAAGCATTTCAAACGTCTTCTGATCATCAAGGGGTAAGGTAAAAATATCAATCTTCTCTCCATGGACTTGCTCAACCAATGCAACCGAGTTTCCTAAAATCGACAAGTTACGAATTCCCAAAAAATCCATTTTGACCAGTCCAGCATCTTCAACTGATTTCATCTCGTACTGCGTAGTGATCTTCTCTCCACCGGATTCTTTTTGCACGGGGGTATAGTCAGTGAGTGGGGTTGGTGAAATCACTACCCCGGCAGCATGCACTGAACAATGCCGCGCATTCCCTTCAATCTTTTGCGCGATGTCTAAAAGTTTTTGCACTTCTTCGTTGCTTTTGTAGAGCTTCTTCAAATCTGGGGCCTCATTAAGGGCTTTTTCAATAGTCATGGGCATCCCTTGAGCACCTTGCGGAATCACTTTTGCTACTTGATCACAAAACGTGTACGACATGCCAAGTGCACGACCAGCATCACGCACTGATGCACGGGCAGCCATAGTTCCAAATGTTACAATCTGTGCCACATGATCTTTACCATATTTGTTGGTCACATATTCAATCACTTCATCACGACGATCATCAGCAAAGTCAGTATCAATATCTGGCGCACTTGGCCGCTGGGGATTTAAAAATCGCTCAAAGGGAAGTTTGAAAAATAGCGGATCCACTGTGGTGATGTTAAGTGCATACGAAACCAAAGAACCGGCTGCAGAGCCACGAGTAGTTTCAACGATGCCACGTTCTCGCGCCCATTGTACATAATCAGCAACTGACAAAAAGTAGGTTGAATATCCTTTATCCTTGATGATTTTTAATTCGTAATCAATGCGCTCTTCAACTTCATCAGTCACTTCCATGAGATTAGGAATGCGTGCATAGGTTTGCTCGCGTAACATTTCATCTGCAGTTTTCCCTGGCTCAATATCGACCGGGGGGAAATGCCATACCCCAAGTGGGATCTCGACATTGCACGCATCAACGATCTTTTGGGTGTTCTCTAATGCTTGAGGTAAATGTTCAAAGCGACTCTCGATTTCTTGCTCAGTGCATAATGAGCGATCAACATGCACCATACTAAATCGATTGGAGTCGTTAATCTTACGCCCTGTCTTGATGCAGCTCACAATATCCTGTGCTTGTGCATCATCAGGATCAAGATAATGCACATCACGGGTGGCAACAATTGGCACATCAAGCTCAGCACCAAGTTCGGCCAACAGATTATTCATGCGCACCTGCCCATCAATTTCTGGATGATCTTGTAATTCAAGATACAAATTTCCTTTGCCAAAAATTGATTCGTATTCCTGGATCTCACGCTTCCACACCTCCCGATCATCAGTACTATTGATGACCTGGGGGATGATTCCGGCCATACATCCAGATAAGGCAATCAGATTATGTGCATGTTCGCGCAAAATTGTTTTGTCCACACGCGGACGATAATAAAATCCATCAACCTGGGCGATGGAGATGAGTTTCATGAGACTTTTGTATCCTTCAAAATCTTTTGCGAGCAGCACTACATGATGAACCTTTTGATCAATTTTAGGATCGCGCGACTCAATTCCATTTGGGGCAACAAACAATTCAGCGCCCACAATCGGCTTGATTCCTTCTGCTTGGCATGTTTTGACAAACTTAATCATGCCATACAGCGCTGAATAATCAGTGAGTGCTAGTGCTGAGAATCCTCGCTGTTTTGCGGTCTTCACTAGCGGCTTAATCTGGGGCAAGCCATCTAAGAGTGAGAAATGCGAGTGAACATGTAAGTGAGTAAACGCCATAGTACCCCCAGCTTACCACTGGTTGACATGCAGTGCAAAATGGTGTATTTTGGGGCCACCATGCGGCAAACCAAAGACCAAAGAGGAGGGCTACACGCATGAATGATCAACAAGGGTGGTATGCACGGGCGCTACCTCCCTCGTACGTGGAAGGCGGAGGCAGGCTCATTAGAGTATGCAGCGACGGATCCCATATGCGTCTTTGCGTGATCTACGTTGCGCACCATCCCAGCGGCATGCCGGGCAAGATCACGCCGGCGGTCTTCACCGCTGAGCTGGGGGAGGCGCCGAGCGATTTGGCAAGGCAAGTGCGTGCGCTCTACAAGAGCCTTGGGGGAAACCCGAAGGTGTTGGGCGAACATTTCCTGAGCCGGCTCGCGTCGGAGCTGGAATTCGAACGCTTGTGCGAAGACGTACGAACCCGGCAAATCCCCATGGGCGCGACGCCTGAGGGAGCTGTGGTACACAAGTTCGATGAGGATGACGTCGTCATCGACATCACGTTCGCACAAGAGGACGGCGAGGATCCACTCGACGACCGCCACCAAGAGACCGCTACGATTCCTGACGACATTCCCACCGCAACGCCAATGCGCGCGACGGTGACCCATGCTCGGATTGTCTCGGACTCGCACTATGTGGGACAGGTGGGCTGCCACGACTTTGGCGACATGGACTTCCCGGTCGGGCTCGCTATGCTCGTCGAGGGACATCTGCGATCCGCCAGTCCGGGTGGGAAGGCAGTGCTCATGCTGATGAGCAACCAAGTCGGGTCAGCAGCCACGTACGCCGAGAAGTACCTGGGAGCGATCCCCAACGGGCCGGCTCTGGACGAGGTCACACTCTTCGTGAGTCACATCGACCCCGATGCCTGGGACGAGCTCGAGAGGTTGTTGGCCAGCATGCGAGAATGCGGCTTCCCGCTGCAGATAAGCGCGCTGGGTCCAATGCCGGTGAGCAAGCCTGAGGAACGCACAACGCCGACGCGCGAGCCGACGCCCAAACCTCAGGATGAGCCGAAGGATACGAGACCGACGTCCTCCGTTGGCTTCATGTGGCAGGGCAACCACAACATTCAATAACACAACACCACAACGCAACCCCTCCTTACCAGGAGCGGGTTTTGCAATTACCGCTGTTTCTAAAAAAATATAAATAAAGCGGCCGGGCTGTGCCCGGCCGCAGATAATCTTTTCTTAAATCACCACCAACACCCACTACTTTTTCTTCTTTACTGTCTTGCGCTTAGTCGCTGTCCGGCGCCGTGCCGTACGCTTCTTTGGTTTTTCTTCTTCCTCATCCTCATCATCTAATCCAAACTTTGCGCCAACAAATTTGCCAACGTGCTTTGAAAGAAAGCTCATACCACCGGAAACAAAATCAATTTTCTCTCGGATAAAATCTAACGCCGAAGCAATGGCATGAATCTTATCGCGAATCTCCTGAATAATCTCGTTCGCGTTTTTAAACATCATGGCCAAATAATAAATCATCCAGCACAAAAAGATCGTGAGCCACAATACAGAAAAGGCAATCACGATGTACAAAATATCTTTACTTGATTCAAGCATACCTCCTTAAATAAATACGAGAACAGTATAACACACTTATGTGCGCAGTGTAATCTTGTGTTTTTGTGTAAGCGTTTTGATTAGCGCCCCATACACCACATCAACCTCAGATGCGGTGAGTGTGCGCTCTGGATGTGAAAATTCCAAATGAAAAGCCAAGCTCTTCATGTGTTTGCCTACTGATTTCCCCCGATACACATCAAAGAGCTCAACATGAGTCAAAAGTGGATCAACACCGACAATGTCGTTCTTAATCCAATCAAATCGAATGTGATCAGGAACAATAAATGCGAGATCACGTTTCACTGATGGGAATTTTTGCAGTGGTGTATAGGAAGTCTTTGGTGTGCGCAACTGTGCCAAACGCGTCAAATCCATACTAAAGAATCCGACACGCGATTCAAGATCAAACGCAGCCATGTATGCCGGATGCAACTCTGAAATATCTGCAATGCGCTCTTTGCCATGATACACGGTCAATGTACGGCTTGGATGCATCCAATTGGTTTGGTGTTCATGTGGTTCAACTCGGTATTTAACCCCAAGTGCATCGAGCATACCAAGCGCTGCAGCTTTTGCCGCAAACACCGGTGTCGAATCTGTCTTACTACTAACAAGTCCAACAACATGATATGGCTGATATGGCAACAACGTCTTAGCATCTGGCCGCGCCTGGTCACCTTTTTCCTCTTTCAAGAATACTTTTGCAAACTCGCACAACCGCACTTCGGAAAATCCATTAAGATTCTTACTCATCTGATACAACACGTTTGGTACTAGATGACGACGAACATGGGTCTGCTCGCTGGAAAGCGGGTTTGCAATTTTGATATATTCTTTTTCGTCCAAATCTAATTTATGAAGTGTGTCCTCACTCATGAATGAGTACGACTGCGTCTCAGCAAATCCAAATCGATCAACTAACACATTACGCGCACGAGTAATTACTTCACGCTCCGAATTGGCCTCTGGAGGGGTAATCACCATAACCGGCAAATCCTCTGCAATCTTGTCATAACCATAAACCCGCCCAACCTCTTCGACCAAATCTTCTGGAAACTCGATGTCTCCGGTTGCACGCCAACTTGGGACATCAACCACGAGGTGATCTTTTTTATTTTGCACACCAAAACCAAGTCGCTGCAAAATACTCATCACCTCTTTTACTGGAATTTCAATACCTAATTTCGCAGTTAGAAATGATATATCAAGAGTGATTGGCTGAGTTATTGCAATCTTTTTCCAATCACCATCATCAGCCGTGTTGCTGATCACCGTAGCCTTTGGCATCAATTGTTGAATCAGCTCAATACACCGTGCCATGGCCACCTCGACCATGTTTGGATCAAGGGCTTTTTCAAATCGAGATGATGCGTCAGTACGTAAGTCCAGTGCCTGAGCAGTTCGACGAACAGCAAGCGGCTCAAAGTTTGCTGCTTCAAGTACAATTGTCTTAGTTTGACCATTAATTCCAGACTCCTCTCCTCCTTTAACCCCTGCAATCGCGATTGCTCGTTTCGTATCTGCGATCACACACATGGCATCACTCAACGCAATCTCCTCACGCCCGAGCGGCACAAACTTTTCATTTTTTTTCGCTCGACGCACAATAATCTCTGGCGTAGTTAATAGGTTGAGGTCAAACGCATGCATAGGTTGACCGAGTTCGAGCATGACGTAGTTGGTAATGTCAACAATATTGTTGATTGCACGAACGCCTGCGGCTCGCAAACGTGCTTGCATCCACATTGGCGAAGGCGCAACATTCACCCCATCAACCACCACCCCCATATACCGACGACATAGCTCCTTTGCCTCAACACGTACTGTGAGATTCATCTTCTTTCCAGGAGTAATTTTGATGTGGGGATATGGTGTAAGTGGCGTGTTGTAAATCGCTGCAATCTCTCGCGCTACACCATAATGACTCCATGCATCTGGTCGATTGGTAATCCCCTTATTATCAACATCAAGCGTGATATCGTCTAACAACAAGGCTTTGGCAAGTGACGTGCCAGGTTTTGCATCAATATCTGACAAATCCATGATCTCACGCTCTGCCTCATGACCAGTTGCCAGACCAATTTCTTCTGCGGCACAAATCATGCCTTGTGAAATCACCCCGCGAATTTTGGTGTCTTTGAGTTCTATCAAATCCCCTTCTCCGTGCCAGCACACTTTTGCCCCTGCTTTGCCGAGTGCCACTTTCATTCCCTCTCGCAGATTACTCCCTCCACACACAATGGTGTACTCTTTTTTCCCATCCGCTACTTTGGCAACTTGCAACTTGTCAGCATCAGGATGTTTTTCAAGTTTGGTCAACTCACCGACAACAATATGATCGTACCCCGTTGACCAATCATGATGCCCTTCCAGCTCAAAACTATGCATAGTTAACGCATCCTGCAACTTTGCCGGAGTTACTCCTTTAGGGAGTTTCACAAAATCTTGTACCCAATTTACTGAGATGTCCATATTAAAACTGCTTCAAAAACCGCAAATCTCCGCTCATCAAATGACGAATATCCTCAATACCATACCGCATCATTACCAAACGGGTGAGTCCAAATGCATAGGCAACTCCTTGCCACTTTGCCGGATCAAGATCAGCAGCACGCATCACATTCGGATGAATAAGTCCGGCACCCATCATCTCAATCCACCCGCTATATTTACATACCGCACACCCCTTGGCAGCACAAACCAAACACGCCATATCAAGCTCGACGGATGGTTCGGTAAATGGGAAATAACTTGGTCGCAATCGTACGGTCACCTCTTTATTAAAAAGACGTTGCAACGTGTGTTTAATAATCCCCTTCAAGTGCCCCATTGAGATGTGCTTATCAACAATCAATGCTTCGTACTGGAAAAACGTATGTTCATGCGATGCATCTGTTGCCTCGTTTCGAAAGTTCTTTCCTGCATAGGCAACGCGCACTGGTGCACCATATTGCCGCATCAACCGCACCTGCATATTTGACGGGTGTGATCGCATCACCCAATCGTGCTTCCCGTCAATATAAAACGTATCCTGCATGTCACGCGCCGGGTGCGACGGCGGGATGTTGAGCGCTTCAAAGTTGTAATAATCAGATTCCAGCTCTGGCCCATCAATCACGACAAATCCCATGAGCTGGGCAATTTCTTCCATGGTCTCTTGCACTAACGTGTTGGGGTGCTTATGTCCTTGTTGTGCGCCGGACAGCACCGGCTCAGTCACATCAACCCACTCACTATCTTTAATATGATCCCACTTCTTACGCTCAAACTCACGCGTTTTGTAGTCAATTGCTTTTTCAATCGCATCCTTTACCGAATTAAAAGATTTACCATATGACTTTTTTTGTCCCTCGCTCATCTCCTTAAGCCCGGCACGCATTTGCGCAAGCTCACCTTTGCGACCTAAAAATTGCACGCGTAGTTTTTCAAGCGCTTCAAGATTTGCCACATGCTCGATTGCCTTGTGGGATTCTTTTTTAATTTTTTCAAGTTCGCTTTTCATGTAATTAGTTTACCAGACGAACAATGTCACGATAGGTCACTAGAATAATCAATCCGATCAATAGAACAAACCCTATCATGTGCACGATGCCCTCGATCTGCGCACGCACCGGTTTACCGCCACGAATCTTTTCAATCAGCACAAACAAGATGCGACCGCCGTCGAGTGCTGGGATTGGCAAAATATTGATAATCGCCAAATTAACTGACAGAAATGCCATAAATTGCAGCAATGCTACAAACCCGAGTTGGGCAACTTCTCCGGTGATTACAGCAATGCCAACTGGTCCGGCAACTGCCTCGCCCACTGACTCACCAGCGATCATCCGTCGAATCAATCCACCAAGGCCTTCGAAAATCCCAGTGGTCATGTTCCACACTTCGGTCACTCCTTTGTATAGTGCCACATGAACTGGATACGACACAACCCCGGTTTCATCAACTATTATCCCAAAACCAACTTGATCAGTATCTGGGATTGGCATGGCATTAATCGTGTAGTTAACAAACATCCCGTCACGTTCAACTACAAGTTTGCGAGCCTTATCAGGGTCTTGAGCCGCCACTTCATGAAGCTGAGCAACCCCAACGTTCCCCTCCACTCCTTCGAGCTCGATGAGCAGATCACCCGCTTCAATCCCAACAGCACTCGCGGCACCTCCCTCAACCACCATCACCACTTCAGATTGATGATTGGTAACCGTAGCACTCGGGTCAACCGGGCCAGTAATACGACGCTGCACACCAGCACCCATCACAATCTGCATTAACACAACGGCGACCAGAATATTCATAATCACCCCGGCAGCCAAGATTAATACGCGCTTGCTCGCTGATTTGTGTCCAAAACTATCCTCATCTACTGCCTGCTCGCCATTCTCTCCTTTGATTTTGACAAATCCGCCAAAGGGCAACCAGTTGAGCGAATATAATGTCTTGCCTTTTTGTACACCAAAAATTCGCGGTGGAAATCCAAACCCAAACTCATCCACTTGGCAGCCAAAGTACCGCGCGACAATAAAATGCCCAAATTCATGGGCAAGCACCAACAGTGCCAAAATCACGATAAAAATGATAATGGTCGTTACCATAGTGAGGATATTGTACCGCTAATCGTTGGCTGGGGCAATGGTTGTGTGCGCATACGTATTAAATCCTGTTTCTTGACAAAACCACTAATTTAAATTAAAAAGGAGCTTACCGGCAATCACGCCGAGGAGGAGGATTCCATGTCACACCGACTGTTATTTGGGGGCACAGCTTTGCTGGCTTTGGTGCTCTTTGGCCCCATCATGTTCTTCTACGTGGTAGAGGAAAACCCGGAAGCTAAGGTCACCACCTTCAGTGAGGGCCGTGAGCGCACCGATCCGATGCTCTGGAGCGCAGCGATCTGCGCCAACACCGGCGGGACCGAGCTGTTGGTGAAGTTCCATCGCAACACCGACTACCCCGAGGCCACACTGCTTCCGGACCCGAAGATCCCTGAGGGGTGGGTGTGCGGCATGTACCAGAGCCCTTGGCCGGTTGCTGGGGTGGACAAGGAGCTGCTGATCGTTGAGGATCCGCCCAAGGACTTTGCCGGGCTTCTGGTGTGTCCGGACATGGTTCCCAGCCGGGACGATGGTGTTGGGGTGCACCAGACAATGTGCACCGCGCTGACGCGGCAAAGCAACCGACAGGGCGACCTGCACTACGAGCTGTACTTCCTGGCCGAAGATCCGGAGCGTGAGGGTCCTCAGCCGCCTATCGTGCGTATCAAGTGCCACGATGTACGCGAGCGTGAGCGTGCTGCAGCACAAGCAGCGCAAGCGATGACCGGCGACACGCCATCGGAGAGAGACTTGAAGGATCAAGACAACGAACCGGACGAGAGTTCGGTACCGTGATGATCCCACCCGGCATGCCGCCGATGAATGATGAGGAGCTCCGCGAGTACCGTGAGACCATGGCAAAATGGGCGCCGCGAGTAGTACTCTTCAACACAGCACTACTACTCATCGGATTATGTCTCTGGTACCTCTTCGAGGGGTAACCTCTCCCACCAACAAACACACAACCAGAAAAGCCGCCTGACGATCACTGTGATCGCACACCGACGGCTTTTTTGAATCTACCCTTATAATTTCGCTACCAACTTTTTAAATAGATCTCCTCGCGCAAATTCATTAATTCGCGGTAACCACGTCAGACCAGGTGAGAGCAATACCACATCACCTTTGCGCGCCAATCGTGAAGCCAGCAATACCGCCTCTTGTAGATCAACCACTTCAATGCCTTTTGCAAGTTGTCCATTTGCATTTCCAGGCAACACAATAATCTCTTTTGCTTGACGTTTCATTACCCGTCGCAGCTCAAATAAATCAGAACCTTTAGAATTACCGCCACTAATATGAATGATACGTCCCTTTGGGAAACTCATCAGCCCGGCGATCGCTCCTTCGGGTGATGTTGCGGTCGAATCATTGTACCACTGCACACCCCGCAACGTTCGAATAAGCTCTAAGCGATACGGCACCCCAGAGAATCCTTTAACTCCTTTGATAATCGCGGTGTTATTCACTCCATATGCTTGTGCTGCAAGCACCGCCCCCATAATATTTGCCTCGTTGTGCTGTCCTAATAGTTGGGACGCACGTAGAAATTTGGCAAACCGCTTCGTGTCTCGCTTTGGCGAAAATGGTTGCAACGTGCCCTTGCCGACTTTAGCGTGCTTGCGCACCACAGGATCATCTTTATTGATAATTGCCACATCGCCCTCTTGCTGATACGCGAACACTTTTTGCTTATCAGCGATATACTCTTTCATCCCTTTGTATTTGTTGAGGTGATCAGGATACAAATTAGTCCATACACCGATGTGCGGCGACTTGCGCAAACCGGAAAAGTTATGCAACAAAAAACTGGACAACTCGAGCACTACCGGAGTTCCAGACTTAAGTGCGTTTAAAAACGTGAGTGGTGAAACACCGACATTCCCCCCAATCTTGGCGTTTGGATTATGTTGTAATAGCATTTGATGAATCAGATGCGTTGTGGTCGTCTTTCCGCGCGTACCGGTCACACCAATGACATGCTCCACACCATACAAGCGCAAAAACAACGTTACGTCATTATCAACTCGAATCTTGTGCTTGCGAGCCAACGCCAGATATGGACTACTTGCCGGAACATCCGGATTACGTACCACTAAATCGGTTTTGATAAAATCCGCTTCTCGATGTCCACCAAGACGATATACAATGTTTGAAAACTTGGCCAAAGATTTGAGTGGTTTTTTAAGCTCATCGCGCGTCTTCATATCGGTCACAATCAACTTTTTGCACCGAGGTGCTAAAAACTTTGCCGCACTCATCCCACTGCCTTTAGCAAAACTACCAAGCCCCATGAGGGTTATTGTTTTTCCTACAAATGACTCGGTGTATTTCATATTATTTAGTAATGACCTGCACAAGCTCATCAAATAATTGTTGGACCACTTCTTGACTCTCCCCCTCCACATTCACGCGTAACTTTGGCTCGGTATTTGAACCGCGGATATTACACCACACATCACCAAAATCAAAACTTACCCCATCAAGGGTGTCTGGTTCACCGCGATCTTTGAAGTGATCCACTATTGTCGCAAGTGACTCTGCAACATCTTTGACCACAAAATTATGTTCTCCAGAATGCGCATACTTGGCAAAGGGTGCGACAAGTTCTGCAAGTGATTTGCCAGTTCGTGCCATCTCTTCCATCACCAAGAGCACAACAGTGGTGATTGAATCAAACACCCCGTAGTCAAAGGCAAAAAAGAAATGACCACTGTTTTCTCCACCAAACACACCATCACTTTCAATAATCTTTTCCTTAAAAAAGGAATGGCCAACACGAGTTAATACTGCTGCCCCACCAGCCTGCTCAATAACATCTTTCGTGATCTTTCCAGGACGCACATCATAGATAACCGCCGTGCCAGGATATTTGCGCAACATGATTTGTGCCAACAAGGTTCGCAACAACACACCGGAAACCAATTCTCCTTCATGCGTCACCATAGTGATACGATCACCATCACCATCAAGTGCAAACCCAAAATCAGCGCCAATCGCTTTTACCTTCTGCTGTGTTGGCACGCAATTCTCTGGTTTAAATGGGTCGGCTTCATGCGCTGGAAAAGTCCCGTCAAGTTCCCAGTTCAATCGCACCAGCTCACAATTGAGCTGAGAGAAAATCGCATCCATGTCAGGCCCACCAGTGCTGTTTGCGGCATCGACCACAACTGTGAGTTCTGGATATGCAGACGCGCTCACATATGCAAACACTGCTTCAGCTGCAGCTTGTGTCATCCCTTCTTTTGACTCAAGCGCACCCTCTGACCCAAATGCATCAGGCAACTTTCCACTCTTAACTAGATCCCGCAAATTCTGAATGCCACTATCACCACTCACCGGGATACCACGCTCACGCACAATCTTCATGCCACTATACTCCTTGGGATTGTGTGATGCACTTACAATAATTCCACCATCATATCCGCCGTCTGCCACCGCATAATAAAACGTCGGCGTTGAGGTCAGCCCAATATCAACCACATTGACACCTTGCTCGCGAAACCCGCGAATTACGGCATCGGCGATCATGGGTGAGCTCAATCGCATATCACGTGCCACTACTAAGGTAATGCCAGTGGTTTTTTCCAACTCTTTCCCGCGCATATGCGCAAACCAACGCGCCGTAGCATAGGCGCGTTCTTCATTTAAGTCAGTCGGATAAATACCCCGAATATCGTAGGCTTTAAAAATGTGATCTGGAAAACTCATAACCATTGACAAAGGCCTTGATTCAGGCCATACTTTAGCTACACCATACGCTATTTTGGCGTAGTAATCAAACATTTCTATGGGAACTCTTGCCTGGATTATTCTGGCAGTTGTCGTGCTCATTATCCTTTGGATCATTGGCGCATACAACAGCTTGATTCGACTTAAAAATCGCACAGACGAAGCATGGTCTGACATCGACGTGCAACTCAAACGTCGCTATGATCTGATTCCTAACCTGATTGAGGCAGTAAAGGGCGCAACCAAGCACGAAGCGCAAACACTTCAAAAAGTTACCGAAGCTCGTACTGCGGCTATGAGCGCACATGATGCTAAAGACGCATCGCTTGAAGACAAGCTCAAAGCAGAAAACATGTTGTCTTCAGCGCTCAAATCAATTTTTGCACTTGCAGAAAACTACCCAGATCTCAAAGCAAACCAAAACTTTTTGCAACTGCAAGACGAACTTTCTGACACCGAGAATAAAATCCAAGCATCACGCCGATTTTATAATGGAAACGTCCGTGACTTTAATACCAAAATCGAAACCTTCCCGAGCAATATGATTGCTGGCATGTTCGGCTTCAAAATTCGTGAATTCTTTGAAGTTGCTGATGCTAAAGAACGTGAAAACGTAAAAGTCTCATTCTAACCACTCCACGCCATGTACGATCACATTGCGGTAAATAAACGCAAAACCCGTATTTTAATTGCCATGTTTGTGGTGGTGGTACTTATGATTGGTGCTGCTGCCGGTATGGTGCAAGGTATGGATCCAGTTGCCACAATTGGTATTGCAGCAGCGTTTTCGATCGTCATGGCACTCGTTGGCTACTTTAAAGGCGACAAAGTGGCGCTTGCCAGCTCTCGCGCACGCAAAATCACCAAAGCGGACAATCCATATGTATATCGCATGGTTGAAAACCTTTGCATTACCGCCGGAATCAAAACCATTCCTGCGCTCTACATTATTAACGATCCGGCCATTAACGCGTTTGCCACTGGTCGCGACCCGGAGCACTCCTCAATTGCCGTGACAACCGGTGCGATTGAAAAACTAGAAAACGAAGAGTTAGAAGGGGTACTTGCTCATGAGTTGTCCCATGTACAAAACTACGACATCAGAATCATGACCATTGTCATTGTGTTGGTGGGCATGATCTCACTTATTGCCGACCTCTTTTTGCGCGGCATGATTTTTGGTGGTCGCGGACGAAGCAGTGACAGTCGCGGTGGCGGCATTCTGGCAGTCGTCGGCATTGTACTTATTGTACTCTCCCCAATCATCGCCAAACTGATTCAAATGGCAGTCTCACGTAAACGGGAGTACTTAGCTGACGCAAGTGGATCACTGCTCACGCGGTATCCAGAAGGTTTGGCGCGGGCGCTTGAGAAAATCAAAGCACATAATCAACCGATGCGAGCAGCAAATCATGCTACGGCACACCTCTTTTTAGAATCCCCTTTTCGTCGCTCGCGAGGTGGTAAAGTCAAAACATCCTGGTTTGATACGCACCCACCAATTGACGATCGTATTGCCAAACTCCGTAGCATGGCGTAATATCCACTCTCTATGGATTTAATTGATCGCATGAGTTCACATCTTAAGGCATCGCTGAAACACGCGATTGTCTTAGCGACTCGCCAAGGATATTCAATTGTCTACCCTGAACATCTTTTACTTGGCCTACTCTCCCAACGTGGATCAGTAGCCACAGAACTTTTGCGTAAGTATCAGTGCAACAAACGGGCACTCACCCAATACGCACTACGCCATCGCAAACACAAAAACCTGAAGCCCATTCCAGAACTTTCAAAAGAGTCGATTCAAAGTGTGGAGCGAAGCGTGATGATTGGTGCGCAATACGGCCACAATGCAATTGGTACTGAGCATGTGCTCCTCGCCATGATTGAAAGCAACACCAAAAGCATCCAACGAGCCATTGCTGCAACTAAGATAGAGCAACCACAAGAGCTTGCGGCCTATTTGCGCGTCATTCTTAAAAGCACAAGTAAGTTTCAGGAAATGCGCGGAGCGCTTGAACAACAACAAGATGGTAGTTCATCTTCGGAAAGTTCCCATACTCCAGCAGAACTTTCTGCACTTACCCACACCCAACCACACAGTAAAGTCCAGTTGCACAATTTTGTGCGAAACCTTACTGATCCTGAAGTCCAAAAAGCCATTGATCCGGTAATTGGTCGAGAGGCAGAGATTGCGCGCTTGATTCATATTCTGTGCCGCAAAACCAAAAATAATCCTTTGCTCCTTGGCGACCCTGGTGTTGGAAAAACTGCAATTGTTGAAGGGCTTGCCAAACGAATTGTGCATGGTGATGTGCCCCACCCACTTCGCAACAAGAAAATTCTTGCGTTAGATATGGGGCTGTTGATTGCCGGAACCATGTACCGCGGTGAGTTTGAATCACGACTCAAAGCTATTATTGATCAAATCAAACGCGATCCCAATACTATTGTTTTTATTGATGAAGTACACATGATTGTTGGGGCCGGCGCAACTTCAGGATCACTTGACGCTGCAAACCTGCTCAAACCTGCTTTGGCTCGTGGCGAGCTCCGTTGTATTGGAGCAACCACCTATCCTGAATACAAAAAACACATTGAGCATGACAGTGCGCTTGACCGCCGGTTTGCGAAAATCATGGTTGAAGAGCCGACCATGGAGAAAACGCGCGCTATTCTTGACGGCCTTAAACCAACATATGAACAGTACCATAACGTAACCATCAGTGATGACGCGCTTCGCGCAGCAATTGAAAGTGCAAAACGGTATCTCCCAGAATATCATTTTCCAGATAAAGCAATTGATCTATTGGATGAAGCTGCAGCAGCATTTCGTGCCTCAGCACCGCAACACCCCCTTGATGCTAAAATCATACAAACTGAAGAGGCGCTACGTGCAATTGTCAGTGAAAAACACCAAGCAGTTCTTGCCGAGGACTTTGAGCGTGCCCTACGCGCAAAAGAGCATCAGCAAGCACTTGAGAGAACCCGTGAGCAACTGATCAATCGCCGAGAAAAACGTGGCCAAAGTAAGCACCAAATCACTGCTACTAACATTGCCCACGTGATCGCTCGGCGTATTGGCGCACCGGTGTCCTCAATTACCTTTACCGGTGAACATCGACTTACTGCTGTCACGGATCACATCAATTCGCGCATCGTTGGCCAATCACGTGCCAAAACTCACATCCATAATACCCTCACCAAAGGGCTTCTTGATCTACACACGCGCAAACGTCCGATGGCATCACTCCTCTTTGCCGGACCAAGTGGAACTGGTAAAACCCATAGCGCTCATGTGATTGCCCAAGCATTGTATGGTGAACAAAACAATTGTGTGGTGATCAATATGGCAGACTTTAAAGAACCGCATGCTGTAGCTAAATTAATCGGCTCCCCTGCTGGATATGTGGGATATAAAGATGCCACCACCATTGCAGATACGATCAAACGCCAACCATTTAGTGTCTTACTTTTTGACGAGGTCGACAAAGCACATACTGACATGCGCAATATCTTACTGCAGATGCTCGACACTGGCGTGCTTACTGATGCGAGCGGCCGCGCAATTGATGTAACCAACAACACCGTCATTATGACCACCACTGCTGGGAGTACGCATCTTGCTGGTGGGAACATTGGATTTGGTTCTCCTGATACAAAAAATACAAACGCGCGGCTTCGGCGCACCCTTGAAGAACGCTTTGGAAAAGAATTTTGCAATCGTGTTGATACGCTGGTGCTGTTTGACTCACTTTCCCAGACCGACCTCGAACACATTGCGAAACGAGAGCTCACCCAATATCTGAAAAAAATTACAAAACGAGGAGTTGATTTGCGTATTGACGACTCAATCGCAAAATGGATCGCTCGCACTGCCAAAGACTCGCCACAAATGGGTAGAACAGTGTATACTATTATCGAGACAAAGATCCTTCCAGTGATCACATCGCATGTGATTGCAGGGAATGCAAGCGCGCCACATATTCTTCGTCGCGTTGGTAACCAGATCAAGCTCTCAGCATAATTTGTCTTGACATAGACACTATGGACAAACGAAAATTGTTTGGCCTTATTGGACTTATCGTTGGTTCAATAGGTATTGCTATTGCGATTTATTTCGTATTTTTTAAATCAGACACGCCCGAACCTACTCCAATCACTGATGAAACCGGAACCATCACTGGGTTTATCACTGCTGATGGTGAGCGCGTCCCGGTTGGCCCTGATGGCGAACCAATTATCACTCCGGACGCATTTCCTGAATCAGAAGCACGGCCGCCATCGGCAGTTGCGGACGGTGGCCCAACAGCAACCCAAATCCTTGTTCCATCAGATGCACGCGATCTTAAATTCAACCCAAACGCAAAATCCCTACAATACTACGATCCCATCACCGGACTATTCCACCGCATTGGTGCTGATGGCGAAATTACCACACTCAACGACACGCCACTGGTAAATGCACGGGATGTTGCCTGGGCCAATGGAACTGACAAAGCAATCGTTGAATTTCCTGATGGGGCAAATGTGTTTTATGATTTTAAAACCCAGGAACAACGCACCTTACCAAGTCACTGGACTGAGTTTGAATTTTCTCCACAAGACGAAAGTATTGCCGCGAAAAAACTTGGCTTCTCCCCGGAGAACCGTCATTTGATTATTGCGAACCCGGACGGGACGGCAGAACGCGCGGTTACCTTTCTTGGAAAGAACGCTCACAAACTTGATGTATCATGGTCACCGAATGATCAAGTGATCGGGTTTGCCCACACCGGACGCAAACTTGGTCTTGGTCGCGAAGAAGTACTGCTGGTTGGTAAACATAACGAAAACTTTCCATCCTTAATTGTTGAAGGGCTTAAATTTCAACCAAAATGGTCTACCAAAGGTGATGCATTACTCTACAGCTCAATTAGTAGCAATAACGATCTGCAACCAGAATTATGGTTGGTCAATGCAGATACTGACAGTGTTGGCGAACAACGCATTCCACTTGGACTCACCACTTGGGCAGATAAATGTACCTTTAGTAATAATGAGAACATCTACTGTGCCGTACCAAATCCAGATCGACTCCCATTTGGCATTGGATTTCGTCCAGACATGGCCAACAATACCGACGATACGATTTACCAAATCAA
Organism: uncultured Gammaproteobacteria bacterium; assembly: GCA_965230935.1. Taxonomy (GTDB): domain Bacteria; phylum Patescibacteriota; class Patescibacteriia; order Magasanikbacterales; family JBBTQS01; genus CAYZOG01. The sequence goes on from OZ246400.1 coordinate 465,828, forward strand.
CTTGAATACCGGAACAACCTCCATCGTCGGCAAACCGGATAAAAGTGTAACTGTTGATAGTTTGGTTGTTTCTGATGACAACTCGTTGCTGTACTTTACCGAGAAAAATACCGGCACCTTACACCAAATGATCCTCAAGTAATATGCAACGGCAAGAGACAGTTATTCTGTTGGTGGGAGGACTTGCAATCATTGCTATTTTCGCTTGGGGACTCTTGGCGCTCTATCAACCAACGCCAGAAAAAACTCCGGTCACCTATCGCAGTGGCGCACCCGAAGTCTTTGCGGACGATCCATTCTTAGGGCCGGCTGATGCCAAAACAACAGTCGTTATGTACAGTGATGTTGGCTGCCTTGCTTGTGCGCGACAACTCGATATTATCGAAGATCTTCACAAGAGACTACCAGAGGTAAAGTTCGTCTGGAAAGATCTCCCTGATCGGGGCATCATTATCCCAGAATATATGCAAGCCCATGTTGCAGCGCGATGTGCCCATGGGTATGGTAAGTTTTGGGAATACGCCCGTGAATTGTTGATCAATCGCAATACCTTGATTGAATTTGATCATATTGGATTTGCCGGCACACTTGGGATTCCTTCAGTGCCATTTAGCCAATGTATGGGATCAGACGCTGCAGCGCAAAGTGTAACCGCGAGTCTGCAACAAGGACGAGAGTTTGGCGTCTTCTCTACTCCGTATCTATTTGTAAACGAACGTCGCATTGATGGGGTTATTCCAATCAATCGACTCTTCCAAATTATTTTTGAAGCGAATGCGCGCTCATAAGAATATGAAAAGTAACAGTCTTTCAGCTCGAACATACTCAATCACCCCACTTGGCATAGTGCTCCTGGCAAGCACGGTACTGAGCCTAGCGATTGTACCTTCACACGCCCAAGCACAATCAGATGGTGAACTCACCAAAACCGGAAAACAAACCGAGGCGATTACCAAACAAAAACAAGAGCTCAAACCAATACAGCCAAACCTAAACATCGACATTCCGGATCTACGCTTTACTGATCCTAGCACCTTGAGCGCCAAGATCAAAAACGGCGCCAAAGGATTTAGTATCCCGTTTCTTGGTGAATATATTTCTGGAATCTACACTTATGGCGTGGGGATCATTTCGATTTTAGGAATGATCGCACTAGTCGTTGGTGGAATTATGTACGCTGCCGCTGCTGGAAATAGCGAGCGCGTTGAGTTGGCAAAAAGTATCATTACTAATTCATTTATTGGTATTGGTATTGCTGCCGGGAGCTACTTGTTACTGTATATTATTGATCCCAATCTCGTGGAGCTTAAAAACGTGGGAATTACTGTCGTTGAAAAAGAAGAGTTTGATTATGATACCGAAGAAATGGAACAACTTTCAGCTGATAGTCCGGTAACTGCTGCGGATAAAGTTGAAAACCCTACCGGGACAGACCATGGTTCTGCTGCATCTGCAGGTACCACTACCGGCACCACTGAATTTGTAACAAAAATAGTTCCATATTATGGAAAAACAGTTGAAGCGTGGACAAGTAGGTCAAAAAGCAAGACCATGACTGTCAATATCCCTAGCGCAATACCAGAATTTCTCCCAGCTGATCCTAGTGATTCTGCTTTACCAGCAGGATTTACCAGTGTGAATCAGTTTAACAATAAAATGGCCATGATTGGGTACACCTTTGGTGATACGTCACTGAGTGCCAAAACATTTTGTAATCTCAAGGCAGCGAATAAATCAACAAATTTTTCTGCAAGCGCATTTGCTGATTCCAAATATTTTGGCGCACTTGATTGCGCTGGAAACTACGGACCACGAAGTTCGATCAACTATCTTGTGCTTCACAATGCCGGTGCCAGTGCTTTCACCACAACCAAAAACTGGCGCCAAGGTAGTATTGGAAGATACAAAAAGAAAAAAGATGGAACCTGGTATTATTGGAGAAAGCCGATCGCATCACACTTTTTTATCGAGGCAAGTGGCAAAACCTACCAACTTGCAGATACCAAACTCCACCTTCGGCACTGTTGTGGGAAAAATAAAACCTCTGTAGGTGTTGACTTACAACCCAACATTTACAAAGTAAAAGGTGGACCCAAAGGAATCAAAGGCAAAAAATTCAACTGGTACAAGCAAAGTGCCTACAACAAAATCAAAAAAATCGCTGACCTGGTTGGGGTTCCAATGACTAATGACACCATTATTTCTCATTGTGGTGAGTCTCCTGGACGACGCGTTGATCCAAATTATTTCTCCTGGGAAGCCATTGGCCTAAACACGAATCACGCAAAACATAAATGTACTTGGAGCGCACAAAAAGTGAACATCGCCAAACAAGTCAAAGCAGAAGTTGGTGATGCCAAGTTTGAAGAAATGTGTCCTAAGTGTCCAATCTAACTATGTTTCTTCGTTCCTTTTTGATAATCAGTAGCATCTTTATCTCGGGCATGGGATTATTTGTGTTTCCTACCACCACTTCTGCTGATCCAGCAACTCCTAAAATAACCAGTCAAGCACAGCATGACGGCTCAACTGTCTATAACTATACGTCGACCTGCGACAATGCCGATGCACTTATGACCAGTGCAAAAAACTCCGGTGGGGCGAAAAATTGGCTCAAGGCAAATTCAAAATTCAAAGACGAGTACATCACCTCCAAACGTGGGATTATTGTTTCAGACGGTGTTTCCAACATTGATCGAATTTACATCTGGTGGCATGGCATTGATGGCTGGAACAACAGCCCGGAAAAAATGTGTAATGGTACAGTCTCATTGTGTAAGCATGCCAAAACCATTAAAGACGCCGGAGTTAATGCGGCAATCTTGACTCCCATTACCGTCAATGCTGGATCAGGTTCTCAAGTACTCAAGCAACCGGAGATCGATTGTTTTATCAATGAGGCGCGAGAAATTTTGAAAAATGAAATCAACGTGACCGGTGGTGATAGCGCACCAATTCTCGTAAGCGGACATAGTGGTGGTGGTGAGTTTGTTATGGGGTACTCAAAACTGTACCCTACTTCGCAGGCGCTCTTTTTTGATGCCTGCTATGGCAATACCTGCAAAAAGACAGCGGCACTATCCAATGTATCTCACGCTTCCTTCTATGCCCGACCGGGAGGAAAAGAAGCAAAAGGTTCAAAAAAAGGATATGACGAAGCACCGGACAAAACCAAATTTGCTACGCTGAAAAGTGGAGTGAGTCACTATGGTGTGGTGAAATATTGTTTTGCCGAACATGTGGTAGGTGGGCTTTGTGAAAACAGGGTGAAAGAGGAAAAAATGTTAGGGGTCGATCCATCTGGCAATCCTGTTGGATCAGGGCCTGCATCTGATCCAGGGACACCACCGCCGCCCACCGAAGGGTGTGTCTGTACCGGTGAAGCATCGATTGCACCGGCACACGTTGCATTGCTCGCAGTCGCAGGGAAAGAAGTGGAGATAGAAAAAGGATGTACTGACGAGTTGCACGGCAACTACTCCAACGGGGCTTGTTCAAGTATCAACTTTCAAATATCAGCACTGAGCAACACCCAATGTGCGCAAAAAAGTGCTGCCATTGCTCCAACAGTGATCTCGAAATACATTGGTGCCGATGCTTCTCAAGCACTTCAAGATGCCACAACAATCTCAACATCATGCACCTGGTCACCAGTACCAGGTGGAGCAGGGAGTGCAGGTGCAGGCACTTCAGGAGCAAGCGGCACCGGCTCAGGTGGGGCAACACTTGTCGAAGCTTCTGAACCAGCAAAACCACTCGCAATCGCACCTCAGCTAAACATTGATATTCCCGGTCTTGAGTTCACTGAAGTGAAAGGTCTGGCCGGGGGAAGCACAGTGAATGTTCCGTTTATTGGTCAATATGTTGTTGGAATATATGAATATGCAATTGGGGTAATCACGATCATTGCATTGGTTGTTGTTATTATTGCCGGTGCCCGATATACCCTGGCCGCAGGAAATGCCGCAGCTGTCAAGCAAGCCAAAGAAATGGTTGGTGGTGCAGTAGTTGGTGTGCTTATTGCATTTGGTTCATACAGTATTTTAGCGATTATTGATCCGGGAACACTTCGGTATGATCCGCTCGGTGTTCAAGTGGTCGAGCGTATTGAGATCGAATTTCCTGACGATGATTTGCCAGAGGAGTATGCAGCTCTTGCAGAGAAAGATGTACAAGAAAAAATACAAGCAGTGGCACTCGGTGAGATACCTCCACAAAAAGGAACCTTTGCACAAAAAAAATTCTATGACAAATGTGGCGATCCGGCCACGATGATTGCAATTGCCGATAAATTTTTGGCGCAACCACTCTGCCAAGGGCCATGTCACTGCGCACCAACCATTCAACGGTGGCTTATTCAAAGTGGATGTGATCCTGCTGCACTTAAGGGTGCCGGACTGGTACGAAAAATGAAAGGACTATTGTATGCCATGACTCATCCTGACGGAAGTCCAATGTATGTTGAGCGTTCAGGAGATGATACCGCGAATCTCAGCCCAGGAGATATCTTGTTTATTAAAAATGGCCATGTCGGCATGTACTATGGAGATGGATATACTGTTGACTCCGGTACAGGTCGGCAAAATCAAAAAACCTGTTTTTCAGATGGGTGCCCACGAAAAATTTGGGATTCATACGGCACATCCAAATGCACCTCTTGCGGATTGATCAAAAAACATACTCCAGCAGATTGGTATTGGGCACGGGGTCAACTACAAAAAGATCTTACCAGTGGAAATGTCACCAATAACATCTGTTACAAAATCTGGCACGGTACTGCTACCACAGCCGAACGAAAAGTTATCGGGGAAAAAGTACAACAGAAAGCCGACAAAACCTCATACGCGAAAACAAAGGCAAAATATCAAGCACTTGCCACAACACTCCTAACCGGTGGCACACTTACCCAAGCAGATAAAAAAACCGCACTCAAGTTTGCACCGAGCTATTGTACCAGTTGTGTCGGCAACCAATGTATCGCAAAAAACAAATGGAAAGGCCGACCAAAGGGAAGCAAAAAATATGGCTATGACACCTATGCAGACTACCAACCACCATCAGGAACGTAATTGGTTTAGCTCCATCGTAGCGTTTGTGGTGGTAATACTCTTTGGACTTTTTATTTTGTATTTTTACCTAAACATTACCCCACCAGGACCAACGACCCATCAACCTATCGCATTGGTTTCAAGCACAATCAACAGCGTAAAGTTTAATCCGGTTCATCGCACCATCACCTATCGTGATACTGATGGTTTTCACCTGCTTGATATTCAACAAAAGAAGATGGGAGAATTGCCAATGCCTTTTTCGATCGACCCTGATGCAGAATACATTTTTTCTCCAAACTACCACTTTGCTGCAGTAGTTGATAGTTCTCGTGATCTGTATCTGCGCGATCTGACCAATGGAGAACAGATGTGGTTGGGTAGCCAACCGACCAGTATTGACTGGGCAGTTGATGAATCCACATTACTTTATGCGCTTTTGGAAGAATCAGAAGATGATGAGGACACCACCGCCATAGAGTATGTCCATGTGTTTGATACTGAAACACAAGAGGATACATTACTGCGAGAACTGCTTGTACGTGATGATGAATCAGTATCACTTGGCTACTCAGAGCGACCTAATCATATTATCTATTCTTCTGATGATGGAGATTTTGGGTATAGCTATTTCGAAGTCAATCTGAACGAACCCGATGATGAAGACGTCTATCTTGATGATCTCAACATCTATTCACTCAGTTACTCACCATCAAATCGTTATCTTATTTACCTTCCATTTACATTCGAACTCGATGAATCATACCGCATCAAAGATTTTAAAACCGGAGAGGAAAAAGAAGTCCCATTTGAATTTGAAGGGTATGATTGTACGTGGGACACTCGTGAAGAAAACATGTACTGTGTGGATTATTCTGATCCAAATAACCCTTTACTCCCGATTCAGCACTATAACTTACCGGCCGGCACATCTACGACAATCGCTCACCTGAATGCTGAAGATTACACTACCAATGGAGTAATGATCAACGATGATCAGGAGCTCTTTTTCATGAATCTCAACGACAACAGACTCTACGGTATGCAACTCTCAGGTGTGGTAAGATAGGACAACCATCCTAAATACAATCACATGCCAAAACCAAAACTCATATTTTCGTGCTCATATTGCGACGCACAATTTCCTAAATGGATTGGGCGCTGCGAACAATGCGGTAAGTGGGGCACCATCAATAGTACACCCACTCCCCCGCCAGCATCGAGCCCGTTACCAACCACAGCTACTGTAGCTGCTAAAAAACCAACCAGCCTTACTACGGTGACAGACACACATGTCGAACGTATCAGCAGCGGACATACGCAAATTGATGAAGTGCTTGGTGGTGGTTTTGTCGCTGGATCATTAACGCTGCTGGGTGGCGATCCGGGAGTTGGTAAATCAACCTTAGCTCTAGCAATCAGTGCGCATATACCCAACTCACTCTATATTTCCGCAGAAGAATCACTTGCACAAATCAGTCTGCGGGCAAAACGACTCGGAGTCACTACATTATCACTCCTCCACGAGACACAGTGTGAGACACTTGTCGCAACCATTGCCAAAGAACAACCACCATTGGCGATTATTGATTCTATTCAAACAATTTCGTCACGTGCTGCCAGTGGCGAGGTTGGGAGTGTTTCGCAAATTAAAGCATGCACTGCGCAAATTCTTGAGATAGCAAAGCGTACCGGTGTTGCCGTACTCCTGATTGGTCATGTGACCAAAGATGGTGCCGTAGCAGGACCAAAAACATTAGAACATTTGGTTGATACCGTACTGTACCTCGAAGGTGATGAGCAGCGTGATGTTCGTATTTTGCGCAGTACCAAACACCGATTCGGAGCAACTGACACCATTGGTATTTTTGCCATGCAAGAAAACGGTTTACAGCCGATACTCAATCCTACCGCTGCATTTTTACCAGATCAACGAGCACACACTCCAGGTGTTGTGTTAAGTGTCACCATGGATGGTAAACAACCACTGGTAATTGAGGTACAAGCACTTACTACCAAAACCACATTTGGGTACCCCCAACGACGAGTCAGTGGCTGCGATCTCAATCGATTGCAAGTACTCTTGGCTGTACTCATTGAACGAGCCAAGCTTCCGCTTGCTCAATATGACGTGCACGTCAATATTGTTGGTGGAATCACGGTAAAAGAACCAGCGGTTGATCTAGCGATTGCACTTGCGATTATCAGCAGCCTCAAAAATATCGCGCTACCACGTGACACCGTAGCATTTGGAGAAGTTGGATTGGGTGGCGAAATTCGACCAATACGATATCTGGAAAAACGAATTGCAGAATCAACAAAAATGGGATTTGGAACTATCTTTTCTCCTCAACACTCCCTCCCTGCAAAAACTACTCAGCTGCTCACCATTACGGACGCATTGAATCATCTCTAAAATCAAAACGACCCGACTGTTTGTCGAGCCATCCTGGTTGTGTTGTGTAATGTAGTGCGGCTTACCGCGTGCGGGCGCGGGTGCCGGACTTGATTCCCTGACCAGCGTGAAGCGTGTCGGTCAGGTTGTACCCGGCGAGCTGTGGGAACCGATCGGTGTACTGCTTGGCCACCAGAGTACGGCGCTCCAGTGGAGCCCGACGCACCTGCGAGCGTGCCAGCAGAGCCGCGGCCTTGACTCGGCCGTTGTCGATCTCGCGCCTGATGGCGCCACCCATGGCAATCACGGTCTGTGTATTGCCACCGACACGCTGCTCACGGGTGAGCCGCTCGTCTACCGGTAGTGGGATACGTGCTCCCATCAGATCTTCCCCCTCATGCGTCGACGCCCAGCGCGACCGGCCTGTACTGGTGCCGGCGGCGCCATGCGCTGCAGGTGCCGCTCCAGCCGATCGGCCTCGCGATCGTTGCCGCACGCCCGAAGCCGCTCGATCACCGCGTTCCCCGAGACACGCTCGGTACGCAGCGACATCGCCGAAGGGAGCGATCGTGGCGCCTCCCCATGTGCCGCGCCTCCAGCAACTGGACCGCGGCTATGCCCAATGGATTCTTCACCCATGGTTGTTTCTCTCCTCTTACTCTTTTTGATGTAAAGACTTCATGTCTAAACGAAAACAGCGAGCGTTCCTCATGTAACCCGCTGGAAAAAGTATACTAATATTATAAAAAAAGTCAAGTATCACTCCAAATGAATATTAACGTGGATATTGCCAAAGTGTGTTGTACCCATGCGCCCTAAATCCCAGCCAGAAGCATGCATTTTTTGAGCAATCTCTTGAGTAAGTTCAAGTAATACCATATCTGAAAGCCGCGCAATGGTAAATTGCAAAAAACCACTTTGCGCCTTGCCATATACCTCCCCAGGACCACGCGTTGCTAAATCATGTTGAGCAAGCGCAAATCCATCCAAGGTTTGTTCAAAAAAACTCAATCGCTCAAGTGCGGCAGCCTGCGCAGCATCTGCATCTACAAAACAATACGATTGATGTTCTCCTCTGCCAACACGTCCGCGAAACTGATGGAGTTGCGCTAAACCAAACCGATGCGCGTCCTCAATAACCATTACGGTTGCATTTGGAATATCAACTCCCACTTCAATAACTGAGGTTGAAACTAACATGTCTGTTTCCCCAGAAGCAAACGTGTCCATGATTTGTTGCTTCTGATCACTTTTCATTTTCCCATGCAACATTACCACACGATACTGGGCAAATTCTTGCTGGAGCTTTTCAAATTCAGCAGTTACTGATTTTACCTCTAGTGAATCTGATTCATCAATCAGCGGACAAATCACAAATGCTTGTCGTCCGGTATTAAGTTGTTTGCGAATAAACTGATATGCTTTGGTACGATTCTTTTGGGTAAGTATGCGAGTAATAATTGGTTTGCGTCCAGCTGGCAATGTGCCAATAACTGACACTTCAAGATCACCGTACAGCAAAAGAGCAAAAGATCGTGGGATTGGCGTAGCAGTTAATGACAAAAAGTGAGGTGTTACGCCTAAACTTTTCTGCAGGAGTGCTTGCCGTTGATTCACCCCAAATCGATGCTGCTCATCAACAATGGTTAACGCCACCTCTGGCATCACGACGTCTGGTTGGAGCACGGCGTGGGTTCCGATCACAATATCGACTTTACCTTGTGCAATAGCTTTTTTTAGTGATGCCTTGGTACGTTTATGATCTGTTGTGCCGTCGTAGCAATATGCATGCGCACTACTTAAGAAAGCGACGGAGACCGGAAATGAGGCAAACAATTTTTGAAACGAGACATAGTGTTGTCGTGCAAGCACTTCGGTTGGCGCCATTACCATGACCCGCTTTTCATTGGTAATGGCATGCCAACTTGCCAGCGCTGCAACAACGGTTTTCCCAGAACCAACATCACCTTGGACCAGTCGCCGCATGGGAGCGGACTCCTGCATTTGCTGGATGATTTTCCAGGCTGTTTTTTTCTGATCCGCGGTAAGAGTAAAAGGAAGTGCATCAACAAATGCCTTAATCCTTGACTCATCAAATGCAAGTGGAATGGCTTTTGCCGATTGATAGGTCTGTGCATTGATAATTGACGAAAAGAGAATGGGAAACAACTCTTCAAAACCAAGACGTCGCCGCGCCGCTTCAAGTTCTGATTGATCCTTTGGAAAATGAATCGTACGCAGCGCGTCTTGTAATGAGATAAGTTTGTGCTGAGTACGAATGTGCCCAGGCAACCAATCATCAATTTGGTCGATTGCTGATAATGATTGTGTTACTAAATATCGGAGGTGTTTAACAGTCACCCCAGCAGTGGTTGAATAAACCGGAACCAGACGGCCAGTATGAGCACCTGTTTTTCCAGGCTGCATCTTTTCGTATTGGGGAGCGCTAAAGAGTAGACCGATAGAATCTTCTCTCACCTTTCCGGCAACGGCAATCGCATCTCCTTGAGTAATACTGCGGCTTAAGTACGGCTGGTTAAACCAAAAGATTCGTATACTTCCGGTATCATCCTCAAGTAATGCCTCGGTGACACTCTTACGAGATCGCCAGCCGCGTCGATTTTGGATCATCATCACCTTACCAGTGACGGTCACCACTTGGTCCTGTTTCAGAGTATCGATCGAAACCGTGTTTTGAAAATCATCGTAGCGATACGGTAAATAATAGATAAGGTCTTCAACCGTATGCAAACCCAAATATCCCAAGCGTTTGACCAAGGTTTTACCTACAGTTTTAAGTTCTCCAACCGGAGTATCAAGACGAATACTCATAGTGAGGGTATTGTAGCATAGCCAGTATATTCATTGACAAGAACGTGTCTGTCTCCTATACTATTGCTGCATTGCTCTCGTCGTTCAACGGATAGGACGCCAGTTTGCGGAACTGGTAATGTAGGTTCGATTCCTGCCGAGAGCACATCATAAAAATACTCATTAAGATACGTTCGTCCCGCCAGCGCGAGACTTCACTATGCATTCGGCAAATCGCTGCACTTCGTGCAGACCATGCCGATTTGTCTCATGAATATCTTAATGAGTATTTTTTATTCCGTAATAAGCTCTTCGAGACGCTAAATACGTAGCCACTGGCCAAAACGATCTGAAAATGGCATTTTTTGCTCTTCTGGGTCGTGCTCAATATAAAACGCAAGTAACGCACGAACATCATCTATTCCCTCACGAGCCATTGGCACGGCAATACGAGGACGTACGACATTGGTAAAATCAACATACACAATCGCATCCTCCGGATGCGTCACGATCCAAAATCGCTCAATGTTTTGAAATGGAAAAAAGGTATCCTCAAGAACCAACCCTTTATTACTAACGCCAAAAAACACCTGACGTGGTTCTTTAACTTCATGAAACGCAACAATAATAGCAACAAAAATAGTTACCACCGCAAAAAAGTAATTTTGATCAGCAAGCGCATAAATCAACAACGCCAATACCAGCAATCCTGCACCAATATACCACCACCGATTACGATCATGTTTATGAAATTCAGGAATCTGCCATCCGGCCAACATGTCATCCTCTGCAACCCCTTTGGGGAGGATAATCTCTATTTGGTCTGCCATATGCTTATAGTATACCATTGCTGATACGGCACAACAATATACAACGAACAAACCCAGCCTACCGGCCGGGTTTGTGATTGTATGAAACTTTTTTCTATGAACTCGCTGCCCTGGACTCAAAAAATAATTTTGCCTGAACAAATGCCGCCACCACTTGGATAGAAAACATCAAAAGAAATAACGTGGTAAACCCCCATTGATTAACAATAAATGTTCCGATGAACACTGCGAATCCTACCACAATCATTGTCCCACCATTATCCAGACCCCATTGTAAGCCTGCGTTATCCTTCTGGATGTACTGAGCATACAACGCATTTAATGGTGCTGAAAGACATGCAACTGCTAATGCAAAAAGGATTTGAAGTAAAAATAACTGCCAAGGATTCTGTATCACCAAATACCCTAAACTCCCAAGTGCATAAAGAAGATACCCAATCACAGTAATCAATTCCTTATTAAGACTGTCAGAGATTTTTCCAATGACTATCATTAAGACACCTGCCGCCAAACTAAACACGGCTGTGGTGTATCCAATGTCTAAAATACTCCCCCCTATTTGTTCTACAAAAACTGCGTAAAAAGGCCCGATGAGATTCCCACCAAGATTTGCAATCAAACCTGCCAAAAGCAGTATCTTATATTCTCTTCTCATACTCTATACTTATACGAAGAGATGTGATTTAAACCTAATTTACATTACAACTCAAGACTCCGAACCAAATATCATTTTGTACCCTTGAATATACATAAAACTTAACTGACCCAATAATTCCTGTTGCTTCATTGGCACATGAGAATATTGGCGCTCGTACTCCTCTTGCTTCGACAGAATATAACTATTTAATTTCTCAAATGCTTCCGCTTGTTCAGGACTAACTCGATCCATGGACGCCACCTCTCGTTTTTTACTGGAAAGCAGCATTCTAATTCTCTGTGTCATTGCTATTTGCAACATGTCTCCAGTCGTAAACTCTAAACCCCGATGAGGAGATTCATCACCAAACTGTTCAACAGGGGTATCCTCTATACGAGTTAACCCATCCTCCAACAATGCAATCAACACCGCTTCCTTGGGGACACCTCTCCTCTCATGTGCTTCTGCATCGTCTCGCACTAAAGAATTGGAACTCTCTACTAATATTTCATTACAACATTCCCTCCTATTACCCACAAGATTCCCATGCTGACAATATCCCTCTCCCATCCCGGGCTTTCTTTCTAGTTTGTCATTCATAAGTCATAAAGTGAACTTTGCTCTCCAATATTATAGATAGTACACCCTTTCTTCAGAAAAAACCACCTCTCGGTGGTTTTCTTATTTATATAATCATACAAGTTTTGCGGAGAGGGAGGGATTCGAACCCTCGAGGGCTATTAACCCTGCCGGTTTTCAAGACCGGTGCATTCAACCGCTCTGCCACCTCTCCGTGTTTTTTGTTATTCAATTGTGCGGAGAGGGGGGGATTCGAACCCCCGATACGGCAAAATAACCGTATAACGGATTAGCAATCCGCCGCTTTCAACCGCTCAGCCACCTCTCCATTGATTCTGCAGGAAGGTGGTGCGCTCGCCTCGCGCTTTCAGCGCTTGCTCACGGTCAGCCACCTCTCCATTGATTTCAAAATGCGTGTGTAGTGTATGTGATTTTATCCTTATTGTCAACAATTATCCACGCGCCAGCGCCACATACCAAATCTGCTTTGTCCCAGCCCCAACAAGGGCTTGGGCGCATGCCTGGATTGTAGCTCCGGTAGTGATGACATCATCCACAAGCACAACTTTTTCTGGAGCGATCCCTCGACACACAAACGCCTCATGCACATTACCCAACCGCGCGGATCGAGAAAGTTGCGCTTGAGCTTTTGTGTGTCGAGTCCGAAACAACACATCGGTCCTTACCTCCAATTGAGTTACCTCTCCCACTGCATGTGCTACAATTTCTGCTTGATTAAAATCACGCACCACATATCGTTTTGCATGCAATGGAACCGGCACTACCGCAGGACGCAAGGCATTAATCTCTTGCGTCACCACTTCTCCCAATGCATGACCAAGTCGACGTGCAATAGATTCAATAAACCCGAACTTAATCTCATGAATCGCCCGGCGCACTATCGGGTGTGCATGTGTAGCATACGTCAACATACGCGCATCAACTTGCACATCTCGCACCTGTACCACACACGCATTACAAATACCACTTCCCTCTTGGTTACACCCAACACAAAAAAGTGGAAAAAGTGAATCCAAAACTATATTCTTGAATTGTGCGATGATTCCTAAGCGCACTACAGTACCCCTTCTTCACCCCAATCAACACGATTCACCAACCAATCATCTCCTGATTTAAGTACACTTACCTCGGCTCGTTGATATACCGTATCACTTTGTCCGAGCGCTGTTTTTTCTTTTTGGGTAGTAACCACAATCAGTGCTGATTCAGCATCCAAGTCCAATACCTCTGATGAAAGTGGATTTACTTTAATCGAGAGCGTCTGATCACTTGGAGTCCCACCACTCGCCACAACACCTTTTGCCCAATTGCGCATATCAACCGTCATCAGTGGATACAAGGCTTTCAAATTTGTATAATTACTATCTGCAGAATAACTTCCCATACGCTCCACAAATGATTCAGCAAACTTTCCTAAGCTAATCTGCAACTCTTCATCAGTGCTCAAATCCACAGGATCACTGGACAACGTCGGTGTAGTATTATTTTCAGCAATCTCCTCAACTAGCTCTTCAGTAGTGACGTCAGATTCCAACGTTCGTACTCCAACCTCTGCTGCTTCTATATCAGTGCTGGTATCAAACGCTGATCGATCCGGTTGCTCTGGTGTAACCGTGACATCAGTTTCCGGTGGCGCACTCTCAGGACTTGAACTACTCAGCACACGCCATAATTGCATCCCAACCAAAATCACGACGATAAGCACTATTACCCCAATTGCTATTTTTTTTGTTTGCATATGTTTTTGTGATTAAACTTCTCCACCTTCACCTTCTTGCGCTGCTTGGAGCTCTTTACGCGCCTCTTCAATCTCAATCAGCTGACGTGGGTCAGTAGTAATAATTTGATCTTCAGTATACGAAGCGACGATTTTAATAGCCGCATGACGCGAACCGGCAAAAAAGATTCCTTCACCAACACCGCCCTCGAGCAACAAATACTTCTCCCCTTCAGTGAGCAAAAACGTCTTTTGCACCAAATCAATTGATGCCGGAGATTGTCGCAATAGCAACTGGAGCTGCGAGTTCGTCACAATGGCTTGACCGTAGACCGAAGTCAAAAAGTCGTTTACATCCTGGGTAATGGTAGTCACGCCCAAGAAATACTTTCGAGCGCGCTTGGCCAGCGCGAAGATGAACTTGGCTGAATCTTCGTGTTGCATCAACCACCACGCCTCATCAATCACGAGAATACGTCGCTTTACCTCTGATCGTACCACATTCCAAATAAAGTTAATAATGTTGTACACCGCGATTGGACGCAGTTCATCTTCCAGATCACGAACACTAAAAATCATCAATCCGTTATTAATATCAACGGTTGTCGGTGAGTTGAGCAACCCGGAAAACGTACCGGTGGTATATTTTTCAAGTTTCGTAATCAAACTATCACTCCCTTCCATACCACTTAAGATATCGGCCAAATCTTGCATAATAGGAGGTTCAACTGTAGCAATATCTGCATCAGGAGTAATATCCTTTTTGGCATAGGTCTCAAGCAAGGCACGATCCAGCATAGAATCTTCCTCAGGAGTCAGATTCCCTAACATAATCCGCATCATGCCCTTAACCGTAATCACGGCACTACGAATAATATCTTCCATGTCAATTTGCTGCCCAACCGGACGTGGCAAATCAAACGGGTTAACTTTAGACTCCGAAGCAAGTGAGATATTAATGTACGTTCCACCAACTGCTTCTGCCAAATGCTTATACTCCATCTCCGGATCAATAATGATCACATCAGTCCCAAGCATCAAACTCCGCAAAACCTCAAGCTTAATCGCATAACTTTTTCCAGCACCTGAAGTCGCAAATACGACTGAGTTTGCATTTTGCAATGAGAACCGATCAAACAAAATCAGACTGTTATTATGGCGGTTAATCCCGTACAAAATTCCATTCTCTGAGGTTAGCTCAGCTGAGATAAACGGAAATGATGCAGCAATTGGTGAGCTGTTCATATTAAAGGTCACCATCAACTCATCATTACCAAGTGGCAACGTTGAGTTAAATCCTTGCTCTGCTTGATAAAATACGCGCTTGGAATAAATCAACTTAGCACCAAACACATTTTCAACATCTCCGGAAATACGATCTAACTCATCCTTGCTCTTTGCATAAATCGTAATGTACAGCGCGAATTGGAAAAATTTTTCAATCCCTTGGGTGAGGGCATCACGCAATTGCTCGATATCGCGCAAAGCAGTCTCACGAATCGGATCGCGGGGCGCGCCCTTCTCAGCATCGGAGAGAATCTGCGCTTCCATAACACCGGATTGATTTTTGAGCTGTTTTAATACCACGGCAGTTTTCACCGGATAAAAGAACATGGCAATATCCAGTGTGTTGGAAAAATTAATAATCGGCGCAAACCACCCAACGGTAATATAGCGTGGATATGCCACCACAAACATGGTACGCACAAACGTATCCCCCAAGAGCACGTGCGAGGGGTTGATTTTCATGGCTGCCGGCGCAATCAAATCACGGATGTTCACCACCCCGGTACGAAAGACCTTTTCCTCGGCCAACGTCCCCAAAGCCTCACGAGTATCTTTTGCGCGTTTTGATTCTTGTTTTTGTGCCTTGGCTTTCAGCCCTTCGGTCGCTTGTTTTTGTGAAATTGGTTTAAAGGCCATACCTATTGTTGGTCAAGTCGAATCTTACTTACCTCACCCATCTTTTCACTCATAAATACATCAGGATTGTACACATTGTAATACAGCTCGATCAGGCTTTGGGTATCGAGGCGCGCAGTCTCCAAACTCATCCCACCCAGACCAGAGATTACTTTGCGCAATCGCATGTCGAGCTCTTCTTTTCGCTTGCGAAACTTTTCACTGCGCAACTTAAGGGTGAACGCTGGTTTTGCCGCTTCTTTGAGTCGGGTAAAGTATCCTTTACGCTTGTTGGACAACGGATCATACGGCACCACCACAAAAAATCGTTTACTCATAATCTCACCAAGATCAACCAGCTCTTTTACAAACGATCGGTAATCAGCGATTTGCATCTTGAGTAATTCATTGGGCTGCTCTTTTTCGGCTTCTGATAAACGATTCATGTACCCTTCAATGTTGAGTTTTCGTGATTGAATCACAATCTGCAACGGAAAATCCAAACTATTTAAAAATCCAACATACGAGCTGATCAGTGCATTTTGCTCATCTTCTGATTTGAGCGAAAAGTTAACACTGGAAACCAACAACACCGCGCGCAGTGTTCCGTCTTTGAGTACCACAACATCATCTTTGATCTCAGCAATATCCAAAAACTTCTGCGTAGTAGTTTTAATTGTCTTCTTGGCCAATTTTTTTGACTGCATACTATTGCTGATCATCAGGGCGATACACCCCGCCAGTGTTTACCACAAGTGATAAATCGGAAAGTCGACTCTTGCTTGCAGGCTTTTTTTCTACGATCTGCGCTCGCTGCGCCTGCAACTCTGCTTCGCGCTTTTCTTTTTTTGTTGGCTTTGGTGGTTGTATTGTATCATCTTTACCCTTCATCCACACGCGGATTCCCGGCTTACGCATGGTTTGAAAAAAATTCAGGATAAAATAGTGAAACCGCTGACCGCGCACTTTGACAAACGCCAGGACAATGGCAAAAAAAATCAACGGAATTCCAGTGGTTAAAAACAGTGCAAAGTCAAAGAGTTTAAAAAAAATAAACTCAAACATACCAGCTACCAATAAAATCATAAACTGGCGGCCGGTGATAGGCCCGATAATCTTTGCTTCCTCATCAATAAATTGTGGAATCACAAATCGATCAGCCATACTACCAACTCTCTAATACTTGGTTACCGGCAATAATTTGAAACAACTCGTCATCATCAAGTACTTGTTTGCGCGCTTTTACCTGCTCTTTAACAAACTCGCCAATGGATTTGCGCTCTTGCAATGCCTCTACAATCATTTTCTCGTACAACTGATACGGCTCACTGCGACGCCACGCATAAATCGCTTGAATTTTATCAGGATAGGATTCTTCACCAATACGTGCGATGGCAGACAGAATTTTTTCCATGCGAATCTCAGGCTGCGGCGAGCTGCGACGAAAATCGACCAACCGCAATTGCTCGATCTCTTGCACCGGTCCGGTGAGTGCCTGGCCGGCTGGACGCACATCAGTCATAGTCGGCTCTGGAGCTTGCGGTGCTTTTACCGGCACATCAGCTACTGCAGATGGTGGTGCCGTTTTTCCAGACACTGCGGCAACTTTTGGCGCTTGTAACCCACCGGAGATTGCGGCATTACCCCCCGGAATCTCAAAGTGTGGTGCCGTGCGCAATGTATCCTCATGTGTAGCACCGATTTCATGTTCGGGATTGAGATCTGGTTTGCGCTGTTCTGATTTCTTTTGCGTTTTCTTAGCTCTTCCTACGACTTTGGTAAATGTTGTATCAGCAGTAGCCTGAGCTGCTTCTTTCTTTTTGGGCGCTGCCTCTTTCTTCTTTTGTACTAGAGCATCTGCTGTTTTATACTTGGCCATTGCCTCTTCAACAATCTCTACAATTGCCATGGCAAGCTCAGCGCTCAACGCGGCTCCTCCTTGATCAGCGGCGCGCATAAGTGTCTCACTCAGGGCACGCGTATCACGTGCACCGCCAACACGAGAGCTGATCACTGATCGAAGTGATTCAGGATCTACATCACG
This sequence comes from uncultured Gammaproteobacteria bacterium, assembly GCA_965230935.1. Classification (GTDB taxonomy): domain Bacteria; phylum Patescibacteriota; class Patescibacteriia; order Magasanikbacterales; family JBBTQS01; genus CAYZOG01. The sequence goes on from OZ246400.1 coordinate 483,812, forward strand.
AATCGTATGATTAATCTCTGTGAGTATTTCATCAAGTAATTGAGTGCGTTGTGGTTGATGTGCTCCGGCGCCTGCTCCAAGCGTTTTGCGCATCGCGCGCTTTGCTTTTTTTACATCATGCGCAATTGCTTTTTCATCCTCTGACTTGCCCTTACGTCGTCGGCGTACGGTGACATTCGAGACATCAACAAGACCATCGCGCTTTGCCACACGCATACTATTGGTACCAGCAAACGCTTGTTTAATAGCAAGAGCTGCACTGTGCGCATCATCTTCTGAAAGTTGCAGCTTCTCTTGCAGTGTTTGCATAACCTGCTGTTCATTAAACGACGAGCGGCCTGCTTTGACCACTTGTTGCGCTAATTCAATAAACGCGGCCTTGGTTCGTGGATTTTTCACTGATGGCGGGCAAAGCGATGCAATCTGTGCGGTCATCTGTGTATCGGAAAACGCTGGGATACTAAAATGCTTTCCGGTTGAGTCATACGTTTTGGTTGCTGCCTTTGCATCCCACTTGGCAACCTCTTTGTGTACCGGCCCTAAGTAATCCCGTGCCGGGAAAAATAACCGCATACCAATTTCAGCTGCCAGTGGTGTTGTTTGCGCCACTGACTTTCCAAGCGCTTTAGCTAAGGTGCTTGGAAATTGCTTCAGTGATGTCTTACCCAAAAACACTTCAAGAACCGTGAGCAGCATTGCCCGTTGTTGCTCTGTTTTATCTAGTCCATAATGCGCGAAGAGTGACTCATTAACTTGAGTCACTTCTACGCTACGCAAATATGCTTGAACATTTTGCGGGAGCTGCTTAAGTGTAGCAAACACAATCGGCATATAGATAGGATGTACGATTACTCATCAAACTGAGCAAAACTTCCAGCACTTGGCGGCTCTGATGCTTTGAACTCTGCAACCACTTCCGGCTTACTCTTTTCAATTGCGCTGAGCACTTGTTGCATGCTTACTCCTGCTTGTCCGGCATTGCCTTTACCAATGGCCTTGACCATTGCCTTTTGCAACACCTTCAATGCTTTGACCGTTCCAACACTATCGCTAAATCCTTGTTGTGCTGTAGGTGAGCTATTGATTGCAGACATGGCAGCATCTCCTTGTCCAGCAGCGATCAACTTACCAAGATTTTCGCCCACACTTGCGGCATCTGGTTTTGCTCCACCGACCGCCTTTTCAAATACGTCTTGGAAATCTTTTGGATTGGTGACATGGACACTGAGTACGCCACTTTTCTCCTTGTCATCTTTCTCTTCACCCTCTTCTTTGCCACCTGATGCTGGTTTTTCAGTCTTCGGTGCCGCCTTTGGTTCGGCCTTTGGCGCACCTTTCACACCTGCTGCTTCAGTTGGTTCAGCTGCTTCTTCTGGTTTTTTCCCTGGTTTGCGACGTGATCCTACCCCACTTGTTGGACGTTTTGCTTTGCCAGTAGGTGGCGCCTCTTCAGCTGCACCCTCCTCTGGTGCAGCAGCAGCCGCATCAGCTGGTGGTGGAGTTGGTTTTGGTCGACGACGAGCTCCTGATCCTACACCACTGGTTGGTCGTTTTGCTTTGCCAGCTGGCGGCTCAGTAGGCTCAGGTGGTTCTGGACGATCATGTGAGCCGGCATCAACATCTTGGTCTTGGCCAGGACGTTGGGTTGGAGCACCACCGCCACCGGCAGCTCCTCCACCGCCTGCGGCGCCTCCTCCTGCACCACCTGCGCCAGCTGCACCACCACCGGCAGCTCCGCCTCCTCCTGCACCACCTGCACCGCCGCCAGGACCTGGTGCCGGACGACCAGCAGCACTGCCATGGAATCGGGTGTTCCATGCGTCTCTTTCTGCTCTTGAGTCATCACCTTTGTTTCGTTTCATGTACTCTTTCTCCATAGCAGCAAAGTCAACAACCTTATCGTATGTATCATCATTTACACCAGGAGCAAGTTGATTCTGATGTGCAGGAGTTGATCCAGCAGGGAACTTGCGACCTGCCTCTGTCAAAAGTTCGGTATCATCAAAGTCAGTGTAGTCTTTTTGCTTATCAGCAACCGCCCCACGAATCTCTTTACGCGCACCATCAGTCGGATTAGTGGTTCCGCGCTCTTGTACTTGTCGCTTGTTGTATGCCTCTTTAACATCTGACTGTTTCTCATCACCACTCTTAAAGAAGAAACCTCCAACTGTACCGAAATCTTTTGCACCTTTGCGCGCAGAATAAATCTGAGACCCGTCTTTTAAGAATGGAATTTGTGCTTTTCCTGATGCCACATCTTTTGATGCAGACTTCAAAAAGTTAACCCCTTTATTAACCGTATTCCCAACAGTCTGCTGAGTAAGCTGTTTAGTATAGCCATATCCTTTATCCACTCCAGCACGCGCATATCCGGCAATCTTCGCGGCAACAGTAGCCGCAGCCCCGCTCATCCCACCGGCATATTTAATTCCTCCAATGAGCACAACACTACTCACAATAAAGGCAGCCATGTTATTCCAGGTCGAAATCTCAGTATTCGTAATACTTGGTGTGTCTTTAAATGCTTTCCCTTCTCCACCAAGTGCATCAACGACCACTTTTACGGAATCAGAATTCATCAAATCAAAAGCAGCCTCATTTTGCTGAACCGAAGTTAAGGCAAGCCAGACAAAAAATACCAAGATTGGACCAACCGTAATTTGTTTCACCAAATGATCTACCCACTTACTAAAGTATTGTCTAGTTGCAGGAAGCACGGCAAACAAAAATGCCAAAGGAGATAGAATAATCAAAATCCAAATGCCAACAATTCGAAAAACAATCACCAGCAACAAGGTAAGCGCGATCGTCAACGCAAAAGTAGAAATAATTAACGTCAAGCTCAACCCAATCCAGTTTTGAATAAAGTCATAACTTACAAACGACGCTGCGATTTGGGTGCCAATTTCTGCAAGTGCGCTCCCTGTTGCTTCACCTTCGGCCTTTCCAACAGTGTCCTGAACGGCAATAGCCGCTTGATCGATCAATGGTTTAAGCTTGAGCCAAGAATCAATACGCAATAAGTTAACAAAGTTTCTTCCTGCACTGTCATATAAGGCACTGGAGAATGTCAACATGACCACTTGTGCAGCATCAAGAAGTAGTCCAATAATGGTTCTACTGAAGTTCACCAAAAAGATTGCCAGGATCAATCGTGGAATCAATTGTTGATATTGATATGAAGCAATCCGAAAGACCGTTGCAAAAGCGATCACCAACAATACCACCACAAAAAACATGTTTGCTACATCCCGGATTGTTGCCCAACCGCTATTAACAAACTCATTATCCAAAAAGTTATTGTACTGGATCATCAAGATAAACGTATTCCATGACCAAATCAGCACCCCATTTACCAATTGACTAAACGATTGAATAATAATGTCAAAAAGCAAAAAGAACACATAGAGCATGAAACCTTCGCCAGCCAAACCAACAGCACCTGACGCCAAACCACCGAGCAATGCTGCTCCGGTCGCCCCTAAAAACTTTCCAATCTTGGCAACTTTTACCCCTTCAGAATAGTCAGCAACATCACTGTTGAGCACCACTGATGTATCTGTTGCGGTGTATGGCACATTGACTGCGGCTTGTGCCTGCGCCATGCCAAGCGAACCAAACAATGAAGACAAGGTAAATACAAAAAGACACGCGCCCACAATCGCTTTTCTTAATGAAAGATGTCTATATATGCTTTGCATATACTCTGCAAAGAGTATACCATTTTTTATTAACGATGCCCACGTATTTTTGTGTAAAAAAAGAAGAACCCCACAATCGTGATGATCGTGGGGGTCCCCGTTGTTGTGACTCGGCGAAGAAGCGTTCGAAGAGTGGCTAGCTCCTCTTTTTCTTCTTGCGTGAGCCGCCGCCCTTGCCCCGGAACGCCGCCATGAGCTTCATGCGGTTCTCCAGCGAGATGTCGGCCCACTTCTCGTCGGTCATCATCTCGGCGAAGGCTTTGAAGTCGGCCATCTTCTCCGGCGTCATGTCCCCCACGTGAGCCGGAGTGGTGGAGCGAGGCTTCGCGGTCTGCTTGTGCTCGGTCTGCACCGCCACCACGCGAAACCCGCAGGTCTTGGGCAGTGGATCACGGCCGTCCACCACACCCGGATCCGGGTCGCTGGTGTTGCAGCCACTGACCACGGCGGCCTTGAGCGTGTCGTCCATGGCCTGGAGCTCGTCCAGCGTCGGCTTCTTGTCCAGACCGTCGATGAACCGCTTGAGCTCGAACGCCGCCTTACGCCAGGCCGCGTCCACGATGGCCGCCTTGCCGTTGTCGCCCTTCTTGACGTCGGCGTGGTTCATCAGGTACTTGGCGCACTGCGCCATGGCCGGACCATCACCTGTGTTGAGCCGCACGCTGAACTTGATCGCCGCCGTAACGTTGGACCCGTCGTGCGCCACGTACTTGATGTGCGCCAGGCAGGCGAACATCCAGTTGTTGGGACACACGAAGGTCTGGTGACGCAACATCGCGCCGCCAGGCACGAAGTGCTTGCCCCGACCACCGGTGTTGCTCTGGAACGGCCGCACCAGGTCGCCATCGCTGTCCACCGCGATCCCCATCTTGCCCGACGGGATGATGAACTCGGACTTGAAGTAGTAGCTGATCGCCAGGATGATCCCGAAGATCGCAATGCCGTACCCGGGGACGTCCGGGCTGATCCAGCCCTTCCAGGCGCCAAGCACTGCTGCGATCGCCGTCACGACGAACGCGGTGAAGTAGCTGCGCCAGTCCCATCCCTCTTTCTTGCTCAAGATGCTCTGCATCTTATCCTCCCTCTGTGTGTGGTGTGTAGTGAATCTTCTTCGCCGATCTGCATTGTTTAAAGAGCTGCTTCTGCAGCAAACAATGAAGTTTGTCGCTTCTGCAACCGTATATCATATCATAATTTGGTGTTTTTGTCAATATTAATTTAGCTAAAATAAGATAAAATCCTAAAATAAGTCACAAACTATGCACAGAAAAGCCTTTGTTTGCTGGGTTTTCTATTGACAGAGGGGTACTGTTTTGCTACTGTAAAAGTGACTAAATGTGTCAAATAGTTCTTTGTAAAAAGTTGCAAAATCGCACCGGAATGAGGAGTGCAAGCTCATCACTCTAGCGCGATTTTGCAACCAAGAGGGAAAGCCAACCACTTGTAGTCGTTCTGCTGGAGGTCCCGGGTGGGGCCTGCGACAGGAGTTGCGCCAGGCCACACTCAGACCTATCGGGGGAAAGAAACGATGAAGACCAGGACCCTTTCGACCATGGCCGTGCTGGCGGCTCTGGTGCTCGCGGGCTGCGCCGCTGAGGCGCCGACCGACGGCAACATGACGCCGGACCAGCAGATCGACCAAAAGACGTTCACCGTGGAGGTGGTCGTCGAGCACGCCCAGAATCGTGTGGGCAACGCCGAGGTCACGGCGATGACGCACGGCGCGGTGGCGTACACCGACCACAACGGGGTGGCGACGTTCGACAGTCTGCCGGCCGGGCCGGAGACGTTCAAGGTGGACGCGCCGACCATCGAGAAGCCGCTGTACGTGGACGTGAACGTGGGCGAGGACGACGCGCCGATCACGACCGAGACCGTCACGATCGACCCGGCCGACGCCACCGACACGCCGACGCCGAGTGACGACACCTCGCCCATCGCCGGGCTGGATCCGGAGCTGGACGAGTACGTCAAGATCGGGTGGGCCACGTGGCTGAGCTTCGACGCCGAAGGCGCGCAAATGGCCGGCGGTGGGCCGAACGACTGGTACGAGATCGGGTACAACGCCAAGCAGGGCGCGTACAAGATCTACGACCAGGGTCATCCGTTCAGCACCAACTACATCGACACGATCGCCTGCTTCGTGGAGGTCAAGTCGGACTGCGGTGCTGAGGCGTGCCTGTCGTGCGAGGACCTGATGGTCGGCAACAAGGGGTTCTACTACTCCACCATCGGCACGGTGAGCGAGAACGGCCACAAGTTCGAGTTTAGCTCAACCAAGACCACGGGAAGTGGGACCGATCCGGTCGGAACAGACGTGTTCACCCTGGAGACCGACCCGGACGGGAACTACTTCGAGGGCTACGGCGACGAGTAGTCCCTGAAGACCTGGCCTGGTCAACTCCCTCACACAACTAACACACAACAAGAAAACCCCCAGCAGACTGCTGCGGGTGTTCTTTTTTTAGTAAACTATTGCATTTACAATCGCTTTTATCTACAATCACCTAAGGCACAGGCAAAGGAGGAAACAGCCATGCCATACCGATATGCGATGGGCTTCGTGCTCATGATGCTCTTGAGCACCTGCGCAGACACGACGTCCAATGAGGATGGGCGTCCTCATGGACTGACCTCTGATCCCGGCCTGTTTACGAACGAAGACGCCCGACCATGGTCACCCAGCCTCACCGGCAATCCGATTGATGGCATGGATCCGGAGCTGGACGAGTACGTCAAGATCGGGTGGGCCACGTGGCTGAGCTTCGACGCCGAAGGCGCGCAAATGGCCGGCGGTGGGCCGAACGACTGGTACGAGATCGGGTACAACGCCAAGCAGGGCGCGTACAAGATCTACGACCAGGGTCATCCGTTCAGCACCAACTACATCGACACGATCGCCTGCTTCGTGGAGGTCAAGTCGGACTGCGGTGCTGAGGCGTGCCTGTCGTGCGAGGACCTGATGGTCGGCAACAAGGGGTTCTACTACTCCACCATCGGCACGGTGAGCGAGAACGGCCACAAGTTCGAGTTTAGCTCAACCAAGACCACGGGAAGTGGGACCGATCCGGTCGGAACAGACGTGTTCACCCTGGAGACCGACCCGGACGGGAACTACTTCGAGGGCTACGGCGACAACCAGTAGTCCTTGAAGGCCTGGCCTGGTCAACTCCCTCACACAACCCAACACACAACAAGAAAACCCCAGCGAACTGCTGAGGGATTTCTTTTTTGTAAAGAGTTTTATGATTACTTTTCTTCTTTGACAATAATCAACCCTTCAAAATGCGCTGATGCATAATTAAAGTTTTTTGGATCTTTACAATCACCCTTATCTGGGTTGGCTGCAACTTCTTGCCATGCACCTGTTGATCCATTATGGGAAATACCAGACTGATTCCATTCCATATCAGATCCAGCACCCTTGGCATTACACCAATTCCAATTATCCATAATCTGCACTCTTGGCCGAAAAGCGCAATACCTGTCTCCCGTCAAAAAGCCATACTTCTCCGGTTCAAATGCAATCGGTGTTTGAGAACCATCAGGATTCTCAATATAAGGCACATCCCCAGATCCAACCACGTACAATCCATCATTCTGATCATCTACCAAGCCGGTATTAGACGTACCAGCACCTTCTCCAGCACAATCACCAAATGAGTAATAATGGATAAACTGATAAAATCCATCAGAACATGCATCAGGATGTGCACCAAATTTATCACCCTCATCAGAACAACTTGGCACACGGTTTTTATATTTACCGGCAAATCGATCTACATCCGCGTATATGATATTACCATTTTCTTCATAGTCACTATTCCACTTCACTGCCATCTCAGTAATTGGCATTTGGTTATCAGCAACATCAGCATAAAACTCTACACTTGCCACCATGGACGAACCATTGGAAACAATAAAGCCTTTTTCCTGCCCATTCACTCCCACTGCCTTGTCATCGCCCTTTTGACATCCTGACGCAGTACAAATCACAGCATTCACACGTGGCGGATGAATAGGCGTCTTTGGACCACCTTGTCCTATCGCCTCATTGCTAATGCCGTGGTTTAAGAATCCATTTTCATTTGAAACAATCTTTCGTGCCAAAAATGGATCAACAACACTTGATGGATTGGTCTGTACATACTTATTATCCTGCCATGTCCAGACGTTGTATACCCGCGCAAAAATGTTTTGTAGCATTTGTCGTGCATCTGCCTTTTCGATCGTACCTGATTCTGGTGCATCATCATTTGTAGGACCAAGTTTATCAAGATCAACGCGACCAATATGCACATCTGTATTGGCATCACCTAGTGGGATCCCCATACACACACCGGAGTCAACAATAAGCATACCGTCCATGGTCTCAAGAGTCTTTGGTGGACACTGCTCTTGTGAGTTACAAAATGCACCATGATGCTCTCCACCAATACACATACTTGCACGACAACTATCCCGATCTTGCACAAAGGCCATTGTTCTTTTATCCCCATCTACAAACATGGAGTTATCTATATTATGCGTATAGTTATTCTGACAAGATAATGGAGACCCGGCATTCAAATACTCAAGTCCTGCACCTTGAATCACCTCGGTCGAATCAGTTGCCACATACCATGGTACGGCATACTCGAGTGATGATAATGCCGGATGTGGTGTTGTCTGCACGAGTTGCGGCGGACCACTTTCACTTAAATCTTTAATTGGTGGCGAGGTTGCATGTGCTGAACCAAATGGCAAAAAGTCCTGATCAAAGGAATACGATGGTCCAAATGCACCAACATCCAAAACCGCAGGTGGGCCAAGCCAAAACGTAGAATATGAATTTACTCGATCAGTCCATGCAAGATTAGTCTTGTTGTCACTATCTGTACTCAGTGGCGCCTCAGGGTCATACACCTGTGCCACCTCAGTACAATACTCACGCAGATAGAAAATTACCGCAAAGTTTACATTAGCATCTCCATTACCAGCATCACACATACGGTGCTCAATTGCAGTAAGTTTTCCGGTGTTGGCATCAAACACTACATCCACTAACATGCGATGCCAATCAGGATCACCGGTTGGACAGAATCCTTTTCCTACATTGGCATGTGCATTTGGATGCATCTTAGTCTTGAGTATTGTCTCATCCATGGTAAATACATAATCGTTTTCCCAGAACCAACGCAATCGGATTGTTTTGTCTTCTTCCCAATCCCACTCATCACCGTCTGGGATTAAGTCGGCATCATCCACTACCACCATCTGACTCATCCAACGTCCTGGTGCTACAGGACCACTTCCTTCTTCATGTACCCCATTAAATCGCCCATCAGTGAATATTGCCATTGGGGTGTCAGTTGGTAGATAGTCATGAGAGCTTCCTCCTCTGGCAACACGAGATTCCGGATCGATATAAATCTCTACTCGCTCAACATCTTCAAATCGCAAATTCGCATCATCCAGAATCCCACTATAATATGTAGGATGATCTTCATCATCAGCATGGACGCGTGAGTAACAATCAGTTCCACAAGCACCAAGATTAAATTTACGCGGCAATCCACCTGGCGATCCCCAGCCTAGGTGATTCACCACCATCTTATACGATGCCGAGTTCAAATAAGGTCGATTCCCTGCATTTTTGTATTCCGGATTTGAGGTTTTTACATGTGTTTCATAAACAAGCTCTCCCCCGTAGTCATCCTTGGCATCAAAAACAGATCCCGCAACATACGTAAAGTCATTCCAATCCCGATGCGCCCCTGCACGCCAGGCATTACCACTGGACTCTACACAATAATATTGCCCACCCTGACCTACCGGCAACTGATACCCTGCCTCATCATATTGGTTAAAGATATCACTACTCCCCGAAAGTAAGGTTGCCGGATACCACGTCTGACACGCATGAGTAAATTGATTGGCATTAACTGATGTCGACAAATCCTCTTCTAAACAATACCCTTGTGCACCAAATACCTTTTGTGTGCTCTTCAGATACCGACAGGTGCCGTGTTCGCGATCTGAATCATGTTCAAATCCACCCCGATCATCAGTACAATCAGACTTGTGATCACATGCTTGGCCATCACGGGATTGCTCATCCGGACTAAATCCACCGCTACAGACCCCAACAGGTAACACGCCGGTCAAATCGTAATATCGCGGCGCACTATTTTTAGCACCAAATGACGCCTTTTGATAGGCACAGGCATTACACGCTTGCAGATTACCGTTAGCATCGAACTTCTGGCAAGTGTTTACATTTTGATGAGAAGTAAACTTTTCAATCGCGTCCCCGGCCTGGGAGTATGACACCACCACCGATGGTGGGAATGGACTATCTTCTTCTGGATACATGCGACAACTTTGCGCCACCAAATCCTCTGCCTCTGCATTGATTCCAATGACACATCGTCCAGAATAACAATACCCATTTACCGGAAGATTTGGCTGCCCATCAAGGGGTAAGTTATACGAACAGGCAGTACCATCACTTTGTCCGGCACAACTTCCACTCGCACCAAGATTTGCAGCATTTTTATGACGGAATCCCATGGAGACCTCATTCTTCAGTGCATCAACAACCACCGGCTCGAGATCTGCAGCTTGAAACTTATTAAAGATGGAGTACCCACTATAATCAGCTGCTGCCCATGACGTGTCGCGACCGGTGTAGAGTGCTTTGGTCAAAATTTGATTATAGGTATCATTTTTCTTCTCCACCCATCGAGTACACTCGCCTGATGTTTGATCACCTTTCCATTCTGCACACACACCAACATTGGTACACACATCTCGTTCTTCTCCTGCACGATTGTCCCACGCTTTAAATGATGACTTACATGAGAGCCACTCACTACACACACGATCACGGTTAACCTTCAAGATAATGTTACTGTTGTTCACTCCACATTTTGTTCGTGACTTAAACAAGATACGCTCCAACACTCCCTCAAGCTCATAAAAGTTGTCCGGTAAAGTGTCTTGAGTTGCAGCATCAAGATAATCTCGACAAAGTTGTGCAGTCGCATTGTACGCTTGTAACCCTGTTACCTGCTCTGCCCCATCAAAGACAGCTTTATACCCTGCTTGTGCTTCACAAAAATCAACAACCCCGGACTTTACACTCTCAGTACACCGAACACCAAAGGTCACCTCATCTCCAGCTCCTCCAATCAAATCTCCGACTGCGGTTGGAGTAAAGGTTTCTACTGTGGTCACTTTCACCTCAGTTAATTTTTCCCAACACGCTTGAAATTTAGGCTCACAGTTACTATCTGCTACCCATACAAAATCATTAATATCGATCGCTCCTGGAGCATATTGTTTCACCTGCGGACACCCACCAGACAAATCAAGATATTCTGCACATTCAATCGGTGTTCCATTAAACGTTGCACCCAAATCTGATGATGCAAGTGGTTCGTGCGGTTGTGGGGCTACCGGATTACCGTTATTCTGCGCTGATGCGGCATAGGTCATTTGCGTACTCCACTTTTTCGTGAGATTCGCGGTATCATCAAACAGCACACATCCGTCTTCAAGACTCACTTGTCCGGCACAACTGGTGGCATCTAATGCTTCATCATTTAAGAAGTAGTATGGCTTACCAAGAGGCATGCTGTCACTGACATCATTACGGTCAACAAAGGCGGTACAGCCACCATAAATAGACTTACATTCACCTACCGTACCATCATAGAGCGCATCACCATTTTTCCAAATACCAAACACATTGCCCGCTTCAACATACCCGTCATAACACGGCTCCGGCTGACCAGAATCAGTCACTGATTTAAACCATCCATCGCGAGTCGTACCATCTGGCATGACCACTTTTTCTTGATAGGTACATCGGTTTGGCCCAGGATCTTTAAAGTAGAAAGTTTGTGTTTGGTTTGAATATGAATCACATCCATTTTCAAACACCTTACACATCTGCGTTACATATTGATCTGGCAAATTATTCAAATATATTGTGTCAACACTACCATTTGCCTTAGTTTCACCAAACGCCTGACACCCTTTTTGCTCGGCCACACACGCAAACTCAGGATTATTGACTACATAAATTGCTTGATCTTCAGGAACCACAACGTCATCCTCCGGATTACTGGTGTTGGTTTGCGGATCAATACCGTCATTGAAGACCTGGGAACTTACCGATGCGGAGTTTTGCGTATTAATAAACGCCTGACATCCCACCACTTCTTCACGACATACCCGATTAAACCCGGTCAAGAACTGTTGCTCACCAAGTTCAGTGCTATATTGCTGACAACCAAGCGCCACACCAGGTAAGTTATCATTTGGGTTACTATCACATGCTACCGGCGTATTCCAAGAATCTTTAATCAAATAATGTACGCCATTTGCCTCTTTCACAAACAACTTATCAATAAAGTACGTTGGCTCGCCCCCACCAACAGCATTCAAGAGCATCCGCCCGGTCACCACCTGAGTATTATCAACGGTGATTGGGCCAACGGTGTACTGTCGCCATACGGCATCAAGACTTGCTGAATGTGCACCACTGCTGCCTGAGATTACTTGACCGGCCTTGTCTTCGAGCTCTAGATCGAATGACACACCGCTGGCACCTTTACCCCAGAAGGTAATGGTATAGGCATTTGCATGTTGCAATACAAACCGAGGGGACACAATACCGGTTGCTCCGCCTTCTAACGCATGATCTCCCACAGTCACCGCCTCAGTTGAAAGTGATGCATTTTCCCAATCAATAACGCCGGCACCACCTTCAAAATCAACTTCATAGATAATGTTTCCTGATGCTGATGCTGCACCGGTATATTCTCGACAAAGATTCTCTCCAGCATCACACTTGTGACTCATAGATGGAAGTGCTTTGTACAAACATGCACCGTCAAGCGAGACAGTTCCTCCGGTCTCAGTACATACATCCGCTGCAATTGCTTCGTTTCGACGAAGTGGTGCACATGAATCAGAAACAATAATCAACTGGGAAATAAATCGATAATACGCATCACCTTCACTGCCAAACAATTCACGACAATCCGGATTGTAGTTTGGATCAGTATCGCGATTTGCATAAATCGTCGCATTACAGGTTGAAGCAAACTCTGCTAACACCGCAGCGTCATCAGTAAGATATTTTGGCGCATCGGCGTCCAGTACAAAATCAAAGGACTTGAGCTGGAATCCAACGGTATCAGATCCCTCCCAGGTGTAGAACAGATCATGACCATCCGGACCAACATCAGCCGGTTTTACACAGTGTTGTAAATCAGTATAGTACTCAACCTTCTCTCCTCCACTCTCTGCTGAGTCTAAATTCGTAAAACTAGTACACCCAACTGACTCTGCAGCGCAGGCTACAGCAGTCTCAGGAATAAAGTAATCAATCTCCTCAAGCGGATGGAGAGATGATGCGCTTTGGGCAAATTGCGCATACCCAACACACTCCGCATCACAGACATTATTTTGTGATGCAATTGCCGGGACGTCAGGATCGCCATTTGCCGGGGTATACATAGAACATCCCACATCAGCTAAGGTACACAATTGTGCATAATCCCCACACTCAAATGGATCAGTGAGTGGATCGCCGGTACATCCAAGATAGTCCGGCGGAATACGCAAATAATTAATGTTGTCCCCTAGCCCCTGTTGTAAGGCAGTACACCCGGCAGCAGCCTCACTACACGTCCCCACATCTTTATTAAAGAAAATTTGCTTGCCGGCAGTATCCCAACTACCAGACTCAACTTGATCAGTAAAGTACCCGCGACAACCAACATTTGCCTCAGTACAATACTCATTATTGATGGTACTTGCCAAGTACGATACATTGGCACCGGAGCGAGCCGTTAAATTGGTACATGATTCATAGTATGCCGGACAACTATTTCCTTTGAAATCCCACGCATTTTTCTCTCGCAAACAATATCCCCATGCACCAACGCACTCGCCATTTTCATTGGTAACCACACAGGTCGGATCATCAACACAGGCTTCTTGTCTAACAGCCCCGCGATCTGATTGCAATACCGGCCCATATACTTTGGCGCGACATTGCATCAGAGGAGCAATCAACAACCAATCCGGATCAATCAAGTGACAATATGGATGATTATCATCAGCTACTCCGTCCGGGAAACTTGAGTCGTCATAATTACAATCATCAAAACCATCGACGACTGTCTGGAGTGAGACTCCAGCGATTGGCGCCTCAAGTGCTGCGATTTCCCACCCAATTGGCAAAATACGTGCGCGACGAAGTTTTACTAAATTACTATAACAATACGCCTCGGACCAACAAGAGTTCTGGGAATTTTGCGCAGAATTTGGCGGGAGGAGCAGCCAATCGCCGTGAATCAAATCTTGTTCTATTGCTTGGGCAACCGTCATTGCTGACTGACTCAAATCAGCTCGAATGGCCTGGGCAAATTTTTCATCAATTGTACAGTTATTCTGTTGTGGAAATTCGTCAGGACACGCCAAAAACTCAGTTACAATATCAACACTATTTACACTTTTAACTTCAGCCGTATAAATGTCTGCATACGTTGCTTCAAATGCTTGCTTTCCTGCTGACGGTTGTGAAAACTGATTAAATGCCAAAGATGATGCTGCAGGAGCTGCTGGAACTGGAGTCTGTCCTTTGGTAAACCACTGCTCAATCAACTTATCAGCCAATGTACTTAAAAATGTCCCGGCAATTGAGGCAACAATCCCTTCACCACTGGCGACAAATGCATTAAAGGTGTCATTCTGACGCTCATTAGCCGCTTTTGGACCGGAGATCGATGCGGTTTCTTCAACTGATGCCGCTGGTGTCACCACTCGTTCGGAAACTTGATCAGTCACTGGCTTAAATGAATTGCTTGCCCGTCGTGTAAGTTCTGCTTCTTTTTGCGCATTGAGCACATCAAGCTGTGCTTGGAATTGTGTAAAGTTAGAAAGACTCAAGTCATTGGAAAGCGGATCAAATGCTTTTTTGTACTCTGCCAAAAAGACACTTGGCTCGTTTTCTTCTGCAAAGGTCTCCCAATTATCGATAATGTCACGAAAATCACATCGTTGTTGTAACTTGGTTTCACTTGGAGTACCAAAACCACTACCACCTCCCCCACCTAAAATATTCCCCACTTCAAAACCACTAAACAGTGCCGCTGGAATACCATAAAGCAGATACGGCGCATCCGGAGAACATAGACTTAATCGCCGTGTTGAACCATCTGAAAACTCACCCAAAAAACTATCTCCGATTGACTCGACCGCTTCACCTGCTGCACCATAGGCAGCATTTTCCAAATACTCACCCCAATCTACTTCAAACGCCAATGGTGTTTGTCCCCACTCACCAGTAGCAATATAGGTTGCGGTATCAGCAGCCAACTTATTTCCATATTGTGATGCTAAGTTGACCAGTGCAACCGTTCCGGCTTGCAATAAGAATTCAGCAATGTTTGTGACTACTCGTTCCCAAATATTGTTTCCTACGGTGATTCCCTCAAGCACCGGCGCGGTAACTGCAAATTGCGCATGTGCTGGTTGTGCCGGAACCATGCCCATCACGGTGAGTGCAACCGCAAAAACACCAAGCAGTGTTTTCTTTATCCATGACGATTGTGAACGTGGTGTATGCATAGCTTACTGTGACTGGAGTACTGCTTGTTGAAGCAATTGAAATACCTCTTCATCTGAAAGAGCGGCGACCTCTGCTGGATCCATACCTGATTCAACTAAAATCTTACGAACATCAGCAATGGTCTGCGTGCTATCTTGCCCGGCGATCGAACCACTCACCAAACCGCCAGGGCTCGCTGTTGGACTCTCGGCAATCGTCTCGTTGTACAACTCAAGCAGTTGCGCATCATCAACACTATCTAGAATCTCATCACTGACGCCAGCATCGCGAAGCGCGGCGCGAAGCCCAAGTACATCCACACCAGCAGCACTCTCACTCACTGATGACTCAGGAGCATACGCATCTGCTTCGGCACTGGGCAAAAACCCGAAACAGGTTTCGCCCTTTGGACAGTTTGGATTTTCTCCGTCAGCAATCTCTTTGGCATCGCTCTCTCCATCTGAATCTGAGTCCGTAAGATAGGGACTGGTCTTATACAAATTGATCTCATCAAAATCTGATAGCCCATCCTTATCGGTGTCCTCGGCTTTGAGAATTGCTTCGATCTCATCGGCTTCAAGTCGGGACAAATCAAACTCTGCTGATGATGGCGTAGCTGGTTCTTGCGGGCCATAAAAAATTCGAGACTTGATTTGAGAAAATCCTAAAAAGAGCGCAGAGATACCAAACAACGCGAGCACCATCGCGCTTATTCTCTCATATCGCGATAACCGCCCAATTGCTGAGCGAAATTCTTGCATGAGCGTTGTGGTTAGTGCGCTAAGTATACCACAATTTTACACCAATCTGCGAGGGAAAGTTCTTGTGGACGAATTGAGAAGATGAGACCGGCGTTTTCAAATGCCGCTTCAAGTGTTTTTCTGGGGGCAACACCGGCTTTTGCGAGTGTGCTAAGGAGCTGCTTTCGCTTATGTAAAAATCCAATTTTTGCCAGTTGATGAACCGCAGCAAATTCCTTTTGATCAATAGGATTACATTCAAGCGCAAGTACTTTGGAATCAATTTCCGGCTGTGGCCAAAACGACTGTGGGGTGCTGGTCAGTACGGCAGTGAGTTTCCCAAGCATTTGCATGGTGATTGCTAACAGATTCATCTGAGGCGGATGGGCAAGCATGCGGTCGGCCACTTCTTTTTGTACCATGAGTACTGCGCGAGTAGGTCGTGGGCCGCGTTGCAAAAAATGTTCAATCAATGGAGAGGTAATGTTGTATGGGAGATTGCCCACCAAGATATATTGATCGGGAATGTGTTTGGCAATATCAAAACGAAGTGCATCTTGATTGTGCAAAACAAAATTCTGGTGCCCTTCTACTGTATCGCTAAGGTACTGCGCTAACTTTCGATCTTTCTCAATCGCAATCACCGTGGCGCCACTGGCGATAAGTACACCGGTCAAGGCGCCAAATCCCGGACCAATCTCAACCACGGTATCCTTAGCAGAAATCTGTGCAGCATCTACAATCGCCTGCACTACACGATCATCAACTAAAAAATTCTGGCCCATCTTTTTGGTCGGCCGCACACCATATTGCTCACTTAATGCTTTGACCTCGCTGGACTTCATACCACAACGCTCCCTTGCCGCAGAACATCAATCTTCTTATCTCGCACCCGCACAATGGTGGTTGATGGGATCATCTCAAGTTCACCAGCATCAAGGTAGGCAGCAATCGCCACATCAGCAAACTGTCGCTGAACACCATCAATGGTGTAACAACTTGGCTTGTTTGAAATGTTAGCGCTGGTGGAGATAATCGGCTTACCAAGTGCAGCGCATAGTGCTTGGGCAATTGGTGATCCAGATACCCGTAGCGCGATAGAACCATCATCGGCAATCACATGCGGCGAGATGCCGGTACCTTTTTTGGCCGGCAATACCAATGTCAATGGACCTGGCCAATGTGCATCAATGATCTTTTGCGCTGACGCGCTGATATTAACAATTTGTTTTGCCATGGCAAGATTAGCGACAATAACCGGCAACGTAACTCCTTCTGATCGTTGTTTTGCGGCAAAAACTTTTTGTACTGCTTCGTGATTAAACGCATTTGCTCCAAGACCATACGAGGTCTCGGTTGGATACACCACCAATTCCCCGGCACTCAAGTGCGCCGCAGCATTGACAATGTCTTGCTGTTGGATATCAGTCATAGGATTATAAATTTGTATTTTTGTTTTCTTGTGCGGCTGTCCACTTCAGATAGTGTTCGACAAATTGATCAAGCTTTCCATCAAGTACCGCTTGTGTATCTGCAGTTTCATACTCTGTGCGGTGATCTTTAACGAGCTGATACGGATGCAGCACATACGAGCGCGCCTGATTCCCCCATTGGGCACTTTGATATTCGCCACGCAACATTTCTTTTTCTTCTTGAAGTTGTTGTTGTTGCAACTGGTGTAATCGCGAGCGCAAAATCTTCATTGCGGTTTCTTTATTCTGGGTTTGTGAACGTTCGTTTTGGCAGGTGACGGTAATCCCAGTGGGTTCATGAACAATGCGCACCGCTGAATAGGTAGTATTTACTGACTGACCACCATGCCCACCACTCATATACGTATCGATGCGTAAATCTTTTGGATCAATCTCTACCGTGGTGTGTTCTGTCAGCTCCGGAAGAACCTCGACCAATGCAAATGAGGTGTGGCGCATTTTTTCAGCGTCGAATGGAGAGATGCGTACCAGCCGATGCACTCCATGCTCACTTTTTAAATATCCATACGCATAGTCCCCATGGACATGCACCACCACACTTTTAATTCCGGCTTCATTGCCCCGAGACTCAGAGATGATTTTCATTTTCCAGTCATGAGCCTCAACATACCGACTATACATGCGCAGCAACATCTGCGCCCAATCTTGTGCCTCAGTTCCACCAGCTCCTGCATGAATCGCTACAATAGCATTGCTGCGATCATGTTCAGCGGAGAGGAGTACTTGAAATTCAAATTTTTCAAAACGCGTGACGATATCATGATACTGCTTTGCAACATCATCTTTGAGGGTATGCACATCGTCTTCTGAACTTTCGTTGATAAAGGCGATCAACGAGCCGACTTCTTCTTGAAGTGCGCTCCATTGACTTACCTCTTGGCTTAAACCGGCATGTTGTTGAGAGACCTCTTGTGCTTCTTGGGCATTATCCCAAAACGTTGGTTCTTGCATTTGCACCTCAAGCGCATGCATATGTGCAGTCTTTTTTTCCACATCAATAATCTGCATTGCTTGCGCAATTTTTTCTTGAAGTTCAGTCAATTTATCAAGGTATTCCTTCATATTTGGGGCAAGTATAGCGAACAGGAGCAATAGTGGCAATGGTAAATGGTTGTCATTTCTTTGTGGTATGAAAATGCACCCGCAGACATTCAGTTGGCTTGAGAGCACGGTCTTTGCGGAGCAAAGTCGAGAGCCAACTGCATAGCGCAGTCCGGCGCTGGCCGGACAAGCGTGTCTGCAGGTGCATTTTTGATGTGAAAAGAAATGACGACTTTAGAATCCCATTCCCATGCCACCCGGCATACCTCCCGGCATTGCTGGTGCAGCTGGCTCTTCTTTCTTTGGTAGATCAGTAATCACTGCCTCAGTGGTCAAGAAAAGCGCAGCAATCGAAGCAGCATTTTGGAGTGCTGATCGAGTCACCTTTGCTGGGTCAATCACACCGGCAACTACCAAGTCTTCATATTGATCGGTTCGGGCATTGTATCCAAAGTTTCCACTTTGACGTTTTACTTCTTCAATTACTACTGCTGCTTCTTTTCCAGCGTTACTTGCAATCTGTCGCATTGGTGACTCAAGCGCATTACGCAAAATGTTTACCCCAACCATTTGTGCGTCCTCTATCGCCAAATTGTCAAGTGCGCTCACACTGCGTAGCAATGCTACACCACCACCGGGCACAATTCCTTCTTCGACTGCGGCTTTAGTTGCCGCGATTGCGTCCTCAATACGCTGCTTCTTCTCTTTCATCTCGGTCTCAGTTGCCGCACCAATCTTGAGCACGCCAACACCACCAGCCAATTTTGCCAATCGCTCTTGGAGTTTTTCGCGATCAAATTCTGAATCAGTATTACCAACCAGCTCACGAATCTGCGCCACACGCTGCTCAACAGCAGCGGTATCACCTTTTCCATCAACAATTACGGTATTCTCTTTGGTTGCCACAATCTTACCTGCTGATCCCAAATCTTCGAGTTTAGTCTCCTCAAGTTTGAGCCCCACTTCTTCAGTAATAACCTTTGCACCGGTCAGGATTGCGATGTCTTGCAACATTGCTTTACGACGATCGCCAAATCCTGGTGCCTTTACTGCCAACACACTAAACGCACCGCGCAATTTGTTGACCACAAGTGTGGCAAGTGCTTCACCTTCAACATCTTCAGCAATAATCACTAATTCTTTTTTACCGGCTTGTGCCAATGCTTCAAGCAGTGGCAAAATCTCTTGCAACGAACCGATTTTTTTATCAGTAATCAAAATGGAAGGATTCTCAAACACTGACTCCATGCGCGCACTATCCGTAATCATATACGGAGAAAGGTACCCTTTATCAAATCGCATTCCTTTAACCACTTCTTTCTCAATACCAAACGTTTGTCCTTCCTCAACCGTAATCACGCCATCGTTTCCAACCTCTTGCATGACATCGGCAATCACTTTCCCAATCTCAGCGTCGTTTGCTGAGATAGACGCCACTTGCGCGATCTCATCTCCTGAAATTGGTTTGGCAATCGTCTGCTGCAACATAGCAGTGATCGCAGCAACACCTGCTTCGATTCCGTTTTTAATGGCAATTGGATTATGTCCTGCGGTTACATTCTTAAGTCCTTCATTAACAATGGCTTGTGCCAACACCGTTGCAGTGGTGGTACCATCACCAACTACATCATTGGTTTTGCTTGCAACCTCTTTGACCAATTCTGCACCGATGTTCTCAAACTTGTCCTCAAGCTCTACTTCTTTAGCAACCGTCACACCATCTTTGGTAATTTGCGGTGCACCATAACTTTTTTCAATCACCACATTACGCCCGCGTGGCCCCATGGTAACTTTCACTGCATCTGCGAGCTTGTTCACTCCGCGGGTAATGTGATGACGCGCCTCTTCATTAAAGATAATTTGTTTTGCCATAGATTTGTTTAGTTAATGATTGCCAAAATATCAGATTCCGCAATCACAAGATAGTCTTGATCGTTTATCGTGATCTCACTTGGACCGTATTTACCAAATACAACCTTTTGTCCTACTTGAACACTCATTGCGCTGCGTTGGCCATTGTCCAACATTTTTCCAGGACCAACCGCGATAACCTCGCCTTGTTCTGGGCGATCTTTGCTGGCAGTGTCAGGAATAATAATCCCCGAAGCGGTCACACTTTGTGCTTCTAATGGTTTGACGATTACTCGATCGTTTAGTGGTGTTAGATTCATATTTTCCTTAAATAATAGAAAAAGTACGGCCATCTTAGCGTATTTGCGTGGCACTGTCAAGCATCAAAAAAATCAAAAAGCCCTGAAAGGCAGGACTTTTTGGCACCCTCCCATCGCGAGAAAGGAAGTAATTGCGAGAACGAGGTAATTCATGTGGCTACCCCCATTTACGTGCGTAAGAAAATGAGGATGTAAGGGAGATACATGAAGGAATTGTCGTTTCACATACCCGTCGGCTCGTCTACGCCACCGTCGTATAGGCAATACTCTTCCCTACACTTTTCGCACAGAAACGATAACGCATCGTGGCACAACAGTATACTCTTGGAATTCTTGGTAGCGTGTACAACGATGGGAGGGTAAACCGCTACGCAAGAAGTGACACTCTCGCAACTCTAGTATCTCCCTTTAATTGCAATGCTGTCAATGCCTATACAAGAGCTAAAATTTTGCTAAATGGGGAAATCATGTGGACATGGAGTGCGCAGATGGTTGATAAATCAACCATAATCCAATAACAAACCCCAACAATACTTGTCCTGCATGTAATGACCACAAATAGTGATCAAACAATCCGATCACCATAAGCGCGATAAGTGGGAGTGCACCAAGTAATATAAGCCGATGCTGTTTGTACAACCGCCGGATCACAGCCAAAATCATAACAACCAACAGCATTGTTTGTATTACCCCTAACTCTGCGAGTGCGAGTAAGTAACTATTATGCACCGGCTCAGGGGAAACATCTGCCTCGATCACTGTATCAGTAAGTACCATCTGCGCAATAGTATATGCACCAAACCCAACACCACTGCTGTGCTGTTGCATAATGATTCGCCAACGATCAAACGCATCAAGCCGCTGTTCAATCGACATTTGCTCGAGACGATTGTGTTCATACCCAAATCCAAGACGCGCACTTACCGGTGACCAGGCAAACACAATTGCGGCAAGCACAACGACTACTGCAAAAAAACCAGGACGATGACATACGCATTTGTAACTCACATGCTTGGTAAATTGCACCAGTTGTTTTCGGAACCGTATTGCTAGTAGCGCACCTACTGTTGCCAATGCCAACCATGCACTTCGTGAAAATGTCCATACCAATAGTACACCTGGTATTGCACTAAGATAATAAAGATGATGTCGATATTGTCGTGTACTGTCTTTGGTAAGCCATATCAACAAGATAAGTGTAACAACCAAATATCCGCCAAAAATATTTGGGTGATCAAACGTACCATAGCTACGCAACACTCGCACTCCTCCACTGGTGAGCACCACGGCATCACCCAATGTCTGGGCAGAATGCTGCGCCAATCCAAACACTGTACTTGCCGGACTGGTTTGCGCAAGATACTGATATGCACCAAAAAGACTCACCAATACCATGCCCGTGATAAATGGCACGAGGATAAATTTTCTGCCGTGCAATCGCGCTGTCCAAACGACCACAAGCACCATTCCAACGATTGAGGCAACGTGGAGCATAGTTACCAAATACACTATCAGCAACGCATGATCATTAAATGAACTCAATAAGGTGCCGGCGACTAACACAAGAAATGTTACCGGTAGCACCCAATTGCGCCAGCGAGTCTTTCGCAATACTCCGGCAATAAGATAGCTCATGACAGCAACTACTAAGACAATCTCCACAAGATATACTTGGGTAAATAAGAACTCGCGATCAAACCACACCATGAGCCTATCATCTAAAAAACGGTAATGAGTTTGCAATGGTAATAGCAAAAATAAGACTACAGAGAACCATTTACTCAATTGATTACTGATCCTGTGCATATG
Source organism: uncultured Gammaproteobacteria bacterium (assembly GCA_965230935.1). GTDB lineage: Bacteria > Patescibacteriota > Patescibacteriia > Magasanikbacterales > JBBTQS01 > CAYZOG01. The sequence goes on from OZ246400.1 coordinate 506,375, forward strand.
CTTGTGTCCATTGCTCATGATATTGCGCGCGTCGGTCGTTTTGATGAAATTTGAGCATAGTACTACTCAAACACACGGCACTTGATTCAGTTTGTTGTGCAGCAGCTCGAATAGACGCTGGAAGTAATCGCATCTGTACACGTCGTGCCCATGATTCAACCCATGCCCAATCGACGATACACAACACCATACGCGCCAAACGAGTTCCCCAACCAAATGCTGGTGGGTGTGCATGATGCACGCGTGCGGTTCCCCAACGATTTGCTGCAAAAAATTTTGAAAACACCCTATCAACCTCCCATACCGGAACCAATGTTGCCAACCAAAACTGAAGGTAACTGTCCCCTTCTGGCAAAGCAATTGATTGTAAATCTAATCCATCACTGCTTACAAAAAAACTCGGACATACTGGATCACGCTTTGCCTCGCCTGGACGCAGACGTAACACCCGCAATAATCCTGCCACCACCAACCGCGCAAGCCACACGCGATTCGGTTTGGTAATTACAAACAGATCAATGTCGCTATTATCTCGAACATGCAAGAACGAGAGCGTATTTGCGATTCCGACACCAGTGATCCATGGGAATAACTGCAACACGTACGCAATACGCAATGCGCGGCGCCACTTGCGTGTGGCGTGTCGATACCGAGTTTGAAACTCTGGATGCACCTGTTGTTGCGGTGCAATATACTCTTGAACCACAAAGTCATCCTCACAAACAAACGCACGACGGTACCACGAAAGCTCGGCAGCGCTTAGCGGTCGATCAAACAACGCAAAGAATGTCGTGATTGCGCGAGTGGTGTTCATGCGCATACGTGATTACTCAATCTCAGATGACAATGCCGGCGCTGCTTCTTTTGTGGAATCCTCACCTGCCTGTTCAGCAGCCTTCTGTTGTGCTTCTTGTGTAACCAACGCATCATCAATCACCATACTCTGCTCAGTAATGGTAATAACTTGTGAGCGATGGACAACACGCGTTTTGCCAAAAAATCCAACTCGCACGTCATACTGCAAAATACTTTGACTTTGTGGATCAATACGAAATCCGATGATCTTTCCCACACGTCGGCGCGTGGTCGTCACTACCGGCATGTGGAGTAATTGATCATGACCAAGATACATATTATTCAATAACAATTCCCTCGCTCTCCTCTTGTTTTAATTTTCGAAACACAATGTGCTGTTGCAAAATTGTAAGCAGAGTTGTTACCAACCAATACAACGCCAAACCACCGGGCAACTTCATTCCAATAATCACGGTGAGCACTGGCATAAAATACATCATCTGCTTGTTCATATTTGCCATCATACTCTCGTCCTTAGCACCATCAGACTTAACCACTGGTCGTTGACGATTGAGCATGCGCGCCTGGAAAAACTGCGCAATACCTGCACCGACCGCCAACCATACTGACGGTTCAATCATATCAAAGAATCCAAACGCTATTGGATTAAGTACTCCGGGATTGCTCACAAAGCTATAGAGAAGATGAAAATCCTCTCCACGTAAACCGGCCAGAAATACCCAATACAACCCCAGCAACACCGGCAACTGAATCAACATGGGTAAACAAGAAGAAAACGGACTGACCTTATTCTCTTTATAGAGCTTCATGGTCTCTTGTGCCAATGCCTGTTTGTCATCTTTGTATCGTGCCTTGAGCGCCTCAATCTTTGGCTGCAACCGGGTCATGGCACGCTGCGCTTTGATTGACGATGCCGAAAGCGGATACAGTGCCAACTTGATCAAAATAGTGAGTACAATGATGGCAACACCGGTATCGTTTCCTGGGATCACGGCGTACAACCAAACCAGTGCGTTAAGCAACGGTTGATAGATAATGGTGGTAAAAAATGCTTTCATACGAAATCGACAAGACTTGAGAATGAATTACTCTGCTGTTTTTTCTTCTGGTGTTGGTTCAGTAGCTTCGGCTGGCGCCTCTTCTTCTGGTGCATCCTCAGAAACAGGTTCAACTGCTTCTTCTGGAGCAACTTCTTCCGGGGCTTCCTCTTGGGACTCTTCAAGAACATTCTCTGGCACGTCTTCCGAAACATCTTCTGCCGGTGCTTCCACTGGATCACCACCTTCTTGATGCACATTGATCTTCCATCCGGTTAGCTGCGCGGCCAGTCGAACGTTTTGTCCGCCCTTTCCAATTGCCAAGGAAAACTGATCTTCAACAACAGTTGCTGCTGCGGTATTTTCTTCTTCCCCTTCTTCATTGGTTTGTGTTTGCAAATCCACGGCAACTACTTTGGCAGGTGACAATGCTTGGCGAATGTATTCTTCAATATCATCATCATATTGAATGATATCGATTTTCTCTCCACCCAACTCGTGGATAATTGTTTGAATACGAGTACCACGCTGACCGATACATGCCCCAACCGGATCAACGCCGTCTTCATCAGTCCAAACCGCGACCTTACTTCGTCCTCCTGCTTCACGGGCAATTCCCTTGATGATAACACTTCCGCTGGCGATCTCAGGAATCTCAGTTTCAAAAATCTTTCGCACAAACTCAGGGGACGTACGCGACAAAATAATTTCTGGTCCTCGTCCACCCATGTCCACGCGATCAAGATAAAACTTGTAGCGCGCACCTGGTTCGTACCGTTCGCCTCGAACCTGACCACTGAGCAATACCAATCCCGTACCCCGTCCCAAATCAACAAGTATGTTACGGCCATCACGCCGTTGCACGGTCCCCATGACAATATCGCCGATGCGATCTTTGTATTCTTCAAAAATAGTATCCCGCTCTGCTTCACGCAACTTTTGCATGATAACTTGTTTAGCGGTCTGCGCAGCCATACGACCAAATGCTGATGGTACTTCAAGTTCCATGCGAAGCTCCTCGCCAATTTCAGCTCCGGCTTTGATCTCTTGTGCCTCAGTCACCATCATGTCCGTCTTTGGATTAAACCGCGGACGATTTGGGTCTGGTTCTGGTGGCTCTTCACCGCGCTCGAGTGCTGCTTCGCGCTCTTCTGCTTCTTTTTTTGCGAGCTCTGCCAGCACATCCAAATCCATGTCAGGGACTACGGTCTTGATATCAAAAACTTTCATGTCGCCGGACTCTGGGTCAAACTCAACATGGATATTTTGTTGTTTATTTCCAAAGTCTTTACGATATGCAGCGCCAAGCGCAACTTGAAGCGTCTCCAAAACCGCCTCATACGAAAGACCTTTTTCCTCGGCGATCAGTTTAATCGCTGCAATTACATCATTTGCCATAGAAATGTAAATTTGGTGATAAAAAAACCAGTTCAATCGTGAACTAGTATAGCACAACTATACCTGGTGTCGATGGTGGTGTCAAGAAAAAAGAACACCTGCCGTGGGCAGGGTCTTGTTGTGATGAATTGTTAGCTACGTGTCCAGCGAAAGACACCTTCACTGTGGTTCCCGACCAGTACGCAACCAAGTACCAACTCCATGGCCTGGATGAACGTACCCAGGAGCAAATCCTTGGTGATCAGATGCGCGTGCGGCCGGTGGGGATGCTCGGGGTTGATCTCCTCGCCATTCTGGTCGAACAGTCGAAGCTCGTAGATACTCCCACCGAGGCGCGTAGCTTGGATGATACACGTGGCGTGAAGAACCAACGTGCTTTTTGCCTGACGATCTTCTGACATGAGTTAGCCCTCCTTATAACGCCAATGGTTGAACAAAAGAACGCGAGAAGACACCGTAGCACAAGATGCATTGGTGGTCAATAGACTGCTCGGTAATGACGAATCCGCGCCGTGCTACTGGGCGTTGGCCATACCTCAATCACATCGATCTGTGGTGCCAGATGAGAATTAGACTTTTGCAAAAAGGTTTGTCCAGCGCGCCAAATTTTTTTGAGTTTGCGCGCAGTAACGGCATAGGCTCCTTGCGCAGCAGTATTTTCATGTCGTGTTTTCACCTCAACAAAAATAACCGCATCCCCACGGCGGACGATCAGATCGATCTCACCATAGCGGGTGCGGTAATTTTTCGCGATAATTTCAAAATGATGTTTTTGCAAATACTGTGCAGCAACCTGCTCTCCCCAATCGCCAATGTGTTTTGTGCCGGCCTTAGTGTTTGGGGACAAAGGCATAGCGCTTGGCATCACGCGTATGCCGAGCACGAAGTTCAGGAACTTTTTTTCGATGATATTGGATAATACGGTATGCCCAAAATGCACCACCAATCAGCCAAATGAGCAACCAAAACCGATTGGAAAACCACGGCACACGTTCGTAACGCACAAAGACATAGAGCATCCCGAGTCCGCCCATAGTTAACGCGAGAGATCCCCAACGTGCGATGACTTTAGCCATAAACTTCTCTAACTTCCCTTTTGCAGAAGCGCTTTTGAGTGCAATCCCAGCGAGCAGCATCAATCCAAATACAGTCAAAAGCACCGTCAATCCAGAAGAAGTGATGACTTGCGGCGTACTAAACCAATAGTGAAAGACAAATAGATTCGTAATCGACATAGCGAAAAGTATGCTCCTGTTCTACCACATACGATAGGAGCTGACAAGTGGTGTTTATTCAGTGGCTTTGGTGAAGATAAGCGCAAAATGATATTTGCCTGCAGCGAATGACTCGGTCAATGCAAGGCGATGGCGCTTGGTAGTTTCAATAACTTCTTGAGGTTCAACCGCCTGTGTTGTCGGCTCAATTGATGCAAGCGCTTGGGCTAACCAATCCACAACCACCAGTCGGCCGCCTGGCTTGAGCAATCGTACCGCTTCTTCAATCATAGCATCGCGCTGTTTGGAATGGAGCAATGTGGTGACGAGTAGCGCAATATCAATTGTCCCTTGAGGAATACGTGCCATACCAACCTGCTCCAAATCAGTCCAAATGGTTTTGACATTTTCAAAATGACGAAACTCTGATGCAGATTTGATTGCTTGTACGGCATTCTTTTGGATGTCTGCTGCATAGACTGTACCAACATCACCGACGATGAGTGAAGCAGGAAACACAAACTGACCGACACGCCCGCAACCTAGATCTGCAATACGACTCCCGGCAACTGCACCGGCGTGCTGGAGAATTTCAACCGGATCAATCAAACAGGTTCCTGCAGTGGTATACATATTATTGAAGACCGAATAGTGGCCTGAGGATTGCTTCTGCTGCACCACCGGCTAACCCGGTGACCATGAGTAAGCCAATAATAATGGCGAGAATGCCAATCAACTTGTACCACATGCGTGAACCGCCTTGAATCTGCATATGCTCTTCTGCCCAACCAATACGACCAAAGGTGCGCAGCATGGTTTCAGTTTTCCACACAAAAAATACTCCTGCCGCAATGATGATTAAACCAAGAATGAATTTCATATGGAGGTAGTATAACATAAAAGACCTCATGAAAGAGGTCTTATTCTGTGCGTGCTGAGGGATTCGAACCCCCGGCCCTCTCGGTGTAAACGAGATGCTCTAACCAACTGAGCTAAGCACGCGGAGTGAACAAATAAAAATGCTTGCATTTTAATTTGTGAACGGAGCGGGCTTAGCCAATGGCTAAGCACGCAACACACTGACTCCAAGCCAGATTCAGCCCCTACACTACCAAATCATCTTCTTTTTCGCAAGCTGTTGATGAATTATTGACAAAGTTCAGGCAATTTTTTATAGTAAGACATCCCAATTGGGAGACTGTGACATCGGTCGCAGTTGGTTTCGCTCTTTTTCATGGATGCTTACGAGGAGGGCATCGCCATGCGGCAAACAGTAATCATCGTAACGGCACTGGTCATGGGCTTGTATGCCCGCAGTGCCGACGCGCGCCCGATCAAGGACGTGCTCATCGTGGTGGCGGCCGGAAACGGGCTGGAGGAGGTGCGCACGAACGTGTCGCGCCTGCAGCAGTCGATCGAGCTGCACCTGCAGCGGGAGTTCCCGACCCAGAATCTCACGTTCGCCAAGACCAGGACGATTCTGCGACAAGGAGGACTCAACGCCAAGCGGTTGGAGACGTGCACGTACAGCGCGACCTGTCTGCACGATCTGCGCACCAAGTTGGGAGTCAAGCCGGACCGGCACTTCCTGGTCGTGCGCATCACTGGTGCTGACGCTACCCATGCCGATCAGTACCGGGTGGTGGTCTGGAAGATCGCCGCAACGCAGGACATGGACGAGATGAACCACTCCACCTGGGTGGCGCAGGACCTGAGCTCGTTGATCAACGGAACGCGGAACCTGACGGCGACGCCGCTGCGCCCGCGCGAGGCGGTGGTGAACTTCGAACTCAAACCAGAGAACACCCGGGTGAGCGTCAACGGGACCCGACTCACAGCACCGCGCATCACGCTTCCGTTTGGCAGCACTCAGGTGACGTTCAGTGCGTCGGGGTACGTCACGCGAAAGGTGCGAGTAACGGTGGATTCGCGTCAGGCGCGTACGTTCAAGATCACGCTGGAGCGTGCAGCGCCGGTCGATCCATGCGCCGAGGTGGTTTGCACCGCCCCGGACACGTGCGTGGACGGCCGCTGCGTGTGTCAGCCGCAGTGCACTGGTAAGCAGTGTGGTGACGATGGCTGCGGCGGGAACTGCGGCGTGTGTGGTGAGGGGACGATCTGTTCGAGCGCCAACCAGTGCATCGAGGAGCCGTTCGCCTATGGAAGAACGCTCAAGATCACCGGCTGGTCGGTTGGCGCCGTGGGCGTGATCGTGACCATCACCGGTTCGATCATCTACAGCAGCGGGCTGGACGCCGACGACGCGCTGAGCGAGAAGTGCCCAGGCAACCGCTGTCCCGACTTCACCGAGGAGCAGATCCGCGACGAGGCGGCTGACGTGAACAGCCAGCTGGGTACCGGACGCGCCTTGTTGATCGGTGGGATCATCGCCGCGGTGGGTGGCGTTGCCACGGCCATCACCGGCCATGTGCTGAGTGCGGACAACACCGATAGCTCGGTCGAGGTGATGGGCTTTGAGCTCATGCAAGATCCTCGCGGACGACCGATCGGGTTCCTCAGCACCGTGCGCTTCTAGCGCATCGACCACAACACATAACAACTGACAACGAGATCGCTCTGCTAAACCTTCAGCGGGGTGATTTTTATTTAGAATTAAAAGAACCTCGCGAACGCGCCACGAGACTCTCTTGTTGTTAGTTAGTTGTTACAGGTTTGTGCACCCGCTATCTGCCAACACAAACGTCCTAGCGGTACTGCGCTCTTTCCGAGGAAGGAACGAAAGATACCGCTTAAACGCCCGACAGGCAGCCGGCTTGTTGTGCCGACGCAGGTATGCGTACCCTTGCTTGCGCAGCCGCTGGGCTTGCTGGGCTTGCGTGAGCTGCGGCTTGAGCTTGCTTTGCGCACGCCGTGCGAAGCGCTCGGCCAGTTGATACTGACCATCACGCCGCGGCGTTCGCCAGGAGTCAAACTCCAAACTCAACGGCGCCCGAACACGTCGAGGCGGATTCATCACCTCACCGTCTCGTCGAGGAGTACGCATTGGCTGCTGAACCACCTCTGGAACCGGTGCAGGAGCTTCCACTGTCTCGGGTGCAGGTTCCGACTGCTCCTCTTGGATCGGAACCGCCGACTCTGGCGCCGCCTGTGTGAGCGAGGTAGCGCTATCACCCATCTGCAGTGTATCGTCCTCCGGGCGTTGTACCAGAAAAACCACCACCAGCAGCAATGCAACGACCGCCACTGCGAAGAGCCCGATCAGCCGCTTGTTACGCGCGACAGGTCCCACTCCAGCGGAGAGCATGTGTGCCATGGTCGGCGACGAAGCCGGTGTCGCATCCACCAGAACAGTCGGCGAGGCCGACGGTGTTTTGGTGGTCGGACTGTTCGGCGTCAGTGCCTGAGCAGTCTCTCCGCGCCCCGAAACGATCTGCCCCGGAGCGATGATCGACACACTCGGTGATGGCGACGGCGTTTCCACCAAAGGACCAGACACCATAGCAGCCGCGCCACGAGAACTGGTCCGAGCAACCTGCAAGCGCAAGCTGATCTGCTCGAGCTGCTCAGCCACCTCTTCTGCAGTTTGCACCCGATCCTCGGGCTTGATCTGCATCAGCTTGAGTGCCAGCGCGCTCAACTCCGGATCAGCGTCTGAATTGTGCTTGCGCGGATCCAGGCCCTTGACGATCTCGGGGTCAAAACGCTGAATCAGCATCGCCATGGCAACTTCGTGCGTCTCCAGCTGAGCCGAAGTCGACGAATCCACGGTGAAGGGCATCTCGCCGGAGAGACACTCGTAGAGCATCACGCCCAGCGCATACAGATCGCTTCGGCCATCGATGCCAGCGTCGCCCCGCGCCTGCTCCGGTGACATGTACTGCGGCGTGCCGCACACCATGCCGGCGGTCGTCAGACGTTTGGCGAGCTCGGTCTGCTCCTCCCCTGGGCCTAAAACCACCTCCACGGGCATCTTGACGATCCCAAAATCCAGAAGCTTGACCACGTCGCGACCCTTTGCACCGGAGACCACCATCACGTTCTCGGGCTTGAGATCGCGGTGGATCACGTCCTTGCCATGCGCATGGGCCAGCGCAAGGCAGATCTCCCGGAAGATGTACGCCACACGGAACTGTTCCATGAACTTGCCCACCTGGCGACGCCCCCAGTTGATCACCGCCAGCTCCTTACCGTCGAGGTACTCCATGGCAATGTAGAGCAGCCCCTTGAGTGGAACCGGCGACGAGATTTCGTCAACCGAGTACACGGTGAGAAATCCGGGATGGTGCGACATCTTGGCCATTGCGGTGACCTCGCGCCGGAACCGTGCACGAGCCATCGATTCCTGGAGGAACTCTGGCTTGAACACCTTGAGTGCGACCTCACGTCCGCCGACGCTCTTCTCCTGGGCGAGATAGACAATACCCATCCCGCCGGTGCCGATGTGGCGAACGATCTTGAAGTTGCCGTTGATGATCTGACCTGGGACCAACGTCGTGGTCACCAGCTCACTCGACACCACTCCGGATGCCGGCTGACGTTGCTGTGCCACGGTTGTCCTCCCTGTAGCTGCGAGTTCGATGTTCGATAAGACGATTCTAGGCCAATCCCAGCATCATCTCACGAATCCGAACTCTCAGCTCATAAAAAGAACTGTCTATATTTAGTATAGACCAACTGATTTAGTATCCAAAATCAGGAGGATATATTGTAGGATTTCAGCGTAATTTTGTCAATAATTGAAAAACCACCAAAGATTACTTTAGTGGCCTTTCAAATTTGGAATTTTGCATTCCAGTAATGTGCAGGCTACTGAACGACGTCGACAACCTTCTGCTCCAAATGCAGGAAAATCCCCTAAAATGGCAAAACCCACATACGATGTACTCGTCGTGGGCTGCGTTGTTGTGAGTTAGTTATTGGATGTTGGCCGACCTACGAGTCGTACCGGTCAGGTTTGTCGTAGGCGATGATTACAATATCGATGCCGGAGATGTGATGATCGCGCCAGCCACGATTCTTACTGGCGATACGCCAAGCAACCGCCAACCCTGCCATGGTCGTGCGACCATATGGCAAAGTCAGGTAGTTGTCCCAGTGCGGCAACCCATGCGTCATCGGCAGTCCTGGAAATCCTTCCAGATCGCGACCAACCGGAGCGTATTGCTTGTTGGTCAACTCGTCGCTCACCAGGACCGTGTCTGAGACTAACTCTTCTTCAAAGGCCGCCCTGATGTGAGGAAAGGGAATCCCCGGAAAGCTGGTGCCAGGCAAGCGATGCCGTGGCAGACTACCAGGCTCGATCCCGTACTCTTGCTTGTACCGTCCTGGGTAGATCATCTCGTAACCCACCCCTGACTGGAAGGATTCGAACGTCACGACCCGGACCCCAGCACGATTGAACACGCGACCCGGACCCAGGACACTCGAACCGTTGCCAAGCCCAGCGACATAGACGTCGACTTCACGCCCGCGCTGTTCGAGAACCTCTTCTCCGATCGCTGCGAGTGCTGAGGTTGTAATCGTGTTCTCTGTCCCCCCAGCCCACATCGAGTGATTCAAGAAGAACACATCGGGGTTATCCGGTAGGTACCTCCGGAGAAAATCCGGAAAGCCGCTCACGTAGGTTTCAGCCGAGGTGAAAATGAGCTCTGCGCCCTGTGCCTTGATGGCCTCCTCACGCGCACGCTCACCCCCTGCAGGGATCGCGACTATACAATGGTAGCCGAGCTCGCGACCAATCCCAGCAAATGACACGCCGGCGCTCCCTGAGGTTGTCTCCAACACCTTGTCACCTGGCTGTATCCGTCCCTGGCTTTCCCAGTACCGGAACAGCGCGAGGTACACCCGATCGTAGTGACTCCCCCACGGGTTGTCGCACTCCAACTTGAGCCAGATGCGACAGTCGTTTGGCACATACCCGCTGTATTGAACCAGCGGAGTATTACCGATACTCTTCAGTATGGACATCTCCGCTTCTCCTCTCGCACTACCACACGCAGCAAAACGGCGTATCGGCTTCTGTGTGCAGATGATGCGACAGGAGTAGATCACATTGAATCACGATTTCATGATTTCGTCAACATGATCAAAGGGTTCAAGTCCTGTGGGGAGTCCCTACTGGAATGTGCCTAATTTTGGTAGAAGAAAATTCCCAAATTTCACTGACGTGGAACCCAAAAATCTCGCCTAAAATTAGACGAGATTTCGGGGTCAAAAATGACATTTTTTGTGAGTGCTGAAGAGAGGACTTGAACCTCCACCCCGGTTGCCCAGGACCAGGCCCTCAACCTGGCGCGTCTACCAATTCCGCCACTTCAGCGCGTTATACAAACGCTCGTTTTTTACCGGTGATCAACTTCACACGATGCGGAGCAAGTTTGATCTCCACACGAGTCTCTTTACTTCGTTGACCATCAATAAATAATTCAAACGGCGTTTTGGCATATACAGTCATACGCTCAAACGGCAATACGGTGAGCGGTGCATACTGGGTACGCCAAAAAGCCTTTTTCCTTGCTTGCTTTTGTAATGGACGAACAAACACCTCGAGCTTGCGATCTTTTGGATGACTCATTTTACCATAATGCTGCTTACACCAGGGCATGGTTCGCAGATTGCATACCGCCAACTCAAGTGCATCACTGGTTGGTCCCATGGCATACTTACCGTCCATTGCCATCCAAATCTTACTCATGGGGATGTGTACTTCACCAATGGCATATCGATTGTTAATCGACAGTACATCAATCGCGAGCACTCGTCGCGCGCTCACGACTGCACAGGCATCAGCACCATACGGAATCCCAAGTAACTTACTCATTCCAACTTCGCGCCCAATTGGAATCCACCCAAATACCATCTCGACATCAGCGCATTGGGTCAACACCTTGCTAAACGTATTCTCATCTCCAACCACAACTGCAGTCTTTGCACCATGACGAATCTCGTCATGCAAGATTGCTTTGGGATTTGAAAACGCAGCGAGTTTGACAATTTTGCCACTCAACTCCAAATCAGTCAACCGGTTTTCAATACTTTTCAGTACGCGTGCGTATGGTCCGGTTTTGACAAACGTGTCATACAAGTACACGTACATAGTGGTTATGCAGTTGCACGTGCTTCAACCGTACTAGTACGTCGGGTACGTGCGCGACTGGTTGCCGGCTTGGTTTCTTTCACTGCTTTTGTATGCTCATTTGGCATGGCACATTTTCCATGCAACGTAGCACCACCTGCCACAATCAACCGTGCCGCTTGCACATCACCGATCACAACTGCAGTCTCGGTTAACTCAAGCGTATCTTTGATTTTGACATTACCAGTAATCTCTCCGGAGATCTTTGCGTTTTGTGCACTGACACTTGCCAAAATCTTAGCGCCGGTCTCGACAGTCAGATCTTTTGCTGTCTTGACATTGCCGGCAACTGTCCCTTGGACAATCATACTCCCTTTACTGCTAAAATCCCCTTCGACCTCTACTGAAGGACCAACAATGGTCTCCACATCATGGCCTACCTCTTGCTGAGTATCTACAGTGATCTCTTGTTGATCGCGATCGTTCTCCTCTTGTTTATTCTTTTGTTTGAACATAATTAGTATTCACCTAAATGCAAAATGAAAACAGTGCACCCATATGGTACACTGCACCGGATACTTTGACAAGTAGCTTACATCTGCTCCAAATATGGCACGCCAAGAATTTCCATAGCATCTTTAAGTGCCTCGCTCATCACCTGCACAAGCGCCAAACGCACATGATGAACCTCTCCTGAATCATCAATCACTTGAGAAGATTCATAAAACGTTCCAACCATCTGTGCGAGCTCATAAGCAAAGCGTGCAATGTGTGACGGGTCATAGTGTGCTGCTGCTTGGGCCAAGACTTCTGGGTACCACAACAGATGAATCATAATCTTACGTTCAACAGCAGTAAGGTCATTGGTCCACTCAACTTTTTGGAGAGCATCCACACCAACCTTACTCAAAATCCCATGCAACCGGGCACCGGCATACTGCAATGCCACTGAGCTAAATCCATGCAAGGACAATGCTGAGTCCATATCAAACACAATCTGTTGATTACTACCAACAGAGACCATGGTAAACTTCATCGCCCCCATTGCAATATCACGCGCTACCGCCTGTACATGAACCGCATTCCAATCGGGGTGTCGTGCAACAATCTCCTCTTGCGCCCGCGCAATAAGTGCGTCACGTAAATCACGATGACGAATCACGGTTCCGGTTCTCGAACTCATCATACCATCGGGCAAGGTCACAAAATCATACCCAATGTGCACCAACTCTTTTTGCATGCCAGAAAGCTCCAACACTTTGTACAGTTGTGCAAAGTATTGGCCCTGACGAATATCCGTAAGCACAATACTGGTGCTGGCTTCTGGATACCGCTCGAATTTCGCATCAACCAAAGCCAAATCGGTGGTAGAATACAGGCCAGTGCCATCGGACTTGAGCAGGAGCAAGACTCCAAGATTGTACTCTTCAAGATCTGCAATAATTGCGCCTTGAGATTTTTTCACCACTCCGGCACTTAATAGCGCATCAACCTTGGCCTTTCCATTGTGCTTAACATCACTTTCAAAAAACAAGCTATCAAACTCTAAATCCATCTCATTATATACCACCTCAAACCCAGCCATACTCCAATCACGTGTCTTGCGCCACAGCGCATGCTCTGGTGAATTTGGGTCGTCTTCAATCGCCTTAAGCACTGCGTCAACCTCAGCTCGTGCAGCATCATCGCCTTCCATCTTAGCGCTAGCCTCAGCGTATATGTCAGCAAGCGTTTCCATTTTAGTTGCTTCCTCTGTTGTGATTACTTCAATACCACCTCCACCATGAAACTTCTGCAAGCCCCAAATACACTTGGCAACATTCATGCCAAAATCATTCACAAAGTTTACCGGGATAACCATGTTTCCTTGTGAGCGGAGCAGCTGAATAATACTTGCGCCAAGCGCATGGTTTCGCACATGACCAATATGCACCTCTTTATGCGTATTCAATCCTGAATATTCAAAAATGATTTTTTTCGTCTGCTCTTTGTGCCAACCATAGCGGTCGCCTTCTTTCAAAATTTCGTCACTGAGCCCCCCGGCAAGTCGCGCGGTATCCAAATGTACATTGACATATGGCCCGGTGGCCTCAACACGATCAACTAAGACTAATGTCGCCGCAGATAACTCTTTGACAATCTCTTTGGCAAGGTCAGCCGGAGAGATCTTCTTTTCTTTTGCCATGGCAAAACAGGGATAACTAATATCACCCATCTCTGGTTTTGGCGGACTGAGTAGATCAGCCGGAGTCACGTTGTATTGCGCTGCCGCACTGATGGCATCAGCAATGGTTTCTTTCAGGTGAAGTAGAATCATACTATGGTTTGACCCGTGCAAAGTGCCGCTTTCCTTTTCGCAAAACAATTCCTTTGCCAAGAGTGATCTCCTCTGTAATGTCAGTAATCTTTTTTTCATCAACTGAAACGCCACCCTGTTCAATCGCCCGACGTGCCTCACTTTTGCTTTTAACAAGCGTGGCTGCGACCAACAGCTCGACAATATTCATTGTTTTCGCGCCAACAGAAACCTCTGGCATATCATCTGGATTTTCTCCTGCGCTAAATACTTTGTCGAAATGCTCCTGTGCCATTTGGGCTGCTGCTTCGCTGTAATAATCACGTACAATAGTATATGCAAGCTGACGTTTGTAATCACGTGGGTTCTCTCCTTTTTTCAAACCTTTTTCGATCTGCTTGAGTGCATCCATTGGCTCAAGAGTACAGAGCTCAAATCCAGGAACAATTAGCCCATCGCTCCAGCTCATCACTTTGCCGTACGCATCTTCAGGAGTATCGGTGAACGCTAACATATTGCCAGTGGTTTTGCCCATTTTGGCTCCTGAGTTATCGGTCAACAACTTCATGGTGATGACAAACTTCTCTTTACCATTACATAGCGCCTTCATTAAAGTACGCCCAGCCAACATGTTGAAGGTTTGATCATTCCCACCAACCTCGCCATCAATTCCTCCTTTAACAATTTTGACTGAATCATAGCCTTGCATCAGTGGATACATAAACTCATGAAGGTAAATTGGCTTGCCCTCCTTCATGCGATTATCAAACATATCACGCTCAAGCATGCGCTGAACTGTAAAATGGCTGGCAAGCTCAATCACATCAGCAAAACTCATCTCATGGAGCCACTCCCCATTGTATTTAAGCTCTGCCTTGTTCTTGCCGATAAAGTCCAAAATATGCGCTGCTTGCTCTTGATACACTTTAGCGTTTTTCAAGGTCTCTTTGTGCGTCAACCGCTTGCGCGCGGAAGTCTTATCAGTTGGATCACCGATCATGCCGGTAAAATCACCAATGAGCATGATGACTTTGTGGCCAAGCAATTGAAAATGGCGAAGCTTAAGCAAGGTAATTGCATGGCCAACATGGAGCGTGGGTGCAGTAGGATCATACCCAACGTACAAGGTAAGCTTTTTTCCTTCTTGCAAGCGTGCTTTTACAAAATCGCGCGATGGATAGATATTTTCTACTCCGCGATCAAGCACTTGATCAATGAGTTGTGAGTCAGTTGAGATAGGCATACTACAAAGAAGCAAGTTGATTAGTTATAGCATCGCATTTTTGTTTTGCTAACGCAATCTTTTCTTTGTCCTGTGCAATGACATCTGGTGCAGCATGTTCTTGATATTTTGGATTGGCAAACTTTTTCTCAAGTCCTGTTAAGTACTTCTCGATCTGCTCCTTCTCTTTTAAGAGCTTTTTCTTTTTGGCTTCGATATCCACCTGTCCATCGATCGGGACAAACAAGACAGCACCAGCTAGCGGTGTCACTACACAATTCTCTGGCACACTATCAGTAAAGGTGAACTCAGCCACCCTTCCCATAGACTCAATATATGGTAGTTGGTCTTTCAGCGCTTCCCATGAAGCTTCCTCAATTGCCAAGCCGGCACGAATCATGTCCCCTGGCGCGATGTCATATTCTGGTCGAAGTGATCGCAAGCCACTGACTACTGCCATTACCTTGGTAAATGAATAAATTGCATCAACATCAAATGGATATTGCTCAAGTACCTGCTGCTCACTTCTTGGACATTGCTTCATCATAAGCAGACCATCACCATTATGCAGCTCTTGCCAAAGTGCCTCAGTAACAAATGGCAAAATCGGATGCCATAGTTGAAGCAATACACTCACCACATGAGCCATAAGATCAGGATTTGGTTTACTCTTACTTGCTTCCACATACCAATCAGCAACCGTATCCCAAGTAAACGCCCGTAATTTTTCAGCAGCTTGAGAAAATTGATAGTGATCTAACTTGTTTCTCACACTATTTATGACAACACCAAGTTGGCTCACCATCCACTGATCAGCCAATGTCTTCACTTCAAACTGATTCGGATCCCCACCTTGCGACTTGGCAAATCGCGCAATGTTCCAGAGCTTGTTCACCAAATGTTGCGCTGATTCAACTTTCTCCTCATAAAACCGTGCATCATTCCCTGGAGATACTCCGGCGATCAAACTGTAGCGTAACGCATCTGTTCCATACTTATCAATAATCACAAGTGGATCAATCCCATTGCCAAGCGACTTTGAAAACTTTCTCCCATCCTTGTCGCGCAAAATGCCATGAATATACGCATCATGAAATGGAATTTGATCAAGGGTGTACGTGCTAAACAAAATCATGCGCGCCATCCAAAAAAACAAAATCTCATAGCCCATTTGCATCCAGGTGGTTGGATGAAACGTCTCCAGCTCATGATCTTGCGCTGGCCACTTGAGCGTTGAAAATGTCCACATCCCAGAGCTAAACCACGTATCCAATGTATCCTCATCTTGAGTCCAGCCGTCGCCTTCCGGAGCTGTGACGCTTGCCACAACCTCATCTTCTCGATACCACACCGGAATTCGATGCCCCCACCAAATCTGACGAGAAATACACCAGTCGCGAAGATTATCAATCCAGCCAAAGTAATTTTTTTCGAATCGTGCCGGAGTGATAACAACTTTTTGATCAGGATCACCATTATGCCCAGTAGTAACCGCTTCACGCATAAGATCTTTAAGCGATTTTCCACGCCCAGGAATCTCCTTATTCACATCAACAAACCACTGCTTGGAAATCATGGGTTCAACAACAGTATGCGATCGATAACACAGTGGCACGCGGTGGGTATAATTAACGTCTTCACCAACAATCAACCCTTGCGCTTTCATAATCTCAACTGCCTTTTTGCGTGCCTGCTCGATTGGTAATCCAGCGGCCGGACCGGCAATGTCAGTCATCTTTCCATCAAAACCAATCTTCGTGATAAACGTCTCATTAAGCCCTCGACGTTTTGCAAGATCATAATCGTCAGCTGAGTGTGACGATGAGATCGTCATTGCTCCAGCACCTTTTTCTATATCAATAACCTCATCAGCTAACACCGTAAACTGACGATCGCCGGCATAGGTAGGATAGGTAAACGAAACTCCTTCGAAATCGCTCCCCTGCTTTTTTTCTACTACGACAAAATCACTTTGCGCGCCAAGGGTATTGCACACCTGTGCAAACTGCTCTTTATCATTAAACAGATTCTCTGAAACCCAAAGCTTGTCCTGCTCACCTTGGGCATTAGTAAATTCTACAAAGACATACGTTCCATTAGGATGAACCACCAGAGGTGAATCAGCGCATTTAGTCTCTGGACGAACGGTCCCGATAACAAATTCACCGCACCGAATGTAGTAAAACGGCTCCTGCCGATCTTCCCATTCAAGTTCGTCATCTGACAATACTGAATTTGCACCAATGGACCAGTTCACCAATCGGGTGCCACGATAAATCAGACCGTCATTAAACATTCTGATAAATACTTCATTTACTGCGGCATTCCGCTGCTCATCAAACGTGTACGCCAACCGACTCCAGTTAGCACTCGTACCCATTTTTCGAATCTGTTTTAAAATCGTTGATTTTGAATCTTCAGCATACGTACGAATTTTTTCAAGCAAACCTTCGCGACCAAATTCTGTGCGAGGATCCTCATGACCTTCTTTTACCAAATTACTTTCAACACGTGCCTGGGTAGCTACGGCCGCGTGATCAGTTCCTGGTAGGAGCAAAACCTTTTTCCCTTGCATGCGCTGAAACCGCGCCATGGTATCCATGAGCGTATTCTCCAGAGCGTGCCCCAAATGCAGCACTCCGGTCACATTTGGTGGGGGCATCATGATAGAAAATTGTTCGCCTTCAATGTTGTCAGGATTAAAAAACCCTGACTTCTCCCATTTCTGATAAATAGAATCCTCATGTTCCTGAGGATTGTAGGCCTTTGGCATGTCCTTCATATATAGCAATTGTATATAGAAAGGCTATTTTACGCAATAAACGCAATACTCACCTTGACAAAATCCAAAAATTTGGTATGCTCATGAGAGCTTGCCGGTACCAATACCGGTGTACCAATCATCCCGTTTCAACCGGCCAACACACGGCCAAGGGGGTTTTCCCGTGTTTAGTTACCGTAAGGCGCTGGACGCCTTCATCGTCCTAGCTGTGCTGCTCTTCGCGAGCGTGGCCATGGCCCAGACCCAGGTGCAATTCCGGATCAGCTCGGACTTCTATTGGGCCGACGACACCACCCGTGGTGAGCAGAAGGCCCCGGAGTTCGACGCCAAAACCGATGCACGGCGGCGTGTGGGCATGATGGTCCACTCGTCCATGGGCGGGAGCGTGAGCTACCTCACCACCTTCCCCCAGGTGCTGCTGGTCAATGGGCGCAAGATGAACCTGCACGACCGGGCTGGCGATCACGAGCCGATCATGACGCTCATGCTGAGTGTCGGTTCGTACAAGATCAACGGGTTCGTGATCCAGGCGCTCGACGGAGCCTGGCACTGGGTCAAGCCGTTCACCATCCGTGTCCGGGGCAACTCGCGCGCCATGGTGCACACCGTGCGTGTGACCAAGCAGATCGCGCAGGTGACCTGGAGCCCACGGCACTGCCTGGCGCACAGGGGCAGCAGCGCGTGCTACGACCCGAACCTCTACAGCCGCCGCTACAACTTCGACTTCTCGGGGAAGAAGGTCGTGGCGATTCCGGAGGGTCAGTATGACATCGTACGTCGGCCCAACACCCCGGCGTTCGACGACTACTGCACCTACGACCAGTCGTGTAGCGACAAGGACGTGGCAGCGCACCAGACCATGTTCGCGCTCTCGTGCAGCGGGGCCGGCAACAACAAGACCTACCGCCGGTACAGTTGCGAGAAGCTGGACAAGCCCGATGCCCTCGGGATGACAGTCACCTTCACCGAGTTGGTCATCGACGCCGATCTCGCCGAGTCGGTGACGCTGTACCAGACCGGCCATGAGCCACGTACGGTGCATGCTGGCCAGACCCTGAAGGTGAACACCGGCGACACCTACTCCTTCGTGGCGCCGGCGCCTGCCAAAGCCGAGGGTGAAGGCAAGCAAGCAGAGGCCAAAGGAGACACCGGCGGCTGACGCTTCGCTGCAAGGCGACCAAACACACAACAACCCACAACGAGAACGCACGCCAACTGGCGCGCTGTTTTCTTTTTGTGCCGGTATTGACAACTGGCACAAAACGCGCTAAGGTACGTATCTTGGGATGAGCAGTGCACAGGGCCAGACTCAATGACAACACCCGAGATAGGAGGAACGTCGTATGATGCGATCCATCGGGATTGCGTTGTTGACCGTACTGGCCTTGGCCAGTGAAGCGCAGGCGCAGCGTGCTCCGAGCCCGGCGCAGATCCAGCGTCAGCGTGAGTACGTGGAGTACCTCGAGGGCGAGGCGCAACGCGCGCAGGAGATGCATTACCTGCGCGAGCGCGAGCAACGCGCACGTCAGGAGTTGCGCGAGTACGGTGGGGGCGGCTACTACCCTCAGCAAGGTGGCGGTGGCTACTACCCTCCTCAGGGGGGCTATGCCCCGCCGGGGTACCATCCTGGCTACCAGCCGGGTTATGGTCCGCCGCCAGGACATCATCCCGGTGGATATTATCCCCCACCATGTGAGCATGGTGGGGGGTACGGGCCACCGATGTACCATCCTGGCATGGATCGCCCGGGGCCGGGGTACTACCCACAGACCGGATCCGACTATGGTTACCGACCGGCGCCAGCACCCCATCGGCTGCGCAGAGCGCGCGTACGACGTGCCCCGCGACAGCACCGCTATCGCAGACCGGTCCCGGTTCGACGACGCGTCGTGCGCCGGCGCCATCGCTGAGAACCACAACCAACACACAACGAGACGACCGATCAAACGATCTGGTCGTTTTCAATTCACACCATTTGACACAAAAATCATTTCACGATAGGATACTTCTCTATCTCTGGGGAGAGGGGTTGATATTGAACACATGGCACTAACCCTATCACAGCAAATCACTGATCGCATTAACCAGAGTCACCACCATTTGGTAGTGTTTCGTGCGGATGCTGCTCAAGGAAAAACGCAAAGCAGCAAAGACGCCATTGCTTCTTCACTTGCGCTTGCTCAATTTCTGCGCCAACAGGGAAAGATTGTTGATGTGGCGTGTGATGGATTCACCAACCCGGGACAACTACGCTACCTCAGCGGATTGCGCAGCGTGCGCAATACTCTTCCGGCAATTCAAAAGTCTATTATCACTGTTGATGTTTCCAAAAGTGGTATTGAGTCGCTCAGCTATGATGTGCAAAATGAACAGCTGAGCATTTTTGTTACACCAAAACATCAACAACTCAGCGCTACGGATGTGCAAGTAAATGCATCACCATATCTGTATGATTGCATTTGGATTGTAGACAGCCACGACCTTGGTTCGCTTGGCAATCTGTATTTACAACACACTGATCTGTTTCATAATGTGCCAACGATTGTTATTGATCATGCGCCCAGTAACGAACATTTTGGCACGATCAACCTTATTGATCTGACTGCAACATCAACTGCAGAAGTGCTCTACAATTTATTTGAACAAACCGCCCGCAAAGAGATCACCCCTGAAATTGCTACCGCGCTTCTCACCGGCATTATCGCTAAAACAAAAAGTTTCAAAAGTAACACCATGAAGCCGCAAACCTTTGCCCGAGTAAGTGCGCTCATGGAACTGGGAGCCAAACGGGACGTTATCGTTGATCATCTCTTTCGTCAACGACCAATTGCTACGCTTAAACTTTGGGGAAGTGTACTTACCCGCATGCACCATGACGCTAAATACAACATGATTACGGTGACGATTCCACAAGATGAGTTTACCCGCACGGGCGCTCATGAACATGATTTGCCAGAAATCATTGATGAGCTCCTTATCAATTCACCAGAAGCTGGGATCATTGCATTGATCTATCAATCACCTATTACCAAAAAATTCCGCGCAATTGTTCACACCAAAAAACCATTCGATGCTCGTGAACTTCTCGCACAATACCAACCAACTGGTAATCGTGATCTGGTTGAATGTCATATTGATGCCTCAGATCTTACCGAAGCACAACGCGTAATCACCAAAATACTTCACCAAAACTTGGCGCACACCACCATCTAAGTAAAACTCCCTGCACAAGCAAGGAGTTTTACGGCAATACCTTCAGAAGTGACAAAGGCGATCAGGAACGACAACTAGCCATTGTCACCCCTGATACCTCTACCAACTTCTATGTCGAATCCAAGGTCGATCCAGAACTTTCTGGATGCGTGGTGTCAGATGGATTCTTTTGATTATCTGCGGGTGCATGCTCATGGTGCCCGCCTTTGTTGTCTTCCCGACCATATTGTGCGAGTTCTCGCATCTTGGCAAAGTCAAACTCTGGTTGATCTTCCTTTACTTCTGGTTCAGTAGATGGTGGCGGGTTTTGTAACAACTTCTCTGTTGATTGTGGCGACTCCTCTTTTGGCTGAACCTCAGACGTTTCAACAAGTGGCTTGTGATGTGGCCCGGCTAATCCAACAGTTGGTTGTAATGCTCCCGGATGAATCGTCGCGTTTTTGGCAATCACCCCGGTTGGCGTCTCAATCGTAATATGATCGGTTTTTCTACGACGATATCCAGACTTCTCATACGTCACATAGTAGGTATTTGGGCCAACCAAAAATGCATACCGGCCTTTACCCCGGGTGACTTGAGTTTCAAGTAATTTGTTGTACCGTGCATCAAAAATGCGCACGACTGCCTTACTCAAGGCTACATTAGTTGCTCCATCGAATACCACGCCCCATTCACGCACCTTAGCAATCATGTGTACTCGCCTGACAAAAATAAACGTCAGTACGTGGAAAAGTAATGCCAAAGAAACCAAGATTGTTGGACTGATGACAAACGCGACCACTGCCGCAGCAACACCTGAGTAACTCACTGCCGCCTGGATACCCTTTTTAACCTGATCAACGCGCACCTGAGTAACCTGACGAGAATCCTCTTGTGGATCAAGGCCGATATTTGGAATCAGATACATTGATTCGGTATCAACGGTAATCACTTCGCCGTTGTAGATCTTCCCAAAGGTAGGGTCTTCGGTTTTGCTAATCAAGTATGGCGCTGGAAATGCAAACCCGTGTTTTCTGACTTCAACCCGATATGATCCACGTGTGACAAAAAACCCAAACCGTCCATGCACATCTGTTACCCGCGTTTGTACCACGCGATTTGTCTGATCATTAATCAGACGAACCAGTGCCAAATCAATTGGCAACTTCGTTAATGCATTAAAGACCACACCCCAACTCTTTTGTTTACGCCGCGAGAATAGTCCAATAAACTGAGAAAACAACAGATACAAATATGATGGAATTGAAGGAAGGGTTCCGGCAGCGGTTGCCACGTTCAATGCAGCAACACCAGCTAATGCCGGGGTAGCGACTTGTTCCGTAACGTGTTCAACTTGAGGATCATCGATTACCCGGTTGATTGCACGCACTGCTTGTGTGGTAGTGTCAACCACACTTTCAATTACGGTAGGAATGCGAGTTGGCGTGCTCGTGCTCAGCGTGACTGGTATCGTACTTGTTGGCACCATCTCCACCGTACTGGTTGGACTACTGGTTACTACGGGTGATGAACCATCGGGCTCAACTGGCCCAGGGCCGTCTGGAGTTGGCCCCACTGGTTCAGAACCAGGTGGCACACCAGGATCGTCAGGGTCTATTGGAGGATCAGGATCGACTGGTGGATCCTCTCCATCAGGAGGGTTACTTGGTATTGGTACCTCAGGAAGCTCCCCAACTTGGACAGATACCACATTAGGATCACTGGTGTTTGTTGCCTGATCACTTGATGTTACTTCAAGGTGATGCTCACCATCACTTACCTGAGCAAAACTTACCTCCCAATCACCGTTGGCGGCTGCATCAACAGTTTGTGTTACGACACCAGCAATACGAAGTGCACCAGCAAGTGGCTCATCTCCGTCAAATGTTTTTGTGGCGACTATCTTGGCAAGTGGTTCGGTTTTACCTGAGACCACAAGATACTTGATACCATTCTCCGTAACCTCGATTTCAACATCCACGTCTGGAATTTCAGGCGCTAACCGGTCGAGTACAACCAGTGCGCGTCGGGAATAGATCACGTCATCATCTTGCAGTCCCACAAACTCCACCTGATAAATTCCATCCTCGTCCGGTAAAGTAAATTCACCTTCATATCCTTGAGTCGGATCTTCAACCAGAATCTTATTTGCTAAATCAACTTTTTTGGCGAGGTCAATCACAAAGTGGGTGTATGCTTTTGCAAATGCAAACACCGGAACGCTCAACACGTTGGTATACTTATTGCCATTGTTCAACACAAATTCACCCGGGCCTGGTTTTGGTTGTTTAGGTTTTTTCACCAGAGCAAAATCTCGATTGCTATTCAATAACTCCTCGCCGGTACCATCATCCCGCACCTGAAGCACAATACGATAGGTGCCGATCTCACTCACGGACGGAAATTGTACTACCCATACTTTTTCAGTATCAGTAATATCGGAGGGGAATAGCGAAACTGACGACGAACTCTCATCATCCAAATACGGCACATACACGGTAGCTTGCTCACCGGTTTCAGGATCATCGGTCACCAATGTGCGATACAAGGTGAGTTGGGTAGTCTTACCACTATAGATCCCATGACCAGTTACGGTCAGTTTGTGGTGGTCTGCTGCCAATGGATCACTCACGTTATGCAATACACTTGCTCCTTCCTGAGGATTATCAATCTCCACTTCTGGTGGAGCAATTTTCTCATACGTAATACTTTGCTGATACACCTTGGTCACTCCACCATTAATGGTTTCGAACTTTGCATATACAATCTTTCCCCCTTCGCCATCACTCAGCGTGTGAGGAATAATTCCGTTTTCAAATGCAGCGATGGTTTCCCATTTTGAATTAACAAACGCGGAATCATTTGACAATGCAATTGATTTAGCTCCAGACAAAAACACAGTAATGTCCACATCCTGCTCATGAGTTACTGAAGCACCGTCATTAATCAAAAACGCGGCTCCTGTGGGGTTGTCTCCATCAGGAACAGGATCTGCAGGAGGAGATGGATTGCTTCCTCCAGTGCCTCCTTCAGTAGTGGCACTAATCGGCCCGGTATATCCTGAAGCAATATTATCTCCGTTAAATGCGCGTACCTGAAATGAATATGTCGTGTTACTTGAAAGGTCATTGAACGTGTGGGTCGTTGCACTCAATCCGGTTACGGTATCACCGGTAGTAATATTTTCTACTTCATATGTTGTGGTTGGTCCATTGCTATTTGCCCCCCACGTAAGGGTAATTGATTCACTACTATCTACTTGGGCTGCAAAACTATTTGGCCTTGCTGCTAAGGTATAAATCGCTGTACTCGTAGCATACGAAGAATTTCCCGCAGTGTTCTCTGCACGAACCCGCGCATAATGCACACTGTTTGGATCAAGGCTACTTAACGCAACCGTGGTTGCATTGGGAGCATTCAACGCATAATCACTAAAAGAAGACCCATCAGTTGACGTTTGGATACGGAAAAGCCCCTCCACTGATGAATTGTCAGTCCACGAAAACGTGATCGCACTTGCCGTTACGCTTGAGGTGCCAACACTGGTCGGCGCCTTTGGAATATCTTGCAACGTAAACGTGGACGTTGCAGACCACGCACCAACAGACCCATCATCATCAACATACGCCACACGCCAGTAGTACGCCGTGTCAGTCGCTCCTTCTCCACCATCATCATCTAGTGCCAATGAGAGTGTCGCGGCACTGCCAAGCGCATCATAAGTGATATCACTACAGCGATTACCTTGGGTACAATCACTTACCGTTGATCCACCAGCACCGGAGTCCCAATGGGTAATCGAATCCATGGCTATATCAGTACTGACCTGAATTCGTGCCTTGTTTGCGGTATCGCCACTATCCGGATCATTGTAGATTGCCGAAAATGCCGGAGTGGTGTCAGTCAAACCGGTTGGATTGGTATCTCCCGAACTTGCATCATCATTATTTGAATATAAAGTAGTTGGTGCCGTTGGCGTTCCATTGCCATTAAAAGTTCCTGCAGCACCATTATTGGTATTTCCAGTTCCACCGGTTACAGCAACATCGCCGGACGAAACACTATTTGCCGTGATATAGGCGACGGCAATACACCCGCCACCACCGCCACCACCAGCAGAACTTCCACTTGCCCCACCAGTAGCAGTCATACTTGATGGTGTCCCCGCAACGGTATCAGCAATGATATAGATCCCCCCGCCAGCACCACCTCCACCGTTCGTACCGGTACCGGCATTTCCATCGGCCGTAACTGTACCGGCAATGTGCAAGGTATTAGTCACTTCAAATCGTATATGACCACCACCCGAACCTCCGCTGTTGGCTCCCGTGCTTCCTGAACCACCTGCAGAACCTGTGGTTCCGGGTGTTGAAGTCACACAATACGCTATACCAGCAGCACCAGTTCCAGCGCCACCAGCGCCACCATGACCACCACCGCCACCACTACCAGCACCAGAACCACCGCCGCCGCCTGGGCCATTACCACTCCCACCAACAGCAGTGTGAACTTTGTATCCCTTGCCATCCACATTAATTGATCCACCGCTTGCAACTGTTGATGAAGAAGCTTCTAAATGAATTACATGCGTCTGCGCCGTATCATTTTGTCCATGGGTCAGTGTTCCGCCACTATTAATTGCTAAGGTATCAAGTGGCAGTGGGTTTGATGATGTGGTGAAGCTACGCATGTCAAACGTTCCACTACTTCCCAAAATCATATCAACACTACTCGAAGATGTGAGTGTTCCCCCAGCGTCTAAAATCAACTTTCCATTGGAAATAGTGAAGTTGGTTGTCGATGTTGGTGTAAAGGTCCCTCCAGAATCAACTTGCAATGATCCCGTACCATCACCCCCTGAAAATGGATCACCATTACGCAAGACCAACGTATGCGTCGTGCTCACCACATAGATGGCAGAGGTGTCCATGTGCAAAGTGTCTGCAGTGATCGAACTTGCACCTTGCGTTGATCCAGCACCAGAACCACTGTTGATAGCATACAAATCTCCATCAGTGCCATCCTTTTTAAGGTAGGCATACCCGGCGCCACCGCGCTCATTGGTTCCGGTACCGCCGGTCAAATCAAGATGGCTGGTTGCAGAAACCGAGTTGGTTGTTGCGTACTCAAGATACACACACCCGCCTCCACCACCACCGTCACCAGTACCACCAGCGCTGTTTCCGCCCGCAACAGAAAAGCTTTGCGGAGTTCCGACAATCGCACCAGCACTATCAACTTTTACTCCTCCACCGGCACCACCAGCACCATTGGTATTTATCCCGACCCCACCTTCAGCTAAAATTTTTCCATTCAACGTCACGGCACTCGATGCAGTAAGCATAAATAATCCGCCGCCAGATCCACCCCCGTTTGCACCACCAGATCCCGAACCACCTGCAGATCCGATCGTGGATGGGTTAGTTACGTCACAATATCCGGTTCCACCGGGATCTAAACCACTCGCACCATCACCACCATCACCACCATGTGCACCACCGGCACCACCAGTTGCACCTGACCCATGACCAAAACCTGGCCCAAAACCATTTCCTCCGACAGTGGTTTTCACGATATATCCTTTTCCATTCAAATACACCACACCTCCTGAGTCGAGGGTGAAAGTAGCAACACTGAGATCAAGTTCATTCACTTGTGAATCTATATTTCCTCCATGAGTGAGATACCCCCCACTGTTCACCGCTAGTGTGCCACTGATTGTCTTGGTAGACGTGCCATATTGTGCCAGCTCACCTCCTTGACGAACCGTAATATCATCACCCACCGTAATGTCATGAGCAAGACGCAACGTTGACGTCACCACACCGGCACCATCTCCGATGGTCAGTGTGTCAAACGAAATTGCGGCAGTGGTACTTACCGTTGCGGAAATATCAATGGTCACATCATCCCCATCTGCCGGCACACGAGACAAATCCCAGTTTGCAGTATCAGACCAACTCGTTCCATCTCCACTTCCGGTCCAGGTAATCGCAATACCACCATGGGCTTGTTGGGTAAGTAATCCTGGCCAACCAACTGATGCAACAATTACCCATATAAGCAAAGAGGCTACGATCAACAATCGCCAAGGATGTTTTACAAACAAAAAAATCTGCGCGAGAACAGATGCCAAGAAACCCGTCTTTTTTGTGTCCAAAAATAAAACGGTTCCCGTTTTGTGATCAGGATCAAATCCTTTGTTCGACGAAGGTATTGCCATTCCTTATATCGATCGAATTTGAATATAGTATATCACATATTTTGGTTTTATTTTAGGAAAATATCCAATGGCAGACCCCGACACACTTGTGTCGGGGTCTTGGCAATGCCTTTAGGAGTGACAACAGCGATCAGGTGCGGCAACATACTGTTGTCACCCCTGATACTGCTCCCAATCCTATGACGTATTTTGCGTTTTATCTTTCGGCACATCGGCAGTGTGATCGTAATGACCGCCAGATTTATCTTCTCGCCCATACAATGCCATCTCTCGCATCTTTGCAAAATCAAACTCTGGTGATTCATTTTTGGATGGTGGTACTTTGGTCTGTTGATCGTCTGAAGTCGCTGTCGGCTTTTGAGGAGGTGCCGGAGGCGCGGGAGTCTGTTCTGAACCAGAAGAATCCTCTGATGCAGAACGCGAAGTGTTATCCTCCACAACATCAACTAATGGCTTGTGGTGTGGTCCAGCAAGTCGTACGGTTGGTTGTTGCGTTCCAGGAGTAAGTTTTTCATCACGTGCGATCATGTCACTGACATTAGTAATCACAACTTCATCTGTTTTTTTGCGTGTATATCCGGATTTTTCATACGTAAGGTAGTACGTGTTTGGCCCAACCAAGAATGCATACCGGCCATTTCCATGCGTGACCTGCGTTTCTAGTAATTTATTGTACTGTGCATCGAATAACCGAACCACCGCTTTACCTAATGCGCGACGGGTCTGCGCATCAGCCACAACACCCCACTGTGTTGGTTTGATAATGCCACGTACTCGGCGCAAAAAGACAAAGGTCAAAATGTGAAACGCCAGTGCTAGTGTCACAATAATGGTTGGCGAAATAACAAATGACACTCCTGCAGCAGCAATTCCAGAAAAGCTAACAATACGCTGGAGGTGTTTGAGGACCTGATCACGACTGATTCGCGATACGGCACGAGCATCTTCTTGTGGATCAAGTGCAATATTTGGTGTGATGTATTGTGATGCACTGGTTATTTGAATTTTCCCTCCATCGTACAACTGACCAAAATGCACATCTTCAGTCTTTCCAGCAAGATATGGTGCAGGAAACGCAAAGCCGCGTTTCGTGACCTCAATACGATAGGAACCTTCGGCAGCAAAGAATCCAAATCGACCATAGGTATCAGTCACGCGTGTTTGTATTACACGTCCGGTTGCATCGTCAACAAGTCGAATGAGTGCCAAATCAATTGGCAGCCGAGTGAGCGCATTAAATACCACACCCCATTGTTTTTTACGACGACCAAACAGACCGAAAAATTGGGAGAGCAGCAAATACAGATACGGTGGAATCGATGGTAACGCTGCAGCTGAAGACACCACGTTTACCGTTGCAACCGTTGCCAATACCGGTGTTGCGATCTCTTCAGTAACTTGTTCAACTTGAGGGTCATCTACAAACGTTGCCACCGCTTCATAACCAGTAACTAAAGCGTAGATGGTTCGTTGTGCAAGTGGTGCCTCGTCTGAAGAAGTAGTCATCGTACTGGTACTCGTCTCAGGTTCCACAACAATGACCGGTGTTGGCAATGTAACCGGCTCTGGTGTCGAGGTGCTCGCCGGTGTACTTGGTGCTGCAGCATCAGGCGCTGGCGCTGCTGGAGCGGATGGTGCAGGCGTTGACGGAGCCGAAGGTTCTGGTGCAGCCGGAGTTGGGGTACTTGGCGCCGGACCTGTTGGCTGATCTGATGGCGCCGGATCTGTCGATGTTGGATCTGGTTGTGATTCCGGCTCAGTCGAGGGGTCCTCTGGCGGTTCGGCTGGTGCGTCGGGCACATCATCCCCTGCAATAACTGAAACTTCGGCAATATCACTGGTATTGTCTGCGCGGTCTTGCACAGAAACCGCGAGGGTATGCTTACCATTCTGCAACCCAGAGAATGAAAGTTCCCAATCACCGTTCGCGGCCGCTTCGGTTGTCTGGGTAGTCACACCAGCAATACGCAAAACACCAGCAATTGGTTGTGGAATATCAGGACTTGTTTTGGTTACAATCACTTGCGCAAATGGCTCAGTTTTACCGGAGAGCACCAATTGTGTTTGGCTATCACTACGACCAGTCTGCACTTTTTGAAGCTGATAGTTAACTTCTGGTGTTTTCGGTGGCGTACGATCAAGCACCACCATGCCACGACGGCGATAAATCGATTCTCCTGTTTTATCAAAAGCAACAAATCCTAAAAAGTACACACCATCTTTTTCCGGAAGGATAAATTCCCCTTCCCATGGCTCGCCCACTGCAACGGTTGATTGCTTATCTGCTAGGTTGATGTCCCGAGCAAGATCAATCACAAAGTGTGTAAACTCCTGTGCATAAATGTATACCGGCACTTTTAATTCGTTCGTATATTTTTGGCCATGATTCACCATAAACTCTCCCAGAGAACCTGGCTGTGGACTACGCGTTGCAGCCACCAAAGTAAAGTCACGATGTTGTGTGGCAACAATGTCGCCAGAACTGTCATCAATAATGTTGGTGGTCAATCGATATGCTCCAAGCGTATCAACCGCTGGGAATGACGCATTCCACTTTTTATCAGCATCACTAATCGCTGATGGAAACAATGACACTTGAGAACGTTCTTCACTGGCAAGATACGGCACATAGGCAATACTCCGTTCCCCTTCTTGATCAATGGATGTGACAACTTGATACAATGTAAGCACTGTTGTCTTATCTTCAAATACACCATGACCAGCCACAGAAACCGTCTGAAAATCAGCTTGATCACGTTGGGTGAGATTATGCGATACCATTGCACCTTGTTCTGGAATATCAATCACCAATGCTGGCGCTTGTGTTGTCTGATACGTAATGACTTGTCGATATACTTGAGAAACTGCACCGTTTACCGTTTCAAATTTCGCATAAATAATTTTGCTGCCCGCCCCGTCCGGCAATACAAATGGAACCGTATTATCACGAATGCTATCGAGTCGAACCCACTTAGCACCGGTAAACGTTGGTTCTGAAGAAAGAGTTACAGAAGTTGCTTTTGGCAAATACACTGTGACATCAACATCACGAATAAATGTAGTGCGTGCACCATCATTAATTAAGAATGTTGCGCCGGTTGGATTTTCTCCGCTTGGTTCTGGTTCACTTGGTGGAGCTGGGGTCGAGCCGCCAGTACCACTTGACGTAACATTTACAATAGCGGTTGAAAAAAGACCCACAGCACCATTATTATTCCCGCCAACTCCACCGGTTTTCGTCACGTCATCTTCAATCAAACTAATCGAGGATGTGTAGTTAAACAATGCACACCCACCGGCGCCACCACCACCTTCAGTTGCACCACTCGCGCCGCCAGTAATGGTAAAGCTTTGTGGACTACCTGCAATTACATTGGCGGTAAATTGCACCCCACCACCGGCGCCACCACCACCAGAACTGTCTGTTCCGTTACCACCATCAGCAGTGACAGTCCCGTTAATTGTTAAAGTCCCAGTAATATCGAGCTCAATAAATCCACCACCAGCGCCACCTGCTTGAGATGGTGCACCACTACCACCTGATGAGCCAATAGTACCAGGATCACTTGCAATACAATATGCGGAGCCACCAGAAACACCACCGGCGCCACCAGCGCCACCATGACCAGCACCTCCACCGCCAGTCGATGCGGTATTAGTTCCACCACCAGGACCATTTCCACTTGACCCATAGCCTTTCCCGTCTACATCAATAGCGCCTCCTACAGCAACTGTCGAAGAAGTAGCGGAGATATAAATCACATTTGTTTGTGTTGTATCGTTGGTTCCGTGCGTAAGTGTCCCCCCATCATTAATTAATAGTGTGTTAAGTGTTAAAGAATCTGATGACGTGGTAAAACTCCGCATATCAAAAATACCATCATCACTAACCACCACATTGATATTATTTGATGAGGTAAACGTCGCACCAGCGTCTAGAATAACTGTTGTACTCGTAATCGTAAAATCAACCGTTGATGTCGGTGTAAAGATGGCCCCTGAAGCAAGCTGTAACGAACCAGTTGCATCACCGTCAGCAAGTGGATCACTATTTTGCATCACAAACGTCCGACCAGAAGGCACAAGATATGTTGCTGAAGTTTGGGTAACAAGTGTATCAACGGTCAATGTCTCTGCGCCTTGAGTTGAGGTCTCACCGCTTCCCCCATTAATCGAATACAAATCCCCATCAGTCCCACTTTGCTTAGTATAGATATATCCAGCACCCCCTCGTTCTGCACCACCAGTTCCTCCAGACATAGTAATAGATGATGTTACAACAATTGAATTTGATGTAGTAAAGGACAAAAGTGCGCATCCACCCCCACCTCCGCCAGTTCCAGAAGATCCGCCATTACCACCAGTGGTAGTAAATGATTGTGGTGTCCCTTTAAAGTCCGCGGCAGTAAGTTTAACCCCACCACCAGCCCCACCACCCCCACGGGTAGCATCACCAACACCACCATCAGCGGTAATAGTTCCGTTAATTGTAAAATCCCCGGTGGCAGCAAACACAATCAATCCACCACCATACCCACCAACTTCTCCACTTGGGCCAAACCCACCAGAAGATCCAATCGTCCCTGGATCAGTCACGTCACAATATCCAGTCCCACCACTTGCTCCGCCTGTATCTCCCCCATCACCAGCATGGGCGCCTCCCGAACCAGCAACTGAAGCACTCGAGCCACCGCCACCAGGACCGTTGCTCGTAGCTGCACTCGAGTGTGGCTCATACCCCTTACCGTCAACATTAATTGAGCCACCGGCCTCGATTGTTGAAGAGGCAACAGAGATATTAATAACATGCGTCTGTGTAGTTGTGTTTTGACCATGAGTAAGGTTGGCACCGTTGTGGATCATCAATGTATTAAATGGTTGTGCTGCAGATGATGTGGTAAAACTGCGCATATCAAGTGCGCCATCGTATTCCACGAACACATCTAAAGAAGAGGAAGAAGTAATAGTTGATCCTGAAGTGATAATTAATGTAGAGCTTGCGATTTCAAAATCGGTTGTTGATGTCGGAGTAAATATTGCCCCGGAGGCGATTTGTAACGAGCCGGTAGCATCACTTTCATCAAATGGGCTGACATCTCTAAGCACCAACGTATTCCCTGATGGGACCAGATACACTGTTGATGTGTTTATGGTTAATGAATTAGCAGTGATGCTCGTTGCCCCTTGGGTGCTCGATGCGCCACTCGCTCCACTGTTGACTGAATACAGATCACCATCGGTGCCATCTTGCTTCACATACGCATATCCACCACCACCTCGCTTATTTCCACCAGTACCTCCACCCATACTAACGGTTGAAGTCGCTGAGATGCTATTTGATGTGGTGTAAGAAAGCAAAACACACCCACCTCCCCCACCACCACTACTTGTCGCGCCCCCATCACCACCAGAAACAGAAGCCCCTTGTGGTGTCCCAGCAACAATCGCAGCATCAATTTTAATTCCCCCACCAGCGCCTCCACCCCCGGTAGTGGCTTGGCCAGGATGGCCATCAGCAGTAATGGTACCGTTAATTGTTGCCGTCCCTGAAGCATTGAGGATAAACAATCCACCACCGGCGCCTCCAAGTTGTCCACTTGGACCAAACCCACCAGAAGATCCCACTGTTGCTGGATTGGTGACATCACAATATCCAGTCCCGCCAGTCGCACCCGTTGAATCTCCTCCATCTCCTGCATGTGCACCCCCCGCACCAGCACTTGAGGCACTTGAACCACCACCACCAGAACCATTCCCACTTGGCTCAAATCCTTTTCCATTCAAAAACACAAAGCCACCTGATTGCAAATCAAAGGTAGCCACATTCCAGTCCAGTTCATGATCTTGAGTGGTGGTATTTGCTTGGTGGGTGAGATACCCGCCACTACGAATTTCTAATGTACCAGTGATGGTTTCGGTGAGATCATCAACCTGTGTTAACTCTCCTCCTTGGAAAATAGTAATGTTGGTCCCTGCAGTGATGGCGTGACCGAGCTTTAGTGTTGATGTTACAGAACCAACTCCATCTCCAAGTGATATATTTGCAAAAGAAATTGCTGCAGTGGTACTTACTGTCGCAGCAATATCTATCACAACAGAATCACCTGATGTTGGTAAACGATTAAGATCCCAATTGGCGGTATCATTCCAATCAGTTCCATCACCACCACCATCCCACGTAATGGTCTCACTTACTCCTACTGCAGTAGGCTGCAAATCGCCAATCGGGAACCAATTCACCCCCACGATCACCCACATGAATACAGTAAACACGACCAACCAACGATATGGGTGATGGATAGTTTTAAAAAAATGACCAAGCAACTTGGTAAATTCTGCAAATTTTTTACCACAAAAAGCCAAAAAGGTTTTCGGCTTTGGTTCCGAAGCTTGATTGCGGTCCGATAAAGGCATTGCCATCCCTAAAATCGATCGAATTTGGTCTTATTATAGCAGAATTTATCAGACAGCTGGAGTGACTTGTCCCCAACTACCTTTTGGATTTAGTAAGCCAGCGCACGCCAAGATAGACAAAAGGTGTGTCAATGAATGCGAATACGATTTTAAACAGGTAATACGGGATAGCAAGTGAGAAAATAAACGCTACAGTAAACTTTGGTGTTACCTGATAAAACGCAATGAACATGAACAGTAGTGTATCAATTGCTTGAGATACCATTGTGGAAAGGTTGTTGCGTAACCACAACTTTTTACCCCTTGTCTTACGTTTGAGCCAGCCAAACAACCACACATCGTGTGTCTGCGCAACAATAAAGGCAATGACGCTTGCAATCATAATACGCAGTGATTGACTAAACACGCTGACATACGCTGGATTTTTCTCTGCAAAACGCGCATGCGGTTCAAGTCCTACAAACATAAAGGTAAAGGCAATGACCATAAGTAATGCTACTACCGCAGAGAGTACAAACTGATAGCTTAGTTTTTTGCCATACACTTCTTCCACAACATCAGTGATTAAAAACATCACCGGCATCATAAAAATTCCAACTGATACTGAAATTCCAAAGAACGTCACGATTTTTCCACCAAGAAGATTCACTCCGATAAGAAGTGCGACAAACAATGCGAATAAGATATTGAGTTTAAATGATTTTTCCATAGACAAAAATTATGATGAACTTCTAATTCCTCCTTTTTGTGCTATGAAAATACTACAACATACAGATGTGATCTATGTAGGCGCACATGGAATCGAACCATGGACCGCCGAGATATAAGCTCGGTGCTCTAACCAACTGAGCTATGCGCCCGGAGTGAGAAAATAAAAATGCTTGCATTTTTATTTACGAACGGAGGAAGCATAGCCAATGGCTATGCGCCCGGAGTGAAAAGCGCTGTGCGCTTTCAGCAGAGGGTGCATAGCGACGAAGTTGCTATGCGCCCGAAGGGGTATGGCCACCAAGCCATATACCCCGCACAAAAACTCTATCACTTTACTTTTTATTGCTCAAGCGGCACAATTAGAAAGACCCGTCAGCGTTACACCGACGGGTCCCCTCGCACACGAGACAGAGGCACATTGCTCCCCATACACAGTCATGAAATGAGCCGAACCTGACGTAACGCCCTGTGGGCAGAAGAGGCCAGTGGTACTCGACCGACGATGCGGAGTACGAAAGTGGGAGGAGGCTCGCGCATGTCTTCATCGTACGAGGCGAGTAGTATCGCACATCTGGTCAAACCAGTCAAGGTTTGGCCAAAAGAGCAAACCCTGCTCGGTAGAGCAGGGCGCGAGAGTGAGTTTCTTGCTGTGTGGCCATTACCGACCCGAGAGATTACGGATCACCTCCTTCGCACTAGCGTCCAAAACCGGTTAGGGTCGAAGTTCGTTCGCTACCACGAGCCAATGCAGACCACACAACAAGAAGGTAGTTCTATATTCAGCATAATACAAAAAACTATGGAACAACAAGTCCCAAACATCATCGCACAAACGCAAGAGTATCTTGTTATTGAAAAACCATCAGGATTACTGACGCATCCAACTGAAAAAAACGAGCCACACACACTCACTGATTGGCTTGTTGAGCAGTACCCAGAGATACAGTCCGTTGGAGATCCGAATAGACCGGGAATTGTCCATCGCTTAGACAAACTGGTCTCTGGTGTTATGGTAGTTGCCCGCACTGAGCAGATGTATGCGCATCTGAAAGATGCCTTCCACAATCGTGAAGTGCACAAAACCTATTTGGCATTAGTGCATGGTGCGATCGAGGCAGACGAAGGAGTTATTGACTTTTCTATTGCCCGCGCAAAACACGGTCGCGGCATGGCGGCAAGACCCAAAAACCAACATGGTCGCGATGCGCTCACTGAATATTTAGTTCTGGATCGATTTGTGAACCATACCTATGTGCAAGTTGAACCTAAAACAGGACGCACCCATCAAATTCGTGTGCACTTATTTGCGCTTAATACCCCCATTGTAAAAGATCCGTTGTATTGGCAAAAACGATACAAAAATGAAAAAATTGCACAACGCACTCCACGCATTTTTTTACACGCAACACGATTGTCGTTTACTGATCTTGAGGGTGCTGTGGTAGACTTTGAAAGTCCATTACCACAAGAACTTCAAGATGTACTCAACTCACTATGATTATCACAATCTCCGGCAAACCTGGATCTGGTAAAACCACGGTTGGCAATATGCTTGCCAAGCATTTAGGATACGATGAATACGACATTGGTATTTTTCGCCGAGAAATGGCGCGCCGGCGCGGCATGACCATAGCCGAGTACAACACCTTTGGTGAAACTAATCCAATCACCGACACCGAAGCTGATGAATATCAACGTGAGCTTGGACAGACACGAGACAATTTTGTAGTGCAAGGCCGCACATCGTTTCATTTTATACCCCACTCAATCAAGCTCTTTCTTGATGTAGACACTGAAGTTGGGGCCAAACGCATTTGGAAAGATTTGCAATCTGACCCAGACAAACGTAATGAGGGTAAATATGCATCTTTGCAAGAAGTGATTGACTCTATTCCCAAGCGAATTGCTTCTGATACCAAACGTTACCAGCAATATTACAGTATTGATGTGTCTGACAAATCCCACTACGACTTATGGCTTGATACCAGTGAGATGACAGCACAGCAAACCTTTGATGCTATTGTCGAATTTCTCCACACCAGCTACCCGCAGGTGTTTCTTGACAAAAAATAGACATTTGGATACACTACTGCCGTATTAAAATTGCCCTATGAGTACTGCAACCAAGACAACTGATACCATCTATCCTGACGTCGTCCCCGGCACCCGTGTACGTGTGTCTGTTCGTATTAAAGATGTCAACAAAAAAGGAGAAGAAAAAGAGCGTATCCAGGTATTTGAAGGACTGGTATTAGCACGTAAGCATGGTAGTGAGACTGGCGCAACCATTACCGTACGAAAATTGAGCGGCAATATCGGTGTTGAGAAGATTTTTCCACTCCATTCACCAGTAGTTGCTGGTATTGAGGTGGTAGCGAAGTATCGCGTACGCCAAGCCAAGATCAACTACGCACGCAATCCAAAATTTAAGAAAAAGATGAAAGAGATCAAAGACAGCACACCGGTAAAAAAAGTAGCAAAGAAAAAAGCGACAACAGCAAAAGCACAAGAGGATAAACCAAGTACACCAGCCGTACCAAAAGAAACTCCATCAGAAGAGACTAAAAAATAATGTTCCTAAAAAGACCGGCGCACAGCCGGTCTTTTGTATCCCATGAAGGCTACAATACTATGTCTTTTTTGTCTTTGATTTTTTACCTGCCTTCTTTGCAGACAAAGAAGATGCTTTTGTTGAAGCGGCAATCGCCTCTTTCAAATATTTTCCAGTAAAGCTTGTCTTCACTTTTGCCACCTCTCGCGGAGTTCCCTGTGCCACCACTTCTCCACCACGTTTACCGCCTTCTGGCCCCATGTCAATCACCCAATCCGCACTCTTGATGATGTCCATATTATGCTCGATCACCAAGACGGTATTTCCTTTTTCCACCAACTGGCGCAAAACTCCGAGCAATTGCTTAATATCTTCAAAGTGTAAGCCAGTGGTTGGTTCATCCAAGATGTATAATGTTTTTCCGGTCGCGCGGCGAGAAAGCTCAGTAGCTAACTTGACTCGCTGCGCCTCACCACCAGAAAGCGTGGTTGCCGGCTGACCAAGTGATACATACCCCAACCCAACATCAGCCAAAATCTCAAGCTTGTCTGCGATAGAGGACACATCGCTGAAGAATCGACGTGCTTCCTCAACAGTCATGGCCAATACATCAGCAATAGTCTTCCCTTTGTAATGAATCTCAAGTGCTTCTTTGTTATAGCGTTTTCCTTCACACTCCTGACACTCCACAAACACATCAGTTAAGAATTGCATCGGGATACGAACATACCCTTCACCAGCACAGGCCTCACAACGTCCCCCACCCTTCACGTTAAAGCTAAACTTCCCAGCATCATATCCACGTAACTGCGCTTCTGGCACTTGTGTAAAGATATCGCGAATCAACGTGAACACGCCGGTATAGGTTGCCGGGTTACTGCGTGGGGTTCGACCAATTGGTGCCTGGTTAATGGCAATCACCTTATCAACATTGCGCATGCCTTTGATCGTTTTAAATTCTCCTGGAGCAACCTTTGCGCGATGAAACTCAGCAGCAAGCGCTTTGGACAAAATATCAATCACCAACGACGACTTTCCAGAACCAGATACACCAGTAACACACACCAACTGCCCAAGCGGAATATCAACATCAATGTTTTTCAAATTAAACGACCGGGCACCAACAATGGTTAATTTTTTCCCATTCCCTTTGTTGAGCTTCTTGGGCATTGGAATTACCACCTTGCCGGTCAGATACTTTGCGGTCATGGACTTTGCTTGTTTTTTCACTTGCGCAACCGTACCAGCAGCCACGATCTCTCCACCATAAATTCCAGCTCCTGGTCCAATGTCAATCAAATAATCGGCAGCCTCCATCATGGCCTCATCATGCTCTACAACAATGACAGTGTTACCGAGATCGCGCAGTACACGCAAGGTTTCGATCAATTTGGCATTATCTCGTGAATGCAAACCAATTGACGGTTCGTCCAAAATGTAAATCACACCGGTGAGACCGGTTGAGAGCTGTGTAGATAATCGTACGCGCTGCGCCTCACCACCGGAAAGTGTTGCCATTGATCGATCAAGGGTTAGATAATCCAAACCAACCCGCATCAAATCATTTAATCGTGTAATCATCTCTTTGAGCACTGGCAAAGCAATCTTTTTCTCGCGCTCATCAAAAACAATCCCCGCAGTTTTGCCACTTTGCACTGCAGTAAAGAACGCCACAATCTCATCAATACTCATCCCCACAATATCAGCGATATTGTACTCACCAATACGAACCGCGAGCGCTTCGGGACACAAGCGCATCCCATTACACAACGGACACACACTCTCACGCATGTATTGCTCAATTTCTTTACGGATGTACTCACTCGTGGTTTGAGAATGACGAACCGTAAGATTAGGCACCACCCCTTCAAACACTACTGACTTATCATCAATCACATAAGTCTTTCCGTCAGTTCCAAAATATAAAATATCCATCACGCGTTTTGACAAATCTTTAACCGGGACATCAACTGAAAACTTATGCTTTTTCGCAACCTCTTTTAAGAGCTTCTGATAAAACGCTTGATTCCCGGTAATGCGTGTCCACGGCTGAATCGCACCCTCAGCAAGTGTTAATTTTTGATTTGGAATCACCAAACTCTTATCAACATCCAGTACCCGCCCAAGCCCGGTACACCGACCACATGCCCCATGCGGACTGTTAAAACTAAACGTGCGTGATTCAATCTCTGGAATCTCTTTTCCACACTTACCACACAAAAACTGTTCAGAAAATACCTCATCTTCATCATCATCCATGTCATAGATGATTACCCGTCCATTGCCCAAATCCATGGCACTCTCAATAAACGAACTGATGTTGTTTCGCTTCACATCAGTGACACGTCCAACCACCACATCAAGTGAATGATCGACTTTTGGCATCACGTCGATAAGCTCGAGTTCGTTCTTCTTCATGAGCACACCATCAAAACGAACATAATCAAATCCGGAATGCTCCACATGCGAGAGCAGCGTCTTTTTATCAATAGACTGATCCGCAAAAATAGGCGCTAACACCAACAGCTCATGATCAGTCCGCGCTAACGTACGCACTTGCTCCACAATCGCACCAGTGCTATAGCGCATTACCGGCACATTACAATCCGGACAAAACTGCTGACCGATTCGTGAGAAGAGTAAGCGCAGATGATCGTATACCTCGGTCACGGTTCCAACGGTTGAGCGCGGATTGCGTGATGTACTCTTTTGATCAATGGCAATAGTTGGTGACAAGCCTTTAATCTCATCAACATCGGGCTTATCTTGCAACTCCATAAACTGTCGCGCATACGAAGAAAGGGACTCCGCATATCTGCGCTGCCCCTCTGCATAAATAGTATCAAATGCTAAAGATGATTTTCCTGAACCGGAAAGTCCGGTAATGACGACAAGGCTTTTTTTGGGAATCTCGATTGAAACCTCTTTAAGGTTATGCACGCGAGATCCTTTGATCGACAAGACATCTACTTTGGACTTTGCCATACACCATGGAAGATTTATAGTAAACGGTGTACAGCATACCAGAGAAGTTGTCCACTGTCAATGACGGAGAAAAGAATCGGACTTACTCGTACACTTCATTGCCGATAAGCATACCGCAGGCGCCAGCAAGACCAGAAAGGGAAACGGTATTCCAGCAGACTGGCGTAGCATCACTATTCGATAATCCTTTTGCCGCCAACGTGCCTTTCCACTTCTCGGTAAGATGAATCTCATCACATTGGCTTGGTGCATGTGAGTAGATGATGCCATCTTCATTTGTAATTGAAGGATTGCCAGTTGCATCACGAGTACAAATAGAACCCCACGTCTCAGTAAACACTAGTGGAGTCGTTACAAAATTGTCATCATCATTGCTTAGATATACTTTTGCAGTGGTTTTTCCTGACTTCTTCGCATAGGCACACTTCCCAAATTCATCACTCAAATTTTCCTTGTAACATACCGGCTTCCCACCACCCGGCACATCCCCGACACTCTTCTTAAGTAATTTACAACTTCCAGCGTATGTTAATTTATAGGTGTTATCCTCGGTAAACTCGTATCCTTTAAGTTCTTTACATGGCGAATCCCATGTTTCTTTAGAGCACCACCCTAATCCAGTGGAGACTGAAATACCTTGACATGTCAATAAGCCTGCACTCACCCCAACTTTACACGTATTGATCTCTGATCCACATGGTGTTCCTTCTGCATACGTGTCACCAAATGCACTTGATTCATTTGGTGGCGGCACACATCGATATGATTTACCGGCAAGGGTAGTTCCGACATCAAGACAAGACAATCCGGCATTACAAATCGAGGAATCAGGACCAAAGTCGGTCACTTCACAATCTTCAAGGTCCGCTGGAGTATTGGCTGCCTGCACCTCAAGCACTCGAAGCTCAGCAGTCAATTGAGAACCTTGAATGCCAACAATTTCCGCAACGGCGTTGACTGCGCCAAGTACCGCCTGAAGCTTGATAAGTTTTTGCGACAATGTAGAACCGACATACGCAAGGTCAATATAATCTTGATATGCGGCATGTTGTTCCAAAAGACTCTTATTTGAATCAATCCAATCTTGCACTTCTTTGCGTTTGGCAACTACTTGTTGTTCATAGAACGGCTTGAGCTTGTGACAATTTTTTGTTTGGTACCCACCGCATGATGCGCCAATACTTCCATCACTACATTCAAACCGACGACCGCCCTTAGCCTCGGTAAATGAACAAGAAAGACCGGGATCACATGTTGACTTCACATTGGTGACCACATTCACCCCTTCCTCAAGAGAAAAGTTGAGCGGATGACAATAATCAAGCTTTTCTCCGGCATCACATACGCCATGAATCTTATTTACAAAGCAGCCTTGTGTATCCATCAAAGCGACGCAAAGATCAGAGGCGCATTGATCATTACTTTGACACCGTTGCCCATTGGCCAAACTCCCACTTGTTGGCTGCTTCCAGCAAAACCCTATTGGTCCTTGCCCAGGAATCATACTCCGCCACTCTTCTGTTGCCATACGCACACTGAGTGCCGGATTTAATACCACCTTACCATTAGTGAAAACCGGGATTCCCAATTCTACAAAAAAGCTCGCTCCACCAAGTACCGCTTCTGCCAATACTTCTACGGCTACTTGAACTCCCGGGAGCGCCAATGACAAAAATGCACTACATGCTCCTTGTGTTTTCGGATCAACATCCGGACGCTGTAAACACTCACCACCAAGCTTTCTACAAGCGTCACCAAGTGGCCCAACCGGGCGACAAATTTCTCCACCACCGGTCATGAGACGACAGTTATTTTTAATCTCATCTACTTTCTCCTTTGGCAATCCTCCTGGAATGCGAATCTGCGTACAAAAATTATCACTCTTACAACACACACGATCCTCTCCTATGAAATTGGAAAGATCAACATTTTGATTTAATACCGCAGGTATGGGCGGTGTCTCAAATCTGGTAAGCGCCGGATTTACGGTTTGCAACAATCCATACCCACCAGCACCAACTCCCATGGCAACCACACTCCCAAGAATAATCCCTTTAGCACCAGTGATCGCTGCGGCATTCCCAGCGGCCCCTGCCCACTGCATTCCAGCGGCCGCAATGCTGATCACTGATACAATCGCCAAAAATCCCAAACTGTATTGAAAGACCGCGCCGACATACCCACTGATATTGGTAGTGGTGGTGCCGGCGATCGGAATATTCAGTGTTGCTTCCCCATTAACAAAGCAGTATGGCCCTTCTTTTGCGTTCTTATTATTGGAAGGTGGCGCCCATTGATATCCCCGATCTTCACACTGCTTCTTGGTCCAGTGCTTGTCACTTTCCGGAGTATTATCAATCGTCAAAGAATCTTTTTGCTGCTCTGAACCTGTTGTAAATTGCTGATTTGCCTGCTCCTCATTTAATGTTACCGAACCACAAGCACTAATCTCATTGCAAAGCGTACCTTGAACAATCTCAACACGATTAGGCATACCCGCCTCATTCTTAAAACCATGTTGTTCAAGAAAAGCAGTTCCACACCCTGCAGCAGCATTACTACATTGCAATACCGGCTCACCATCCTCTAAGTTGTGGTCACCATCAGCATCAGTAAACACCACACAACAGGACGCTGCTTTCTGACAAGCGAGCTGTGTAGAACACTCTGCAGTGAGTAATTGCAATTTAACCTTATTCTCAGGATCTATTTTGTCACACACTCGCCCAAAGGGGAGATCTTTAGGAGGAGTACAAGAGATGAGCTCACCATTATTCACGACGTCATTCCCATTCGTGTCAGTGTACTTGGCACAACAAAGAATCTCATCAGTAACTCCTACGGCAAGTTGTTGCTTCTCTTGCTCAGCGTATGCAAGATGGAAACCAACAGCAAAACCACCACTATAATCTTGTTGACACACCGCCTCCTTTTCAAGACCAGGATATTGCGTAACGGTATATCCTGGGATCTGAGGACAGGTATAATCATGGTCGATTAAATCTAAATTTGTTTTTGAAAACTGCTTACAACCAACACCGCTATGGCCATCTGAGTCTACGGTGTTCGATTTGTAATGACAATAAAACTTGTCATCCCATGGATCCTTAATCTGTGTTTTAAATGCACTTACATGTTCAGGAGCTCCGTTAGGTGCAAAACAGGACCAAAAATCTGCCCCACTATTAGTCTCCGCACTGCATGCTCCTGGTTGCAGTAGTGGAAACAAACTCTGCCCATCAACTTGCGCACCACTACAAAACTTACCGGTACTATCATCAGCATCCATATCAGTCCCGTTTGGAGTAACCACGTCTAGACACCCAATGGTTTTACCGTCCTCATCACCATCAGGAGATGCATCCAAGTACACACAACACCCCGCTTGACCAGCTGCATATACACTCGCTGGTATGGCCGTCATCACCAAGACCACTGCAGCAATGATTATCCATGCTCCAGTCAAAATGCGATATATGCTTCGTACCCTACCACGCTGTACCATTACATCACCCGATTAAGAATATCTTCCCATCCTTCAAATGGAATATCTCCTTGAATTCGAAAACCATTGATAAAGAAGGTCGGCGTACCCACAACACCGGCGTCCAATCCATCTTCAACATCTTGTCGAACCTTATCTTTTTTTGCATCATCATCAAGGCACGCACTGAATACTGCGGTATCCAAATTTAGGGTCTTGGCAAACTCAATCAAATTTGGCTCAGTAATAACGTTTTGATTTTGAAAAAGCGCATCATGATATTCCCAAAATCGATCTTGATCTCGTGCACACTCTGATGCTACTGCTGCCATTGGCGCCTCACTATGCAACTGCGGTACGGGAAAATGCCGATACTGGAGCTGCACGTCATCACTATATTTGGCCAACACTGCTTTTAAAATCGGAAATGACTTTTTACAAAACGGACACTGAAAATCACCAAACTCAACAATCGTCACTTTAGGATCCTGCGCCCCAATGGCTGCGTGATCGCCAAGTTGCACCTGTTTTTGCGGACCAGTTACCTCAAGCGCCGGCCGCTCAAGCCCTTGCGCCACAGTGAACTCTCCCGTACTAATCACCTGACTCTCCTGCTGTACAAAAGCGGCGAAATTCCGCATCACCATAATGATAAAGATCAAAATGGCGAAAAAGACAATGGCGATGACTGAAATCCAATGCCATTTAGCGTTTCGTGGTTTTCCTGAAACCATTTCCCCTCCATGATGCATAGTATGTCTCGTTATCAATAGGCAAAGTATACCATAAGTATGGCTACTGATCATCGCAAGATTGACGAAAAACCAACTCTGTGCTATACTCATCTCAAACCTATGACCACCGTATTAAGCATTATCGAAATTATTTTAGGAATTTTCCTGATTGTGGTGATTCTCTTGCAACAAAAAGGGAGTGGTCTTGGTGCAGCGTTTGGTGGTGCAAGTACGGTATATAGCAGCAAACGCGGTATTGAAAAAACACTTCACAACATTACGATTGTTACTGCCATCTTATTTTTCGGTGTAGGATTTCTTCACCTCTTTATCTAAATTAGAGCTACAGTGAGTAGCGCTCACATCCGTGAGTATTCATTACGATTCGTATTGCTATGCGCTTTGGGCGCAAATCTGAAACCTCTCGTGGAAAACAAGCACGCGCACGATTGCGCTCCCACGATCAAAAACTCCTAAAACTCAGTAGCGACGCAACACTCCCTCGTCTCAACCAATTGCGTTTTCTCTTTCGGTTTCTTTCAAAAAAGGAATATCGTGTATTTTTGGTTGGATTAGCACTTGTGCTTATTGGTGTGGTGATTGGTGGGTATCAGTTTGTGAAAACGCACCGCGTAAGTGCGCCTGATGTTGGTGGAGAATACCAAGAAGTGATTGTCGGCACACCACGGTTAGTCAATCCAATTTACAGCAGTGCAAATGAAGTGGATCAAGATCTTTCCCGACTT
This sequence comes from uncultured Gammaproteobacteria bacterium, assembly GCA_965230935.1. Lineage (GTDB taxonomy): Bacteria > Patescibacteriota > Patescibacteriia > Magasanikbacterales > JBBTQS01 > CAYZOG01. The sequence continues at coordinate 551,216 of OZ246400.1, forward strand.
CTGTACTCTGGTCTTCTGCGCTATGACAAAAACGGATTGCTTATCCCTGATCTGGCTGAATCGTTTACAGTCAATACCAGCACGACTCAATTTACTGTTACCTTGCGCGAGAATCTCACCTGGCATGACGAAACACTAATTACCGCTGATGATGTGCTCTTTACGATCGAACGCATCCAAGACCCTACGGTTGGTTCGCCGATGCGATTGAGTTTTCAAGGTGTCACTGTTACGAAGAGCGACGACCGAACCATTGTTTTTGATTTGGAAAATGCATTTGCACCGTTTGCCCATACGCTCACCGTTGGCATCTTACCAAAACATGCGTGGTTGGATGTTTTGCCAAGTGCAATGAAACTTGCAGACGCTAACATTCGCCCAGTGGTGGGGAGCGGACCGTATCAATTTGTAGAGCTGCAAAAAAACCGCAACGGTATTATCATTAGCTATGCGTTAGAGCATTTTCAAAACTTCCATCGTGGAGAACCATTTGTAGAATCAATCCGTTTGCATTTTGCTCCGGACACCCTTTCGGCAATTGATATGTTTGCCAATAAGCGCGTGGATGGCATCCACTTTGTACCAAAAGCAGATCGAGAAACCATTGCCAAGCGTGACACCAACATTTATACCATTGCCTTGCCGCAATATACTGGTTTGTTTTTCAATCAAAAACGCAATGAGGCACTCGAAACACTTACGGTTCGACAAGCACTTGCCCATGCCATTGATCGCGAACAGCTCATCAGCTCAACACTGGGAGCAACTGCCCAAGCAATTGTCAGTCCACTACTCCCCGGAAGTATTGGTTATCAAGATGACGCACCATTTTATGAATTCTCCCCAACGACAAGTACGGCGTTACTTGACGGGGCAAAGTGGAAAACCATTGATCGCGAAACCTATATTGCCCTGCGCACTGAACAGCTCGTTACTGAATGGGAAGAACAACAACCAGTAGAAGATGTTAATAAGGATGAGCTGAGTGAAGAAGAACTGGCGGAATTTAACGAACAGAAAAAACAAAAACGCGCAGAGCTTGAAGGGCTGGCGCGCGAACAAATCGAAACACAGATCCCACCATCTCAAGATGTATTTCGCAAAAATGGTGATGACCAAATTCTTGGAGTAACGATCACCACAGTGCATAATAGCGAAACAATCGCGGTGGCGGAATTGATCCAATCCTATTGGCAAGCAATTGGTATTGATGTACAGATTCAAACCGTTGATCCGCAATTGATTCAAAGCGAGGTGCTTAAAGATCGTAATTACGAAGTGTTGCTCTTTGGTGAGGTACTGAGTGCTGATCCTGATCTGTATCCATTCTGGCATTCATCACAAATTGATGACCCGGGCCTTAACTTATCACTCTTCATCAATCGTAAGGCGGATACCTTACTAGAAGAAGCACGTGAGACCACTAATCAAGATACCCGCACCGAGAACTACCAAGCATTTGAACAAATTTTGCATGCAGAACTCCCGGCAATCTTTCTGTACAATCCTAAGTATGTATATGCCCAACGGAAAAAAATACAAAACTTTGACGTGAGTCGACTCTACACTCCAGCAGATCGATTCAATGAGATTGAAACCTGGTTTATTGAAACCAAAGGAGAGTGGCAATAAGGTAGCCACCGCCGTGGTGGTGAAATTGGTAGACACGCAGCGTTCAGGTCGCTGTTGCGTTCGCGCAGTGTGGGTTCAAGTCCCACCCACGGCACAAAGCTAAGTTCATACGTCTCGCGAAGCGAGACGTCTAGCGAGCCGCAGGCGAGCGTTGTCTCTCCCACGGCACAGTCAACATGAGGAGAGCGTCGTCTCTCGCACGAGACAATCACATAATTCATAAATCTATTATTCGTCATAAACTATGACTGCAAATAAACGAACACCCCGGAGCACCCGCGGATCATCCTCGCGAGGATCGTCCCGTGCCTCGGCAAGCACTTCGCGGGCAAGTCGCTCATCGCGCAGCACCCGAAGTTCAAGTTCGCGTAGTACCACTCGAGGTACCTCGCGCACCAATACCTCTTCCACGCGTCGAAGTACATCTTCACGTACGCAAACCCGTTCTGCATCGCGCAGTACTCGGCCGGCAAGCCGTGGACGCAATGTAAGTACTCGTACGCGTACCAGCCGCAACATGGTGCAAAAACGCATCGGTGGCGGTATTCGCAAAATTCGCGAACAAGTATTTGGCTCCGGCAAAAATACCGTCAGGGTCATTGTGTTAGGAGGAGTTGAAGAAGTTGGCCGCAACTGTACGCTTATTGAGTACGGAAACGATATCATCTTCATTGACATGGGATTGCAATTCCCAGAAGAGGGTATGCACGGCATTGATTACATCATTCCAAACATGGAATACATTCGTGGAAAAGAAAAAAACGTCCGCGGAGTTATCATTACCCATGGTCACTACGACCACATCGGCGGCATTCCACACATCGTTCCAGAGATTGGTAACCCGCCAGTATATGGACTCCCGCTCACCTTGGCGATTATCAAAAAACGCCAAGATGACTTTGGACAGAAAAAACTCAACCTGACCCAAGTGGCGCTTGATGAAACATTGCAACTGGGAAAATTCAAGGTTGAATTTTTCCATGTTAACCACAGCATCCCTGATTCCATGGGAATTGTGGTGCATACTCCGGCCGGAACGATTGTCCACACCGGGGACTGGAAGTTTGACTATCATCCGGTTGATGGGAAGCCGGCAGACTTGGCACGGTTAGCTGAGATTGGAAATGCAGGTGTATTAGCGCTGCTCAGTGACAGCACAAACGCAAGCCAACCTGGTCAGCAACTCTCAGAAAGTGATGTTGGACGCACACTGGACGACATTATTTTAAAAATGAAAGGGCGCTTGATCATTGGTACGTTTGCATCACTGCTTTCTCGTGTGCAACAAATCTTAGAGCTGGCCACTAAACATGGAAAGAAAGTTGCGATCGAAGGATATAGCATGAAAAGCAATGTTGAGATCATGAAAGAACTCAAGTATATGGATATCCTGCGCAACACGATTATTGGGATTGATGAGATTGATGATCATGATCTTGATAAAGTCATTATCATGGGAACTGGTGCGCAAGGCGAACGTAACGCCGTAATCTCACGCATTGCCCATGATGAACATCGATTCATCAAAATCATTCCCGGGGATACCTTTGTGTTTAGCTCATCGGTAATTCCAGGAAATGAGGGTGGTATTCAAAAACTTAAAGATACCCTGTTTCGTAAAGGCGCTGATGTCATCCACTACAAAATGATGGATGTGCACGCTGGTGGTCATGCCAAGATGGAAGACATCAAGCTTATGATCCGCTTGCTGCGACCAAAGTACTTTGTGCCAATTGAAGGTGCGCACTTTTTGTTGCGCTACAACGCCAAGGTGGCAAAGTCAATGGGTATTCCGGATGAGAATATCTTTATCCCGGACAATGGACAGGTCATGGCCTTTACTGAGAAGGGTGAGGGACGACTAACCAAAGAAAAGGTAAACTCAGACTATGTGTTTGTTGATGGTCTGGGTGTTGGTGATGTTTCTCATGTTGTACTTCGCGACCGTCAGGCGCTTGCTGATGACGGCATGGTGGTGGTGATTGCAACCGTGATTGCCAAGACCGGTAAGCTTTCGCAAAATCCTGATATCATCTCCCGTGGATTTGTGTATCTGAAAGAAAATCGCGAGATTATCCATGAGTTGCGCAAGCGTGCCCGATCACTTGTTGAATCCAGTGATCCGCTTTCCTGGGCTGATACTGATGAGATTCGCAATAAGATCCGTAATGACCTTGGTGACTTTTTGTACCACAAGACACGCCGCCGACCAATGGTGTTACCAGTGGTGATTCAGGTGTAACCACACGACACACTTATTTCAAAACCAAAAAATGCCCTACCGGGCGTTTTTTGGTTTATCATCTTGACAAACAATCATTATTATGATTGGATACAATCATATTTACAATCCAACAGGCTTCGGACGACGACACGTCGTGGTCCGCGTTGGGCTTCAGCAGGTCGTCGGTGGTAGGATCATCCGCGCGTCTGAGAGGCGCGACGCGGATGAACGGGCAGTCGCAGCAGTTCTGGCAGGTCATTCTTAGGTGCTCCTGTTGGGATTGTGGGCGTGAGCTGGTTGCACAGCTCGGCTCTTGCGATGGCTCCGATCCGAAGCCGTAGGTCGGCGGATGCAGCGCCAACTGCTCCGCCGATCCGCGCACTGAACATGAGACCGTCTCGAACACTGAGGCGGTCTTTTTCGTGTTTGTGCTTGCGGCTTCTCCAATCATGACCAGAAACGATCGGCTTTTATTTCTCTCCTAAACCCTTTATACTGTGGGTACTATGTCAAAACAAAAACAAATTATCTACTCCGCAATTCAACCCTCAGGCGATCCCCATATCGGCAACTATCTTGGTGCCATTAAAAACTGGATCGATCTCCAAGAATCTGGTGAGTATCAGATGATTATTGCAATCGCTGACCTACACTCCATCACCCAAGACTATGATGTAAAACACAAACAAGAACAGATCCGTAATACACTTATTGATTTGATCTCTGCTGGGATTGATCCGGAAAAAACCATATTATTTGTTCAATCACATGTACCGGAAACTGCAGAGCTTGCATGGTATCTCAATTGCCTCACGCCAATGGCAGAACTTGAGCGGATGACGCAGTTTAAAGATAAGGCAACCCGGTACAAGAATGTAAACGCAGGCCTATTTACATACCCAGTGTTACAAAGCGCTGATGTGTTGCTATTTAAAGGCACACATGTACCAGTAGGCGAAGACCAGGTCCAACATGTGGAGCTCATGCGCAAACATGCCAGATGGTTTAACAAACGTTTTACTCCAATTTTCCCAGAACCAAAAGTGCTCCTTACCAAGGCGGCGAGGGTCATGAGCTTGGCTGAACCCACTAAAAAAATGTCAAAGAGTAATGGAGAAAAACACTACATTGCATTAGCTGACGAACCAGAGATTATTTTGCAAAAACTCAAAAAAGCCGTTACTGACAAAGCAGGAGCTGATAATCTCCTTGAGTTACTTGGTTATTTTGCACCAAAATCAGTGGTCAAAAAATTTAGCAAAAAAGATGATATCCGATTTAGTGACCTTAAAGTGGAGCTTGCTGCAGCAATAAGCGATTATTTTGCTCCTTTTCGTGAACATCGCAAGGTGCTTTTGGCTGATCCTACCACTATCTCTTCAACAATCACCAAAACCACTAAACAAGCACAACAAATCGCTTCAGCCACACTTGAAGAAGTGCGCAAATCTATAGGAATTCGCTAAATTAAGCCAAGCTAACCTTGACAAAAGGGCTTTTTTGTGCTATATTTAATATTGAGTACCTAATTTCAAAATTATATGGTATTTGAAGGTCTTAAACGATTTTTTGGAGGTAAAAAAGAAAAACCAAAACCAAGCCCTGAGCAGGTCGCCGCACGAAAAAGTGCATTTACTGCCGCAGCACGGGAGCATTTTGCACAATCAGACGAAGAGGGATTGGCTCCAGGCGAACTTCGTGCAGTAACTGCTGAAGATCTTGGCGAAGATCCTAATGAAGGCTATCCCCAAGAGCAAAACCCACATGATGCATATTTCTCTCCAAAAGGAGTACAAAAACTCGACCACCAAGAAGAACCAGTAGGAGAGACAATGGCTGAATCCTTAGAAAAAAAACATGCACGAATAGACTGGCCCGCTATGAGTGCAGCCGACCTACGCACCGCACATGAAAAAGAACAAGCCCGTCGCGCAGAACTCGAAGCAGCGGCAGCAGAAAAAGAGCAAGCAGATGCAGAATTTCTTGCAAAAGTACAATCGGTTATTGATGGTGAAGTGCGAATCAAACTTGAACGTAACATACTTGGGAAAAAGAAAGGAATCACAGCAGAACACCTTGGTATTACTGCCGAGAAAGTTCTTGCAGCAGTGGATGATCCAACCGCACTTGAGCATATGATTGAAGATGCACTGCGTGTCGCGCAAGGTCAATTTAAGGGGCGAGGTGCCCAGCTTGATCTTCATGATGCCAACACTGCTATTCAAGATATTAAACGTGTAATGGAAGGCGTGGTCAGGAATAAAGACAAGAAACCGCGAGTTGCACGAACCGATCAGCATGTTGGGGAATTTAAAGCGGTGAAGCGAGGATAATGTAACAAATCTCATTACAAAATCCTGTCTCTTGACAGGATTTTGTATTTCCGGTACACTATTGCCGTCATACGATGATCGCCCTGCGCTTAGCGCTGGGAGGAAAGTCCGAACTCCCCCGCTCATAGGTAGAGTGTGGAAAGTAGGAAGTGGGTAATACCCACCGCTGCCATGGCGACATGGTGGTAGGGAAAGTGCCACAGAGACAATACTAGCCCAGAGGGCAAAAGGTGAAAAGTGTGCTGAGGTAAGAAGATGAAGATATCTATTTTCTTGCTACTGCACATGCGCTACTGCGAAGTAGACGCACGGCAAACCCTTCCTGGAGCAAGAGCAGCGTTCCGGCTTGACCGGTTCGAAAAGTTAGCTCGCAAGGAATATGGCAGCAATGTCATATCAAGATATATGATCATCACCTCGCTTGCGAGGTACAGAATTCGGCTTATGTGTGACCACAAAAACCTCCTCTTGTAGGAGGTTTTTGTGTCCTTGCGCACATTGACCAACACCTTCAAAACCGCTATGATTACAACAGTATTCTATGCGATTGGACCTCCTCTTAGCTGCAATCCGCGTCCCATTGGACTATCTAATGTTAGTGCTTGCCGGGCTTACGGCATGGTCTTTGCGTTTTTCAGAATCCATTGTTGACATCCGTGCAGTGCGCTTTGCACTCACGTATGAAGCGTATGTCCAAATTGTGCTTAGTGTTGCAGCGATGTGGATCGTCATGTTTGCGCTTGTGGGACTGTACACCATTGGTCGCAATAAAAAGTTTTCTGAGGAACTTAAAAAAGTTTTTGTTGGGTGCACTGCCGGATTGGCGATTGTAGCAATTATCAGTTTCTTCAGCCAAGAGTTATTTCATTCCCGCTTTCTTGCTATGGCGGGTTTTGTATTTGCCATCCTGTATGTATTAATTGCGCGACTTATCTTGCGGGCACTGCGCGTCTGGTTACACCGTGCTGGAATTGGCTCACGCCGAGTCTTAATTATCGGCAACAGCGATACTGCCCAATCCATGAGTGATACCCTTGCCAACACACCCGGGTATGGATATCACATTATCAAACAGATTGACGCATTTAGTAAGACGACTGAAAAATCATTGGCATCGCTCCTGCGTAAACGCGGGATTGATGAAGTTATGCTCCTGCAACGCGTTGACGAAACCCAAGCTGATCAGCTCTTGGCGTTTTGTACCAAACATCACTTAACGCTTAAGTTTGCTCCTGATGTATTTGGCACCTATCAACGCCACACAGGAATTGATACGATCGCCGGCACTCCCATTATCGAGCTTAAACGCACCCGCCTTGAAGGCTGGGGTCGCATTATCAAACGAATGAGTGACATCATACTCGCGACATTATTTTTACTTATCACTCTCCCCCTGTTTATCATCGCTAGTATTGTTATTCTCTTAGAGACTGGCAGGCCGATCATTTTCAAAAACAAGCGCGTTGGCGAGTTTGGTAAAACGTTTTTCACCTACAAATTCCGCTCCATGTTTCAAAAAGATTCCATTGGAGTACAGTTTACAAATCAAAAACAAGCGCGGGCAAAAGAAAAAGAACTTATCAAAAAGCAGAGTGATAAAAAGGGTCCGGTATACAAAATCAAGGATGACCCACGCGTGACGCCATTTGGTCGTTTTGTTCGACGGTGGAGTGTTGATGAGTTGCCACAGTTTATCAATGTGATTAAAGGGGATATGAGTTTGGTCGGCCCACGACCACATCAACCACGCGAAGTAGAACAATACGAACTCCACCATCGCAAAGTGCATATGATCAAACCAGGAATCACCGGCCTGGCACAAATTTCCGGAAGAAGCGACCTATCTTTTGAAGAAGAAAATCGTCTTGATATTTTTTACATTGAAAACTGGTCATTGCTCATGGACATTGCCGTACTGATTAAAACACCATGGGCTGTGGTGCGTCGTCGCAACGTAGAATAACTGCTTACCATATGGAGTACTCAATTGCGTTGGTACATGATTATTTATCTCAAGATGGTGGGGCAGAGCGCGTCTTGCGGGTGTTTCATGAAATGTGGCCAGAGGCTCCGATCTTTGTCTGGTTTCATGATCGAGAAAAAGAGCATCTTGGATTTAACAGCGCTGATGTGCGCACCAGCTTTATTGAAAAACTTCCCGGATGGAAAAATCATTACCAATGGTACCTCCCTCTCCTTCCGCGCACGACTGAATCATTTGATTTATCAGCATTTGATGTTGTGCTCTCCTCAACGAGCGCTTATGCTAAAGGGGTAATCACCTCTGAGCAGACAGCGCATATTTGTTATTGCCATACGCCGACGCGATATTTATGGACTGAATCAGAGGACTACATCAAAAACCTTCGTTATCCAGGATTTGTCAAAGCGCTTTTGCCTCCCATGTTTGATCGCCTACGTGAGTGGGATGCCTATGCGGCACGGAATCGTGTTGATCATTTTATTGCCAATTCACAGACCGTTGCCGACCGTATTGCCCAATACTACGGACGCGTAAGCAGTGTAACTCATCCTCCACTCGAGCTCTCGTGTCCAGCAACCCATACGCCAAGTACTGCACGCGAATACTTTTTAGCCGGGGGCCGACTGGTTCCCTACAAGCGGTTTGATTTAATTATTGATGTATTTAATAAACTTGGTTGGCCGCTGAAAATCTTTGGCACCGGACGTGATGAGGCAAAATTACGCGCCATGGCTCACAAGAATATTACCTTTTTAGGCCATGTTGCTGATGAACAAAAATGTGATTTATATGCCAACGCCAAAGCATATGTTCACCCGCAAGAAGAAGACTTTGGTATTACGGTGATTGAATCGCAAATGCAAGGCACCCCGGTAATTGCATATCGTAAAGGTGGTGCAACCGAATCTATTGCTGAAGGAATCTCTGGTGTCTTCTTTGACGAACAAGATTGGGCAAGTCTTCTTGATGTAGTATTACATTTTGATCCAAGTCAGTTTGACCCGCGTGCAATTGCCACGCATGCGCAACAATATTCCAAAGAGAAATTTAAACAGCAAATCCGCAAGACTGTTGAACGTGAACTCCAAAAAAAACAAAACGCGTATGAACATTCTGATCGACGCACGACCACTGCTTGATAAACACCCGACCGGTGTTTCTCGATATGCGCGTCATCTTCTTGATGCGCTTTTTGCACTTGAGAGCGATCACCATTATTACGTATTTATCAATTGTGCCAAAGACTCAGTGGCCAATCGACTCGCCCAATGGGACAATCCGCAGGTTCATATTGTCCGCACTAAGATTCCCAGCAAATTATTACACGCCAGTATTGCTTTGTTTGGACGACCATATCTTGATCGGCTTGTAGCACAAAAAGCCCGAGTGACTATTGATCTGGTGGTCTCACTCAACTCACACTTTACTCGTGTCTCGCCACAAATCCCACACGTGCTTACGATTCATGATCTGAGTATTGCCATTAACCCACGGTGGTACTCACGCTGGCAACGCTTGTGGCATCGCGCTATTGGTCTGCATACGCAAATTGCACGAGCAACAATGTTGATTAGCGTTTCGCATAATACGAAACAGGATTTGATGGAATTATATGATATAACCCAAGAACAAATTGTGGTCATTCCTCCGGGGATTCCTAAACCGCTTGAAGCCGCTGATCATGTCGAGCACCATGATGAACAATCTTCCTCACAACAACAAACCATACTGTTTTTAGGCACCTTGGAATACCGCAAAAATATTCTGAATGTAATTCGCAGCTTCGCTATACTCAAACGCAAGCATCCTCATGCGCACCTTATTCTTGCTGGGAATGCTGGTCATGGATGGCAAGAGGCTAAACGACTTATCAAATCATTGGGCTTGGAGCAATCAATTACTCGACATCCCTATGTGAGTGAGGCTCGCAAAACCCAACTTTTATCTCATGCCGATGTGTTGCTCTATCCATCGTTTTACGAAGGGTTTGGTTTACCGGTGATCGAAGCACTCCATCATGGGACACCGGTGGTAGCGAGTGTGGGCTCATCATTTACCCAAGCAGGTGCTGATGCAATCCTGAGTGTTAATCCATGGCAACCGGACATGATTGCTCATGCCCTTGATCTTCTTTTGACAAATCAGGAGCTTCGTACCACACTAGCTATACGAGCTACCGTACATCTCAAGCAGTTTTCTTGGGACTTTAGTGCTCACAAACTTCTTAGGCTTTTGGATCAGTATGCACATCGGCATTGATGCCCGAATGACCAAGATCCCTGGTGGTCATGGTCGGTATCTCACACAACTTATTACTCATCTTCAACAGATTGATACTGATAATCAGTATACGCTTTTTGTACTTCCACAAGATACCGACTCTTTTTCTGTACCAAAACATTGGCGAATTATTCCCGTTAATATCCCATGGTATGGCTTACGTGAACAATTGTTGTTCTCACGTGCCATTTACAAAAGCGATGTCGAGCTGATGCATTTTCCTCACTGGAATGTACCGCTTAATTATCGCAGTAAGTTCATTGTGACGATTCATGACCTTACGCTTCTCCATTACCCCTCTCGTAAAACAAGCACCAAAAGTTTGGTAACCTACTGGATCAAACAATGGGCGTTTAAAAAAACACTACGGAGTGCAGCTACACGAGCGCAACATATCATCACGCCATCTGAGCATGTTCGAGACGATGTAATCAAGACCCTTGGTGTTTCGCCTACACATGTGACGTGTGTTTATGAAGGTGCACCAGAACCTTTTGATTGCAACCAAGCAATTGCGCTGAGCAAGCCTATTGGTAAAAACAACATACAAATCCAAACACCTTATGTGCTCTATGTTGGTGTTGCCTATCCACACAAAAATCTTGATCGATTGATTCAAGCATTCGTCAAATATAAATCCAAAAATCCTGGTGCGCTCAAATTAGTATTGGCAGGAAAAAGCAATTACTTCTACAAACAACTTAAAAAGCAAACTGACCATCAAGACATTCTCTTTCTTGGTGAAGTCACTGATGCAGAGCTTGATAGTCTATATTGCAATGCCACCGCCCTTGCATATGTTTCGCTTTCAGAAGGGTTTGGACTCCCTCCTCTTGAAGCGCTTGCTCATGACATACCAGTACTTGCCAGCAATACGACCTGTTTACCAGAAATTTTAGGAAATTCCGCCATTTTTATTGATCCATTATCAACGTCTGATATTGCACAAGGAATCCACCATGTTACTACCCAAACACACAATCAACAACAGCGTCAAAAACGAAAAAACACCCTCGCAAAATACAATTGGAAGCGTATGGCCAAGCAAACCTTAAAAATCTATACATCGTAGCGGGTTGTATCAAGAATTCAGTGGACAAATCGCCTGTAAAAATGGCGATTTTTTTGCTATACTAAGGGCAAGAATTTATTTCCATGCCGAGGAGGAAATCGATCAAAACGCAGTCTAGCGCTACTTCAAAAAAGGCGCGACGTGCTCGTCGTGTTCCTATTATTGTGATTGATGATTCAACACCAGTTGCATCTCCTCATGTTTTAAATTTACGACCAACCAAACACAAGGCTGTAGATCCACTCATGCGCGTACAACCAGTACGCTCAACGCCAGTACGTACGCGTCATATTAACAATACCGCGCCAAACATTAGCGCATTTCGCAAGCAAGCTGGCGATCTTTCTGCAGAAGCATTTGCGATTACCGCTAAACCCAAGCGCGCAGCACAAATTGCCAAACGATCTACACGACCAACCCCCATCCAAGCCACGGATGCGAAAGCGCCCACGGTTGCAACAACACAACCAGCGACTCAACCTGATCACAAACCTAAAAAATCACTTGATTTTGCTCAAGCAAAAGCACTCCTTCGTAAACGCCGTGCTAAAAAACAACGCCAGCGCGTGCAATACATTCAAACGGTGTATCACCAGATTGCCCAAACCTACAAAACACTGGGCATCTTGCGCAAAGAAGTGGCGATTGGTTTTACTATCCTCTCCCTCGTCTTCACCATGCCAATCTATGCATTCACCAATTACCCTGAGCTAGTCAAAACCAAAAATGCAATTTTGAATCGAGGTGCTGATGCAGTCGTGAGCTTGCAAGAAACAAAAGGCACAATCGCCACAGGAGATCTTGCGCAAAGCGGCGTACTGCTCTTTAGTGCACTTGATTCATTTGAAAAAGCCCAACAAGAAATTGATTCAATCGGCAACATCTCAAAAGCGCTTTTACGCGCCGTGCCGGTAGTTGGTGAAAAATTTTCAAGCGGCCAACATCTACTGCGGGCTGGTGAAGCACTTACAGTTGTTGCTTCACAAATGCTCTTTGCACAACAAGAAGCACCGGATGGATACCCTACTGACAAGCTTGCCTTTTGGCATGAGCGCATTGAGCAAATCCACCCCAAAATAGAACTTGCCGCACAAGAACTTGCTAATGTACACATCGACCGACTCCCAGAAGAAATTCAATCTCAAGTACAAACCCTTACCCAAGCAGTTGAAGCTTTGCGCCATGACACCGCACTCTTTATTCACAATACCCCATCAATTATTGATGCTCTTGGCGCGCAAACCACTAAACGATACCTGCTCGTATTTCAAAACTCTTCGGAACTCCGTGCTACTGGTGGATTTGTAGGTTCATTTGGATTACTTGATGTTGACCGTGGAGAAATTGCAAATCTTGAAATCGCTCAAGGAGGTTCATATGATCTACAAGGCCAGCTCGATACACATACCGAACCACCATTGCCACTGTATCTCGTAAACAACCGCTGGGAATTTCAAGACGCGAATTGGTATCCTGATTTTCCGAGTAGTGCACAAAATCTGATGTGGTTTTACGAACATGCTGGTGGTTCAAGTGTCGACGGAGTTATCGCCATTACAGACCAGTTTGTTGAACAACTTCTTGGCGCAGTTGGTGGAGTAACACTTGAAGATGGATTGCAAATCTCTGAAAATAATTTTATTGAAACAACCTCTGAAAAAATTGCATCGTTGCGCGAAAGTGGGAGTGAAGCACCAAAAGCCATTATTGCTCAAGTTGCATCTGCGTTGATTGCACAACTCCACAATCCAAAACTTGATCAATCACTTTCGTTGGCCAACGTATTTACCAGTGCACTCAATCATGGTGATATCCAGATCTATAGTACTGATTTAGCGTTTGCTGATACGATTCGCGCCTTTGGCTGGGACGGAAAACTCAAAGAAACTGATCGGGACTATTTGCATGTGAACCTCAGCAATATTGGTGGGCAAAAATCTGACGCCGATCTCACCGGCCGTATTGAGCATCAAGCATGGATCGAGCCGGACGGCAGTGTTGTTAACACCGTTACCGTAATCCGCACACACTCTGGAACGAGCAGTGATGCGAGCAACATCACATACGCGCGATTCTATGTACCAAAAGGGTCAGAAATGATTGATGCCGTAGGGTTTACCTTTCCGCAAGAAAGTCAGTTCCATGCACCACTCTCCTACACCGAACCACACCCCTATTTGAATAATTTTGAACAAGAGATTGGATATGACCAAGCTTCAGGAACCCGAGAAACAGAAGAATTTGGCAAAACTGTATTTGGTAATTGGGTTGTAACCAAACCCCATCAGACCAGTGTGGCGCGAATCAGTTATCGACTCCCCTTTGCTGCATTTAATACCGAAGAGGTGTACCACCCATTGCGCCAGCTAGGAGAGAAGCTCAACATCAGCGCTTCAGCATTTACGTATGGACTACTTATCGAGCGACAACCGGGACTGCGCAATATGACGGTCCAATCACATGTGGTCGTTCCTCCAGACTGGCGAGCAATCTGGACCACGCCTGAAGAGTCGACCATACAATTTAGTGATGGAGTTAAATTTGAACAACCACTTACCAATGACATTTTCTTTGGTATGATTGCGGAACAAAAATAAAAGCTATGACAAATAAAAAACCGACACGCACGTTCACGCACAAAAATCTAAAGACAAAAGCGAAAAAAGTTACTCGCGCTTCTTCACGGCCAAAACGCAAAAAAACTACCCCCCTTAAAAAGAAAGTCATCTCGCCCAAAACCAAAGGGCAAATCAACAAACGACTTTCTAAGATCTATCAAGACGCTGACGGAACCATGCCAGATATGCACCACTTCACGCATGGAAGCCGGCATCGATTCCGTCGTTTGCTCCTTATCACGACTGGAATCCTATTGATATTCTCTGCAGCAGCATGGGCAGGATTTTTATTTTTTGGCTCCCATGGGCCAAGCTTTCTTGAAGAAGATGTCCGCGTGGTGATTAGTGCTCCTGAGCAGGTCGCGGTCGGAGAGGATATTACCTATCGTATCCGTATTGCCAATACGCAAACACTCCAACTCGCGCAAACTGAGCTTTCCCTTACCTACCCCGAAGGATTTGTCATTAACGAAACCTCATTGCTGCCACTGGATAACAAACAAAACAAATGGCGCTTTGGCACACTTGATGGTGGCAAAGATGTGGTACTAGATATTACCGGAACACTTGTCGGCGATATTAACTCTGAACAATCACTCCGGGCGTTCTTTACCTATCGACCAAGTAACTTTAACTCACCATTCCAAGCAGTAGAAACCTTTACTCATACGCTTGCCAGCACACCAGCACTTCTTGATCTGAGTGCACCGGAGACTGCTACTGCCGGTGATGAAATCACGGTTTCTTTAACTGTAAGCAACGCTACCACCGAAGCTGCCGGTCCGTTTGATGTTCGTCTTGTTGCAAATAAACAATTTGTGCTTGCTGATGTTGGTGAACTCCCAGAAGGAGTAAGTTCTCCAGAACCTGGGGTATGGCATATTGAATCTTTAGCAGGAAGTGATGCGATTATTCTTACCCAAGCTGGTGCCTTCACTACCGATGCGGCAAGTCAAGAAACACTTCGCGCACAAATTAGCCAACGCCAAGATGGTATTGATTACATTCAAGCACAGGCTGATCATACGGTAAGTCTGCAAGCCACATCCTTAAACCTGTCATTTATCGCAAACGGTTCGAGTAATAATTTGACCGTTGCACCAGAAGAGCCAATTACGTTTTCACTATTTTACAAAAACACCGGGGAGAAAACCATTAACAACCTTAGTATAAAAGCGATTCTCGACGTACCAAGTGTTGGTGGAGTCAGCGTACTACCAAGTGAGAGTCTTGATGCAGGAGCTGATCCTATCATCGACGAAACACAAGTAAACCCTGACACACAACAAATCACATTGAGCTGGAGCAGACAGGAGTTATCGAGTTTAGCACAGCTGAGTGGTGGAGCTGAAGACTCAATCCCGTTTACCATGTCTTTGGCTTCCCAAACGGCATTTGATTACTCAGCGCTCAACCAATTTACTATCAGTGCGCTTGCCCAAGGTGAATTTGATGATGGTGCGCAAGTCACCATTCAAACACCACCACTGCTTATCTTTATCTCATCAGATACTGCGCTCCAGGCCAGTATCACCCCGGTAAATCCAGAAACCCTCGAGCCTACTAGTGCTGAAACGGATACCTACATTGTGTATTGGGAACTGGATAACACGGTTCATCAACTCAGTAATGCCACGGTCAAATCAACTATTTTGGGTACCATTGATTTACTTGGTCAAGAAACGTCTGTAGGGTCGCTCACCCATGACGAACCAAGTGGCAATGTTGAGTGGCTTATTGGTGATGTACAAACCGATGGCACCCAAAGCGCATCACTTATCATCCAAATCAAAAAAACACTCTCTGGGCAGACTGTTCTTATGACTCCTTCAACACTTCAAGCTGAAGATACGATTATCTCAAAATCAATATTGCGAAGCGCGCCGTCCATTGCGCTTCCATAATCTACACGCGGTGAGCACGATATGCGCTCACTAACCACGGGCGTGCTGCAATTACAATCACCAACAGCGCGATTCCAAACATGCCAAATGTTTGCTCAAGACCAAACCATGCTGCTAGCCATCCAATACTACCAGCACTTATTGCCATAATGAGCGCTCTAAAAAACGTTGCAAGCGATAATGCTGTGGCGCGCGAACCACTCGGGATATTGGTATTGATATAATTATCAACTCCGATAGACATCAGGCCATATGCTGCCGAAGCAAGTGTTGCACTCAGCACAAACGTCCATGGATTATGCATAAATGGCGTGAGTAGGAGATAGCCGCCCACCAATGCGGCATTGATTCCTAAAAAGGTGACAATTGAGGTGCGCTCGATTATGCGAGAGACGGTTGCATAGGCAATAAATTGCGCCAGACGTTTAATAGAATACGCTACACCAAACAGTACTACTGCCAGACCTAAGTTATGAAACACCACTTGATGGAAATCTCCACTTCCAAATCCAAATCCTACAATGATGCCGTTGAGTAGTACTACCCAAAGCACGACCGGATGTTTACGAAGTTGTTTTACGGCAGTTGGGAAATGAGTAATAAAACGCCAAAATCCTTCTTGTGTTTTCACTGATTGCGTTTGCTTTGCTTGGGTAAATCCAGCTGCAAAAAAAGCCGCAAAACAAAAATGTACAATACCAATGACAAATGGTAACCACCACTGCCATGCATAGGCCAACCCAGTAAAGAGTAACGTGATCATGCTATACAGATGACCAACAGCCTTGGCACGACTAAAGACATGGTGATAGCGATGAGATTGATTCTCTTCATCTAGACGTTCGTAAAGCAACGCACTGATGGTTCCACTCATAAAAGCCCCACTACCAAAATACATTGCAGATCCTGCAAGGACCCACCAAAATGATCCGCCAAGATAGAGCGCCATTGAAACTGCTTGACCCAAGAGCGAGACGACTAATGTTCGCTTGTGACCAAGGGTATCTGAAACCATGCCGCTCGGAACCTCGAGAAGCAACGAAATAATATATGCAGTAGCAGCAATTAGTCCGATTTGTGTAACTGACAAACCAATGTCGAGCATGTACAGTGGTAAAACCGGCAACACAAATCGCTTGAGAAGCGATCGCACAGCGTAGTACCGGTACAAATCTTTTTGAAGAGTCTTCATACAATGCAACCAGTGTATCACAAAATACAAAACTCGCGACCAGATGGCCACGAGTCCTTAGACAAAATGAATTACTGGAATCGTTTTTTACATTGTTGGACCCATTTTAGAAAACGGTACCATCGATATTTCATTGGACTCAGTACCACCTCATATGTCCCAGGATAAGAAACAACTTCACCACCAAACCCAATCTTAAACCGAGTGATTTTAAGATACCGATGAGATTGATCAAAATCATTTAGCGACATCTCTTTCCCGCCTGAATCTTTAACCCGAGGTGCAATCCCCCAAAAATCATAGTGGGTATATCCATTCTCTTTTGCCCATTTGATTGTTTCCCATTGCGCAAAGTGGGATCCCATGAGTTTTTTCTGCGCAAGCAATGATGCGCCAACTAAATAGTACAGCGTCTTATCAAACCCAATACAAAAATTTGCTGTGATCAAATCGCCCTTGTAATACGTTAACAACCACACTCCAGCTACCCCACCTTCTTCTTGCGCAACTCCTTTACAAAATCGTTGGTTCATCATCTGAAAATGCGCTTTTTCCCGAGAACGAATTCCATGACGTTTAAGCGTGACATGATGCAAATGCCACGCCGCATCAAATGTCTTATTATCGAGCGACTTGGTGGTAATCACGGTTTTCAACTGGTTACGCTCTCCAAGGCGAATATTGTACCGCGTCTTTGACTTCATCTTTGGGAAAAACTGATCAAGTGGTTGCGTCAAATCAAGTACCAGTGTTGCGCTAGGATTCTCTTCTGCACATTTGCGTATCTGCAAGCCGGTTGCGACAAATGCATCCTTGGTTGCTGTATCAAATGGATCAATACGCAAAAAAACCGCTCCAGCTTTACGTGCTTTTGCAATCACTTCAGTGACATCAGTGCTTTGAACATATCCACCATACCAATACATCCCTACATATGGGGCACGACGCTGATCAAAGGTAAGCTGATCACCCATGCGCACAAGCGTACTCTCTTCAGCCTCCAACATGGCTAACCAATCAGGTGATTGTAAAAATGGTTTCATACTTATTGACTCATGTAGGACAACGCGCAACGCATACGAACTTCAAGTGTCCCATCACCTTCTTGCTCGCAAGCGAAAACTGCTGCGGCTTTTGCTTCATCTTTACGGTATCCCATCTGTTCAAGCGCCATGATAAGCGCTGTCAAATCATCATGGGGAACTGATGTACTTTCTGAGACAAATGCATCAACCTTACCCTTAAGCTCCACCACAATTCGCTGGGCAGTCTTCTTTCCAATACCAGCGACTTGAGTGAGATATTCAGTATCACCCCGCGTGATTGCTCCGCACAACTCACCTACTGGCCCAAGTGATAGTATATGGAGTGCACTTTTCGGTCCTACCCCAGAAATCGTCAATAACTTTTTGAAAAACTCAAGTTGCTCACGCGTTGCAAATCCATAGAGCTCGTGTGCATTCTCGCGAATGGCCAAATGGGTATATAAGACAACCTCTTGCTTGAGTGTCAACGTACTCAAGAGATCTGGTCCAACCATTACCTCATACCCAACACCATGAACATCAGCAATCACCGATTGATCACACAGCTCAACTATGGTGCAGTGCAATCGGGAAATCATAATTGACGAAGCGCTTCAACGAGTAGATGAACTCCATGTCCAGTAGCACCAGCCCTAATCCACGGTTTTGGTTTCATATTCCAACCAGTACCGGCAATATCAAGATGTGCCCATGGATAGTCAGTAAACTCTTGCAAAAACGCAGCAGCAGTATTTGCCCCACCATAACGACCACCAATATTTTTCACATCTGCGATCTTGGATTTGATAAGCGCGCTAAATTCAGGACCAAGTGGCATGTGCCAAATGGCATCACCAGTCTTCGCTGACGCGCCCTGCAATACTTTGAGTAACTTTTTCTCCTCAGAAAATACCGCTGCCCGCTCATGACCAAGTGCAACCACACATGCTCCGGTCAGTGTGGCGAGATCAATACAGTACTTTGGTTTGTACCGACCAGCATATGAAAGCGCATCTGCTAAGATCAACCGTCCTTCAGCATCAGTATTCAACACTTCGATTGTTTTGCCATTTGCCGCGCGCAAGATATCCCCTGGGCGATATGCTGCTTGACCAGAAAGATTTTCTGTTGCGGGAATTAATCCAATAACATTGACTTTTAACTTTAGCGCTGCGATTGCACGAACCGTTCCTATGACCGTTCCACCACCAAGCATGTCGTATTTCATCTCATCCATTTGCGCTGATGGCTTAATGGAAATCCCACCAGAATCAAAGGTGATCCCTTTTCCAACCAACACCGTGGTGCCTTTGCTTTTTGGCGCATTTTTGTATTCCAAAATAATGAACTTGGGTGGTTCAGCAGAGCCCCATGATACTCCAAGTAGCGCACCCATCTTTTCCTTTTTCATCTGCGCGCGATCAAGCACAGTACAGTTGAGCCGACCAAATTCATTGGCAAGCTTTTGTGCGCGCTTTGCCAGATACGTCGGCGTCATCTCATGTGGTGGCATGTTTCCAAGCTCGCGCACTAAGGTAATCGACTCACCAATATGCGAACCAACAGCTAATCCTTTTTGTACGCCTGCGCGCTTGTTCCCCGGGACATCACAAAGCGTAACCTGAGCAATCATCGTGGTCTTACTCTCCTTACTTGTTTTGTAGGTGTCAAAACTATACGCGGCCGTGTGCACACCACGTGCAGTATATTCACCAAATTCAGCGTTACTCCATTTAGAAAGCACCGCACCTGGGAACACAAATCCTACTGAAGAAACTTTTTTACGTTGTGCGGCAATAATCCCCGTACCCACTGCCCGACGGAGTCGATCAAGGGTAAATTCTTTTTTCTTTCCAAGACCTAAGAGCAATACCCGCTCATATCCACAATCGCTACTATGCGGATAGATCAAATGTGTGGTGTTGGATTTGGCTTCAAAATCACCAGTATCAATCATTTTCTGTAGTGCGCCATCGGTCGCCGTACTCATGCTTTGATATTCTTTTGGAAGTTTTTGATCAGAAAACAACGGTACCACCAACATAGGGAGCGGCCTTGTGATTTTTGAAAGCGTAGAAAAAGAAAATTGCATAGATTTTGTTTTAGATTTTGGTAAGGGTAATAGTGGCTTTTGTATCAGCCACAGATACCTCGATAGATTGATCTGATTCGACTGACTCCCAACGCAGATCGCAACGACCGGCTGCTTCAATAGTACTCTGATGTTTCTGCAATGCATCGCGGAGCCAAGCATCCTCAGTGTGCACACCTACTTGTGCGCGATCAGTTATGGTAAGTCCAGCTTGTTTTCGCAATCCATTAATTGCACGCATACACTCTCGCGCTGCACCTTCTTGTCTAAGCGCATCATTCAATGCTGCGTCAAGCGTGACCGTCAATGTCCCTGCAGTTTTGGTGGCCGGCTCTTGCGCATCAGCTGCTGCACCATGTGCAACCTGTTTAACATTTAACTCATCAGCAATAATTTGTTCGTACGCCTCATCAAGTTTGTTAGTCCCTTCATACACAAACAACTGGAGTGGTTGGCGTACCCGTTGTTTGATCTGTGCGCGAAGCGCCAATCCCATCTCAACCAACTTACGTACCACATCCATTTGTGCGATTGCTGATGCATTGGTCTGTGATGGATCATATCCAGGCCAATCACATAAATGCACTGATTCTTGTTGCCCGCCAAGTTCCTGATACATACGCTCAGCTAAGTGCGGAGCAAAGGGTGCGAGCAGCTTCGTAAGCTCCATCACCACATGATACAACGTGGCATGAGCTGCTTGGGCATCTTCATCATCTGCTTTAAACCGATCACGACTTCGTCGTACATACCATGTAGACAATTCATTGATAAATTCACGAATTGTGCGAGTGGCGCGCGGCAAATCATAGCGATCCATATACCGCGTAACATCATCGCCAGTTTGATTTAATAACGCCATGATCCAGGTATCAAGCACATGCCCGGTTCCACAGATCTCCCCCCGTGGGGTATCGGCATGCAATTTCCAAAAGGCAACCACATTCCAACTGAGCAACATGACTTTTTTATATGTCTCATCAACTTCGCGCTCTTTGAAAAACAAATCCTCTCCACTCATCACCGCTGATGAGCTCAAATACCACCGCAAGGAATCAGCACCATATTTATCGACAATCTCCCATGGATCAGGAAAGTTACGTTTTGACTTGCTCATTTTCTCTCCTTTTTCATTCAAAATTGTTCCGGTCACCAGCGTATTCTCCACGGCAATATCATCAAACATCAAGGTGCTCATCACCAACATAAAGAAGAACCATGTACGTGTTTGTGCAATGTACTCAACCACAAACTGCGCAGGATACCGCTTCTCAAAAAGTTCTTTATTTTCAAAAGGATAATGATGTTCTGCAAATGGCATGCTCCCAGCCTCGACCCAACAATCAATCACCTCAATAACACGGTGCATTGACCCACCACACTTTTCACATGACAACAACACGCGATCGATATTTGGACGATGAAAATCAATCTGTTTTACGTCTCGTGAGTCATACACCTCGTCATAATTGGTAGCCTTTTCTTGCAACTCGGCCAATGAACCAACACACACCTTCTGCTCACAATCTTCGCTGTCACACCGCCAAATCGGAAGTGGTGTTGCAAAATAGCGATTGCGCGAAATATTCCAATCCGGCGCATTCTCCACCGTGTATTTAAACCGACCCTCCTTAAGATGATCAGGAAACCAGTTCATCTTTTGGGCCAACTCCAACAGTCGTGGTTTAATTTTTTGGATATTGATAAACCATGCTGGAATGGCATTATAGATCAACGGACTTTCACATCGCCAACAAAATGGATACGAGTGTGTAAACTGGGTGCGGGCAAACATCAATCCACGCTGCTCAAGATCATTTTTGATTGCTCGTTCGCTTTCTTTAAACTGCACCCCTCGCACCAACTCCGGAGCAATTGGCAAAAATTCACCACGAGAGTTAAGCAACGGCACCATCGGCAAATCAATTTGCACACCCAAATTAAAATCATCTTCACCATAGATCACTGCGGTATGTACCACCCCGGTTCCGTCTTCAGCAGTAACAAAATCAGCAGTAGTAACATAGTATGCTTTTTTACCGGTATCAGTGACTGCCGGAATATCAAACAACGGCTGGTACGTTGCACCGACCAACTCCTTCCCCTTAAACGTATTAAGCACCTGATATTCCTGCTGCTCAAATAAATTCAAGCGGTCTTGCGCCAAGACATAATGCTCATCCTCGACTTTGACCAATACATAATTGATGTCCTCACCAACTGCAAGCGCCATATTACCCGGCAACGTCCATGGAGTGGTTGTCCACGCCAAGACAAAAGTATTTTCCGGAAGATCATTAGGAGAGCTCGTCACTTTAAACTTGACGTACACTGACTCCTCAGTTACATCTTGGTAACTATTATCCATGGCTACCTCAAACTTGGATACCGGTGTTTCACATCGTGTGCAATACATCAACACTTTAAGGCCTTCATATAATAATTCGCTGTCCCAAATCCGTTTCACAGCCCACCACACACTTTCCATGTAGGTTGAGTCCATGGTTTTGTATGACCCTTCAAAATCAACCCAACGGCCAATGCGATCGACCATCTTCCCCCATTCAGTTGCATAGGTCATCACATTGTCCTTACAGGTTTGGTTGAATGCTTCGATGCCAATCTCCTCAATCTGTTTTTTCCCACTGATCTTAAGCTGATTCTCGACAATATTCTCAATCGGCAATCCGTGACAATCCCAACCCCATCGCCGTGTAACCTGATACCCTTTCATCGTAAAGTAGCGCGGCACCACATCTTTGATAGTGGAAGCCAACAAATGACCATAATGTGGTAGCCCGGTTGCAAATGGCGGCCCATCATAAAACACATATGGGTTGTCTGCCGGACGATTGGCAATCGACTTCTCAAAAATCTGATTTTTCTTCCAAAACGCAGTGGTTTCTTTTTCCCATTCGGGGAGGTTTGGTGTAGGCATAGTGTATACACTTTAGCCTATTTTTAGGGGCTCTGTCCAGGGTTTTGGCTATTTTGGCGAAGAGCCTTGGTTCTGTGGTATACTATGGGCACATGTGAATATAGTCTTAGTCTTCTATGAAGGTATTTATTGGCGCAGATCATGCAGGTTTTGATCTCAAAGAAAAACTCAAAAAGTTCTTAGATGAACAAAAAACCAACGATATTTTGGAATATGAATACGAAGATGTTGGGCCGGCAAAACTTGATCCAAAAGATGATTATCCGGATATTGTCGCAAAAGTAGTAAAAAAGGTTGCCAAAGGAAAAAATAACTATGGTATTTTGTTGTGCGCTAATGCGGTTGGCGTATGTATGGCGGCAAACAAACATAAAGGAATTCGTGCTGGGATTGGCTACAATACCTATGCAGCAAAGAGTATGCGCGAAGATGACAACACCAATGTATTGTGTTTGGCCGGTAAAGTACTCTCACACGAGTATGCCCGCGCAATTATGCGCATTTGGCTGGAAACACCATTTAGCGGCGAACCGCGACACAAACAACGATTAGAGAAAGTTGCCGCGCTTGAAGAAAATTGGGACGGGAAAAAATAATGACTATGGCTGGATGTGTTTTGCTTCCATCTATTTTGGACGAACGTCAAACCATTGCCAAACAACGCCTTGCCTTGTGCGAAGGCGTTGTTGATGTGGTGCATATTGATATTGCCAACAATACGTTAGTGCCAACAGGTATTACCGCTGATCCTGACGAAATTGCCGGCTGGGACAGCACCACCATGTTTGAGTTACACTTGATGGTTGATAATCCTAATGAAGTGTTGGAGACTTGGAGCACCTTAGGGAATATCAAAAGCGTGATTGTGCATGCCGAAGCAACACAACTTGATGCACTACAGATGGCATCCCAATGTGAGCACAACGGATGGGAACGCCGCATTGGATTTAAAATGGATTCTGATCCGTCAGCATATCTTGCCCAGATTGAAAACCTAGATCCAATGGGGGTGTTGTGTATGGGTATTCAGAAGATTGGCTTCTCCGGACAAAAAATTGATCTTGCACAACTCAACACACTCGTTGCGAATATACAAAAAACATTCCCTGAATCAGCTCATTGGGAATGGGAAATTGATGGGGGTGTTCATCAGCCACACCTTGCGAAGTTGATTGCGCTTGGTTTTTCTCGCTTTGTCATGGCAAGTGAGATTTTCTCGACAGATGACCCGCAGCAAAAAATAAAAGAACTCCAAACGCTCCTTAATCAAACATAATGTCATTGAGCACTTGTGGTTTGCTTGGACTCGGGCCTGACTGGCCTGATTTTTTTGACATGGATCGAACCACACTATCACTTCTTTTTCCTGTATCCGTCCCAACCTTGTGATGCTTTGCTGCAGTGTCAGCTTTGGCCGCAACTCCATGGGCTTTCATACGCACAATTGAATCGCCCCCCTGTTGAATCGTCTCACCGGTTTCTTCAGCGCGTTTTTCTGCTTCATAACGCTCCATATTTTCTTCTCGACGCTGATCGCGCTTCATCTTTTCTTTACGCTTGGCAACTCGCTCTTCAATCGCTAATTCATGCAATGTTTTTTTGTGCTCAAATACTCCTTTCTCCCGCCCAGTACGAACCGCCATTTTGTATGCGGCATCAGCGCTTTGTGCAGATCCCTTCATCAATCCTTCTTTATGAAGCGCTTTAAATACTGTCTTAGCATCACGGACGCTCATAGTACTTTTGGACATCGCGCGCTTGGCTGCATGGCTCCCCTTAAAAACATTCTGTACTGCTCCACCTTTAAGTGAGCCTTCTTTTAAGGACTTTGAAATCATTGATTTAAACTGTTGAGTACTAAACCGACGGAGTGGTTTTTGAGGAATTGTCATATAGATAAGTATACCACTAGTGCGCGAGCTACAAAAATTGCCCAACAATAGACATCGCTTGTTCAACACCACTCACCCACTGCACACGATCATCTTTACGCCACCAGGTCAATTGGCGTTTGGCAAACTGGCGTGTGCGTTTTTTGATTTGGCTCACTGCCTCTTCTTCGCTCACATCACCATCAAGATACGCGCCAATCTCTGCATAACCAATACTACTCATTGCCGGCAAATGTGCACCATATTGGTTGCACAATCGCTGGGTCTCCTTGACCAAACCATTTACCATCATCTGATCAACACGTTGGTTAATCCGCGCATATAATTCATCACGGGAAATATCTGGTGCCAAAATACATGATTCGTACTGTGGGGTTTTGGTGTGCGACGATGGGTCGCTCCCTTGAGCGGCCACCTCAAGTGCGCGAATTAAATACCGTCGATTATGTTCGCCAATTTGTTCAAGCCGATGGGGATCAACAGCGCGAAGTTTGGTGATGAGCTCATCAGTTGAACATGCCGCTAACTGCGCTCGCAATTCTTGATTTGGTTTTACTGTTGCAATATTGTACCCGTCAATTATTGCACTACAATACAAACTTGAACCACCGACTAAAAAGGGGATGTTACCTCGACCAATAATCTGATTAATCACGTCATAGGCATACCGCTGAAACAGCGCAACAGTATATTCTTCATCCGGAGTACAAATATCGATTCCATAATGAGCAATCCCGCTCACTCGATATTCGTCGGTATCTGGTGAATCGTTTGGCTCTTTTGCAGTACCAATATCCATTCCACGATATAGTTGACGAGAATCAGCACTAATAATCTCGCCAGAAAACTGTTTTGCGAGCTGTAGTGAAAGCGATGTTTTGCCGCTTGCTGTGGGGCCAACAATCGCAATAAGTTTGGGAAGTGTGGTTGACATATCTACCTTGCGACTGTATCCTACCAGGTCACACTTGTCTAGAGAATGTGTGGTACAATACAAATACTATGCGAAGAATTCGATACAAAAAAGGCAAAGAACGATTTGATGGAGATCTTTCTCATTTAGGTGAGACAAATACTGATTGGTTTATGCCGCCAGTAAGTGTCATGGAAACGGAGAGAAAAACCGGAGCACAACTTCCTCCAGAAACCTGGGATGCACTTACGCAAATTTATAAAAGCGAAGGTAAAGATGCAATGATGTTGCAGATTCTTAAATTGGATAATAAAAACCTTCTTTCCAGCGAATTTAAAGGGTGGCTGAAAAATGACAAACTTTTCCCAACTGAGCAATGGCAAAAAGAATATGCCGCAAGAATAGCCGCTGAGCGAGAAGCGGCGGAGCCAACACCTGAGCCAGCGACTGGGACAGTTGAACCATCTCCAGCGCTTCCGGCACATGAACCGGATCCTGATCCTACACCAGATCCAGCAGCACCGCCGGCGCCTACCCCTCCTGCACCAACTCCCCCTACGCCAGATCCAACTCCCGATCCTGCACCAACACCAGACCCAACTCCTCCTCCAGCACCTGACACGAGTGGTGAGAAAAAACCTGACAGTACCGTTGGGGTAACTCCTGAGGCACTCGATAAGGCACGCGAAAAACACGAAGAAGCAGAACAAGCTCTTGTGGCGATTCAAGAAGCGCACCAAGAGATGAAACGACAATATGGTGAAAAAGAAGACGAACTGGTTCAAATAAAAACAGACCACGAAGAGGCTAGGAATGCATATCAAGAAGCGCGTCGTGATTTTGAACAGGCGAAAAAAGCCGCCAAACTTGATGGAAAAACTACCATCACACAAAAAGGCAAAAAGGGAGGGACAACTTCAAAAGAAGTCACAAAATATCGTGCCATGACTTTGGAATTGCGCGAAAAGCGTCTCAAACTCCGTGCACTTAAACGCAAAAAGCCAAAAGCAAGAAGCGCTGATGAAAACAAGGAAGTACGAGAACTCACTGCTGAAATCAGTAAGCTTGAAACAGACTACAAAGATGTCATTGCATCGGCAAAAATAAACGCAGCAAAGAGTGATGCAGAGAAAGCACTTTTCGATCAACGTAAAGAACTTGAAGAAGCACTGAGACAAGCAAGTGATTTCATCTCGGAATTTGAAAAGAATGAACTTGCTCAAGCAGTCCATGAAGAAGCAGAAGCACGTGCTCGTCTTGAAGACCTCCAAAGTCGGGGTACTACACCTGATCCAGCGCCAGAACCAACTCCTGATCCTCCTACACCTGATCCAGCGCCAGAACCAACAAAACCTTCGTCGCCTTCACCCGAGCCTGAGCCAACGCCGCCACCTGCAGAGCCGGAACCCGCTCCCCCAACACCCGAACCAGAACCTGCTCCTCCCGCATCTGATCCAGAACCTGAACCCACTCCAGAGCCAGCACCAGCCGGTTCTCCTGATGCACCAGCAGAACCAGAGCCAGCAGCAGCAGAAACTGAACAAAACTCAAAAGAAGCATTCGAAGCATATAAAGCAGCACATCCTGACGATGCAAAAGTCATGGATAAAATTCTGGGACGCGTGCGTAAAGGAAATGTTGTTAAGGCAAATCAGTTGAAAAAACTGAGCGATGAGGCAGTGGCCTTCTTACTTCTTTACGATGCAATAGAGATTGCTGATGATGGTACTCGTGCAATTCACTACGACCAATACGAAGCCATGGGACGTGGGGATGGCAAAAGAGTAGATACTGCTGATGCACCTGCCGCTGAACCTGAACCAGAACCAACAGCAACTACAGCTACTGAATCAGAGCCTGCTGCTCCAAAGCCAACGCTTTATGAGCAATACCAAACCACCATTGCAGCAAATCCAAAAGACGTTGAATTACTGCAATATGTATATGATCGTTTCACAAACAGTTCTGACCCAGATGTACTAAACGAAACAGTGGAAAAACTACTCAACGAAGGAAGCGACGACTTGATGCTTGTCCTTGCCGAAGCAAAAGCAATCACAATGACCATCCCAAATCCTGATGATCCTGATGATGTTGAATACAATATGGATTCCACGCGTGGCTTTGTGAAATTCTTAAATGATATGGATATAGAAACACGCGAAAAAACAGACGAACAAAAAGATAACGTACGCGCAGAGCTACTCACCTATATCACTGATCTCCCTCTTACGTATATGAGTGGTGAGAAAAAACAAGAATGGACCAAGCGACTCCTTCTTGAGGATGACCCGAGTCCGGAAGCAGATATTGGGAGCGCTGCCCATTTTGATATGATCAGTAATCCTGAAGAGCTTACTGCGCTTTTAGATGAAATTCTAGCATCGTTTGAGCCTAATGGTGAGCGAGATAAGATTGTCGACGAAGAAGAAGCACGATTCCATGCACTTGAACAGCTCGCAAAAGATATCGCAAATATCGAAATCCTCTACCCTCGACCTGGCGATCCATTTCGTGACATGATCTATGATCAAAGCAGTGAAGAAGCACATTCTGCACAGCCAAAAGGAGCTATTGTCTCTGTTGAAAAGCCAGGGTATCGAAACAGAACCACTGGAAATGTTATCCGAGCAGCGCAAGTAAAAGTCGCCGCATAACTACTCATCAAAAAACCCCGGAATATTCCGGGGTTTTTTGATTTTGCATAATCTACGTGCGCGCAGTATTATGCGCGATCATTTTTTGCACAAAATCCTCTTTACTCAAACTCAATTGCTCTTCCTGTCCTCGCACACGCACTTGCCAATCACCACCAGCAACTTCTTTGTCTCCTACAATTACTACATAGGGTACCTTGCGTTGCGATGCAACACGAACCTTCTTTCCAACACTTTCATCACTCACATCAGCATGGACACGAATACCCTGCGTGCGCAATTCATCTGCCCATTGGGGCACTACGTCCTTGTGATCTTCACCAACTGAAGCCAGCACTACCTGCACTGGCGCAAACCATACTGGAAACGCACCGGCATGATGTTCAATAATAATCGATAAGAATCGCTCGATCGATCCCATGATCGCCGCATGGATCATCACCACGCGCTCCTTTTCTCCATTCTCGTCTACACAGGTAAGATCGAAACGCTCTGGGAGATTCATATCAAGCTGAATAGTTGCTACTTGCCACTCGCGGCCAATAGAATCATGCGCCATAAAATCGATCTTTGGCCCATAAAACGCCGCTTCGCCAATCGCTTCTTGCGCCTCTACTCCTTTTTGCGCAACCACCTCACGCAATTGCTGTTGTGCACTTTCCCATAATGCAGCATCGCCAAGATATTTTTCTGGTTGCTGCGGATCATAAAATGATAATCGAACAGACAAATCCTCAAACCCAACAGCGCGATAAAAATCATTCACAATATCCCAAATGGCAAGCATCTCGGATGCGACTTGAGAATGTCGACAAAATACATGCGCATCATCCTGCGTGAATGACCGCACGCGTGATAGCCCATGAAGCTCACCAGTTTGCTCATCACGATAACACATGGTGGTATTGGCATATCGCTGTGGCATATCGCGATAACTAAACTGTCGGCGCGCAAATAACTGCGTGTGATGTGGGCAGTTCATCGGCTTCATAGCAAACTCATGTCCTTCACGAGTGGTGATACGAAACAACTCGTCACTAAATTTTTGCCAATGCCCACTCGTCTCGTACAAGTCCTTTTTGGTAATATGTGGGATTTCGACTCGCTCATACCCTTTTGCCCGACGCAACTCCCATACATACTCATCAAGCACATGGCGCATACGCGTACCATGCGGAGTCCACAGCGGCAACCCCGGTCCAACTAAATCAGAAAACGTAAACAAATCTAACTCCTGTCCTAACTTTCGATGATCACGCTTCTTGGCTTCCGCTAACATTTGTAGATGGGTCTTCAGTGCCTTGGCAGACGGGAAACAAGTTCCATAAATACGCGTGAGCATTTTATTGTTTTCATCCCCTCGCCAATATGCTCCAGCAACTGAAAGGAGTGTGAAGTTCTGTAAATCCTTTTGTGGATTTCCACTGTGTCCACCCTTGCACAAATCTAAAAAGTCACCCGGGTCATTTACTGTGATGGTCTTCCCCTCTTGAGCAAACTCCTCAAGAAGTTCCAGCTTGTATGGATTATCGGCAAATGCCTTACGTGCCTCTTCAAGGCTCACCTCACGCTCTGCAAACGGTCCCCACTTGGCTAACATTTCGCGCATGCGCTTTTCGATTTTAGGCAAATCGTCTTCAGAAACGCTATGATCACCAAAATCAAAGTCTTGATAAAATCCCGTATCAATCGACGGACCAATTGCATTATGGGTTCCTGGCCACAAATCCTTTACTGCTGCCGCAAGAAGATGCGCACAAGAATGACGAAGGCTGGCGAGTTGCTCTGATGATTCTTTCATACTGATAAAGACAAAGTGTACGGTACTCACCGTACACTATTTTTGACTCTTGCGTCAACGCATTGCTACAGCAACGGTGCCTCTACTGTGCTTGACGACATTGTATCTTCTTCATCAAATGGAATCTGCTCGATCGTCACACCAACGGTTCCGCCAACTTTCGGTACTTTATGCACCCAGTATGGGAAAAACTCCACTTGCACCCCAATATGATCAATACCATCTAACAACTCCACATCTTGGATAATACTAAACTGACTTTTGCCAAAAAATTGCTCCACTGAAAACTGAGGTGATGATTCAACCAATACCTTTGGCATTTGTTCAAATAATGACAATTGTGCGCGGCCGGTTTCTAAATCATATGACTCCACACGAACCGTAAGCAGACTTGGATCATACCCAAGCTGGAGATACTCAGGAATTGCCTCTTGATTAAGCTGTGCGCGTACCAACTCTTGGAGTTCTTCTTTTTGATATCGAACCACAACGGCATTTGCCTTACCTTTCAACGTCAATTCTTGCACTTCGTCACCAATCTCGGCACTGCGCTCAATGCTCAGTGAATCCAGCGTTACAATAAATGTATCAAGGTGTGATTGTGCCTCCACTTCTTCTTGCTCAATAAGGCCGGTAGCATAACTGACCAGCTGCTCACGCATATCTGATTCTGCATCTTGCATGTCTTGCGCTGCAATCACGCCACGCTCAATCAAGCCACCAATAAACGGTTCAGTATTTTTGGCATAGATCTTTTTTTGCAGTGGCTCCCACAACCCTGGAATCGTAAATTCGGTAGGATCGATTGCAAATTCATCACCATCCTGATCAGCATAGATTTCCACATCAGTAACCTCACCCCCTGCCGGTACCACCACTCCATTACTCAAACGATATAACTTACCATCCGGAGACAACAAGCGCGTTGTCTTCACCAATGGTTGATCTTTGGTGTGGTTGTTAATAATGGTAACAGTTCCGCTCACCGGTACTTCAACCTGCTCACGACCTTGTGGCGCATACCGATTACTTAACACCACTTCGCGAACCTCCACAGTGCCGGCGATCGTCTTTTCGTCCACACGCTCAGGCGCCAACTGAATCACATCGGCGTAGGTAAACAGCTCAGGAATATAACTGAGCGTAATGGTCGCACGACGGACTGACGTAAAAAAGATCGCTGCAAACAACACGACAGTTAACACAAAAAAGCCAACGGCGATTTTGCGATACATGCCAACCTGAGGTGACTCATTATGGATAAACGCCCCATCACTCATGGTTTGCAAAACTACAGTCTTACGTGGGCTTGCAACCGGAGCTTTTGCTGCCGGCTTACGTACCGCTCGCTTGCGTGTGGTGCTGACCTTTGTCGCGGTCGTCTTCTTTACACCACGCTTGGCACTTGTAGCTTTCTTCTTTGCACCACTTGGTTTCTTTTTAGTTGTCGACTTCTTAGCTGTTGGCATATTTCCTCCTAATTTTCTCTATTATACTGCGACACGGAACACTTCATCAAGCGAGGTAATTCCTTTGCTTGCTTTTACCACACCATCTGTAACCATAGGAACCATTCCATCAGCAATGGCGATCTGCATCAAATGATGTTCAGCAACATCATTGTTGGTAATGGCATCTTTAACGGCATCGCTCATCACCATGACTTCAAAAATTCCCATGCGTCCTTTATATCCAATGCCATCACACGTCTCACACCCCTTCTCAGTTGATGTGAACCACGTGGCACCATCGATATCGACCTGTACACCGCTTGCAGGATTAATCTCACTGATCATTTGATTTACTTTTTCAAGCTGCTCTGGCGTTGGTGTGGTTGGCTGTTTACACTGCTCACAAAGTCGACGCACCAACCGCTGGCCCATAATCAAATTCAGCGCGGGAGATAATAAAAAGGATTTTACTCCCATGGAAACAAAACGCGCAATCGCCCCCGGCGCGCTATTGGTATGAATCGTGGAGAGCAACAAATGTCCGGTAAGTGACGCTTGAATTGCAATTTCTGCGGTTTCCAGATCACGAATTTCTCCAACTAGTACGATGTCCGGGTCTTGACGCAAAATCGAACGCAACCCTTTAGCAAACGTGTACCCTTGTGTCCCATCGATCTGACTTTGCGAAATCCCTTCCAGTTTATATTCGATTGGATCTTCCAACGTAATAATCTTGACATCGGGTTGATTAAGGTGACGCAAAATCGTATATAACGTCGTGGTTTTACCGGACCCAGTTGGACCGGTGGTAATGATCATTCCATTTGGACGTGCTACTGCTGTTTGTAAATTCACAAGCGCTTGATCAGTAACTCCCATGCTTTCCAGTGCCATCCCTTCGGTGAGTGGCCGTAATAATCGCATTACCACTGATTCGCCAAATGCAGTCGGAATAGTGGAAACACGTACATCAATTTCTTGTCCATCAATCAAAATAGTATATCGGCCATCTTGTGGTTTGTCCGTAATATTAATTTTGAGCCCAGACAACAGCTTGATCCGAGAAACAATCCGATGCCATCGTTCACGCTCGACCGTTGCTGCTTCTTGCAAAATACCATCAAGACGAAGGCGAACAGCAATACCATCTTTTTCTGCTTCGATATGCACATCAGACGCATTCATATTAACTGCTGAGGCTAATACTACTGCAACAAAATCTGTAACATTCACCTCATTGACCTTGCCTTGCAACTTCTCAAAAGAGGTGATTTCCTCACGAAAACGCTTCATCATATCTTCGTCAATCTTGACGTCATGAGAAACCTCTTTAATTTTTGGAATGGTGTTATATAGCACCAGCACCTTTTCAAGTGATTGCGCAGACATCACATACATTCCTCCTTTACTATGATGGCGCTCTTCAAGTTGATACAGTAACTCTTTGATTTCCGGGGCATCAGGATTAACCGCAGCAATTCGAAACGAATCAGGGTCTCGATAAAATGCGACCACTTGCATTTCCTTGGCGTTAGCCTCATCAATCATCTTAAGTGCCTCGGGCGAAACCGGGAACCGTCGTAAATCAATATACTCCAGGCCTAAAGAAGCGGCCTTTTGTGCCGCCAATTGCTCGGTCGTATCCTGTGCCATTTTCTGCATCTTCTGTGCAAACTTTTCGGCGACTCCTTGTTGTTGCACTTGGAGCTTGGGACGGTTGGATTGTGTATCCTGCTCATCAGCCATAGACGTATTTACTTACCAAACGTCAATCGCAATAGTCGTCGAGTGACACTGGTAAT
The DNA here is from genome assembly GCA_965230935.1 of uncultured Gammaproteobacteria bacterium. Taxonomy (GTDB): domain Bacteria; phylum Patescibacteriota; class Patescibacteriia; order Magasanikbacterales; family JBBTQS01; genus CAYZOG01. The sequence continues at coordinate 585,026 of OZ246400.1, forward strand.
TTTTTCTTTTGGTGATCGCAAACGCGTATATAAGATAGTCCAGGCGCTAATACTAAAGGTACTAAACACACTCCCAATCCATAGAATGAATAACGCGCCAAACACTTTAGATAACAATAACCCAATAATCCACAATGCTTTGAGATCAAGTGCTTGAGCTGTGGCAGTGAAAAATCCATACGGGATAAACAAAATCGAGTATCCAGCAAGTGCAATCGCATACACGATAAGTTCGATAAACAGAATCAGCAATGCCATCTCAAATGAGACGAGCCCATTTTTCCAAAACAGTTTCCACGCGTCAACAAGAGCACGGCCAATATGCTCGTCCTCAAGAACCACATACATCGAAGCAAAGTTTGCTAAGAATGAAATGACTAATCCTGCGGCAATGGCTACTAAGAACAGCACGATAAAAAGCAGTGCTTGTGCTGAGGTATATCCATCAGCGATTAGGCTTACCAGTGGAATACCAACTACCCATACCAAAATCACCAGACTGAGTTTCTTTAGCACATTCACCCAAAACACCGGCCAAAAATGAATAATACCGTGGTGCCATGATGTTTTCAGTGGTTCTCCTTTTTTGCGCTTAAATCGTTTCGCTGCGTGAATGAGCGCACCGGTCGAACCAACCGCCGCAACAATAATTAAAATTGCAAGCCCAAGGCCGACAATCGCGAGCAACCCATTGCCCAGTGAACCTAAAAGCTTCGAGCCAAAAACTGTTGGAATGATGATGGAGGTGACCGGTGAAGCTGGTACTGCAGCCGAAAGTACATTTCCACTAATTTTGTCTGTCAGACTTCCAATAATCTCGAGAACGCCGGTGTGCCCCACTGCTACCGCAAATAACCCAAACAGCCACAACAACGGATGGTGCCACGTAAAACGCCATGCGTCTTTACACACTGATATGTACAATGGTTTTTTTCCTTTCATACCCCCTTGTGATTAAAAAATCATGTAGCGTCAGTATACCATATCCTGATGTGCCCAACCTATATTGACAAGCTCGCCTGAGGGCGTAAGATGACCTCAAACAACACGACGCAAAGGAGGATCATGCACGTCGGAAAACTGATCGTGATCGCTGATGGCGATGTGATCATCTGGCGCTCAGAAGGGATCGTGTCGTTTGGTGATCACACCATCCACGAACTGCTCTACGGCTACCGAATCGGCGAGGGCGGACTGTGGGAGATGCTCACCAAGGAGGACGTAACACCGGAGCGCTTGCGTATGGCTCGCATGGTCGTTTACCTTCGCTTGGGAGGGACACTCATCCCCACCCGCGCCAAGAAAGACAAGACGATCACCTGGGTGAGGCTTGCAAGTATTGATCGCGACGGCGAGCTCACCTTTCTCACCAACGGCCCGCCGCTACAGCGCCCGCACTAATCTCAACCGACAACACAACAGCTTCGCGAGGACCGCGAAGCTGTTCGTATTCTGCGAATCAACGATTACTTATTCCTGCGCTGATTCTTTATCTGATGATTTCTTTTCGCCTTCAGATGTTTGGGGAGGAAGCGTAAAAGTAAGTTCACCTTTCATGATTTGCTCAAATTCTTCTTGCTCAACATTCTCAACCTCAAGCAAGCGCGCAACCAATGCATCTACCTTCTCTCGCTGCTCACTCAAAATCTTAGCCGCTCGTCGCTTTCCTTCTTCAAGAATCTCTCGCACCTCAGCATCAATCTTTTGCGCGATATCCTCACTATAATCACGCTGCTCGTGAATTTCTTTACCCAAGAAAATCATGTCCTGACTTTGCCCATACGTGCGAGGACCAAGCGCATCGCTCATACCATAATCCATGACAATCGAACGTGCGAGGCGAGTTGCGCTGCGCAAATCGCTTGATGGCCCGGTGGAGATATGATCCTCACCAAAGATCATCTTCTCGATTACATACCCACCAAGCGCAATAGCGATATCATCATAAAACTCTGCTTTGGTATGAAAGTGCTTATCCTCTGTTGGCATCTTCAGCGTATATCCACCGGCATGACCACGCGCAATAATTGACACTTTACGAACCGGATCGGCATGTTCACTAAAGAATCCAACAACCGCATGACCAGCCTCATGATACGCAGTGATTTTGCGCTCTTTATCTGAGATCACATAACTTTTGCGTTCTGGCCCAAGGAGTACCTTTTCAATACTGCTTAAGATAGATTTGATGCTAATTGACTTTTTGTCCTGACGAACCGTTGAAATCGCTGCTTCGTTCATTAAATTTGCAAGATCAGCCCCAGTGAATCCAGGAGTACGCTCTGCCACCTTTCGCAGATCAACTTTTTCATCAAGTGGTTTTTTCTTGGCATGAATCTTGAGAATCTCTTCACGGTCATTAATGTTTGGAGGAGCAACCGTTACGCGACGATCAAATCGCCCTGGACGTAACAGCGCTGGGTCAAGCACATCAGGACGGTTGGTTGCCGCAATCACAATCACGCCGATGTTGGGATCGAATCCATCCATCTCCACCAAGATTTGGTTTAAGGTTTGTTCACGCTCATCATGAGATCCACCAAGCCCTGCTCCACGACGACGACCAACCGCATCAATCTCATCAATAAACACGATTGCCGGCGCTGCTTTTTTGGCCTTAGAAAACAAATCACGAACCCGTGATGCTCCCACACCAACAAACATCTCTACAAACTCAGAGCCAGACATGTGGAAAAATGGAACATTTGCCTCACCAGCTACGGCTTTTGACAATAATGTTTTACCGGTTCCTGGTTTCCCCATGAGCAACACTCCTTTTGGAATCTTTGCCCCCATGTCAGTAAAACGCTTTGGGTTCTTCAAGAAATCAACAATCTCATCCAGCTCTTCTTTTGCCTCTTTCATTCCAGCAACATCAGCAAACGTTACTTTGTTTTTTGCATCTTGTGCTTGCTCACGTGCAGTAGACTTTCCAAACATCATGGCACGAGAGTTTGCTCCTTGTACTTGTCGGGAAAGGAAGAAGATAAGAATGAAGATAAGCAGCAATGGCCCCAAGAAGGGTAAAATCACGCTACGTAACCAAAACCGCAGTCCTGATTCACTTTGCACCGTGGTTTTAAACCGCAACAATTCCTCAGCAGTGACACCATAGTTGGCCAAAAGGTCAGAAAGCTTCTCCCCCGGCTCTTTACTCAGCACTTGTGGCACCGGAGTTTGATCATCATCAGGGTTGTCATCACGACGCGTAACCGTGAGACTTGAACCTTCAACCAAAATCTCCTCCACCCGGTCTTCACGAATCTCGCTTACCAGTGTTTCGATCCCAATCTCCTCAGGCTCTGCTTTACCAAAATTCGCAAACTGAAACACGCTCATGATAACAATCAACACGAGAAGGGTAATTCCAATGTTTTTGAATAAATTCTTCATAATTATTCAGTTGATACTTCTGCTGGAGTCTCAACCGGAGCCTCTGCTTCTGATACTGCCGGAACTTCTTCTTGCGCTGCAACAGGTGCCGGCTCTTGCGTTTCTGGCGCAGGAGCCTCTTCTTCTTTTGGCGCTTCTGGCTGAGCTTCTTCTTGCGCACTGCGCCCCGTTACTCCTGGGATACGCAATCCAAGTCGGTGTTCTGCCGGTTCAATATTCACAATCTCAAACTCAAGCGTATCACCCGGCTGTGCAAATTCTTTAATTTCAATCGGTGTGTCAGAAAGTTCACTCACATGAGCCAATCCATGGATGTCATTATCAAGTTCAACAAACAGACCAAACGGATTTACCTTGAGCACCTTTCCTTGAACCTTATCTCCCACGGCATACTTCTTCGCTACCTCAACCCATGGATCTTCCATCAATTGTTTCATGGACAAGAAAATCTTTGATCCATCAATTTGAATAATCTTAGCTTTTACTTCCTGACCGGTCTTCACCACATCTCGCGGATGGTCAATGCGCTGCCACGCAAGCTCGCTAATGTGCACCAACCCCTCGAGCTCACCAAACTTTACAAACGCGCCAAAACTGGTGAGTGCGCTAATACTTCCTTCGACAAGATCACCAACATTGTATGCACTGATGATTGATTTTTGCTCATCCTCCCACACTGCTTTTTCAGAAAAGATAATCTTTTCTTCTTTTTGATTGACATCCAAAACTTTGGCGCGAAATGTTTGTCCGGCATACTCCTTCAATCGTTCCAAAATCTTTTGTTTGTCTCCACCGGGAACCCGTGGGTAATGATCAGGTGACAACTGGGACACCGGCAAGAACCCACGCAATGCATCGTATTGCACCATGAGTCCACCTTTGTTGGCGTCTAAAACTTTAATGTCTACCACTTCGCCAGAAGTATTAAGGCCGATGATATTTTCCCATGCGCGCGCATGACCAGCAACACGGAATGACAATTCCATCTCACCATTTTCGTTTTCAACTTCAACAACCGTTGCTTCTACTTCATCTCCTGAAGCGATGTTGGCATATTCAGTTGATTCATTAAATAACTCGCGACCGCGAATAACACCAGCAGCAAGCCCTTCAACATCCACTCGAACTTCCCCCTTAGAAACAGAAAGCACCTTTCCCTTTACTGTGTCACCGACACTGGGAATGGAGCTAAAGTACTCTTCTAATAATTTTGCAAATTCGCCAGTTTGAACCTGACTATTTGTTTTTGTTGTATCCTCTACCATATCTGAGAAGATTATCCCCGCAAGCGGAGTGCCGACCCAACGGCGTACTAAATGGGTAGCAATAGTATATAGAAGAAGGGGCATTTCGTCAAGGCAGCAAAATGACCTGAAATTACTGTTCAATCCAGTTGACCAAACCCCTATTTTTCGCTATACTTCTGATGAAATATACCCTATGTTTATCTCTTGGCTTGGCCAAAGTGCCGTTAAAATTGAATACAAATCTCACGGCGAAAGTGCCGTATTATTAATTGATCCTTACAAAGTCAAAGGTGAGGATATGCCAAAAAGTTTGGCAACTCAAGTCGTACTACTTACCCGAGGGGAGAAAGATACGATCACCTTTCAAAAAGACCCCTATGTGATCAGCAAGCCGGGCGAGTATGAGACGGCAAGCGTATCGGTGTTTGGATTTGCGAACCCAGAAAGCAAAAACGCGCCAGTGGTATACCGGTTCTCAGTTGAGGGGGTAACATTCGCCCACCTTGGGATGATGAAAAAAGCACTTACTGATGAGCTGGTTGGTGAACTGGACAGCATTGATGTGTTACTTATCCCAGTCGGCGGACATGATGTGCTCTTTCCAGAAAACGCCGGCAAGATGGTAACGCAGATCGAACCACGGATGGTGATTCCGATTTGCTACAAGAGCGGCAAGAGCGGCAAAAACTTTGACAGCAATACCAAATTCCTCAAAGAACTTGGCGCAACGTCTGTTGAACCAGAAAACCGCGTACGCCTGCGCAAACAAGATTTGCCAAGTGATTCCATGCAAACTATTGTACTCACTCCATAACCCCGCCTTTATGTTCTTTTCCTCAACACACCCCGAAGACAAACGCATGTTTGGCATCCTCGTGGTCGCGGCGATACTGATCATTGGCTTAATTGGCTATGCGGTACTTGAATTTGGTACTCGCGTACGACCAGAACCTGCAAAACCAATTCAAAAAGCATACGCAGATCTTCAAGTAGACCAAGAGCTCTTTCAAGCAGAAACCCTCAATGCACAAATTCGATCAATCGAAGAAACCAACGACCAGCTCACCGTAATTAAACTCAAAGAAAAACTTGAAAACCAAAACTAAACTGTATGGCAGAACAACAGGCCGAAAAAGACTTTATTGGTAAAATTGAAGAACGCACGATTGTTAAAGAAATGGAACAATCCTATTTGGATTATGCCATGAGTGTGATTGTGGCGCGTGCCCTGCCTGATGTACGCGACGGACTTAAGCCAGTACATCGTCGTATTTTGTTTGCCATGTGGCAATTGGGCTTGCGCGCGAATGCCAAATTCCGAAAATCAGCAACCGTAGTTGGTGAAGTACTTGGTAAGTACCACCCCCACGGCGACAGTGCAGTATATGACACGCTAGTCCGCTTGGCGCAGGATTTTTCCATGCGCGATCCGCTTATTACTGGGCAAGGAAACTTTGGATCAATGGACGGAGACTCAGCTGCTGCCATGCGATACACCGAGGCAAAGCTTGCCTCAATCGCTGAGCAACTGTTAGTTGATATTGAAAAGGAGACGGTAGATTTTTCTCCTAACTACGATGGCACGCAAAAAGAACCGCGTGTGTTACCTGGTGCAGTTCCTAATCTACTGGTCAATGGCTCAATGGGAATTGCGGTCGGTATGGCCACTAATATCCCACCGCATAACTTAGGTGAAGTGTGTAATGCCGTAGTGCATTTAATTGATGATCCTAAAGCGACCATTCCAGAACTCATGGAGCATCTGAAAGGTCCAGACTTCCCAACCGGTGGAATTATTTACAATACTAAGGACATCGAAGCAACCTATATGACCGGTCGTGGGGGTATTGTACTGCGCGCCAAGACCGAAATTGTTGAAGACAACAAAGGCAACTTTATGATCGTGGTGAGCGAGGTGCCATATCTGGTCAACAAAGCAAACCTGATTGCTAAAATCGCCGAGCTCGTCAAAGACAAAAAGATCGATGGTATTAAAGATTTACGTGATGAGTCAAACAAGGACGGGGTACGTATTGTCATTGAGCTTAAAAAGGATGGGTATCCAAAAAAGATTTTGAATCAACTCTTTAAATTAACCCAGCTGCAAACCAGTTTCCACGTCAACATGATTGCACTTATTGACGGGATTCAGCCACGCGTGTTGAACCTCAAGATGGTTTTGGAAGAATATGTGAAGCATCGTGAAGAAGTGGTGCGCCGCCGCACTGAGCACGATCTGGCAAAAGCGAAAGCGCGTGCACATATTTTAGAAGGGCTGCATATTGCACTCAACAACATTGACGCCGTGATTAAAGTGATCAAAAAATCAAAAGACCGTGATGAAGCGCGAACAAATTTGATGAAAAAGTTTAAACTTACCGAGATTCAAGCAAATGCGATTTTGGAAATGCGCTTACAACAGTTGGCAAACTTGGAGCGCATGAGGATCGAGAATGAACTGAAAGAAAAACGTAAACTGATCAAGGAGCTAGAAGGCATTTTGAAATCAATCAAAAAGATGCGTCAAATTATTAAGGATGAAGTGGTGGCGATTTCTGAAAAGTACGCAACCGAGCGACGCACACAAATCATCAAACACGGGGTAAAAGAATTTTCATCAGAAGATTTGATTCCAAATGAAGACACGATTTTGATGATCACACGCGATAATTACATCAAACGACTCACACCGGATACCTTTAAGAAACAACGTCGTGGCGGTAAAGGAGTAATCGGACTTTCCACTAAAGAAGAGGACACGGTCGAGCGCATGCTCTCCACCACTACCCATGCTGATCTGCTATTCTTTACCAGTCGTGGACGCGTATTCCAAACCAAAGCATACGACATCCCGGAATCGTCACGCACCGCTCGCGGGCAAGCATTGGTAAACTTCTTGCAACTTTCACAAAATGAAAAAGTGACTGCGGTACTTGCAATGAAAGCTGGCAAAGGCACAAAACAGGATGATGAAACTGCTGTTGGTGATGATAAACAATTTATCATTATGGTGACCAAAAATGGCACCATGAAAAAGATTGATCGCAAACATTTGGCGAACGTTCGTCGCACCGGGCTTATTGCCATCACCCTTAAAGACGATGATGAGTTGCGTTGGGTTCGTGCAACCACTGGTAAAGATGAAGTTGTACTGGTTTCAGCCAATGGCCAATCCGTGCGATTTGAAGAAAAAGGCATCCGCGCTATGGGACGTACTGCTGCTGGTGTGCGCGCAATGCGTTTGAAAGAAGGTGATCAGATCGTGGGAATGGATGTAGTACCAAGCAAGCTCAAAAAAGGTGAGTACCAATTGTTTGTGATCATGGAAAATGGATATGGTAAACGCACCGACTTGACCGAGTATCGAGTGCAGTCCCGTGGTGGTTCTGGAACAAAGACAGCAAATGTGAGCACCAAGACTGGAAAGATTGTTACCGGACGTGTCGTGCCTAGCGATTCTGAAAAAGACATTATTATCATCTCAAATAAAGGGCAGGTCATTCGTCTTGAGGTTTCAGCAATCTCTGAGCTTGGTCGTGCAACTCAAGGAGTTCGATTGATGCGATTTAAAGCTAACGGAGATACTGTCGCAAGTGTGACCGTTGTATAAAAACGTTTTCATAAAACAAGCCAAAATCACAACACCGCCGGGACGTTCCCTGGCGGTGTGTGGTTGTATGATGAGTTGTGGGCGTTGATCAGTCCGCCGCGAGCGCCGTGGTGCAGTAGTAGTAGCTGCGGTTCGGATCGCCAGCGCCGCCGAAGATGCCCCAGCCACACCGTGGCTTGCTCGGGGTGCAGCCCTCCTCGACACCATCGTTGTTGGTGTCCTTCTGGATGCACTCCTGGCAGAACCCGTGATCGAGACCACTGTTCTGTGCAGTCTTGCAGAAGTGGCCCCAGACCGAGGAGAAGCAGTCCTTGTGCATCGTGCACAGATTCCCGTGGCCGATCATCTCCGACGTATCGGGATGCACGCACACGGCCGGCCTGTCGCCCTCGGTGTTGGTGTGGCACACCAGCCAACCGGGGCGGCAGTCCTCGTTGTACTGGCACGGATCCCCGACCCCGACGAGCGGATCCGTGATGATCATCGGATCCGCCTGCATGGTCACGAGGTTACGCTCGGGCTCCACCACTTTCGGGGCGTCCTTCTTGCACCCCGAGGAGATGGTGAGGAAAAACAGCGGCAAGAGCGCCGCGGCCAACGCAATACGCGTACAGTTGATCATGGCGTCCCTCCTTCGTTTTTGCGAGGCACCGTGCCAAGCAAGGAAGCCAAACTACACCCTACCACTATCAACAATGGTTGTCAAGTGTAATATACTTAAAATTAGCTAAATTAAAGAAAAATATAACAATTCTAATGAAACACCTCCTTCTATTGCCAAAATAGGCTATATCCGCTATAGTAAGGCACGTAAAACTAAAAACTATGTCAGTACCAACACAGCGACAGACCCATGGACGTGGCGCACGACGCCGATCACATCAAGCAATTAAGCCAAAAGCGCTCAAAGCATGTGCACAATGCAAAAAACCTGTGCAACCGCATGTGGCGTGTGGATTTTGTGGCACATACAAAGGCCGCAAAGTTTTGGCAAAATCTGCGTAACCTATTTTGTTCTTTACGCCTCATCTTAAGAGGCATCTAATGTTCTTTCTCTATGGCATCACGTCATCTTGCTCGGGCGATTGCGATGCAAACGCTCTATCAATGGGACTTCAATGGTAAACCCTCAGCGATTTTACCGGCAATCATTGAACGTACCAAAAAAGAATTCGCCGCAAACATCAAAAATGACGGTTTTATTGAAAGTATTGTAAACGGCGTAGTTGACAACATTACGAAGGTTGATGAATACATTGCGCAATACGCACCTGATTGGCCGATTGATCAGATTATGGGTGTTGATCGCGCAATTTTGCGTATTGGGGTATATGAGTTAGTTCTTGATACCAATATCCCACCCAAAGTGGCGATCAACGAAGCAATCGAGCTTGCCAAAACATTTGGCGGCCCTTCATCTGGAAAATTCGTCAATGGTGTGCTTGGGGCGATGTATAAAAAAATGAAGAACGAGTTAGAAAATAAATAGTATGAATGATAAAGACTTTAGTACGTTTGAAAAAACAATTGGGGTTACATTTTCTGATAAGAAAATTCTACAACAGGCCGTTGTTCACCGGAGTTACTTAAATGAAAACAAAGAGTTTGAATTGGATCATAATGAGCGTTTAGAATTTTTAGGTGACGCGGTACTGGAGCTCGTAGTGACTGAATTTTTGTATGCATCATTTAGCAATCCAGAAGGCGAGTTGACCAACTGGCGCGCGGCGCTGGTGAATGCCAAAATGTTAGCAGCCGTTGCCAAAGAGATTGATCTTGAGCCGCTGATGTATCTCTCGCATGGTGAGGCAAAAGATCAAAATCCAAAAGCACGGGATTATATTTTGGCCAATGCGGTTGAAGCAATCATTGGCGCGATCCATTTGGATCAAGGATATAAAGCAGCGGAAAAATTCATTCATAAATACATGATTAGTAAGCTGGATGATATTTTGGATAACGGACTATTTATGGATGCAAAATCTCGATTCCAAGAAGCAGCACAAGAAAAGATTAGTATTACACCAACATACAAGGTACTTGAAGAAGATGGCCCTGATCACGAAAAACAATTCAAAATTGGAGTCTTTTTGGATAAAGAGTTAGTCGCAACTGGAGAAGGAACAAGCAAACAAGAAGCACAGACTGCGGCTGCAGAAGCGGCGCTACAAGTAAAAGGATGGAAAGGGCCAGAAGTAACTGTGATTAAACGCGACCCAAAAAAGAAGATTTAGAAAGAAAGGAGGAAGCGCCTGCGTCGTTCAACGGATAGGACACTGGTCTTCGGAACCAGGAATGGGGGTTCGATTCCCTCCGCAGGCACAATCACAAAGATAATAAAAAAGTTGCTTTACCCGTCGTTAGCAACTTTTTTATTATCTTTGATTTTTGACTGCACACCCCCTTGTCAAGGAAGAGACAATCTTGTATTATCTGCCTGGGTGCATAGCAACGTTGTTACTATTGCCCTGCAGTCGCAAAAAAAATGCAAGCATTTTCATTTACTCCTTACGGGTGCATAGCTCAGCTGGTAGAGCAGTTGCCTCTTAAGCAAACGGTCCTGGGTTCGAGTCCCAGTGCGCCCACCGTAATTATTCCAGGTTCGCCTGTGAGCGAAGCGAACAGCTAGCGAGCAAAGTGAGCGTTGTCATAGTGCGTCCACAACATGCAATTTATTCATTGGAAAAAACGCGCGGTTCTCCTCCTAATGGTTGGCCTATTGGCAACCACACTTATCGTCCCTGTCCACGCACAAGAGATATCTGATGAAACTCTAACAGAGAGTGCATCAGATTTTTTTGATCCGACTGATATACCCCCTGAAGAATTTTATCGTGCCAAGGTCATCGAGGTTCTTAAAGAAGATACGGTTGAAATATCTCCAGGAATAGTAGAAGAAATTCAGTTAGTGCTCGCAGAAATTCTCAATGGCAAAGAAAAAGGAAATCATATCACCACTACCAACGGTGGAGTAGTGACGATCGATGATTATCAAAAGGTCTCACCTGGTGACACAATAGTACTTATTAAAATCTACACTGTCGATGGTGGAGCGGATTACTATGTACACGATCATTTTCGTCTTTGGCCGCTTACCATCATCTTTCTGATCTTTGTCGTGCTGGCAATATTCTTTGCGCGACGTAAAGGTGTTGGTGCAATTGTTGGTTTGATCTTTAGTATTTGGATCCTGGTTGCCTTTATCGTTCCGAAAATTATTGATGGCGGTGATCCACTGGTGATTACCTCAATCGGTGTCACAATTATTGCCACTGTTTCATTATTTATTGCGCACGGCTTTACCAAACGAACCGCAATTGCACTACTGAGCACACTAGTTACTCTTGCTATTGCACTCGGCTTCTCACAATGGTTTGTAGAGTTTGCAAGTTTGTTTGGCAAAGGTTCTGAAGACGCATTCTTTTTACAAATGGGAAATCTTGCGCACATCAATTTGCGCGGACTCCTTCTTGCTGGAATTGTAATTGGTACGCTTGGGGTGCTTGATGACATTACCACTGCACAGACTGCAGTGGTTGGCGAGCTTCGTCAGGCAAATCCCAATCTTTCAAAGAAAGAATTGTATCGCCGTGGACTGATTGTTGGCCGAGAACATATTGCATCATTAGTAAATACGCTTGTATTGGCATATGCCGGAGCATCGCTACCGCTCTTTATTCTGTTTTCAGTAAATGAACATGTACCTTTATGGCTCACACTCAACGGGGAGCTGGTTGCAGAAGAGTTCATCCGAACCATCATCGGATCAATTGCCTTGATTCTTGCCGTGCCGATCACCACATTATTTGCCGCTCACTTTTTACAAAATGAAAAGACACGAAAGGTTCCGGCTGCTAATCACAAACATTAAAAAAGGCTCGGACACGTTACATGTCTGAGCCAGCACCGGCGGCAGGATTCGAACCTACGACCCCTCCCTTACCAAGGGAGTGCTTCTACCACTGAGCTACGCCGGAGTACTTGTGCAACACACATTACAAAAATACATGTGCTTCGTCAAGAGTATGTTGACGATGTCTTTGTAGGCTGGTAGTGTGTAAACACTTTTTGGACCTGATGATGTATAGGGCGGTTAGCTCAGTTGGTTAGAGCGCAGCATTGACATTGCTGAGGTCACAAGTTCGATTCTTGTATCGCCCACTGGTCGGGTGAATTGTTACTCCAATTACTACAGTCGGTTAAAGTAATTGTCGCAACAGTTCACCCTTTTGTATTTTACAAAAAAAGTATGTACGTGATTGCAAAAATGTTTTAGGAGATTTGCTTACCCGACATTGCAAATCGAATAAAACATTTTTGCAATTGAGTAAAAACTTTTTACAAAAACTTATCCACAAAAGTTATGTGACACATTGACAAAAAACTTTTTTCTGTTCTAAAACAAAAATGTTTTCTGTATAATGTGTGCAGAAGAAAAAATTTATTCCATGCTTGGAAATTTTTTCTTCAAAAGTTTTTAAAAACTTTTTATCCAAACATAGAAGGGGGTGATACTATGCCAGCACGCAAACGTGCAACTCGTCGTAAGCCTGCAAAACGCAAACCTGCTCGTAAGACAGCGGCTAAGCGTAAACCAGCGAAACGCAAGACGGCAAAACGCAAACCAGCGAAGCGTAAAGTAGCAAAGCGAAAGCCAGCTAAGCGCAAAACTGCAAAGCGTAAGCCTGCGAAACGTAAGGTAGCTAAGCGTAAACCAGCGAAACGCAAGACGGCAAAACGCAAACCAGCGAAGCGTAAAGTAGCAAAGCGAAAGCCAGCTAAGCGCAAAACTGCAAAGCGTAAGCCTGCGAAACGTAAGGTAGCTAAGCGTAAACCAGCTCGCCGCACGACTCGTCGAAAGACAACTCGTCGCAAGCGAAGCTAATTGTTCTTTAAAAGAAAATACCCCCGGTTTTCGGGGGTATTTTTTAATTTGTAACCAAATCGCTAATCTACAATAATGCTCCTTGCTGATGTCCACGATGCTCATCCTCAGTAAAAACATTAATCTTACCAAACACACCATCATATCCTGGAATAATATGCACGCGCCCAGCACGAACACGCATAATTCCTTCTACTACTTCTGGCAGAGCAACTGCTGCGATGTCAGCACGTTTTGTATGCAACAAAATTGAAAACTCGCTCCCCAGATTATGTGTAAGAGTATCATATTCAGTAGCAACGGTTTTTGTTCCAACACCTTTTTGCACAGCATTCGCAATGATCTCACGAAGAGGAATAATTGATTTAAATGGAATCCCGAACTCCGGCGTTTTCGTAAAATGATCACGCGGACGATCAGCAAGTTCTGCCACACGATTGAGCACACCGACCGTAACCCCACGTCCACACGTAGGACATCGTCCTTGATTTTTCTGCGTAACTTCAGGATAGCTCCAAAAATCACAATCACGATGACCATCACAATGATACTTTCCTTCTTCGGGGAAAAACTCAATTGTGTACAAAAACTTTTCTTTGTCTTTCTCTTGAATAATGCGCATGATCTCGTCGTACGTAATCGCTTCTGGGTTTGCAAACGCCAACACGTTTGCTTCACGTCCTAACTTCTCAAGTGAATGCGCATCTGAATTTGAAATTAATGTAATATCATCAAGCGCACTCAACCGCCAATTCATTGCCGGGTCACTCGAAAGACCGGTTTCAATTGCACGGATATGCGGGGTTAAATCTTCAAAACATTCTTGCAAAGAATCATACCCAGACTTGGAACCAAAAATTGCAAACCACGGTGTCCACGCATGTGCTGGAATCATGACACTCCGTGGATCAATCTCAAGTATGATCTCAAGTAACTCTTTTGCAGGAATACCTAAGATGGGACGCCCATCTGATCGAATGTTTTTTCCTCGTTCAACTTCAAGTACATGATTCAACTTAGCCACTGCGTCAATTGACGGCATAAAAATAAGTAAGTGCACGCGCCGAACTTGATCTTTGTCTTTGTAAATACATGCGACTTCAGTCCCCAAAATAAATCGCGTCTGACTTTCCCCGCTTTTAAGTTGAAAGATACCTTGGGCAGTCTCGTGTAATTCCTCCTTGATTGCGGCAAACCACGCCGGGTGAGTAAAATCTCCAGTTGCGATCACATCTATCCCCCGAATAGCACACGTCTTGGCAATTTGTGGAAGTTCAAGGAATTTGCTACACGCGCGAGAGTATTTTGAGTGGACATGAAGGTCTAAAATCGTTTCCATATACCCCTAGTCTACACGTGAGTGCGCTCTATTGCAAAAGCCCTGGAAGTTGGTACACTATGCACACATATGACTTCTATGAATTCTCAACTTAAATCAACTATCGACAACTTTGACCTAGGGGTAGTGCAGGAGATTAGTAAAATCCCATCTGGTCTTATCAACCTTAGCTATCGTATTACCAGTTCCACTGGGTCGTATATTATGCAGCGCATGGGGGATATCTTCACCAAAGAGACAATTGAAGATATGGAAAAGGTTACCCAACATCTTAAAATCAAATCAATCAATACACCGACATTACTCCGCACGACATCTGAACAATTATTTCATACAGATGTCGATGGACATTTATGGCGCGTCATGACCGCCATGGATGGCGAGACATATGAAAGTCTTGATGATGATGGGTTGGCACAAGAAGCTGGGCGCGTGCTTGCAGAATTTCACAAAGGTATGCAGGACTTTGACGCAAGTCAATTACAAAACCATCTGAAACTTCATCAGACACGGGACATTTATGCAGAGTACTGTAATTATGTTGAAGAACTGCTTACCACTGAATCTGATCCTCTTATTAAAGAGGCAATCACCTATATTCAAGAAACACTTCCGGATACCTACTTGCCTGTTGGTCTTCCCACAACCGTAATCCACGGCGACCCCAAAATTTCAAATATCATTTTCAAAGATGGTGTTGCTGTATGTATGATTGATTTGGATACCTGCATTGAACATTCTTCGTTGGTTGACTTGGGTGACGCCTTATGGTCATGGGTTGGCAGTGAAGGAGACGATCCAAATAATCGTTTTTCACTTGCTCGATTTGAAGCAGCAATGCGAGGGTACATGTCTGTGATCCCACTGAGCACTGATGAGCAACACTACGTCTATCGTGGTGCGCGCATGATTGCCTTGGAGCTTGCCTCTCGATTTGCAAAAGACACGATCGATGATTCTTATTTTGGTTGGGATGCTGACCGATACAAAAGTCGCAAAGCGCATAACCGCGCACGCATGCTTTCTATGGTGCGACTTGAACAAGATATTGTACGGAAGAAAGATCGGATCATTGATATCCTGAACAATATTTAATCGGTGCGAGGACAGACCACTTTTTTCTATAAAATTTCAAAAGCGACCGGATGTTCCTGGTCGCTTCTGCGTTGTGTTAGTTGTGTGCATGCCGGCCCTACGCCGCGATCGACCTCTGGAGCCGACGGTGCATCTGCGTAGCCGGCGGCAACAGCGGATCCACGGTCACCTGCTTGAGGTCGGGCTCCTGTGGCACGTAGATAAGCCGCTGTCGCACGTTGACCATCTGATTGTGGACTCGGAGTTTTTCGGTGCTCTCTCCGTAACTCTGAACTCCACCGGAGGTGGCCATGTCCCTGGCGAAGAGCCCGATCACGGTGTGCATGACCACATACTTGACCTGCGGGTAGCCGTTGGCCTCGCGCAGCGTCTCCGTTAGTGGATGCTCGGCAAACGCGGTGATCCCGTAGCGCTCGAGAACCCCGGCCATCAGACCGTACTCGATGCACCACCCGATGGGCAGCGGCATGTTGGCGATGTCACCCAGACGAATCCCCTGCTGTCCGCACAACGGCCAGGTGACTTGTGCCAACTGACAGTACGGCTCGGGCAGGAAGTTGAGCCCGGCTGAGAACCCGGAGTTCTCTGGCCAACCCAACTTGACCAGCCGCGCTTTTGGGGCACCTTCCCACGCCAACAACAGCTTGCCGATCGGATCGGCGCTCTGCAGATGGGTGAGGTCGGTATCCAAGAAGAAGATTCGCGTGTCGAAGTCGACTCCACGCTGCACCAGATCAAGCACCGCCGCGTACATAGCAGCGCCCTTGCCGACGCAGAACTCGTTCTTCGGAAGGCCAAACTGCTCACGCAGCACGTTCAGCACTGTGGAACCGCGCCCCAGCATGTCACGCTGCGACACCACTCGCATGGCGTTGCGCGTTCCGGTCAAGGAGTGAACCACCTCGCGCGCCACGCGCACGGTCGGGTCGTCCTTGTCGGTCATGTTGCTCTCCACGAGCACGATCTGACTGGGCTCGACGCCCCGAGAGATCACGTACTCGAGTGTCTGACCAATGTTGCCTTCCTCGAAGAGGGCCGGCAACACCACCACGTCTTCCGGGCGTAGCTCTTTCCACGCCTTCTCCCACTTGCTCATGTTGCCCCTCCTTCGGTTCAACCCAATGCACGATGATCGTTACCTTGACAATTGCACATTATCGTGCTATTGTCTTGGCGGAACTGATGACTCCCCAGTTATCGTTCTAGAAACTCCGCTTTGCGGAGTTTCTTCTTTCCGCCATTTTTCAATCTATGGTAATAAGATGATTCCTACTGTATCGTAATTACTTTGGTAAAGCAAGAATCACACTACTACCCATTTATTTTCATTTTTTGCACTACGGTAACATGCGTCAGCAATGCTAAAGGCACGTAATCCATCGATGATCGTTGGACTTAGTGACTTCCCTTCCAGTAAATTTCGTACAAACCAATATGCTTGACAGGCATAGTAGTCTGAACGAAAAACAATATCCTCACGGTGGGCTAATGGTGCGAACAAAGGTGTATCTTTCACCATGGCAAACAAATCAGGACGTTCGTACCGATGACATGCTGACTCGTCTCGAACCGCAATATGATCAAGGTCATATGTCTCTAATCGCACTAGCGCCTTTTGAAAAAAGATCTCAAAATGTCGTATTGACTGATGCGCCGGAATCTCATGCCAAATATGTGTCATGGTACCACTCACTCCTTGATCAGTTTCATATTGTACCTCAATAAAATCCTCAACACCGGGATACCCAGCATGGTTACTCATGCGCGCCTGTACTCGAGTAATTTTTCCAAATAACCACTCGATGATGTCAACGTCGTGAATACCGTGCTCAATCAATACTCCAGCACCAGCAAGTGCCTGATTACTTCTCCAGTCAGTAAAATGAGATAATCCTTGAATTGGAAAGATCTGGTCATCACGCAAAATCACATGACGCAATGGTGACTGTTCAGCACACGACGCAAGAAGAACTTTAAGTGCATGATAGGTGGGCGCATAGCGCAATACAAATCCCACTTGATGAGGCACATCTGCATTAATTAAGAGGTCGTGAATCTTTTTCGCTTTTGCATGAGAGATGGCAAACGGTTTTTCACAAAAAATCACTTTGCCGGCTGCAATTGCTTTTTCGATTATTGATTCGTGATATACCGTTGGCACACCAATCACGATCGTATTAATCTTAGGATCGCGAACAAGTGCATCAACATCAGTGGTTGCATACTCAATCTGAAACTCCTTTGCCATTGCTTTGGCTGTTGCATCTCGCACATCAGCCACTCCCACAAGGTGTAGCTTATCAGCAAAAAGTGGCTGCACCAGACGAAATGCGCGGGCATGTTCTTTACCAATATACCCAGCGCCTATAAAACCAACTGTCACTCTATCCATAGGGATCCATCTTGAAGAAAAATTGTTTGATCTACAATGCGTAAAGAGAGCACGGTTGCGTCCTCTTCACTGCGTTGTGTTTATCGTTAGTATTCTTTAAGCCACCGTGCCGGCGGAAGCAGCGCTTCCACGAAATGCGTACGTTGCCCCCCATCAAAATAAATCTGACGGGAACGATCGTGCGCATTCCACTCCTGTATTTGCTGTGGGCTTAATGTGTTAAGTCCTCCGAATCGGAGGATCTGCTGCATCAGGAGAAAAATCCGAGTGTACATCATCACTACGTACTCGTCCACCGGATGAGCGGCGTGTTCACGAAGCGCACTCGAAAGATAGGATTGAGAAAACCCCTCAACTCCGTATTGCTCTACGATGAAGGAGAGTAACCCCAGCTCCACGCCATACCCGCAGGGGATCGGCGCGCGACACAGATCACCAAAGTAAAACGCCTGTTGTCCGGAAAGCGGCCAGGTAAACCACGCGATTTCGCGATACGGTTCTGGAAGCGCATTTAAGTACGCCACCACCTGTTGATTATCCCGATCATAAGACGCCAACTTGGCCACCCGAGCATTTGGACGCAACTTCCATGACTGGAGTAGCGTCTCGAGCAGCTGGATTTGCGCTGCGTTGGTGATGTCAGCATCCAAGAATACCACTCTCGCGTCATCAGGCGTTTTGTGGCACATCAGATGCACAATACCAGCGTACATCGCCGCACCCTTCCCTCCTGGGAGGGAACCAAACCCATAGGTACGACGCATGATGGATGCGTACCGTGCCAGTGTGTGCTCTTGGGATATAACATGGTGTGCCGACCCATTAAGCGCACGACGTGCGTGTGCACCGGTTTCATCAGTGCTGTGACTGTCGACAACCACGATTTGCTCTGAGCGCACACCACAGGCATGCAAATAGGCAATCATGTCGCCAATGGTCGCTTCCTCGTTGTGAGCAGGCAGCACCACTCGATCCTGGTCTCGTAGCAGGGGCATACTCTCTCTCCTTTGCCCCTACAGGAGGGCTGTGATTTCAAAGAACAAATCTACTGTAACGAAGAGGGGTATATTTGTCAATAATTTTTCTACACTTTTTGTGGATAAATCAAAAAATAACTAAAATTTAGCTATTTTTTATAATTCAATTTGTCAATAAATAATCCTACACTTTAGAAGTGCCATTCTCACGCATTACCTGCTCCATTGCCTGTAATTCCTCCATAGTATTCACCCCTAATGCTTCTAATGGTTCGATTTGTTTTGTGCCAATTTTAACCCCTTCAGCAATCGCCATGGCGATCAAGTCAGTCAGATAATACTCGTTTGAACGATTATTATTTTGCAATTGATCAATGTGCTCCCACAACCATGTTGACCGAAAACAATAATACCCGGGATTAAGTTCAGTAATGGCGCGCTCCTGCTCTGTCGCATCCTTATACTCTACAATACGTTGAACATAATTCTCTTTCTCACCAACAACACCGCGAACAATCCGCCCGTAATGCAACAGCCGCTTACGCCAATCTTCAAAATCAGAAACCGTCGTGGTGGTCATGGTGACATCATTACCGTATTCAAAATGAAGATCCAAAATATCATCAATCACCTGACACGGCAAATGTGGGTGATCACCGTACAACACAAGCACATGATCGACCTTGTCCTCCAACTCTTCGCGTGCGCAAGCAACAGCATGTCCGGTCCCTAATTGTTCTTTCTGCTCCACATACGTATAGTAATCTCCCAATTTTGCTGCAACTTCATTTCCTTTGTATCCAACAACAATCACCGGGGGGCGAGTTACCCGACATGATTCGATACTATGCAATAAATGGGAAATCAACGGACGGCCATACAACGGTGTAAGTACTTTAGGTACTCCACCGTTTCCATTTTGCATACGAGTACCCTTCCCCGCCGCAAGGATAACAATCGCAACGTTATCAACTGGCGAAGAATGTGTGTGCATATCGACGAATTTCGTCTAGTGTAGAAAAGTACGGAAAGCCGACCTTACGATATAACTCCTCCTCCCACACTGCAAGATTTTTTCGCATAGCCTGGGCAAGCGTAGGAAAACTCTCTGAAATCACAAAATTTTCATGCGGATTATCATTCACGAATAGCATTGGTCCGCCATCATCTTTCATCCAGTCATGCAAAAAATCATGTTTTTGTGATCGGGTTGGATAAATAGCATCAAAATGATCTACCAATCCGGTATGACGAAATTTCTCCATCTGCCATTTTGGATCACCATGGGTAAGGAGCACAACATTGTACCCGGCATCTTTCATCTCATGCAAAAACAGATGAGCATCAGGAAATACATAATCACCAAGACGATCATGATGTGCTCGCAACCATTCGTATAATTTTACCTCATCATGATGGGTGCACTGACTGAGTGCTTGCACATGACGATCGAATCCATAACCACTACGACGTGCAGGATGAGACCATGCCCGATCATAGCACGCATGCACTTCTTCTGCTGGGATCCCCATACGTTGTCCGCTTTGCTTGATATCACTGATAAAACTATCAAAATCCCACAGTGTGCCGTCAAAATCAAGGATAAGTGTTGGTCCTGAAAACATACTATTATGCGTTACTATTGGGCAAACACTCCCAAAGTGATTCAAAAATTCTTTTTTGTGTCATATGAATACCTTCATTCTCTACAATCATTCCAACCGGCTCACCTGAGGCGTCAGCAGAAACATACGCCACACGCCCAGCATAGATAAACATATACGTATCACTTGGTGCGCCAGCGGTGTGTAATGTCTTACGTTCATCTAATCCATGTGTTTCTCCTTGTTCAAAGCCAATTACCTTCACAGAAATATTTTTTGCCTTGCGTTTGTCATTAAACTTTGGCATTGCGGAATATAAATGTGATCGAACATCAGCTGAGGAGTAGGCATAATAGGATTTGTCGTTAGCCTCAACACTGCGTGCTAATACATCGTTAAGAATGTACCGCACTCCCTCAAGACCCTCGTACAACATTGATACTGGTTTTTGGCCACCACTGGCATGCAACGATCGCATTTGCGGGATCGCTTGCTCGAGTGAAGTGCGTGCTCGTGAAAGTTCTTCTTTCTTTGCATCCACTGTTGTAAGTAACTTTTCTGGATCCTCAGCTACAAAGTACTGTCGTGTTTTTTTATGAAAGTATGCGACTACACCTTCTTCGCGTAATGCCTTCAAAATA
The DNA here is from genome assembly GCA_965230935.1 of uncultured Gammaproteobacteria bacterium. Taxonomy (GTDB): domain Bacteria; phylum Patescibacteriota; class Patescibacteriia; order Magasanikbacterales; family JBBTQS01; genus CAYZOG01. The sequence continues at coordinate 606,209 of OZ246400.1, forward strand.
TCATATGTGGTTCCGCGGTTAATCCCAGCTTCAGTCCCGATGGTGCGTACTGGAGATGGCCCGAGTTTAAGGAGTGTCAGATATACTTTAATCTGTTTATCAGACCACCCAAGGTTGTGAAGTGTTTTTTCTATCATACGAGGTTAAAGATCAAAAACGGTTTTCGCAACACCAAACATACCAGCGTCATTCCCAAGTGCCGCTTGTTGAATTGTTACCATGTCAAATAATTGTGCGAAGCCATTTTGTTGTGCTTCTTGCATCATGGTCGGTGCAAAAAACTCCCACGCATCAGCCATGTTTCCACCGATCAGACAAAATTCAGGGTTGTATTCATTGATAAAGTTTCCAACAGCCATACCTAGCCATTTTCCAACGTCTTTCCAAACGACCAATGCGTCTGGATTTCCATTCTTCGCCAAATCATACACTTCTTTAGAGTCAGTAATAGCAGAATCAATAGTCTCCCGTGCCATCCGAACAACTGCACTTGCGCTTGCAAGTGCTTCAAAACATCCCGGCATACCAAGAGAGCATTGTGGCCCATCAGGACACAACCGTACATGACCAAGCTCTGCACCAACACCATATGCGCCATCAAAAATCTTGTCATGAATGACAATTCCACCACCGATACCAGTTCCAAGAGTGAGCAACACTGCACTATGTGCACCTTTTGCAGCTCCTTGCCACACCTCTCCTAACATCGCAGCATTAGCGTCATTATGCACCACCACTGGCAACGCAAACTTGTCTTTAATGAGGTCGCCAATTGGAAAATTATTTTCTATGGTAATATTAGGAAATTGCAAAACAATACCCTCTTTGGCATTTGTCGGTCCTGCTGCTGCAACACCAATACCAACAAAGTCATTTCCATCCGAACCATCTTGAAGCGTCTCAATAACTGAAAAAAGATTCTGTATAACATGCTCCTTACCGAGATCTGATTCTGTAAGAACTTTATGACGCGACGTAATTTTCCCTTGGGCATCAATAATTGCCCCCTTAATCGCAGTTCCTCCTAAATCAATGGCAATAGCATGTTTCATAATATGCAAATAAAACAGTCCTATCTTAGCATAGCTGTGTAATTTGGCAAGCCTATGCAAGCGGGTAAAAAAGGTAAAATTCTTGGATTAGAAAACGGGGTCTCGGATGGTTGACATCGTTGAGTTTCCCCGTGTTTCTGTTGTGTGTTGTTTGTGTGCTGTGATCAGCCCGCCAAGCGGTGGATGACGCGATCCAGACGATCCTGGAACACGAAATTCTGCTCGTGGAGCATCTGCACCGACGGGATGATGCGATCGGTCAGACCGCTATCCCGGATCACCGGACCGGGGAGCTTGCCGTGCCCCCGCTCGTCGTCCGACCTGCTGGGAATGCGCGCAGCGTGCTCGAGTTGCACCAACCCCGCGTTGAACCGCTGGTAGTCCGCCATGGTCCAATCGGTGATCGGCTTGCCGAACCACACGTAGTAGCGCATGAACCGCCCGATACCGTCCTGCATGAGGAACTCTTTGGTATCGTCGTTGCACGCATCCACGCGCGGGGAATGCGTCTCGACCTGAGCGATGGCCTCCGGATGACCGTTCTTGCGGTATTCGATGCAGGACTCGACCCAGATGGACATCAGGGTCTCCTCCCAGTACCGAGTCGCAAACGGCCGGTTGAAGGCAATGCGTCCCAGCATCCCGAACTCGCCGGTCAGCATCCACTTGTGCTCGGTCAGAACCATCCACAAGTGGTGTGCCACCCGACGCACGTTCGCCGGAGTCGCCGGATGCGTCGCGATGTCGCCCAGCAGGTTGCGGAACGACATGCACGTCTCGTTCCCCCGCCCACCGCGGGTGATCTTGACGTAGCGATACCGCAGGTCGCGATGATCGCCACACGCCGCACGATCAGCCAGTGGGAACGCCAGATGCCCCAGCGCGTGGTAGCAGGGCATCATGTCGTAGCGCACGTCGGCGTCGTGCTGGATCACGGACTCCTTGGCCGCTTCCGGGTGCAACGCACGCATGGCCAGCATGCCGGCCAGCATGGTCAACCCTTTGCCACCACTCGGACGCTCGTCCAGGCCCAGCACCGGCAGCAGCCGCTGCCAGTCCAGGCAGTCGAGCATCTCGTCCATGTTGACCAACCGCACACCACGACCGAAGAACTCCGAAACCGCTGTGGTCGCCGCGTCACCGGACTTGCAGTTGGCCACGATGATCCGATCACCAGGCACGTACTGCGTCGCGTAGTCCAGGACGTGGCCCACGACGTCGGTGTCCTCCTTCATGGGGATGATCACGTACGCGTGCTTCTCCAGACGATGGGCGATCTGATCCGCACGTGCGCGCATCTGCTCGGCACTCGGGTAGAAGAAGTGCTCCAGCGCCGGACGCTTGTCCGGATCCATGGACGTACGACCCTTCACCGACGCGTACGAACGCACCAGATCCGGACCGCCACCGACGGCGACCTTGATCTGTTCATCCGTGCCTCCTTTTGGGAACAGCGTGCCAGCAACGTCCGCACCGTTACCGCCGTCTTCACGCGCACCGACCGGTGCGCCTTGAGTGGTTGTTTGGGTTTGATCCCTCATTTTCTGGTGTATCTCCTCTGATACGTGCGCAGGCGTCATGCACTGCGTTTTTTGGAAAAGAACGGTGTGCAGCTTCGTGCTAACACAGGTTTTACAGCTACAGCTCGGAAATGACTCGACGATGGATTCTCCTCAGTCCCATGTCTTCACCACTTCACTCATCAACGGATGATCTCCGCTCATGAGTGCAGTTGTGTTACAGAGCAAATGGATTTTCCCCTGTACGCGCCTGGTGTGCCATTTGTCCAACAAGCAAATTCCAACTAACAAAGTTAGGCGCTGCCAGTGGCTTCCCAGTATCAGCATGATAATTTTCATGCATGCCACCGCTGGTCTTAATATCGCGCAAACAAATGGTCATAATTTTGTCTGCCAACTCCTTGGCCTGCTTTGTGAACCCATAATTCAACAAGGCATGTAAATATAGGTAATTGGCGATTGGCCACACCGGCCCTTGCCAATTAGAATGCGGCTTGATGATATTTCGATTATTGTATCGGGGATCTGTTTTTGTCAAGGTTCGAATTCCCCATTTTGCCCACATCTCCTTTGGATTAACCACATATCGCTTAATTTGAGATTTTCCGTCTTTAGGTGATGCAAGTCCGGCCCAAAGTGGAATAATATTGGAATAGGTGTGACAACGGATAAACTCACCGGTCTTGGTATCAATGTTGTAATAAGTCTTATCTTTTGCATCCCACAAATGCTTGTTAATATTACGCTTAAGCTGTGCCGATCGTTTTGCCCAGTGCTTTGCACGAGCAGTTTTGCCAAGCGCACGAGCAATCTTGCTCATTGCCTTATATTCTCGGTATAAAAACGCGTTTAGATCTGCGGCAATCACACTACGATTTGGATACTCCAACGCAGCGACGTTATTGTCAGCACCAGATTCCATGCTGTCATACCAACACCCAAGATCATACTCTTTTTTCCATGAGGTGCGTTCGCGATACGTAATCGCTTTTTCAAGTTTTGCAAAATGCGGCTTAATCCAATCAAAACTATTGAAATTTTTTGATGCAAAATAAATCCCTTGTGCTAAAAACGGTTTAATATGATGCAAACGCATATCACGTCCTTTTGGAGTAACCAATCCTGGGGTAAACCCTGTTTTTGCGTTTGTGTACTTCAAATAGTTGAGCGCCCAATTGCGCAGATATACCGCTTCACTGGGCAACTCACTGAGCAAACTCATCCCAATAAAGAAGGCGTCCCAATCCCACTGCTCTTCATATGGACCAGCCGGAACCAAATAATCATACTTGAGCGCACCTTTTGCACGACGCTTTACTTCACTTTTATGAGCTAAGAATGCTTTTTTGATTTGCTGTTCAAGAGACATATTATTGTTGCCACGATTCTGTAGCACGTTTATATACTTCGGCTGAACCAACATCAAACCATTTTCCAGAAAATGGGTAGCCGCATAATTCTTGCTCACCAGTGAGTGTGCACAGCACATCTTCTTCAAAACTTGCCGTTTGGGAAGTAATGCTTTTCAAGATCGCGGGGTTCACCACATAAATACCACTATTGATCATGTGTGAATTTTTATTACTTCGCTCTTGCTTCGCATTAAACCGTACAACATAATTTCCTTCCATGCCTACGGTTCCCCAAGGTTCGGTATCAGTCACTGTGGTAACTGCCATCGTAACCGCACTGCCATTTTTGTCATGAAATTCAATCAAGCTCAACCAATCCACCTGTGCCAATACATCACCATATACTAACAAGAATGGTTCGTCTCCAATTTGTTCTTTTGCAAGTGAGATAGCATGCGCAGTTCCTTTTTCCTCTAAATCAGTAATATACGAAATATGAGCCCCAAATCGGGACCCATCTTCAAAATAGCGCTCAATTTTACTCCCAAGATGTCCGGTAACGAGAATAATATCCTTAAGTCCTGCAGCCACCAACGACATAATGGTATGCTCAATGAGGGGTTTTTCATTAACCGGCAACATGACTTTTGGATATTCATGCGCTAATTTACCCATTTTTGTGCCTTTACCACCGGCCAAAACCACCACTTTAGTAACTTTCGACAAGATGTGCTGGTTCAAAATATACTCAATCGCATGGGAACGATTGCGAATGGTCTTTTTGTCGATCATTCTGTCGACCTTCTTTAAGATTGAAGGCGAAAGTGTAATCGTAAGTCTCTCTTTTTTTGCCTGTGGCGCCATAGGTGTGTATCCCCCTTAATTACCCTTAACTAGGGTACTATCATACCTTATCATACCTATACAGCTCGTCAAGCAAATCGTCCACAATAAAAAAACAGCCATTGTCCAGGCACCGACCTACTCTTGCCTTGCGGCTACCATCGGCGCTAAAGAGCTTAACTACTGTGTTCGGGATGGGAACAGGTGTGACCTCTTTGCAACAGGTACCTAGACAATAGCTGCTTTCGCGCTATTGCTATTTGATTGTTTTGAAAATGAAGACGCACACATACCGCAAGTATAAAACACACTAGGTGCTTTAGTAAGCGTACTCGATTATTAGTACTCCTCGGCTAAACATGTTGCCATGCGTACACCTGGAGCCTATCAACCCGGTCGTCTACCGGGAATCTCAAATGAAACGTAATCTTGGAGACGGCTTCGTGCTTAGATGCTTTCAGCGCTTATCCAAACCGAACGTAGCTACTCGGCAATGCTCTTGGTAGAACAACCGATGCACTAGAGGTTCGTCCATCCCGGTCCTCTCGTACTAGGGATGGGACTCCTCACGTTTCGACGCCCACAGCGGATAGGAGACCGAACTGTCTCACGACGTTCTGAACCCAGCTCGCGTACCGCTTTAATAGGCGAACAGCCTAACCCTTGGGACCTTCTCCAGCCCCAGGATGCGATGAGCCGACATCGAGGTGCCAAACCCCTCCGTCGATGTGAACTCTTGGGAGGGATCAGCCTGTTATCCCCGGAGTAGCTTTTATCCGTTGAGCTTCCGCCGTCCTATATCGCACGGTCGGATCACTAGCTCCTGCTTTCGCAACTGCTTGACTTGTAGGTCTCGCAGTAAAGCTCACTTTTGCGCTTACACATTCAGCCTGATTTCCATCCAGGCCAAGTGAACCTTTGTGAACGCCTCCGTTACTCTTTGGGAGGCAACCGCCCCAGTTAAACTACCCATCAGATACTGTCTCTGCTTCCAGATTCATGGAAACGGATTAGGATTAAAACAATGCAAGGGTGGTATCTCACTGGCGATCCCGAAGGATCTCCCACCTATTCTGAGCATGCAAAGCCTCAACCCAATATCAAACTGTAGTAAAGCTTCACGGGGTCTTTTCGTCCAGCTGCGGGTATGTCGCATCTTCACGACAATTGCAATTTCGCCGAGTCCCTTGTTGAGACAGTGTCCATGTCGTTATGCCATTCGTGCGGGTCGGAACTCACCCGACAAGGAATTTCGCTACCTTAGGACGGTTATAGTTACCGCCGGCGTTCATCAGCGCTTCAGTTCAAGGCTGCCCTAAGATTACTCTCAGTTCACCCCTCACCTTAACGTTCTGACACTGGCCAGGCATCAGCCCCTATACTTCACCTTACGGTTTTGCAGAGACCTGTGTTTTTGGTAAACAGTCGCATGGACTCATTCGCTGCGGCCTAGCATTTTACAACTAGGCAAGGCTTATCCCGAAGTTACGCCTGCTGTTTTGCCGAGTTCCTTAACAAGGGTTCTCTCGTACACCTTGGCACATTACGCGCCTAGTCACCTGTGTCGGTTTGCGGTACGGATACAATGCCCATAACATACTGTCGGCTTTTCTCGGCACTTGTTCATCCCTACTCGGTTCCGGCCGAAGCCTTTCCCTCGATCTTGCGAAACTGGCAAACCAAATACCAGCTAGCAACTTACAAATGCGTCACGACAGCACTAGAGCATCATAGCGCAGGAATATTAACCTGCTATCCATCGACTACGCCTTTCGGCCTCGCCTTAGGACCGGCTAACCCTGGGTCGATTTTCGTTGCCCAGGAACCCTTGACTTTACGGTGTGGATGGTTCTCACATCCATTTTTGCTACTCATGTCAGCATTCTCTCTTCCAAACGCTCCACCGGCCCTCGCGGGTCCGACTTCAGCGCAGTTTGGAATGCTCTCCTACCGCGCCACTCCAAAAGGAGTGACACCCATGTCTTCGGTACATTGTTTAGCCCCGGTACATTTTCGGCGCGAGGAAACTTGACCAGTGAGCTATTACGCTTTCTTTAAAGGATGGCTGCTTCTAAGCCAACCTCCTGGTTGTTTCAGTCTCAACACCACCTTTGACACTTAACAATGATTTAGGGACCTTAGACGATGGTCTGGGCTGTTTCCCTTTCGACTATGGAGCTTAGCCCCCACAGTCTAACTCGCATACTATTAATCTCTGGTATTCGGAGTTTGGTTAAAGACGGTAGATCGAAACCCCCGCCCTCATTCAGTGCTCTACCCCCAGAGGGAACATATACGGCCAGGCCTATACCTGTTTCGGAGAGTACCAGCTATTGCCAAGTTCGATTAGCATTTCACCTCTAACCACAGCTCATCCCCGCGTGTTGAACGGCGCGTGGGTTCGGGCCTCCAGTTCGCTTTCGCAAAACCTTCACCCTGGCCATGGCTAGCTCACTTGGCTTCGGGTCGTGTATATGCAACTTTTTGGTCGGGCTATTCACCCTCGCTTTCACTATGGCTCCGTCCCGGAAGGACTTAACCAGCTACATACAGCACACTCGCTGACTCATTCTTCAATAGGAACGCTGTCACCCAGGACGAACCTTGGGCTCCAACTCTTCGTAAGTGTACGGTTTCAGAGACTATTTCATCCCCCTCTCGGGGTGCTTTTCACCTTTCCCTCACGGTACTGGTTCACTATCGATCATAAAAGGTATTTAGCCTTAGGAGATAGTCCTCCCAAATTCCTACAGGGTTTCACGTGACCTGCAGTACTCGAGAAATCCCACCAAGTGTGTGCAATGCATTTCGTGTACAGGGCTATCACCGTCTTTGGCCAGTTTTTCCAAACTGTTCTACTACACATTACACATACACATCTGCATGAATTACGTCATACAACGTGGGCTCTCATGACCCCTCTACCAGCAACGCCGTAATGCTTTCACAAAATCACAAATACAAAAGTACAAATGATAATGCTTCACTGGTAGGGTTTAGGCTCATCCGCGTTCGCTCGCCACTACTAACGGAATCGAGACTTTCTTTTTCATTTCGATGGCGACGAGCGCCACCAAAAGAAAAAGGAAGTGTGTGTTTCTTTTTATTCCTCTGGGTACTAAGATGTTTCAGTTCCCCAGGTCTTCCCTATCGTCCTATAGATTCAGACGACAGTATCTATGACTTTCACCATAGATGGGTTTCCCCATTCGGACATCCCCGGATCAAAGCTTGCTTAGGAGCTCCCCGAGGCTTATCGCACCTTGCAACGTCCTTCATCGGCCTTTTATGTCTAGGCATCCACCATACACTCTTAGTGTACGACTTACTAAAGCACTCAATGTGCTTTGTAATGTTAACTTACTTACGATTATTGTTATCGTTTTTGATGCGTGCGTCTTCAATTTTCAAAGTTCTGCCGATGAGCATCAATGGGATTTTTAATGCTGGACGCAATCCCATCTGGTTCAGCGGTAGTAGGTGAGGATGGAACAAGTCCACCTTCACCTAGCACTGCTTAACCTTTTCACTCATTTTTAAATTTTGCGATCAAAAAACTCCGCGGTTCGCGGAGCGCCAAGAACCTGTCTTAGCGTTACCCGCGATATTGATTAGAACCTACTCTTTGTGTGATGAAATTCATCAGAGAAGTTACTAAATTAGGGAAACGCTAGAGGTCCAAACCCTCAAAATGGAGGACATAGCCGTATTCGATCTGGCAGTACTATATAGGAAGTACGAAAACTTGTCAAGGATTGATGTGGATGAGTTGTGTATGATTGACGTTTCCTCTAAATCATGCGACGCTATGGCTATGCGTCGATCCTGACGCACAAAACCATCAGACGAGGAGGGCTGATGATCGAGTTGCTCACGACAATGGCGTTCGTAGCGCCTGACGACAGACCAGAAATGAATCCGGAGCCTCCTGAACAGGAGACGCACGGGTTCAATGTCCCGTTGTGGGCCGGCTGGATGCTGATGTGTCTGGCCCTGGGTGCGGCGTTCGCTTTGCTGATCTCACCACTCAGCGCTGCCTGGTGGGTGCACCTGATCAACGGTGCGGTTGCCATGGCGATCATCTTCCTACTGAGTGTGCTGATCGCCAGGATGAACAACCCGGAGCTCCTCACCAAGATCAAGCAGATGCTGTTGATCAGCTTCATGGCAGGAACGTTCTGCTACCTCGGCTTTGCGCTGGCGAGCTGGGAGCTGATGGTCGAGGATGGGCAGTACTACGCCAAGGAGCTCTCCTTCATCAACTTGCGGCACATGTTCACCGGCCAGATCGTGACCTTCATCGGAATCACGTTCTGGTGGCGAACCGCTAATGGTGACTGGGCGACGCCAACGCGAAAAGATGGAACCCCACCATCACCGGATTCGAGCCGACCAACGCAACGACCAGGACGATTCCTGTAGCGCGTGGGCCGGCACACAAACAACTCACACAACGAAACCGCCTGGACAACTTGTTCGGGCGGTTTACATTTAGGTAAATCAAAACACAACCCGGTTGGGTCGCGCTTGGTTGTAGTGAGTTGTCAGTCCCAGATGGTGCCGCAGCCCTCGCACTGGTAGCACGTGTCCTTGAACTTCCAGGCGTGGGTGCCTCCTGCAGGGCAGGGGTCGTCCGGCGGGCCATCGTCGGTCTGCTGCGGGTCGTACAGCGCGATGTAGCAGTCGGCCTGGGCGCCACCCCAGTTGAGCTCGAGGCCGTAGGCTTCGAGGAGCTCTTTGAGTGACCGAAGCGTTCCGCGACCGAAGAACGTGAGCATGAGCATCTCCGCTTCGCTCCGATCAAGCAACTCTCGAAGCGTAGATGGCATGCGCCGACGGGGATTCTCCCGCCCCCGCACTTTCTCTTGCACGCGCCGCAGTTGAGCGATAACACGGGTCGCCAACCCCATCCGTGACAACGAGAATAACAACTGCTCGCTTCCCCGAAGGGTCTGCGCCACTTCCTGGCGCGTGATGTTCGTTGACATTGCTCCTCCTCAACGCAATTAAAAAGTGGGTGTAGGTACCCACAACTAATCACATTATTTGACTGAAGTCAACCTTTTTGGACCAGCACAACTACACAACTTCCGCCATGCAACTCTACTTCCCACTGCGCTACAAGCGGATTTTCTTGGAGCGTTTCTTGAACTGCTTTACTAAGCACCCCATCACCCAACCCATGAACTACGCGACAGTACGACTCCCCTTCCTTGTACAAAGAAAACAGTTCACGCTCAAGTAACTCTAAAGCGCCAGCAACTGAATCTGTCTGGTGCAGATCAATTACCGGCGCCTTGGCATCGAGTTGCGCGGCAAGAAGTGCTGCGCGATCATTCATAACAATTAGTGATGAGCTTTTGGTTTTGACAGATCAATCCCAAACTTTTCAAACGCACGCAACACTTCAAGTGGAATCGCAAAAATCACGGTGTTGCTTTGATCAGAACTCAAATCATTTAGTGTGTTAAGCGTACGTAAGTGCAACGCCCCAACTTGCCCAGATAATGTTTGTGCGGCGCTAGCCAAATTATCAGCTGCCTCGACTTCTCCACTTGACTTGATCACCACCGCACGGCGTTCACGCTCGGCTTCTGCTTGTTTCGCAATGACGCGCTGCATATCTTCTGGTAAAATCACATCTTTAAGTTCGACAGATTCAACCTCAATCCCCCACGGATCAGATGCCGTGTCGACAATCTCTTTAATCTTACGCGCTGCCTCAACACGATTCGCCAATAACTCATCAAGTTCCATCTCCCCAACTACATTTCGCATGGTGGTCTGTGCCAACTGGCTTACCGCATGACGAAAATGTTCGACTTCCAAAATCGCGCGAGCAGCATCATTCACCTTATAATAAATCACAGCGTTAATTTTGGCAGAAATATTATCACGGGTGATTGCTTCTTGAAACGGCACATCGACCGCTTTCACCCGCATATCAACCTTGGTCATTGATTGAAACACTGGAATTACCAAACGCCAACCTGGCTTCGCAATACTGGTAAACTTTCCTAAGGTAAACTTCACCCCTCGCTGAAATTCGTTCACCTGACGAATACTGATTAAAATGATGAGGACAATGAGTCCAATTACATATCCCATACAATTGGTGTTAATTCTATACTTAGCTTAGCGCAGATCGTAGTTTTGTCAACGGAATACATTTACAGGGTGAGTCAATCGCGTATACTAAAGGTAGATAACAGAGAATATTATGGGGCTCACAAAAATCGTTGTTGCTATTGTCGGACTCATTATCGTGATTGTCGTTGCGATCGCTGTAGTTACTTTTTTGAAATCTAAGAATGACGTGCCGGCAGATAACATCTATCGGTATATTACCCATGTTGATTTTGAACAAAATTTGAAACAACAGCACGCGATGGTGGCGCAAACACTTGCCCAGCTTCGTGAGCTGGGTATTGGTGAGAATCAAAAACTTAAACTTGAATCTTTATTTTACACGAACACCGCAGAAAACGCTGAAGCCTTGGCGCGCGCATTACAACAGCAAGGATATCGTGTTGACGCCGATGTTGTTGACGATGAACCAGGATCGTTTTATGTAGGTTCTGAAAGTGTGCCGATCAAGATGGACCAAGACTCAATTGTACAATGGCAAACCGAATTGATTACTTTAGGTTTTGAACATGACGCTGCGTTTGATGGGTGGGGAGTTGGTGTCGAGTAATAGTAAAACTCAGCCCTTACGTAATTACAAAAACACCCACGGGTGTTTTTGTCAGATAAGTCAGCTTTCTAAAACTCTTCAATTCTCCACTCACCTTCTTCAAAAATAGCTTTGATACTCGGTTGCTCTGAATTGGTTGTATGGACTGATTTTAAAAGCTTACCTCCATCAACCTTTCCCAAATCACTCACCTTGCCAGTTAATTGTAAATTGCTTGACAACACTCCATCTCTCCAAGATTTAAATCCTTCATCTAGCTTTCCTTTACTCAGATATTGATGCCTAATCTCTTGCGACAATGAATGTTCGAAGATGGTTATATCGTTATTTCTTAAAGACGCGAGCCAATTATGTACCGCCATACTTGGCGTCGAATAGTCGAGCGCACTAAGGTTAAATCCTTCATCTGAACTATGTGTATATTCTACTGGAACATTCCCTGCTTTTAACAGATACGGAGTCGTTGTATTTGTTAAACCACAACCAGCTAGTACACTGACTACAATTAAAAAACTGATAAGTAATAATTTTTGTCTCATATAGTAGTGGTTAGTTAATAACTCTTTCAGAGTATAGCACAACTACTTTTTAGTATGTGCCGCGGGAGAGACTCGAACTCTCACACCCGAAGGCACCAGGTCCTAAACCTGGCGTGTCTACCAGTTTCACCACCGCGGCTTTTCTGGCCTATTGAACCATATTTGAATAAAACCTTCAACCTCCACATGTTGTTCACCACAAACACACACTTCCTCCATTGACACGGCCTTGTACTCATCGTATACTCCGTTAATATTTTCTCGCTCCGCACTAAGGAGGGCGAATTACACAATTGATTATGAAAAAACGTATCGCGATGATGCTGAGTTTGTGTACGCTTATACCTCTTTGGGCAATTCCACCAACACCAGTACTTGCCCACACCACACAATGTACAGATACTCCATCACCCACCACGATTACTGGCGAAGTGCGTATCAATGAATTTGTCAGTAATCCTGGAGCTCAACAACATGAATGGGTTGAGCTATATCTTGTCAACGGTTCGACACAAGACATGACCGGATGGACCTTGGAAGATGCTAAAGGAAAAATTGCAACTATTACCGGCACACTTACCAAGCAAGTGCCCTATCTTGTGATTGAACTGTCATCAGCAAAACTTAATAACAACGGCGATCAGTTGATTCTTAAAACACCAGACGAGACTCCTATCAGTACAGCACGGTATGGATCAGCAAATCCTGATCTTAACGCGCCACACGAATCTGAATCGATCGCTTTTGATAACACCACACAAACCTATGTCATTTCTTCTACCATCACCCCAGGAACTGCAAATACCATCACGCCTCGAGCGTCGCAAGAAACGCAAAGCCCATCGTCGGGCAGCCAAACGACTTCTCAAAGCGCTGGCCAAACAGAATCTGGACTTTTACCAGGAGATCACCCAACACCGCCGACTCCACTAGAGCTCCAAATACAAATCACCGAAGTATTACCAAATCCAGAAGGTGATGACGACACTGAATTTGTGGAGCTATTCAACCCAACAAGTAGCACAGTCTCCCTTGTTGGTTGGGAACTGCATGATGGGAGTAAAAAAGGATACCAATTTGCTGATGAGATTCTTGAACCAAGATCATATCTCATTGTTGAACGCGATGTCTCTGGACTATCACTCAATAATGTTGGAGAAGAGATTGTTGCGCTTTGGCACAAAGATGGTTCGGTGATTGCCAGCACTACATACAGTAGCGCGGCAGAAAATCATGCATGGATGCTGCACAACAATGGAAAGTGGTATTGGAGTTTGCTCCCGACACCTGGAGCTCCTAATCAATTAGAGCAACCAATACTCACGCAAAAAAACAACCCAATAGTTGATGTGCCTTTCGTAACCCTTAAGGATGTGGCCGAACTTGAGTTAGGGACGCAACTTCAGACAAAAGGACTGGTCTCCGCACTTCCTGGCACATTTGGTTCGCAAATCTTTTATATCTCCGGTTCAGGTATTCAAGTATATTTGTTTAGTAAAGACTTCCCACCACTGGCTATTGGTGATGAGGTTTTGGTAAGTGGCGAACTTACGGAAAGCCGTGGTGAACGTCGCATTAAAGTTTCGGGTGCTGAAGATATACAAGTGGTAGGATTCCGAGAACTTATCCCAGAGTCCAAGTCGCTTGATCAGATTAGCGACGCACATATCGCAACACTCATTCAGACCAATGGCGTGATTACTGAAAGAACAAAAAGCCAACTCTACATTGATAACACCAAAGCAGAACTTCGCATTGATCCTAAGAATATTGGCGAACTTTTGGATGGGCTTCATATTGATGATGAAATTCAGGTGACTGGTATTATCCGGCCAAATAACAAGGGCATTACCCTCTATCCGCGCGATGCTGCTGATGTGATCATCACTAGTAGTTCACCAACCAGTACTCCTATCGCTGCGACTGTACCAGACAGCGATTTTCCGATGTTTCGCACCATACTTGTGGTAGGTGGGGTCGGTATCTTGTATGTCACCTATCGCTTCTTCAACACAAAAACCGGAGCACTTGAGACCGAACAGATTCCAATTGATCTCCCGCTACTGCACTCACCACTACACGCACCGGTACGCATTACCCAAGAAGAAGAAATCCAAGAGTTGATTATGCTGCACAAAGAAATGCAATGACATGGTATACTACTGGCATAATTTCACCTCTCTATGCCAAAGAATATTTTCGTCACTCGACGTATCCCATCTGCTGGGCTCGACCTGTTGCTCAAAAACAAAAAATTCAATGTTCGAGTTTGGCCAAAAGACACTGCAATCCCGTACAAACGATTACTCAAAGAAGTCAAAGGCACTGACGCGATCTTGAGTTTGCTTACTGAGACAATTGATGAAAGGGTATTTGCCGCTGCCGGTGATCAACTCAAAGTCGTGGCAAATTATGCAGTTGGTTTTAACAACATTGATATTGCTGCAGCTGCAAAACACAACGTCGTGGTGACAAATACTCCTGGAGTGCTTACCCAAGCGGTAGCAGAACATACCATTGCCCTGATGATGGCGGCTGGCAAACGTATTGTGGAGGCAGATCGATTTACCCGAAGTGGAAAATACAAGGTATGGCAACCGATGTTATTACTCGGAACTGAATTCTCCGGCAAAACTCTTGGTATTGTTGGTGCAGGTCGTATTGGGTCATTTGTTGCACGATTCGCTGCGGCAGGACTCAATATGAAAGTACTCTATGTAAACCGCCGACGTAATGAAGAGATCGAAAAACAGTATGGTGCTAAAAAAGTAACATTGCCAACACTGCTCAAAAAGAGTGATGTCGTGACATTACATGTGCCGCTTACTGAGCAGACACGATATATGATTGCTGAAAAAGAACTTAAGATGATGAAAAAAACTGCGGTGCTGGTCAACACTGCTCGCGGACCGGTAATCAAAGAAAAAGCGCTGCTGCGATCGCTATATAAAAAAGAAATTCTAGCAGCTGCGCTTGATGTATTTGAATGCGAACCATCCATTGATTGTAACACCAAAGACCACTATGCGCTGCGCGAACTTGACAATGTAATTTTGACGCCGCATATCGCATCAGCAACACACGAGGCACGAGATGAGATGGCGCGTATTACCGCACGCAATATTATCGCGGTACTTGGTGGGAAAAAGCCAATTACACCAGTTGATCCAAATCGGTAAATCATTGCACAAGATTTCAAAAGGCCAGCCTTCCGGCTGGCCTTTATATTATCTTATCAATGGAACACCTACTCCACTGCAACAAACTTACCCAAGAACTCATGAATCTGCGCCATCTCAGTGATATTCGCTTCTTCAGTATATTCATGCGCGTTGTAATATCCTGATCCAAGCGGCACACACATGATTCCTTTACTATTAAAGATATTTGCATCTGTTCCGCCAAAGGTTTCAAAATAGTTTGGTGTGAGATTCATCTGAGTAAATGTTTTCTCAAGCCGATCAAACAACGGATGATTTTTTTCCAAGTGATACCCACCAAACTCCAATTTCCAATCCATCTCTAACGTTCCACCCCATTTTTGCGCAACTCCATCAAAAACCTCGGTGATACGTTTTGCCTCAGCCACTACCAAATCAGTATCAAAACTGCGCATCTCGGCTTTAAGTTTTGCGGTCCCCGGAACACTATTGCGTGCAGTTCCTGATTCAAACATACCAATATTCCAAGTAACACCCTCAGTGCTATACCCACACGGCACTGCCATCATAGCTTCTGCTGCCATCTGCAAGGCATTAATTCCTTTTTCCGGCTCTCGTGGGTGCACAATCTTCCCAACAAAGGTTGCATCCATTTGCACAAATCCAGGCGCGCGCGTCACCACCTGTGTCACGGGCCCATCTTCATCTAATACCACACCGATCTTGGCACTTAACTTATCGTAATCTGCATTGATCGCCCCGTGCAAACCAGTTTCTTCTCCACGAGTAAGTAATACTTCGATTGGCGCATGCGTATTTGAATCTGCTTTTTGGATATCAATTAAAAATTCGATCAACACCGCCAACCCGGTCTTTGGGTCTGCTCCTAAAATCCCCGTTCCATTCGAACGAATCACATCACCATCAATAGTATAATCAGGTTTTGGAAGCGGTTCCGGAATGTCTAAATGAGTGGAGAGTAAAATCGCATCACCAACACCAGGAACTTTGGCAATAATGTTTCGAAACGAATCCAACTCATGAGCAACTCCGGCCTCATCCAGTCGTTTTTGCGTATACGCAATCACCTCTTTTTCATTGGGATAGATTTCATCAATATGAATAAGGTCAATAAAAGTCTGTTGAATTCGCTCGTTAAGTGTCATAGAAAATAAAAAAGTAATATTCAGATGTCTGCACCTATGCAGGCGTCTACATACTACCATGAAATACGTTGGTGCGCCCGGAAGGAGTGATTCCCTCCGGGCACTTGCTTGGCACGCGTTCGCGCGCAAAACCCACGTGTTGTGTTGTTGAGTGTAGTGCGTCAGGCCACGACGCCTTTGGCCCCGTAGAACCAGGTGCTGCGCTGCAGCATACCCATATCCGCTCTGCACGAACCGTAGTGGTCGTGCAGGAGGTTTGCGGCGGTGCCCATCGGGGAGACGAACACGCCGGTTGCCGCGAAATGGGCACTGATCTGCGCGTGATCCATCACTCGCTTCTGGTACGTTCCGGTCCACAGCACGCGCTTGTGCCGCTTCCCGATCGCCACCACGAAGATGGTCATGATGCCGGTCTCGGGGTCGTACACCGGATGGCGCACATCCCAGACCGGCTCGCCGTCGAGGATCGCATCCCAGGTGAAGTAGCGCCGCTTCTCACAGCACTCCAGATATCCGGTAGCGATGAAGTCCATGACGAACTGACCACCCTGCTTGAGCGGCGCGACCATGCCGGTCGTGACCTGCTCGAGCAGCGCGAGATCCGTGATATCAGCGAACGAATTGCCGAGCAACACCGCAGCGTCGCACGACACGTCCGTTCGCCATTCACACAGATCACCCACGTGCAGCTCGACCCGCGAATCGCCCCCGAAGAGACGACGAGCTTTTGCCACACAGGCGTCTGAGAGATCCACACCGATGATGTGCTCGACTCCTGCATCCAAAAACGCCGGGATGTGTCGACCCGTGCCGAAACACGGGAGGAACAGCACCTGCGGAACCGGACGCAAGAGTTGAAGAGTACACGCGACCTCCGCCCTGGAGAGGGCATCGTCCTCGTGTACGCCTTCGTCGAGCTGGACCATGATGTCGTAGTGCCGTGCGATGTCGAACTGCTCCAGCGCCCGAGGACGCCTGAGGAATTGTTCGATCTGCGCCGCGGCAACACCAATGGCCCATTCACCATCACGCTTCTCTTGCGCTGTCGCACTCATGCGGCGGCCGCCCCCGCGTGACGTCGGACGAAACGGCCGTAGCCGAGTCGGCCTTGAGCTGCTCCTTGACGACGATCACCTCGACAGCGTCAGACGCGCCGTGGACCTTGAGCCCACGACGAAGGGTCATCATGCTGCCAACCGTCTTGACCACCCCCGGCGCCGTGCGCAGAAGGTACAGAGTCAGACGCGTGCGCGCATCGCGGATGACATCGACGTTGCCGTCCTCG
This sequence comes from uncultured Gammaproteobacteria bacterium, assembly GCA_965230935.1. Lineage (GTDB taxonomy): Bacteria > Patescibacteriota > Patescibacteriia > Magasanikbacterales > JBBTQS01 > CAYZOG01. The sequence goes on from OZ246400.1 coordinate 623,824, forward strand.
TCCGCGTACGCACAAGTGACTCGGGCCGACTTGATGAAGCGCTGCCCGATCATCGGGAAGGTGGTAGCCACCGCCTTGGAGACCTCGGCGAGCCAGTCCGTCAGACTGTGTTTTTCACCAGCCTCGAACAGACGCGCACCCCAACAGCCGTTGTCACCGTCGTACCCACCGCCCTTGATCACCATGTCCCCACGGTGATTCTTGTCGCTTCCCGGTCGCTTCCCGCGAACCTGGTCCATGGAGAACGCATTGTTCACCGTGGCCAGCTCGAACGCGTCGGTCAGCAAACCGGTGGTCGCCAGATGGGCCTGAAGTGTGTCCACGACCGGCTGGCCGTAGTGCTCCACGATCCACTTGCACACGCTCGGCAACCAGGCGGCCATGAGCATCACCTTGGACTCCGCGTAGAAGCACACCGGGTTCAGGAAGACGACGTCGTCCTTCTCCCACTCCAGCATGCGCCGGAGCAGCTCGTTGGCGAAGTTGTCGTGGTACCCGAACCGGAAGACGACCGAGCCGTGCGGCGGCGCCGGAATCTTGTCGGACTCGTAGCCGAAGACGAACTCGTCGAACTCGGCGGACGCCAGGCGCCCCATGAAGTCCGTGTTCCAGTTGGCCTGGAAGGCCTTGGACGCGGCGGACGGCGGGTTCCACTCGAACGGTGTACCACTGCCCGGCTGGATCTGGTCGTGGATGGCCTGGAGCGGCTTGTCGAAGATGATCTGAGCATCGATGCCGCGGCGCCGAAGCTCCGCGCAGAACACCGCCTGGTCCCAGGTGTACTCCGACCACTCGTTGGTAGCGATGATGCGAAACGGTCGATCACCGATGAAGCCGGCGTAGGCATCGACCATCTCGGTATCTACCTCGTACCCCAACTCCATAGCGTGGACCATCCCCTGACCCGCACCGGCGGACTCGGCCTCCGTGGTAACCGGAGCGAGTTTGTCGCCCCGCCGGATGACCGAGATGTCCGGACGCGTCAGGAGCATCGGCTGATCGCTCACCAGCGGCTCGATCCGATCGGGCAGCTTGAAGGTGAGCAGCTGATGCAGTGCCTCGTCCCCGGCCTTCCACTTCGCCTGAACGGCATCGCAGAGGATGAACAGGGACAACGCGAACATATCCAACTGCTGCCAGAAGACCGCTGGAAGCTCCATGGTGCGCAGCGCCACCAACCACGTCGGGCCTTCACCGCCCTTGTAGCCGATGCTGGTCTGCCGCATGCGCTCCTTGACCCGCACCCCCTCGGTAGCCGAGGTACCCATGCGTTCCGTGTCCGTGTCCTCGAGCATGACCACCCGGTCTCCCGAGTTGAGCTCGTCGAAGCACGACGGATCCTGCATGAGCATGTCGAGCATGGTCACCCCGGTACCGCCGATCGTGGGCTGGTTGAAGTAGCACACGGCGACCGAGTACAGCTTGAACAGCGCGAACAGCGGCGTCGGCGCCGTGACCTCCTCACGCTCCCCCTCCGGCTTGGCACGCTGCGCGGCGCGAGCCGCTTCGTAGGCAGCCATGTGGCCCGGCCGGTAAAACGTGAGCTGACGCTCGTGGGAGTTGATCCCGTCGATGACCGCTTCCACCACGAACTCGTCGATCGCCTCGAGATCTTGTGCGTCGCTGACGGCCAGGCACTGGTTTCCCACACCCCGGTACGTCTCACTCGAGCGAATCTCGAAGCTGCCGTCCGGCCTGGCGACCAGACGCACGATGAGCTCGCCGTCCTGATTGTGTCCGAGGTGAACGACCCGACTCTTGCACTTGTCGAAGACGATCCGCACCCCCCAGTCGAACCCGGTGTAGGGCAACCGCTGCGCAGCCGCCTGCATCCGGAGACGATTCTTGGGGAACGTGCCAAACGCCTGGGGCGGGATCTGCACGACAACACCGTCGTGGCAGTACTCCCCGCCAGCAGCGTGCGCATCGAGTATCTCCCGACTCCACTTGCCCGCCCCCTTCTTGTACGGGGACGGCTCCTTCCAGCCGTGCCTGCGACGATCCGCATGGAGGCGCAGAATCGCCTCACGCGCTGTCGCGTCCTGTGATTTTTGACTCATCTCCTCATCTCCTCTCTAACATTGTCATGACTTCCTGTCGTGACAGGGTTGATTGATACACTCAATTGTCGATGAACGTTACCCAACGCGATGCTGGGCCTCCCATCCGCATTCACCGACAATCGGCTTTTACGAAAGGGAGGGCAACACCTGTTAAACGAAAAATGCTGCAGTTTCCTGCAGCAATGGAGTCTTTATGGAGACAACGACTTATACAACATGCTGCAAGGAAGGCTTTGGCACAATAAAACGCACAATCAAAACCCAGAGAGTGCGATGCACCATCTTAGTCTTGTGGAGATATTGTGTCAAGCTCAATACTTGCATACAATGTGTTGTTCAAAACTTACTCTAATATGTGTGAGAAGGCTTGTCAAATCATCTTGTGGATGACTGCGTCGCCCTTCGAATAAATTCGACATAAATATCATAAAAATCTTTTATGCTATCCATATGAACCCATTCATGATTACTATGCATATCACCGGAAATCGGCCGGCTACACAACACCGGAACATCGTGGGATGCAAAATACCGTCCGTCATCTGCACCACAGCTTGCAATGAGTGTTGTTTCTTTATCTAAAATGTCTTTTACCACCTGTTTATACAATGCAATATATTGGTTGTCTGGAGCAGTGTAACTCGTTCGCCCCTCTTCAAGAATTTGGATCTGACACCCTACAGCTGCCTGTTTAATTTGTTCGATAAACTCATAAGGATCATCATTTTCAGTTAATCGGACATCCAATACACATTCTGCACTTTCCGGAACTTGGTTAATACTTAATCCGCCAGAAATTTTGCTGACTGTGCAAGAACGTTCCCATCGCTCTGGTGTTTGTTCTTGTGGAAACAATTCGCGGATTCGCTCGTATGCGCGCATTAACTTCAAAATTGCATTATCGCCCAACCACGGGCGCGAACCATGAGCTGATGCGCCATGTGCGTGAACACGGATGATCCATGATGCTTTATTTTTGTGAATTAACGTCTCTGGATTATCACTTCCATCGGGACACAACACCACTTTGGCTCGGTATCCGATTTCTTCGGCAAGATACTTTGCCCCGTTAAACCCACCAATCTCTTCATCACACGTAAGCATCAATGCAATATTTGGACGCGTATTCCATGTGACGATCTCTTGCATTACGACCATCATCACGGCATCTTCAGCTTTCATATCACACACACCACGACCACGCATGATTGGTCCTTCGATTCGCGGTTCAAAATACTCATCTGGTGAACCTACTACATCCAAGTGTCCCAACATGAGCACATCAGGAGTGAGCGTCTCTTGCGTACTAATGACTACTGAGTGCGAACCTTCGCTCTGATATTGACGAACGAATAAGTTGGGGACTGGTGCAAAAAAATCGAGCACATAATCAATTGCGCGGCGCTGTTCATCAAACCGATCCTCAGTGGTGCGCATGCGCACCAAGTCTTGGGTGATTTTAATAAGTTTTTCTTTCATAGAAGTGTTTGCATTGTAGCGGAGAATGGAAAGGAAGAGCAAATTGAGTAAAAAAACAACACCCACGATCGGTATCGGGGGAGCTGCGTTGTGTTGGTTGTGTGTTGTCACACCGAAGGTGTGGCCTCGGTCATCTGGGCTCTGTTGTTGTCGCCTCGCGTATGCCCGACAGGGTGCCGTGGCCACTTTCGATGTGAGGGGCGATGATTGTTGGTTGCGGTATTAAAACCACCGATCTATGAAAAGGGAAGCGGAGCTCAGCTTCCACCCCTCTTCGCCATGAATGCGGCGCCATGGCCAATGTGCGTGTTCACCGGCTTCCCCTCCTCACACAACGGACACTCGTTCGCTGGGTAGGTCGACATGTCGACGTTCACCAGTGTCACGAGATGCTCCACGCCGAGAACTCCAGGTGTCACTCCGCCACGATTGACCAAAGCAGCAACTCCCACCACGTTAGCACCAAGAGAGCGTGCCAGTTCGATTGCCTTCTTGGCCGAACCACCGGTGGTAAGGATGTCCTCGACCACCATCACACGCGTGCCCGAAAGCAGGTGCGGCTCGGTTTTCACCACGAAGCCATCCCCGTCCTTCTCTGCGATAAAAAAGGACACGGGCCTGGATGTAAGCATGGCGAGTTTGTCCGCTGTGACAATGCCTAGTGCGATAGCTCCTACGGCCGGCGCGACCACAGCATCAATGTCGGGGTCGACCTCGTGAGCCAAACGAGCCATCTCCTCGCAGAAAGAGGACACCTCAGCTGTATGAACGACCACGGCACGTTTGTTGATGTGGGCCGGACCATGGTAACCCGACGCGTACACGAAATGGTCGTTGTCAAGTACCGCCCCAAGAGCGGCCAATCTTGCCATGAAGTCCTGTTTCATCTCTCTCCCTTCGCACGAAATCGCTGTGACCAAAAAAACTTCACTTAGTGAAATATTAGAGAAAAAAGTGTTGATTGTCTAGAATAAAATTTTGATGTCGGAGTGAGAGGACTCGAACCTCCGGCCCCTGCGTCCCAAACGCAGTGCTCTAGCCAACTGAGCTACACTCCGAGTGAGTGAAAAAGAAATACAAGTATTTCTTTTTCGCGAACGATGGAGTGTAGCTACGTAACATCACGTAGTGATGTGAAGTAGCTTTTATCCTTGTTCACGAAACACTCTTGTGCCGGGGGAGAGAATCGAACTCTCGACACGAGGCTCTTCAGGCCCCTGCTCTACCACTGAGCTACCCCGGCGTAGTGAGCACATGGAATGCTTGCATTCCGATGTGCGAACGGAGACGGTGGTAGCTATATATAGCTACCCCGGCGAATGAGTGAAAAGTCAAATGCTTGCATTTGTACTTTTCCGAATGAGTTGGGGTAGCGACGAAGTTGCTACCCCGGCGAGGCACACAAAGTGTGACCCCGGCAAATGATGATTCGATCCAAATGATACAAGAGATACTCACTTCAGTCAACCGCAAATACAATAAACAAAACACCGGCTGTCATCGCCGGTGTTTACCCTTAGTGTGGACCCGAGGAGGGTCGAACTCCTGACCTCCGCAGTGCAAATGCGGCGCTCTACCAACTAAGCTACGGGCCCTACAGCGAGCACACTATACTATGCATCACTTTCACTGTCAATTGACTTATGCAACATAAATTCTGTTGAAAAATCAAGGTCATCATGATAGGCTTGAGCTGTTCTCTACCCACGCCCGGGTGGTGGAATCGGTAGACACGGGGGACTTAAAATCCCCTTCCCAATTTCGGGAGTGCGAGTTCAAGTCTCGCCCCGGGCACTAATATCCTACTTCTCCCACAAATACTCATCCTTACCCATTTCTTTATTGATCCAGCGTGCAAGCACAAATAAACAATCACTCATGCGATTCAAATATGGAATGATATGATCGCCAATCTCATCACGTCGTCCCAGTGCCAACACTACGCGCTCAGTACGTCGACACACGGTTCGTGCATAATGGAGCTGTGACGCAATCATTGTAATCCCAGGCAAAATAAATTGAGTAAGCTTTGGTAGATCATTGGAAAACACATCAATTGTTTTTTCAATAAACGCGACATGCTCTTTTCCAACTTGCGGGATAGTCTCCCGCGCCTTTGGCTCAACTGTTGCCAAATCCGCACCAACCGTAAACAGCTCATTTTGAATCCGACGCAACACGTAATCTAACTTCGTCACTGACTCCAAAAATTCTTTTCGCTTTTCTTGTCGAATCTGCGCTCGAACCACTCCAATAATACTATTGAGTTCATCAATAGTCCCAATCGCTTGCATGCGAATGTGATCCTTACCAACTCGTCCTGAACCAAATAAGGATGTTTCGCCATTGTCGCCTTTTCGGGTGTAAATCTTCATAACAATATTTTAAGAGACCACCGTAGGATATTTGGCGACTTTTGTCAAGAATATATAGTAATAGTAAAATCCCGGATCCTTGAGAATTGGTCTCGGCTGTTTGCAGTAACACTGATATGATGTGCAGCCGCTGCAATTCGAGAGGATCCGGGATTTTATTTTTATTACTATCGATTCTTAACTACACCCCATGGAATTCCCACAGTTCAAACATCGATAACATGATCCATTTCGAACGGTGATATGCCCGCAGGTTTCACAAAGCGGTGCATCACCCATCATCTCCTCAAGAAGTGCATCCATTGCATCACCAGATTTTGCTGCCTTACTTGCTGGCGGTGTGGTTGTTGTAGAAACGGCTGTCGCGGTACTTGCACTCGCACTTGGTGTCTTCTCCTTCACAAATAACTTTTCTTGACCTTCTGATACTGGCACCATACCACTTGCTTCTTCACGTTCTTGCACCAATTGCTTCATTGCCTCGGCACGCTGTTTCTGTGTTCCTTTTGGCGGCACTTGTACCAGATCAGTTCGTCCTAAATACTCCATAGCCAATACCCGGAATACATAATCCACTACTGAGGTACACATCTTTACATTAGGATGGTTGGTAAATCCTGAAGGCTCAAATCGTGTAAAAGTAAACTTCTCAACATATTTCTCGAGCGGAACACCATATTGCAATCCATATGACACTGACACTGCAAAACAGTTAAGGATTGATCGAAAGGCAGCACCCTCACGGAACATGTCGATAAAGACTTCGCCCAACGTTCCATCAGCATACTCACCAGTACGGATGTACACCTGTTGATTGCCAACTTGTGCTTCGATCGTGATTCCACTGCGCTTGACCGGCAACTTACGACGACCTTGCATGATTTGTTCGCCATTTGCACCAGTGGTTACCATTGAGTCAACCAGATCAGTCATGGCTTTCATGTCTTGCACCTGATTTTCAGTAACCGTCTTAGCGACTATGGTGTCAGCTGCAACAGATCCTGACTCTTGTGTTGTACTCTCGACTGCACTGTCGCCATTCTCAGCTTGTGCATCTTCACGCTGCTCACTATCAGACTTGGTAGCCAGCGGTTGAGACAACTTACACCCATCACGATACAAGGCATTTGCCTTAAGACCCAGCTTCCATGACAACATATACGCATCTTTGATCTCTCCAACTGTTGCCTCGTTTGGCATGTTAATGGTCTTACTGATCGCACCGCTCAAAAACGGCTGTACGGCAGCCATCATACGAATGTGGCCATTATGATGAATAAACCTCTTTCCTTTTTTGCCACATTTATTCGCACAATCAAACACAGCGTAGTGTTCTTGCTTCAAGTGTGGTGCGCCTTCGATAGTCATGGTTCCACACACAAATTCATTTGCCGCAGCGATCTCTTCTTTAGAAAATCCAAGTGCGCGCAACATGTTGAAATTAAAGTCATTGTACTGCTCTTTGGTAATACCCAGTCGCTCCATGGTTTGCTCACCCAATGTCCAAACATTAAAGGCAAATTGAATCTCAAACACTCCTTCAAGCTGTGCCTCAACCTTCGCAATATCCTCTTCAGTCAATCCTTTGGCTTTTAAGGTTTGATGATTAACGCCTGGCGCATCAGCTAACGTGCCAGTACCTTTCATGTACTTAATGATGTCGTTAATCTCCACCGCTGAATAGTTAAGATTATCAAGCGCCGGTACAACAGACTCGTTTACGATCTTAAAGTACCCACCACCTGCCAATTTTTTAAACTTCACTAAGGCAAAATCCGGTTCGACTCCTGTAGTCGCACAATCCATAAGCAAACCAATGGTACCGGTTGGCGCCAACAACGTGGTCTGTGCATTGCGATAGCCATATTGCTCACCCATCTCCAATGCACGATCCCATGACTCACGCGCTGCATGCACCAAATAGCTTGGGGCATCGTTTTGTTCAATGCCAACTGGGAACACACTCAAACCTTCGTATTCATTTTGTGGCACATTGTACGCTGCGCGACGGTGATTACGCATCACACGCAACATGTCTTCGCGATTCTTGTCATACTCAGGAAATGTTCCAAGATATGCTGCCATCTCAGCGCTTGTTGCATATGACTCACCAGTCATAATAGCGCTAATTGATCCGGCAATAGCGCGTGCTTCATCAGAATCGTATGGAATGCCAGATACCATAAGTACGCCGGCACCAAGATTGGCATATCCCAATCCAAGAGTGCGGGTCTCGTAACTGCGTTTTGCAATCTCATAACTTGGGTACTGCGCCATGAGGACAGAAACCTCAAGCACCACAGTCCATAAACGGGTGGTATACCGAAATCCAGTAACATCAAATTGCTTATTCTTTACATCGTAGTAGTGCGCCAAGTTGATACTCGCCAAGTTACATGCGGTATTGTCCAAAAACATGTATTCACTGCACGGATTGCTGGCATTAATGCGTCCGGACTGCGGACAGGTATGCCACTCATTAATGGTACTGTCATATTGTGCACCTGGATCGGCACATGCCCATGCGGCAAACGCAATTTTCTCCCACAGATCAGTTGCTTTGATGGTTTTGCAAATACTACCGTCGGTTCGCCAACGCAAATGCCAGTCAGTGTCGTTTTCTACTGCCTCCAAAAATCCATTGGTGAGCCGTACTGAGTTATTTGAATTTTGTCCAGAAACCGTTGCATAGGCCTCACCTTCATAATCACTACTGTATCCAGCAGCAATAAGTGCGGCGACCTTTTTTTCTTCTTGCACTTTCCAATCCACAAACTTTTCAATATCTGGATGATCAATATCCAAACATACCATCTTTGCAGCGCGACGAGTGGTTCCACCAGATTTAATTGCTCCTGCCGCACGATCACCAATACGGAGCCAGCTCATAAGTCCTGAACTGCGCCCACCACCGGAAAGTGGCTCTCCCTCGCCACGAAGGCCGGAAAAATTGGTTCCGGTTCCTGAGCCATACTTAAACAATCGTGCTTCACGAACCCACAGATCCATGATTCCACCAGAATTTACCAAATCATCATCAACTGATTGGATAAAGCAAGCATGTGGTTGTGGGTGAGAGTATGCATCCTCGCTCTTTTTTGTCTCTCCAGTAATGGGATCTGGGTAATAATGTCCTTGTGCTGGACCATTAATGCCATATGCCCAATGCAATCCTGTATTAAACCACTGCGGCGAGTTTGGTGCTACCATTTGATGAAGCAACAAATACACGAGCTCATCGTAAAAAATCTGTGCGTCTTTTTGGGAAGCAAAATAGCCATAACGCTCACCCCAATGACGCCAACACCCAGCTAATCGATGTACTGGCTGACGCACACTACTCTCGGATCCAAGCATGGGAGATCCGTCAGCAGCGCGCTTTACACTACCATCAGTATTATGTTGTGGCACACCAGCCTTTCGAAAATACTTTTGCGCCATAATATCAATCGCGACTTGCGACCATGAATCCGGCACCTCGATATCATGCATTTCAAACACCGTGGATCCGTCTGAATCACGAATCACACTACTACTGGTCGTCCATTGTACTGAGGTAAAGGGATCAACACCTTCTTGTGTGAAATGGCGAGCAAATCGAAGCCCTTGTGGGGAATACTTTGGCGTAAAATTGGTTTGCGTATTCGTAAGGGTTGTGGCGATTGGTTGATCCATAACACGATGGGTTTTTATATGAGTAAGTGGGCGCGAAGATGACAAAGACTTCTCAGTCAAAGAAGTCTTATCCCCTCCTTACGCTGAAGAAGCTACCACTACATATTGTGTTTCGAATACGATTCGAACCACTATATGTTGTGGTCTTCAGATGTAAGGGTCAAACGCATTCACTAGTATACCTTAGGCAATACTGGTGTGCAACTTTTGACCGATGTGCTCATTTTCATTTGAAATTAGTCATTTTTTTGTGTCGCTTTTTGTACGAAGCTAAGTTGTCCACAGAGACCATCTGCGGTACTATACACACATGGCAAATAATACCAAAACAAAACGATTCATCACCCCTGAACAAACCGAACAGGAGCAACCATTTGAATCTTCACTCCGCCCAAAACGACTTGATGATTTTGTTGGACAACAAACCGTCAAAAATAATCTCTCGATCGCAATCACTGCTGCGCAACAACGACAAGAACCACTTGAACATGTCCTACTCTACGGCAATCCCGGACTAGGAAAAACTACATTGGCGCATATCATTGCCCGAGAGCTCGACTCACACATTAAAATCACCAGTGGCCCGGCGCTGGAACGCGTTGGCGATCTTGCAGCGATCCTCTCAAACCTCCAAGACGGCGACGTATTGTTTATTGATGAAATTCATCGCATGAATCGCACTATTGAAGAGACCCTCTACCCGGCAATGGAAGACTACGTGCTTGATATTGTGCTGGGTAAAGGTCCGGCAGCAAGAGTGATGCGCATGAATCTGGCACGGTTTACGATTATCGGTGCCACTACACGGATGAGCTTGCTCTCCTCTCCACTGCGTGATCGGTTTGGCATGGTATTTGCTTTGGAGTTTTACAATCATGATGAGCTTCAAACTATTGTGAATACGAATGCTCAATATCTCAACACCGCGATTCATTCAGATGCTTCGCAAATGATTGCAACACGGTGTCGTAAAACCCCTCGTATCGCTAACCGACTCCTCAAACGCATCCGTGACTTTTCGCAAGTAAAAGGAAATGATACTATTACAGCAGAAATCGCAAAGCAAGCACTTGCCATGCTGGACGTGGATCACCTTGGGCTGGACCGCACTGATCGCACGATCTTGCATACCCTTATTGAGAAATTCCGCGGCGGGCCAGTAGGGCTCAACACCCTTGCTGCATCGACCGCTGAGGAGATTGACACTATGGAGATGGTATACGAACCCTATCTCCTGCAACTCGGCATGATCGAAAGAACTCCTCGTGGACGCGTTGCAACCCGTGCCGCCTATACCCATTTGGATTTACTCCACTTGATGTCTGATCCTAAAAACCAGGATAAACTGCTCTAATATGGTTACCATACCACTCACGATTCCCGTAATTATCTACTTCATCTTATTAGTGGTGGTCTTTATCTTTTTCTCGGTTACGTTTCATCATTTGATTGCCACTGGGACATACTCAATCGCCTCATTCTCTATGAGTTTTTTTGTAATTGCCGGCCTGATTTTTGTGCTCTATAGCACTGGGGTAGCAGCAACGGAGATTGACTGGAACCAAAACATTGTGCTCTTTGATGGCCTTGACGCATATAAGCCATTTTAGCTATGCATCTTAACGAGCTGATCCACAAAAAATCCTATGAGCATGTAGTGCATGTGCTACGTCGCCATCCTATTACTTTTGTGCCAAAGGTGGCGTTATTAATTGTATTGGCACTGGTGCCATTAGGTTTGCAATTTGTGTTCGAGGGTGCGCTTCCTGAGCTGGTGACGGAAAACAACTCGCGCGCGCTACTCATCTTACTGGCGAGCTTTTATTATCTAAGCATCTTGGTCTTTTTCTACGCGCAATTTATTGATTACTATCTGGATATGTGGATCGTGACCAATGACCGTATTGTTAATGTAGAACAGCGTGGATTGTTTGCCCGAACAGTTGCTGAACTTGATTTATACAAAATTCAAGATATTACTTCTGATGTCTCTGGAATCATTGCCAGCATTTTTGACTATGGCCATGTGAATATTCAAACTGCTGGTGCTGAGCTTCGATTTAACTTTATTGATGTGAAAACGCCACATAAACTTCGAAAAGAAATCATTGAACTTGTCCGGGTGGATAGAAAATATCATAGTAGTCAGCCAAAGACGGTGCAATAAAATTACACAACATATAAAGAATTCAAAAGGCCGCCCTCAAAGGGCGGCCTTATTATTCAATTTAATCTCTCAAAACTTACTCAAACAACCGCTGCACTTGTGTCCCACGATAATAATACGCGAGCAACTCCGGATATTCCATGTCTTCTTCCTCAGCACGCAACAACATATCTCGGGCACTCATACCAACACCATGTCCCCACATCGTACGCCCGGCATCATATTCTGCTTTAACCGATTGCAGCCATGGTTTGTCACTTCCACCCCACACTTCAGTCCATGCGCGCGTTCGACCATCAGATCGAGAATAGTATGGTGTGATCACCACATCCCCTTGGTATGTCACCAACTCACCACGTGTTTCATTCACAGCGTCACCAACGCGGTCAAATCGTTTCTCGCGATAATACCCTTTATATACTTGGTCATACTTTGCATCGACATCAAAATGACGATCACGATGCTTGGGACTATCAATTTGATGAAACGCGTACGTGCGTACGGCAGTCATGAGTGCTTTTTGGGCTTCATGGTTTACTCCATTACTAATCTCAGCAACTCCAGCAACATATTGCTCAAGAGGTAACTCATTAATTAACCATGTTTTTTCATTTTTCTCTGCATACCGGATCTCGAGCGTATCACGAAAACCATTGTAATTAAGGCTAGTATTCCATTTTGGACGATCTTCCACATTGATCACATCAATGTACGCATTTTCAACTGTTGGCTCAAGTCGCAAATATTCATTACTAATAATAGAAATGCCTGGGCCTTCTACAATGTATTTTCCAGATGATGAACGCAGTAACGATACGGTCGTATTTGCCGGAAGAGGGGCCAACACATCACCACTTGCATCAACAATTTGATATGCAAACGGACTGCGCAACAACGGCGTGCCCTTTTCTTCGATTTTATAAAGCCCCACACGGATACGTGGCTCTTCACCCAGCTCTTCTTGCCCTTCAAAAGTAATTACTGAGCTGCTGCTCGGCGCATCTGCAGTAACAGTCACCGGAATGGTGACTAATCCTCCTTCAACCGCAACACCGGCCACATAAAATTGAAACTGCGCGCTATACTCTCCTGCTTTTGCAGGGGTTCGAAAGGTAAAGGTATGTAAATCAAGTTGTCCGCTTTGCACCGTCCCGCGCGCTACTTTGACGGCAGTGTCACCGGTTAGCCAAGAGGTGTGTGCATATGGTGAAACTGCGCCGGTTGTTGCCAGGGCGGTATTAGCATTGCGAATCTCGCGCATTACCCATGGCGCGTCACCAATATTTTTAAACCCCACGCGAAATACTACATCTTGCCCACCAACTGCCTTGATTGATTTGTGTGATTGAATCAACCGAAGGGCATGGAATGATTGCTCTGCTTCTTCTGGTGTTGGTTTATCTGATGTTGCAGGTGTGTCAGCAGAAGTGTCTGGCTGTACCGTTGCTGGAGGTGCAGCAACTGGCGCCTTTGCTGCTGAGCGCTCTGCTACATTTACATTGATCACAACTTCTCCACCTGGAATCCAGGTGGTTTCTTCTGCAGCAAGCTTAAACTTTTCAATATGACTGCCTTCAGTCTGCGGGGCAGTAAGTTCAACAACCATGTGACCGAATCCTTGAGGCTCGACTCGATCCTCTTGCAAAATCGCCGGTTGAATATCACTAAACCAATTACTATTGGCAAAGGCGCTTTTGCGATAGTTTGGCTCGCGCGTGTACAGCGAAATATATGGGCCACTTTGATCGGTAGTCCATGCTTTGGTTCCAATATTTTTAAATCGAAGATAAATTTTGGTCGTCTCACCCGGCGCTAAACTCACTTGCTTGCGAGACTGACGCGTGACAAATACTTCATATCCCTTGCGTGGTGCGGCATGCGCCGTTTGCACACCAAGCAGCTTTTTAGCAATAGTGCTCCAGTGCAATCCTTCTTGCGGCTCGCTCTCTTTTGCATCACCAATTACAGTCCGGCTGGTTTCTGGTTGGCCATACACCAGGTGATTGAGCGCTGCTTCTCCCAAATGCAAGCCCCATGCTGCTGCCGCAATAACTAAAAAAGATACAAGTAAACTTGTACCCAGGCTCAAAGAGTGGACATGATTGGCTTTTGCTGCAGCCTCGGCAGTATCATACATTTCACTGTATACCTGCATTGGTCGCTGGATTTCATTTGTCCGTCGGTGCATCATAGACAGAAAAAGCGCTTAGTTAAGCACCTAGGACGTTTTGTATACATATATATGATAGCAAAAAAAACCGGTTTTGTCAAATGCAAACTATGATACAATAGGGCATATGTCACTTACCCGCCGGGTTGCGAACAATACGCTCATTCAAGTGTTTGGAAAGGGATTTTCAACCTTTTTAGGACTGATTGTGGTGGCCATGATCACCCGACATTTGGGCACGGAAGGATTTGGGCAATACACCACAGTCACCACATATCTGCAATTTTTTGGAATTTTGGTTGATTTTGGGTTTGTGCTGGTGACTGTGCAGATGATTAGTGAGCACAAAGCTGATGAGCAGCGCATTATCAATAATTTGTTTACGTTACGCTTTATCTCGGCGTTTTTATTTTTGGGATTGGCGCCAATTATTGTGATCTTTTTGCCATATCCAAGCATAGTTAAGTGGGGTGTAGCGCTGACATCATTCTCGTTTTTCTTTATTACGTTGAACCAAATTTTGACCGGACTGTTTCAAAAACACTTGTCCATGGGCTGGGTGGCCCTATCTGAGAATATCGGGCGGGTCGTGCTCTTTATCGTCACACTGATTGCTGTGGCCACTGGCAAAGGCCTACTTGCCGTGCTGTTGGCCGTAGTCCTAGCATCTGCAGCCCACTTTTTGACGTTACTGCTCGCTTCACGACGGTTTGTCAAAATCAAATTTGCATTTGAAAAACACATTTGGCGCGACATTATTGTACGCAGTTGGCCAATCGGCGTGTCGATTGCCTTTAATTTGATCTATCTTCGAGCTGATACCTTGATTTTGACCTTTGTCGCACCACAAACTGATGTTGGAATTTATGGCGCTGCATATCGTGTGTTGGATATCCTACTGATGGTTCCGGTGATGATGATAGGAGTCGTGCTCCCAATTTTGACTACTGCTTGGACCGGAAAAAATATTGCGCGTTTTAAGCGTGCCATGCAAAAAACCCTTGATGTATTTTTGCTCATCATCATTCCAATCTTTGCTGGGGCGCTTCTACTCGCAACACCGCTTATGGTATTTATTGCCGGAGGTGACTTTGCAGCATCTGGTCCGATCTTAATCGTCTTGTTGATTGCCCTCATTGGTGCCTACGTGAGTACGTTATTTGGCCACACCACCGTAGCAATCAATCACCAACGCAAAGTGATTTGGATTTATGCAGTTGATGCAGTTCTCAGTTTGATCGGCTACCTTATCTTTATTCCGCAATATGGCATGCTTGGCGCCGCATGGGTGACGGTATTCTCTGAAGTCTTTGCCGCAGCATTTCTCGCATACCACATTATCAAACATACTCACCTCTCCTTTACCCTTAAACCGCTACTGAAAATTATCGCCTCAACTGTGGTAATGAGTGCGGTGCTGATAGCACTCCCAACCATGCATGTACTTATTATGATCGGGATTGGTGCTGTGGTATACTCGGCGTCCCTCTATCTATTGAAGGGGATTCCCCATATAACATATGCGAAAACAAAGTAAGCGCATTTTGCCTTTTGCCATCGCTGTTTTTCTCGCACTATTGCCAACCTATTTAGTGCGATTTTCTATTGGAACATTACCAACCACACTCCTTGAAGTGTTATTTGGAGCATTGCTCATCATATGGCTGATCGCTGGGCCAGACTGGAAACCACTGCTCAACTTACGAAAACATCATCGCGTATTTTTCACCGGAACACTCCTGCTCCTTACTGCAGCAACCATTAGTGTATTTGTTGCGCACGATATGCGCACGGCAGCTGGATTATGGAAAGCGTACTTTATCGAACCTGTCCTATTTTTTATCATCCTAATCACCTCACTGAAAAAAACAGATTTACACAAAATAATTACTGCGCTATCAATAAGTGCATTTGGAGTTGCACTTATTGGGATCCTTCAATTCTATTTTTTTTCAAATGGTCTTGCTGTGTTTGGGACAACGCTTTGGCAAATCCCAAACGAATTTTGGCGTGATGAACTTACGAGACGAGCTACATCGGTGTTTGGATTCCCAAATGCAATTGGTTTGTATCTTTCCCCGCTGATCCCATTGTTTATTTTTGATATCTACAAACACTGGCAACGACGGTTTAAAAACCTCGCCCATGATCTTACGGCAATTGCATGGCTTAGTATTACTATTGTGCTTGCAATCTGGGCCATTATTCTTGCCAGCTCTCTTGGTGCTTTGATTGCGCTTGGAGGGACGCTTATTGTGTTTGGATTGCTCTGGAAAAAAACACGCCTGATCACTGCGGCGCTGATTATTATCATTGGAGTAATTATTCCATTTACTCAGTTAAAAGAGCCGATCAAACAAGAGGTATTACTCCAAAACTATTCCGGAAAAATCCGTTTGCAAATGTGGAAGGAAACATTGGAGCAGCTCGAGACACGGCCGGTGCTCGGCAACGGTCTTGGGAGCTACCAAGTGTCAATCACGCCATATCACAAGTTTGATTGGGCAGAAATCTATCTGTATCCACATAATGCGGTTCTCAATTTCTGGACTGAAACCGGCTTACTTGGGGTACTGGCGATTGCGATGATTGTGGTTCGTGCATTGGTCGCGGCGATCCAGCGACGCCACGGAATTACTATTGCAGGTGCGGCAAGTATTACGGTTATGATGATTCATGGACTGGTTGATGTGCCATATTTGAAAAATGATCTTGCGATGCTCACGTGGTTTATTATTGCCATTTTTGTAATTGTAGCGAGCAAACAAACACCGCCTGTACAATCCCGTCGCTAAACGCTACAGTGCAGTCCTGGAGAGGTGCCGGAGTGGTTGAACGGGGCACTCTCGAAAAGTGTTGAGTCTTGCAAAAGATTCCGGGGGTTCGAATCCCCCCCTCTCCGCATAAACTACGAACCTGCCCGAAGGGTAGGATCGAACGTCGTCCTCACTTGGACATCACGCACTATGAAACCAACTATCACCTCACCCGCCAAACTCATCTTCTCCATCGTCATCTGTCAACTTGCCGGTATCTTAGGTTCACTGTTTTCCGCAGGGAGTGTCTCTACATGGTATGCCGCACTTGCCAAACCTGCGCTCACACCTCCTGGCTGGATCTTTGGACCGGTCTGGATAACACTCTACACCCTTATGGGGGTTGCGCTGTATTTGATATGGCGCCAAAAAATTACCACTAACTCCGCTCGCAAATCCAAAGTCTTTTCCCTACGTGTGTTTGCCGTACAACTCATTTTGAATGCGATTTGGACGCCAATCTTTTTTGGTGCACATCGAATTGATATCGCACTGGTAGTAATTATTGCGCTCCTGACCAGTATTGTCTGGACCATGATGCTATTTTTTAAGCAATCCCGTGCCGCCACATATCTGCTTATCCCATATCTGCTCTGGGTAAGTTTCGCAACGTATCTCAATTATGCATTTTGGATGCTGAATTAATCTATGGTCGACGAACAAAAATACAAAGAAAATCTCACCCCAGAACAATATGCCGTACTTCGCCAAGGCGCTACTGAACCTGCATACAGTGGGAAGTATTACAAAAACACTGAAGATGGCATGTACCACTGTGGTGCATGTAATGCACAACTATTTAGCTCAGATGCCAAGTACGACTCTGGAAGTGGCTGGCCAAGTTTTGACTCGCCTACCACTACACAACATGTGAAACTGCTCGAAGACACATCACATGGCATGCACCGCACTGAAGTACGATGTGCTGCCTGTGACTCTCATCTCGGTCATGTGTTTGATGATGGTCCACGCAAAACCACTGGTAAGCGCTACTGCATCAACTCACTTGCGCTCAATTTTCAAAAACACGAGGGTTAATTTATCCGCAACAACCGAATCAAATTTGAAAAACTATCAGTCCAGAGCCGGACTGGGCTATATTGCGCAACATCTACTGCCGCATCTTGAATTTCTGGCGCAGCAATTGCCTCTGGATTCTTCGCCAACAATACCCATGCGGACGGGAACACAAATTCATCCTGCTTTTCAAATCCAATCTTCGTGATTGCCAGATCAAACTCTTGCGCTGCGGCAAGTAACACCGGGTACAAATCCAAATTTCGATTCGAAATATGAAACGCGATCACGCCGTTTTCTTGTTCTACGTGGGGCAAATAAATTTCAAGTGCCTCTTTGGTCAATAAATGCACTGGAATGGCATCATCACTAAAGGCGTCGATTGCCAACACATCAAATGATTGGGCTGCATTGGAATCTAATTCACGCTCAAGCATAATGCGCGCATCACCAGTCACGATATCAACCACTCCTGGACAATCGCTCAAATAGGTAAAGTACTCTTGTGCAATACGCACCACATCAGAATCAATCTCATAAAATCGATAGTAACTTTCCGGCTCACAATATGCTGCAAGTGTCCCGACACCAAGACCAATCACTCCCACGCGCATTGGCTCACCCTGTGCTTGCTTTGGATGATGATCCAAAATCAACTGCACTCCACTCCCTTCGCCATAATAACTTGTTGGCGTACGACGTAGCTCATCACTCATAAACTGTTTCCCATGCAAAATCACCCCATGATGTAATGTTCGTGCAGCACCATGCGCGCTCAATCGCTCTCGCACGCGCAGTACCCCATAAAAATTCCGGGTAGTCACGATAGCATCTGACAAAAACAACTGCACATGCAACACCGCGATAATTAAGGTGAAGCTCAGTAGGATACTCAGCCCAACACGCCGTTTGCGCGTTTTAAAATATAGTGTCTCTTGCAAAAAGTTTTTGCCTGGTTGATACAACAACACAAACAATGCCAAGAAAAAACTCACCGCAAGCGCAATATGATATTCCCAGTACCCACTAAACACTTGCGGTGCAACAATACCAACGAGAATACCACCAAGCGCCCCACCGAGCGAGACCATCAAATACATGCCGGTTAGGTACTTTGGATGCGGACGCCTGCGATAGATTTCTCCATGACAAACCATGGCACAAGAAAAAAGTAATACCATTTGTGCAGCCACGTACACCCATGGCACCGTCGCGGTAAACAGCACCAGCAACGCGGCAAATACACTCAGCAGCAATGCGATGCCATAAAGACTACGCGTGTACATCTTGGCTGAACTAAACGTCAAAATAAACGACAACAAGTACAGTACGAGCGGCAGTAACCACAAGAACGGCACTGCGGCAATACCTTGGGTGATCTGTGCAGTTGTGACGAGCAACATTACCGACGCCAATGTTGCCAATCCAACCCACATGCCGTATCGCCTCCAAGATGGACGTGATGATTTTGGCTGCGCGTCGTGCTGGGCAACGATCTCTGTATTGACTACTTTGTGTGAGCCCCGGGCACTACATCGCCGTAACAATACCATTGCTCCAAACATGCCAACGATGTATATCACATACAACACACCCCATGCGATGTGCTGCATACTCGTATGTAAAAAAGGTTCAATCAAGAATGGGTAACTTACCAGCGCCAACACCCCACCAAGATTGGATAATGCATAAAGTTTATACGGAGATTCCCCTTGATGAATATCACTGAACCATCGCTGGAGTAGTGAGCTGGTAGTGGCAAGCACTCCATAGGGAAGCCCGATTATCAAACCCAAAATCGTTAATACTGCGAGTGTTGGAGATGCGCTATCTATTGCCACAAGAGTCCCAAATGATGTCATAGGTGAAACACCCATTGCCATGCCATATCCAATAAACGCAAGTAGCGCAAACGCCCCAATCAGCAACACACTATGTACCCATATCTGTACGCGAGGTGTCCATTTCACTATCACATGGGCATACCCATATCCAACAAGGAGCACCACCATAAAAAACATCATGCTCACGGTCCAAACCGAACTACTGCCACCAAACAAAGGAAGCAACAACTTTCCCATAATCGGCTGAATCTGAAATAACAAAAACGATCCTAAAAAAATCGTTGCCCCGAAGAGCAAGCGAATCGCTTTTGATGATGGTGCAAGCACATGAGACATAGCAGTATTGTACCCAAAACCATGATACACTACAATTGTAATTTCTAATTTACTTTTATGTTTTCACTTGAGGTATCGTACCTTGGTGTGTTCCTTGCCGCCATTGCCGCCATGATTGTTGGTGGACTATGGTACTCACCACTCCTTTTCGGGAACCATTGGGTTAAACTGATGGGCTATTCAAAAGCTGATGTTGAAGCAGCCAAGAAAAAGGGTATGGCACGCGGTTATGCACTTGGGTTTGTCAGTGCACTACTCACCAGCTGGGTACTGGCATTACTTATCCTGTGGTTTGGTGCTACTAACTATGCTGCTGCTGCACAACTGGCCTTTTGGGTATGGCTTGGATTCAACGTCACTATTTTCTTGCACAACATTGCCTGGGAAAACAAACCTTGGGGACTGTTTGTCATTAATGCACTCCACAATCTGGTTTCGCTACTAGTTGCTGCTGCGATCCTCCTTGCGCTGTAAAGCTAAAAGACAAAACACCGCGAACATGCGGTGTTTTGTATTGCGTCAACTACTTTTTTGGCTCTTCTATTTCATCAGAAAACCCAAACCGCACAATAAATGGAACAAGTAATGTCGTCAAAACACAAACCAAAATCATCGCGGTCAACAACGTATTGTCGAGTAAGCCAATAGCATTTGCGGCATATGCAGCGGCCAGCGTTGTAGTCAACTGCGTAATCGTGACGACACCAAAAATCCCGGCATCGCGTTTATGCATTTTGGACAACCGCGCAGCCAAATAACCACTCAAAATTTTACTAATAATCAACCCGATAGGTAACACAATAATAATTAGATTCTGGAAATTAATCTTTCTGAAGATGGTAAGATCCATTTCCATTCCAACAACAAAAAAGAAAATAGGAACAAACAATCCGTAGCCTAACGTATTAATTTTGCCAAAAATTTCTTTTGACGAAAGCTGATCTGCCAAGAGCATACCCACCAGAAAGGCAGCGAGAATTGGATGAACACCAAGCAAGGAGAAGAGTGCGAGTACTGCCATGAGCACCACAATGATAAAACGCAATCGCGCTTCATGCTCTGCATCTTTAAAAATCCGTCGACGCTTAATAAAGTAATGGCCCAATTTTGGCAAGACCATTTTGAGTGCCACAAATGCCAGTAACAGCACAACAATATATACTGGGAGAGAAAGATCAACAATAGGTGCGAATCGGTGAAATACGATTGCGAGCAACACCAAACTTATGGCATCTTGCACCACCACAGATGAAACAAACAAATCTTTGGCATGTGTTGAAATTTTTACGTTCTTGAGCACCGGAATGATGATGGCCACTGACGATGAGATAAAGATGATTCCTACCAAAATTGAAGTGGTCCATGAGTACCCAAACCACAGTGCGGTCGACATTCCAAATACAAACGGAATAATCGCATTGATTGTGGACATGAGCGTGATGCTGCGCACGGAATGTTCGATATCATATGGACGCGCTTCAAGACCAGCAAGCAACATCAAAAATGTAAATCCCAAAAACCCAAAAAAGTCTACAATTTCGTTTGTTTGAATCCAATCAAGCCCAAATGGGCCCAAAATCGCTCCCAAGACAATTACTGTGCTGACAAAAGGAACCTGAAACTTTCGAAATAACTCCGGGATCACGAGCCCAACGAAAAGAATGATAAAGAGGATCAATAATGTGTGTTCGGTTCCGGCCATAGTAGCTACAGTGTACCATATTTTGTATACTTCTTATGAACCATAATCATATGAAAAAACTTATTAAACTTATTATTCTTATTTTGGTGATCTGGTTTGGATACAAACTGATTTCACCAGCATTTATTACTAAGACCGTGGACGAAGCATTGCCAGAAGAACTCACGCCAATTGTTGAGAAACTCATGGAGCAAGCCACTCCTGAGATGAAAGATAAATTTATGGAGGAGATGAAAGAAATTGCAACCAAAGTTGTTGAGGTCGCTGAAACGATGAACGAACCTAAAGCAGACTCGGAAGAAGAACCAAAACAAGCAACCGGTCCGCAGCTGATCGGCTCAGGAAACTTTACCGACGTGGCCCATCACGGCAGAGGTTTAGCAAAACTGTTTGCATTTGAAGACGGCAACGCACTCATTCGACTACAAGACCTTGATGTGCTTAATGGTCCTGACTTGCGTGTGTTGCTCTCAAAAAGCGAGAACGTGCAATCATCAGATGATCTAGGCGAATATGTTGAGTTTGGCAAACTCAAAGGCAACAAAGGGAACCAAAATTACGAACTTACTCTTGAGGGCGATACTGATATCAGTGAATACCGATCTGTAGTAATCTATTGTAAGCCGTTTAGTGTGGTGTTCAACAGCGCAAGCCTGCAATAAACCTGAGGTCTCACCAAAACACACACCTTAATAGGGTGTGTGTTTTAGGTTTGACAGCAATCGATATGATTTTGTATGATTCTTGTGTACACAGCTCATTGAATTGGGGAGGGATTTTAGAAACTAATACATAATTGTATGGATAATACTACAAAATCACTGCTCGGCGTGATCGTCTTGATCCTCGTCGTTTGGGGGGGATACACCCTCTTTAGTGCGCAAGAAACTACTGCGCCAACTGATACTCCGGCTGAGAACAACACGCCGGAAAGTACCGACCCGATTAAGGTTGGCCTGTCACTTCCACTCACTGGCGAAGCTGCGAGCTACGGCGACGCCATGCTTGGTGGTGCCGAACTCGCCATAAAAGAAATCAATGATGGCGGCGGAGTCAATGGCCGCCTTCTCGAATTGGTGCTTGAAGATGACCAATGCGGACCAAGTGGTGCGGAAAGTTACAACAAACTTGTGAACATTGATAAAGTTCATGTTATCGTTGGTCCACTCTGTTCTGCAGCAGCAGGTCCAGCTCTTCCAATTGCACAAGAAGCAAAAATCCCCACACTTGTTCTTGGTTCTGCGCCTGCACTTACCGCAACAGGTGATTATGTATTCCGAAACTATCCATCAGACTCCTTTCAAGGTAAGTTTGCTGCGGAATATATCTACAATACATTAGGCAAACGTAAAGCATCAGTTATATATGTAAAAAACGATTGGGGACAGGGTTTGCATGATGTATTTTCTGCACGTTTTGAAGAGCTTGGTGGTGAAGTCGTACATGCAGAAAGTGTTCTACAAGATGCAACAGACTTACGAACACAACTCACAAAAGCAAAATCAGCTGAACCCGATGTATTATACGTGCCTCTCTATCCTCAAGGTGGTGTCGCCGGGCTTAAACAGATCAAAGAAATTGGCCTCGATGTAACCGTAGTTGGTGGGGATGCATTTGACACCAATGAAATCTCAGATCTAGAAGCGGCCAATGGTGTAATCTACACTATTGCAAAAACAGATCTTCCTGAGGGCTTCAAAAACAATGTTAAAGAAGTGTCTGGAAAAGATGCAAATACTTTCTCCCCATTTGTATATGATGCGATCAACATCTTTGCAAAAGTCATGAGAGAAGTGGGAACTGACCAAGCAGCTATCCGCGATGCATTGGTTACGGTATCTCATAAGGGTATCGCCGTCCCCATGATTGAATTTGACCAGCAAGGCGATCTCAAAGCGGTTGACTTTTCTGTAAAAATCATCAACGACGGTGAGGTCAATGATTACGTGGCAGAATAACTCCACACGCCTTAATTAGAAACGAAATCCTGCTGGCTGCTTGCCAGCAGGATTTTGTAATTGATCACACATAACGAAGATGGTATCCTACTCCTATGGAAATTGTGGCTCAAATTACAATAAATGGACTCATCGCAGCCGGTCTCTACGCTCTTATCGCACTCGGCTTTAACTTGATATATGGCGCAACCAAATTTTTTAATTTGGCTCATGGTGTGATGGCAACTGTAGGTGGCTACACAGTGTTCTTTTATAGTGGGGAATTAGGGTGGAATATCTGGTTTGGAATCATTTTTGGTGTTGCTGTTGCTGGGGCAGTCGGGTATCTTCTTGACATCTTAGTCTACCGACCTCTTCGAAAACGAAAAGCTACAGCATTAGTATTACTCGTTGCATCACTCGGCGTTTTCACAGCACTGCAATCTTTTATTGGTATTCTGTTTGGAAATCAATTTAAGACTTTACCTAGTCTCACCAAAAACTTTCGCACCTACGAAATCTTTGGAGCAACAATTACACCCGTACAACTGACAATTATTATCGTTGCCATACTCTGTACATTTGGGTTAGCACTCACACTCAAGCACACCCTTTTTGGAAAGTCTATTAAGGCGATCAGTGATGATGAAGAAGTCTCAAAGATTATAGGGATCAACACCAATAGAATTATAGGTTTAATTTTTTTCATCGGTTCTTCAATCGCCGGAATCGCAGGCATATTGATTGGGTTTGATACAGGTCTACAACCAACCATGGGTCTCCCCATCTTACTCAAGGGAATCATTGCTGCAATCATTGGAGGTGTTGGCAACCTTTGGGGTGGGATACTTGGCGCCCTCTTACTCGGATTGGTAGAAAACTTTGGCATTTGGCATATTCCTGGAGAATGGAAAGACGTCATAGCCTTTGCATTATTGATACTCTTTCTGATTTTCAGACCAGAAGGAATTCTAAAAAAATAGTATGGACTATATTCTTCATTTGGCAATACTATCATCCATATTTGGCATCCTAACCGTAAGTCTAAACTTGGTAATGGGCTACACGGGGCTTTTATCAATCACTCATGCCGCGTTTTATGGTATTGGAGCATATACGAGTGCTATCTTGGCTAAAACATACGGGTTTGATTTCTTCATAGCAATGGGTAGTGGTGTCATCTCTTCTATGATCATAGCATTCCTCATTGGCGTGATCATGTCCAAATTCCGAGACGATTATTACGCTTTGGCTTCACTGGGATTTAGTATAATCGCATTTGGGATCATGCTTAACTGGCAGGAACTTACCAACGGCCCATTTGGAATTCCCGGCATACCAAAACCCACTCTCTTTGGCGCTAAAATAGTAGAATCTGACCAATTTTTCATTTTTTCTATTTTGTTCCTTATTGTGATCTTTCTTCTTGCGCACTCTATAAGTAAATCGTCATTTGGTCGTGTGTTAAAAACAATCAGAGAAGACGAAAAGACAATAAAGATATTTGGATACAACACTCTATACTACAAATTAGCCATCTTCGTTATTACAGCTGGAATGGCTGCTATTGCCGGATCACTCTATGCATCATATATTTCCTTCATTGACCCAGCAACATTTAACGTTATGGAATCGGTTTTTATCATTGCAATGATTATTCTTGGAGGCTTAGCTAATAACAAAGGTGCGGTGATCGGAGCGGTTATTTTCATTCTCCTCCCAGAACTTCTTCGTTTTGTTGGCTTCCCGGATTCAATTGCCGGTCACATGCGCCAAGTAATCTATGGACTAGCATTAGTTCTCCTCATGCTCTACCGCCCACAAGGCCTCTTTGGAGAATACAAATTGTAATATGCCTATCCTCTCCACCCACAACCTTCAAAAACACTTTGACGGCGTGCACGCAGTAGACCATGTTTCTTTAGATTTTGAGGCCGGCAAAATCACCAGCATCATTGGACCAAACGGATCTGGGAAAACCACATTCATGAACACCATCAGCGGGTGGTATGACATGGATGGTGGAAATGTGACCATCGGCGGGGTAAAACTTTCCAAAATAAAACCACACCAAATCGCTACCTATGGCATGACGCGCACCTTCCAACGTGTACGCCTTTTCGAACAAATCACTGTCCTCGACAATATCCTTGTTGTACTTACAGAACGCAATGTATTTGGCGCACTCTTTGAATCACACAAAGATCTGCATATGAAGCAGGCGCAAGAAGTGCTCGAGCGAGTTGATCTGTGGAGCAAACGCAACGCTCTTGCAAGCGAACTCTCCTATGGCCAACGCAAACTTCTTGAAGTCGCACGCACACTTGCCATGAAAGCTGATATTTACCTTCTTGATGAACCATTTGCCGGTTTATTTCCTGAAATGAAAAAACTTCTCGTAGAGATTGTTAAGGAGTTACGTGAGAAGGACTCGACCATCTTACTGATCACCCATAGCATGGATCTGATTCGCGAACTCTCGGATTATGTCTATGTTATGGATGCCGGAAAACTACTTGCACAAGGCAAAGCAGAAGAAGTGTTGGAGCAACGCGATGTTATTGAAGCGTATCTTGGTGAATAATTATGCGTGAAACATTATTACAACTCAAAGACATCTCGGTTCACTATGGTGGTTTGCAAGCGCTCGATAAGGTCAATCTTCATATTGATGAAGGAGAGGTGGTGGCGGTAATGGGACCAAATGGCGCAGGAAAATCAACGGTGCTTAAATCCATCTTTGGCTTAACTCCAATCACCAGCGGCCAAGTGCGCTACCATGAAACACCGATCAAACCGATCCCACACGAAATCGTGCATAAAGGCATTGCATTTGTGCCCCAAGGCCGTCGTGTGTTTACCCATCTGACGGTCGAGGAAAACCTGGAAATCGGCGGCTGGATTGTACGCGACAAAAAGGAACTCAAACGTCGCATGGACGAGGTGATGGAAACATTCCCAGCGCTCAAGCAAAAACGCAAAGATAAATCAGGTGTGCTCTCCGGCGGACAACAACAAATGCTCGCGGTAGCGCGAGGGCTTATGGTTGATCCAAAAATTTTACTTCTCGACGAACCAACACTCGGCCTTTCCCCAAAGTTGGTTAAAGACATGTTTGCCACCATCAAATCGATCAACGAACGACATAACACTGCAATTATGGTAGTGGAGCATAACGTCAAATCTCTTCTTGGTATTGTGCAACGCGCGTATGTGCTCGACAAAGGACAGGTGGTGTATGAAAACAATACCGATACACTGATCAAAAGTGGGGTGTTAGAGAAAGTATTTGTGGGGAAGCCGATTAACTAATTCTATTCATATTCTGTATATCAAACCCGTGCCAGTTCTGGCGCGGGTTTGATGTTGTGTATTGTGTGTGACTGCTCACGGCAGCGGACCCCACCTTGCAGCATGAGAAGCTTGCTCGGCAGGAAACGTACAGCACATCATGCCAGTTGGTGATACCGGTTCATCGCCGTCAGCATCCCGGAACGAGCGAACCCGCGCATGCTCTCGCTCTAAATCACTAACAGTGAAAGCACAAGCAAGAGAATCGATCGTTGTGATCCCAAGATGTGCACACATCTGGTTCGTTGGGACGTACATGTGCGGAGAAGTTCGGGCAAGACGGGCAGGGTCAATCTCACCAACGGTCACCTGAGAACCAAAGTACCCCATCCAGAAGTCGTCACCCCCCTTTAGGACATATTGTGGTACCATTCCTGGCTTCCAAAGCCACAAAATGAACCACGAGACCCATTTGTACTCCATGCTTGGCGGGTACACGACGGCATACCCTGGGACAACCTCAATGGTGTGCTCAGCAGGATTCCACCGCTCTGTGGGATCGCCAAGCTTTTCCATTGATAAACGCAACACTTCCATTGTTTACCCCTCCTTAGGAGACCTATTTATAGGTTACATTGTGTAGAAAATACTACGACACCCCAAACAAAATAGTCCAATTTTTTGCAATTATTTGTCTAATTTTATATACTAAATCTGTCGAAACTTTTTCTACAACATGATTAAAAAATTACTCAAAAATCTTAACTTCTCTGAAAAAGAAGCCCAAACATACTTAGGTTTGCTTGAGCTAGGGTCTGGAAAAGGGGTAGAAATAGCCAAAAAAGCAAATCTTAACCGCACAACCACCTACGATATCCTTAATGTGCTCATCAAACGCGGGCTAGTAAGTAAATTCAAAAAAGGGGCCTCAACATACTTTCATGCGCTTGAGCCAGAACGACTCCTATCCTATCTTGAACGTGATCAGCAAGAACACCGCAAAAAGATTGAAAAGCAGAAACAAAAGGTTCAAGAATTGCTTCCAGAACTTGTCTCTCTTCAAAACCCATCGACTACCAGGCCAAAGGTTCAATTCTTTGAAGGAGAAAAGGGTCTACGCGAAGCATATGAAGATACCCTTACCTGCAGAAGCACCATGTTAGCCTACACCAACCTAACTGAGATGAATAAAGCCATGCCGAACTTCTTTCCGGAGTATTTTAAACGACGAACAAAAGCAAAAATTCCTATTAATGCGATCTTTGTACAAAACAAAGATTCAAAAGAATGTGCACATTACGACCAAGTAGAACTACGTGAGACACGATTTATCCAAGACAAAGACGTCACATGGTCTCCGGAAGTGAAAATTTATAATGACAAAATGGTTATCGCTTCATGGAAAGAAAAAATGGCGGTAATTATTGAATCCAAAGAATTTGCAGACCTCCAAAAGACGGTCTTCAATGAACTCTGGAAAACATTACCAAAACATACACTTGAACAACGCAAACGATAGTATGCAAAAACCCCTCAAACGCAAAACACTTTTCAAAGGCAAACTCTTTACTGTCACTGAAGAGACATTCAAGAATCCATCTGGCAAACCGGTCACGTACGAACGCGTTGCACGCGTTCCATCAGTATACGTCCTCCCCCTTCTCTCTCCACAAAAAATAGTTCTGCTGCGCGAATGGCGCATCAGCCAAGGAAAATACTTGTGGAGACTACCAGCTGGGCGCGTAGATAAAGAACTGGGAGATCCACACGCAACTACGACACTAAAAAAAGCTGCCCAGCGTGAACTCCAAGAAGAAGCAGGATACCGCGCTGCCAAACTCACCAAAGTCTACAAACGATTTGTTGGTGAATCCATCCAAGCGCCAGCATATGTCTTTCTTGCACAGAACCTCACCCCAGCTTCACTCCCCCAAGATGCTGATGAAAAAATTCGCGTGCACACCATGAATCTTAAAGACGCATATGAGCTCGCAATTACCGGCAAAATAGGTGAGGAACTCATGGCGCTCATGATCATACGCCTGTACAAAAAAACGCTTTAGAAATAAGCGCTTTTTTGCTATACTACTTGCACGGTTATCTTGATATTGTCTATGCAAAAAGTTCGAAAAGCTATTATTCCAGTTGCTGGTCTTGGAACTCGATTTTTACCAGCCACCAAAGCGCAGCCAAAAGAAATGCTCACGTTGGTTGATAAACCAATCATTCAATATATTGTAGAAGAAGCGGTCAGTGCCGGCATTGACCAAATCATTTTCGTCACCAGCCAAACCAAACGTGCGATCGAAGACCACTTTGACCGCAGTTTTGAGCTTGAATATCGCCTGCGCAAAAAAGGTAAAAAGAAAATCTTGGGCCAGATGCTGGATATCACTGATTTGGCACAATTTGTCTATGTGCGTCAACGTTCCCCGCGTGGAGATGGCGATGCAATCTTACAAGCACGCGAGCTTGTGGGGGACGAACCATGCGCAGTATTTTTTGGAGACGATCTCGTTGACGCCAAAGTCCCTGCGATCAAGCAAGCGATCAAGGTGTATGAGCGCTATGGTGATCCAGTAGTTGGTGTGGCGCCCAAGCCCAAAAAATCCATTCATAACTATGGTGTCGTTGATGGTATTGAGGTAGAAAACGACCCAACCACCATCCAAATCAAAAAGATTGTTGAAAAACCAACTGCTGCGAAAGCACCAAGCAACCTCGCGGTATTTGGCCGGTACATCATTACTCCAGCACTCTTTGAAACATTAGCAAATCTCAAACCAGGTGTTGGTGGTGAGATTCGATTGACCGAAGCATTCAAGGCACACATGAAACAACACCCGGTGTATGCACAAATTGTTGACGGAACATGGTATGATTGTGGTAACAAACTGGAGTTCTTAAAAGCAACAGTTGAATTTGGTTCACGCCACAAAGAAATTGGCAAGGATTTCACCTCATTTCTTAAAAAGTGTAATCACTAAATATGCGCGCCCGTCATTTTGCACGCTATAGTATCCTCATTGCCGTACTCACTTTATTTGGGTTCGGGTGTAAAGGCACTCCAGCTGAAGTTCAAGAGCGCGTCAAAGCAGTCTCTCTTGAGTATTGGCGCGTGTTTGATGGTCAAGATGAATTTGAATCACTGATCAATGCGTATCGTAAGACCCATCCATACGTGAGTATTAATTACAAAAAACTCCGTACCGAGGAATACGAACGCGCATTACTCGAGGCGTTCGCAGAAGACCGCGGACCAGACATTTTCTCCATCCATAACACATGGGTCGGTGGATATGAGAATAAAGTCTTGCCAATGCCGCGAGAACTTACTATTCCAAAATTCACCAAAAAAGGTGGGCTTGCAAATGAAATCGAAATCACACTTGAAAAAACAAAAACACCAAAACCAAGCTCCATTCGTAAAGCATTCCTCCCGGTTGTTGCAAGCGATGTGGTTCGTGATATTCAAGTGGGTGATGAGCCGGGTGATGTTGAGAAAAAAGTGCTTGGCTTGCCATTGTCTGTAGACACCATGGCACTCTTTTATAACGAAGATCTCCTCGCGCAAGCAAATATTCCGGAACCACCAAAAACATGGGAAGAATTTCAAAATGCAGTGAAGACGCTGACGAAAATCGGAAGCGATGATGTAATCCTCCAATCTGGCGCGGCAATTGGAACGGCACAAAATGTAAACCGAAGTGCAGATTTAATCTCGCTGCTGATGATGCAAAACGGCGCAGTGATGGCGGATAATTTTGATAATGTCACGTTTCATCACACGCCACCGGAACTTGCCAACGAACGTGAAATTCCACCAGGAATTGAAGCCTTGATCTTCTACACCGAGTTTGCCAATCCACTCGAGCATGTCTACACCTGGAACGCCCGCATGCCGCAAGCATTCGAAGCATTTGCTGACGGCAAAACTGCGTTCTTCTTTGGCTATAACTATCATATCCCGCTCTTGGCAACTCGCTCACCAAAGCTCAATTATAGTGTGATGCAAGTACCGCAACTTAATCCGAACAACTCAGTAAACTTTGCATCATATTGGGTGGAGACAGTTTCAAAGAAAACCGAAGCACCACAGGAAGCATGGGATTTCTTACTCTACTTAAGTCAAGCTGAGCAGGCAAAACTGTATTTAGAAAAAACCGGACGACCAACTGCGCTGCGCGAGCTTGTAACTGACCAACTTGAGGATCCGGTGCTCGAACCATTTGTAAACCAGTTGCTGACTGCCAAAAGTTGGTATCGCGGTAAGGACAGCATTGCCATGGTTTCTATTATGGAGGATATGATTGAAGAAGCACTTGCTAACGCACCAATTAATCCAAAAGAGGCATTTTCAAATGCAATTTCTCGAGCAGTAAGCCGACTCAGTCAAACATATTAGTATGTCATCCACTTGGTACAAAAAATTTGCACTGGCGCTCATGATTGTATTTATTTTCGCGCCAACCATGGCACATGCCCAAGGATTTATTCCAAAACCAACTGGAAAGTGTCCGCAAGATAAATCTGGAAATGCGTACGAATGCGTCGAAGGAATATGTAGTGGAACAAATATCCCATGTAACTACAGCTTGCAAGACATTCAAAACACCGTGGTCGGGATTGGAAACTGGATTTTTGGTATAATAGGAATCGTAGTATTGATCACGCTAATCTACGGCGGATTCCTCTGGCTCATCAGTGCCGGTAACATGGAAATGGTGACTAAAGGAAGAAACATTATGATCGGCTCGATCATTGGTTTGTTACTTGTACTGAGTGCCGGCGTAGTCACGAAATGGGCGCTCAAGTCAGTGGGAGTAAAAGACGAAATCATTGATAAAATTCCGGTTGCTGGCACCACACCATCTGATGGTAAAGGTGGTCCAGCTGCAGATCCTGCTGCTGCCGAATTTGTGTGTTCATGTTCTGCACCTACCGCACCAGTACAATACCAGTCAACCTTGCAAAAATGTTTTGATCCACCAGCGTCACAGCAGCCGGTTAATAGTACAAAATGTAAAACACTATTTTCCGCTACAGTTGACCCTGCTTTGCAAGTACACGTTGATGCTGGCCTCATTGACGAAGCTACAAAAACACAGCTCAAAGGACTCATCAATTGTTCAGCAAAAGATTCTTGCTAACCCATTACTATGCATACGCTCACTCGCATTTCAATCGTCACACTCATTAGCGTAATTATTATTGGGCTGCTTGGCGCCATCCTAATCTCCCCAACAAACGCCCTAGCTGTGGAAGGTGTTGTTGAACTTGAAAACCCACTCAACTTAGACGAGGATCAACCGATTGCTGACCTAGCTGGACGAGTCATCCGAGCGTTCTTAGGTATCATTGGTATCATTGGATTGGTCATCTTTATTTACGGTGGTGTCCTCTGGATGACCTCTGCTGGTCATGCTGAGCGCGTCACCCGAGGAAAAGACTTGTTTGTTTGGTCAATTGTAGGACTTGTGGTAATATTTAGTAGCTATACCATAGTGAGTTTTGTTCTTACCAAAGTTATTAGTAATGAGTAATCGTGTATTGACATCGTGTGATATTCTTTGTCGCACAACGCTAATATACGATCAAATAAGAGGAAGGGGGTGAAACCTATGACCACAACATTACAAAAAGCCGGAGTATGGTTTATGGTAGCGACCATGGCAGCACTTGTCGGTGTTACTATCGCGCCAACCATGAGTCATGCCGCAATTGATACTGACCTTAAAAAATTCCAAGGTACCACCGGACTTGGTAATAAGGACCTTAAAGAGACGATTGGTGGTATTGTAAAAGTCATTCTCGGTTTCCTCGGAATTTTAGCGGTATTGATCGTGCTTTGGGCAGGATTCCTCTGGATGACTGCAACCGGTAACGAAGATCAAATTGCAAAAGCAAAAGGTATCTTGATCGCCGGTGTGATTGGTTTGTTGATTATTATGTCAGCATACGCAATTACCACATTCGTACTGAAGAATTTTGGAACAGAGACAGGAACAGCGTTCGGAGATCTCTAGCGATACACTTGTCCGTACGATACATCTCACGTATACTATGCAGCAGGGAATCCCCCTGCTGTTTAGTTTCATCACTATGTTGTTATCTATCATCACACGTGCGCCATGGCGCGCAATTACGATTGGATTATTTACACTCGGAGTACTCTTCACTCCGCTGCTCGCAGTTCAAGCAGCACCGGGCGATGCTGCCAAAGGAAACTTTGGTCTTAATGCCGTAGGTGAAAACCTTAAGGGTGACCTCCCGTTTGCCGGAGAAGACCCTTCAACCGCTGGATCAAAGCTTCCACAAATCATCGGTCAAATTTTCCGTACACTTCTTTCCATTCTTGGTTTGATCTTCCTGATCTTGATTGTCTATGGTGGTATGCGCTGGATGTTAGCGCGAGGTGATAGTGCTGAGGTTAACATGGCAAAAGAAATTTTGATCCATGCCTTTATTGGACTTATCATCGTAATCGCCGCCTTTAGTATTGTGAGTTTTGTCTTTGATAAAGTGGTTGTGCAAACTACCGAAGTACCAGCACCATAATGTTTATGAAAAAACTTTTACTCGCTTTATTTGCTACCCTCCTTCTTCTCCCAAGCACTCCGGCTTTTGCACAAGAAGGCGGAGGTTTATATACCGGCACTCTTGATGAGCTTGGCAAGGTTACGTATGGCGAAGATTTTAAAGAAGCCAAGCCGTTATCAGAAACCATCGGTGGGATCATTAAAGTATTACTTCAAGTCCTTGGTCTTCTGTTTATCATCCTATTGATCTATGGAGGTTTTATCTGGATGCTCTCTCGTGGAAATGAAAATGAAGTGACACGTGCAAAAGATATTCTTCAACATGCACTGATTGGACTGATTATTGTTATCATCTCG
This sequence comes from uncultured Gammaproteobacteria bacterium, assembly GCA_965230935.1. GTDB lineage: Bacteria > Patescibacteriota > Patescibacteriia > Magasanikbacterales > JBBTQS01 > CAYZOG01. Next base: position 657,592 of record OZ246400.1, read on the forward strand.
TACTCTATTACCGTATTTGTCTTTAAGGGACTGGGTGAGGCCACTGGCACAGCATTTGAGAATCTTGAAGAAGATCCAAGTGGTGGCGCGGCTGCAGGTGGTGGAGGCGTCATACCATAGATAGAGATAGTAAAAGCGCCCCGATTCGGGGCGCTTTTTTGATACTTGAACATTTTGCCAATCTCACGTATACTCCCACATGCAAAAGTCCATAGCGGGGTGGCTATGGTGTAGTGGTAACACAGGGGCTTGTGGTGCCCTTATCACGGGTTCGATCCCCGTTAGCCACCCCGGTGTGGGCTTTTTGTATTGATGTAAGATGTACCCCTGCTAGGAATCGAACAACGCTCACTGCGTTCGCTAGGGTTCTCGCCTGTTTAAAATAAGTGTACCCCTGCTAGGAATCGAACCTAGATTCCAGGATTAGAAGTCCTGTGTTCTATCCATTGAACTACAGGGGTAAGCGGCACAATTACCACAATTGCGACTGCGCAGCATATCGCATATGCTACTGCGTGTCAACATTACACCATGAATACCTTTTCTTGATAAGCCATTTTCCAAATTGCCCATCGTTCTTGGATCAAGAACAACAGCCATCGCAACTCATATCGTGCGCGCCGACGATGTGACGAATGCCACGCAAGCAACGTAATCACCGGCAAAGCTAATAGTCGCCAAAGAAGTCCAATATACTTTTTTGGAAATAACACAAAACCGAATAACATTGGAGGAGGATTATTACGATCATGATGCAAGTCATGGCTTTTTTTCAATCGAACCCACTGCGCGCTTGAATGCACCAAATCAAAATCCGGCCACCTCCTCCCATCCTGCTGATGATACACTTTGGCCTGAGGTGCTTTTGCGATTCTGCCAAGCTTCCACACGCGTAACGCGAGTTCTTTATCTTCATATCGATCATAATCACCAGCAAACCCACCCAGATGATCCAAAACACTTCTGCGATACATCATACTCCCACTCATGGGCCAACTTGCATCAGGATTTTGCACCACTCGCTCACCGCGCTTGGCAATATAATCATCAGCAACATGAATCACAGCTCCACTCACTCCCAACACTCCCTGATCGATACATTGGACCATCAGTTGTGCCAACCACTGCGGATGCGCAATACAATCCGCATCAATAAACGCTACAAAATCGTGTTGCGCACATGCAATACCACTATTGCGCGCAGCACTTCTTCCTTGATTGTCCGTATGCACTACATACACAATCGAATCACCAAGGTCGCTACAGTATTCATGAGTTGCATCTTCACTGCCATCATTCACCACAATAATCTGAAACTCAGGATACTCCTGCATTTGCAGCGCACCAATGCACCGCTTAAGTGTCTCAACTGAGTTGTACGAAGGAACCACCACTGATATTGCTGGCGGACGCCTGTTCATATTATTTTTTGCGATGATATTTTTTGTGCACAGTACGCAATCCCTTATCAGTGATGTGCGTATAAATTTGTGTTGTGGTAATTGAACTATGCCCCAACATCTGCTGTACTGCCCGAATATCAGCGCCATTACGCAACAGATCAGTTGCATAAGAGTGACGCAACGTATGTGGGGTTACGGTCTTGGTAATACCGGCTTTGCGCGCAAGTCTCTCAATAATTCGTTGAACCGAGCGATCACTCAGTGGCCTATCTTCTGCAACGCGCGTCTTTGCCTTTTGTGCGCGATCATGCGATACAAATAGATAGGGGTTCATGTCTTTGCGCTTCTCAAGATAGCGCTTGATCCAAAACCGTGCCTGATCTGACAAAAACACCACACGATTTTTCCCACCCTTCCCTTTAACGGTAAACTCATCGCGTTTGAGATTCACATCATCTTGCGTCAGTTTTACCAACTCTGAAACACGCAGTCCAGTGCTAAACAACAGCTCTACAATTGATTTATCACGCAACTGAGTCAAACTCAGTGACCGATCATTCACATTGCCGGCTGCATCTTGAATTGGAGCTTGCAAAAACCGATCAAGATCCCCGGCTTCTAAAAAGGTCACGTCACGATCAGGCATTTTTGCCAATTCGATCTTTTCTGCTGAAAGTGTTTGTACATCACGCTTCGCCAAATACTTTAAAAACGAACGCAAGGCGATCAAATGATAATTCTGCGTATTTTTCTTGAGTGGTTCACCATGAACATCAACCAATCGATTCAACCACAATCGATATTTTCGAACGTTTTCGAGTGTGATTTGTTTTGCACTAATATTGCCAACAAATTGCAAAAATCGATGTAAATAAAAATCGTAATTGCGAACCGTCCGCGCGCTTCGTCCGCGCTCCACTTCACAATACTCCAAAAAATCTCGGATGTATGGTTGTAATTTCTTTGCTGACTTTGCCATACCCACATTGTACGACACCTGCAACCGCAACACAACATGCAGCGATAGATAAAATACGGTATACTGACCATACATTATTAATCATAATTTTATGACAAGCTTGTCGCTATCATCTGCGCTGCGCTATACATTTCTTGTTGTTTGCGTTGCACTCTTAAGTGTTCTGTTGGCAACTCCTGCAGCAGCACAAGATGCTGATACTACTTCTGTCAGTGAAGCAGAAATTTTACAAGAAGAAAACGAAGCTGCAGAGCAAGACACTCGAGTTACTGCTGAAGACTTAAACGCCGAAGAAGCAACGATTTTGCCAGACAGTCCATGGTATGGCTTTAAGCGCTTTGGTCGTGCATTTGGTGAATTTATTACATTTGACCCCGTCAAAAAAGCAGAGAAAAAACTACAAAACGCAAACAAGGCATTTGCAGAGTCGCTTCAACTCTTACAACGAAAAGGCAATGATGAAGAGGCAATTGCTGATGCCGCTAAAAACATCGAGCGAGCGACAGGCAAAATCGATAGTGTGCGACAGGCTGCCCCAAGACTTAAAGAAATTCGAACAGAAAAAAAAGAAGCAGTCGAAGCACTTACTGAAAAAATTCTCAAAACCGGATTTACCCACCAAAAAGTCATTGATCAAGTGGAGGAGTTTGTGGACGAACGTCCGGTGCAAGGCGCACAACAAATTCTTGAGCATATCCATACCGCACGTGAGCGAAGCGAACAAAGCACTGGTGAGTTGATTGGCACGATTGAGGATAATCCCGAGGCACTGCGCGAACGACTCAATCATTTCCTCGATAATGAAGGTGGGAGTGATTATCGTCATATCAAGCATGGAGAGTTTTTGCGGCGATTAGAAGACCATCTTCCACAACAAGCTGCTGATCGAGCACGCGAAGCCATTGCTGCGGCACGCGAGCGTCAGTTTGAACACCTCAGCGAAAAAATTGAACGTCGCCGCGGAGAAGACCGCGACAAATTCTTTGAAGGAATCTTTGACTATGCAGAACATCTTCCCGGAGATCATGCTGCCAACTTCCAAAACTTTGAGGAGTTTAAACATGTGATTAAAGATCCTGAGCTTGCAGCGAGACTTGAGGATGGAAAAGATATTTTTGCTCGTCGGTTTAAAGAGCGTCTTGAGCACCATGAGGAACGGTTTGACGACGAAGCGACTCGCGAGCGATTTCGTGAACGCGAATTCGAACGCTTTGCTGGAAATGAAATCGAGCAAATCCAAGCTCAAAAAGACTTGATTAAACGTATTGAGTTTGAGTCAAAAGAATTTGAAGCAAAAATCCGAAAACAAGAGCAAGAATTTGAGAAAAAAGCAGCAGCATCATTTCGAGAACGATTTACCGATGCAGATTCTACTGCGCTTGTTGACCGCTTTGAGGCCTTGAGTGCACAAGCGGCAAAAAACCCAACTCCGGCAGTATTTGAAGCACTCGACGCACTGGAGCGTGAACTGACTCCTGAGCAAAAACGATTTGTACAAGAAATTGAGGACAAAGCGCGTGGGGAACTTGAACGAAAATTTAAAGAACAAGGCGATGAATTCTTCAAACGCATTTCTACTAATGTGGCTGAAGATGTGCGAGCAATTGAGCAGCTTGGCCAACGATTTGATCACTTCGATGTTCCACCAGAGTTGATTGACCGTGCCGTACGCGAACACCAACGCCACCAAGAAGAAAAGTTTGAGCGTCTAGAGGATCGTGAGTTTGAACGAGCGGCACGTGAGCGTATCCGTATTGAAGAAGAATTTCGTGCACGACTTGATGCGGTGGATTCTGAAGTGGAACATAGCCAACTTCTTGAAGAGAAACGTCGATTTAACGAAGCAAACCTTGAACGCGAACTTGAAGCGCGTAAACGTATCTTTGAAGAACGCATGGAAGATAGTGGGCCGTTTTGTGACGAGCGCTGTCAGGAAATCCGCCGCGAGCAATTCTTCCAAGATTTTGAACGCCACCGCAGCGATGTCAAGACTTCGACTGATCAGGATATTGTTCATGAGCGAGATGAATTCCGTCGCATGATGGAATTTGACCGATTAGAAGCTGAGGCACACGAGCGCGGTGAAGAAGGTGAATTTTTCCCACCACACCCAGGTGAATTTGGACCAGAGTTTGATCGAGGACAACCACCATTTGATCGTCCTGATTTCGAACGAGCACCGTTTGATGAACGGCCTGCATTTGAAACTGACCCTGATGAAGAAGTAAGACGATTTGACGAGTTACCACGTGATTTTGATACTCCAACACTTCCAGTATTTGATCATCCAGAACGTCCCGAGATCCCGGAACGACCGTTTGATGAGCGACCTGAAGAGTTTCATCGTCCAGAACCAATCATCCGAGACCTCCCACGATTTGATGATAGCCCTATCGACAAACCACGCGAATTTGATCGTCCAGACCCAGAGCATGCGCTCCCTGAGTTTGTTCCAGAACGTCCAATGCCGTCTCCTGATGCATTTCGACAAGGACCGCCGGCAGAAAGTTTTGTCGCCCCATCACAACCACCTTCCCGAGAATTTGATCAACCGTTTGGCCCACGGCCAGGTGAACCATTTATTGACGGACCTGGGTTCGATGTGCCACCACCTGATTTCCCACAACCAGAGCTCCACTCATCATCCGGAAGCACGTGGGACTACATTGTTGAACAGTTACGCAGCTTCGTAAATCGCGCAAACGCAGGGCGATTCTAAACTCATCTCGTCATACGACACAAAAAAACAAGGCCCGGCAGTTCTGCTCGGGTCGTGTCGTTGTGTTGAATTGTGTGTTCGTGATCACACCACGGCGATCTCGAAATAGACGCTTCGCCCATCCTCGAACTCGAGCATCATCACTGCGGGCCGATAAATGGCCTCACGCTTGTGATTCTGGAGTGCGGCGCGGCGCATTTGCCACCAGGCACGCCAGGTGGCCGGACGAATCCTGATGATGGTTCCGGTTACGATGCGCGGTTTGCACTCGATAATCTCGAGTCCCCAGTGCAACCTAGCAACCTCGTCCATCTCCGGCAACATCGCCGCCTGCTGATCGGTGATCGGCCGCGCAAACACCAGGTCCAATGCCAGGTGCCAAAACACCATCCACCAGCGCTCGATCCAAAACTTGTAGTTGGAGAGCAGAATGGTGATCGTTCGTGGGATCTGCCCAGCCTCGTGCGAGAGTCCGACCTGCTTGAGGTACATGGCGGCCTTCGCTCGCACATGTGCGGTACGTGCCGCCTGGCGCGCATCCGCTGTTGAAGCGCCTTGCTCCAACGCCTCGCGGTGCGTACACAGCGAGTACAATGTCCCCCCTTGGTTGCTGCTCATGAACATCCTCCTTGGGGGAAACCCCTGTCATGAAACACTAACTATAGTGTATCATAACCGAATTGTCAAGTTCTACGCTATTTTGTTTGACAAAAGCCCTAAAAATCAATACTATTTTGATATATCGTTGTAAACAATCAATCTTCTAATTTACCTAAAATCAAGAACATATGGCTGCAAAAAAGCCAGAACAATTTTCTGGGGAGAGCCCCGCAGAAAAAAAATTCTTCACACAGGGGGATGCTGATACTAAATTTGCTGAACAATGGGAACGGGCATCTAACCCTCCTGAAAAAGCAAACCTTAAAAAGAAAAGTGCTGAAGCACGGGCTCTTGAGGCACTCGACGCACCACCTACAGCAGAAGAAGTTGCAGAAGGAAAACGAGAAGCGCAACGTCTTGAAGGAGAAGGAGGACCAATCCCTACTGATTCACAAATGGAGCAAGATTTTTTTGATACATCTAAATCCAGAAAAGAAATGCTTGCACGAGAGGCGGCCGTTGAAGCAAGTCGCCCTGCCGATCACGAAGCCAAAAAAGCAGAGCATCTTAAAATAGCAGAAGAAGAGGAGCAAGCAATGACACAAGCAGAACGTGATGCTAAAGCAGATGAATGGTTGGAAGCACAAGATGAAGACAATCAACCCGGCCTTTTACGTCAATGGTTTGGGAAGTTGTTTGGTAAAAAGAAAGAAAAGGCAGAGCCCCGTTTTAGCCAAGAGATGCACGCTGAGGCAGGAAAAATGGGTGAAAAGTTGAACCCTGAGGAAAAAGCACAGATGGAGACTATGTTAGAATTTGTCAACGAAGGTCAAATGGGAGAAGCAGTGGTTGCTGCTGCAGAATCAGCACAGGGATCTACTCGTCTCAAAGAGCTTCTTGAAAAAACTGATGTGCTCAAACTCACTACTGGAATTGATGATCTTAATCTTGCACCTCTTGTAAAAGCTCTTCAAGAGAATCCAGGAACCCGTGAAACATTTAAAACCCAATTCGATCAACTGGTAAACAGTGAGCCGACCCAAGCCATTACACTCTTCATGCAGGCGCATGAAAAAGGGACAGGAGATCCATTCTACGAAGTGCTCCCTGATGACTTTCCACAACAAATTTTAGAACGATACGTAAAAGTCGAGGCAATTGCCGATCTGAGAGGGCAGGCACGCGAAGATGTCCAAAAAGAACTTAAAGCATTTTGGGGTATGATCAGAGGAGGTAAGTTTGAAGATGCGCTGGAATATGTACAAAAAGCAAACGACGAGGAAGATTCACCGCAAGCACTCAAAGACTACCTCTCCAATGACAAACTCCACACCATCTTAGGAGACCTCTACACACAACAAGCTTTGGCGAAACAAACTGGTTCGCAGGATAAAGAGGTAAAAGCAGCGTAAATCTCAAAATCATCCCTGTTTTGTACTGAAAACCGCCCACCAGGCGGTTTTCGCTTTTGCATTGACATCTATCATCATCCATGCTATAGTTTGTGCGTAATTAATCTGGCCAGGCCAGTCCAAGGACAGTGGTATGTGCACTCCTGCACCTTGGTGAATATCACGCACATATGCTGAGCGCAAAACAAAAACAGCGAATCATTTCTAAATTCCAAACCCATGAGGGTGATACCGGGTCAAGTGAAGTGCAAATTGCCATTTTGACCTTTGAGATTAACGAGTTGATTTCTCATTTAAAACAACACAAGAAGGACCATTCGTCACGCCGTGGATTGCTGCGTAAAGTAGGGCAGCGTCGCCGACTCCTTCGCTACTTAAAGGAAGAAAACAAAAAAGGTTGGGAGCAACTTGTGAAAGCCCTTAAGCTTAAACAAGCAAAAACCCTTCAAGATTTTCCAAAAAAAGAAGACGTAACTGAAGAGAATGCCAGCAGCGAAAAGTAAAAAAGTAAAGATTGAGCAACATCCGCTCAAACACACTGACCAGCGAGTTGGTGTGTTTATCGATGTTCAAAACTTGTATTACAGTGCTAAAAACCTATACAACCAAAAGGTTAACTTTGGAAACATTGTGAAGCATGGCGTTGGCGATCGAAAATTGATCCGATCTATCGCCTATGTCGTGCGTACTGAATCAGGAGATGAGTTGCCCTTTTTTGAAGCACTCTATAATTTAGGTCTTGAAACTCGTGAACGTGATCTTCTCGTATACCATGGGGGGAATAAAAAAGCTGATTGGGATGTTGGTATTGCGATTGATGCCATTCGCATGGCTGACATGCTCGATGTCATTATCTTAGTCTCTGGTGATGGTGACTTTATCCCCTTAGTCGAGTATCTACAAAACAAAGGAAAACAAGTAGAAGTGATGAGCTTTCGCGAAACCACTTCAACACGACTTGTTGATAACGTCGATCTCTTTACTAACTTGAGCGATCATCTGGATGAGTATCTTATTAAAGAAACCAGAACTCGCCGTCGAAAAACATGATTATCTAACACACAATTTGTTTGCCCTGGGATGTATGGATTGCAACGCGCTTGCACTTCACCACCTCAGGACAAGCACGCTCATCTTCCTGAGTTTTTTAATACCACAAAATAGTAAACATTTAACACAAGCATATGGATGTCAAAACATTCACTACCCAATGGGGAGGACGCGAACTCAAAGTTGAGTTTGGTCGATATGCGCAACAAGCGCACGGTTCTTGTACGGTCCAGTACGGGGACACAGTTATTCTTGCCACCGCAGTCATGAGCGACAGTGTTCGTGACGGAATCAGTTATTTTCCGCTCATGGTTGATTACGAGGAAAAGCTATATGCCGCAGGAAAAATCAAAGGCTCACGGTTTATCAAGCGTGAAGGCCGTCCGTCTGACAATGCCGTATTGGCAGGACGTCAGATCGACCGATCAATTCGACCGCTCTTTGACGAGAAAATCCGCAACGACATTCAGGTCGTGATTACGGTTCTTTCATTAGATCAAGATAATGATCCAAGTGTACCAGCACTCCTTGGTGCGACTCTTGCCCTGAGCACATCTGAGATCCCTTGGAATGGTCCGATTGCCGGAGTGCGTATGGGAAACATTAATAACGAGTGGATTGTTAACCCAACCTATGCGCAGCGTAAAGAGTCAGTGATTGATATTTTTGTTGCAGGAAACACTGAGGTGATTACCATGGTTGAAGCAGGTGCCAATCAAGCTCCTGATGCACTCGCAGTTGAATCAATGGCTAAAGGGCGCGAACATTTGGCTCCGGTAATGGACTTCATTGCCAAAATTGTGAAAGAGGTTGGTGTTCCCAAGCGCGATATGGATGCCGAGCTTACCGATGAGCAACGGGCACAACGTGAACAGACCAAAACTGCAATGGCACAAGCGAAAGAGTTTGTGCACGCAAACATTAATGAATTTTTGTTTGACGCACCAAAAGACTCAAAAGGACAACGCAAACAAGCATTTGATGCGCTTGAGAAAAAACTTGTCGATCATCTAAGCAGCCAAGACATTGATGAAGAGGTCATTGCTGCCGTGAGTGGCAAAGTTAAAAAGTTTGTTGAAGCAGAAGTTACGAATGCGATTATTGCCACTGAAAAACGCGTTGACGGACGATCACTTACTGAAATTCGCCAGCTTACGATTGAAAATGGACTCCTTCCGCGCACACATGGTTCTGGTCACTTTTTGCGTGGAGAAACACAGGTACTCTCGGTCACTACTTTGGCCGGCCCTGGTGCTGAACAAATCATTGATACCATGGAATTTGATGAAAAGAAGCGCTACATGCACCACTATAACTTCCCACCATACTCTGTTGGTGAGGCGCGTCCACTTCGCGGTCCTGGACGACGTGACATTGGTCATGGTGCACTGGCAGAACGTGCGCTTGAAGCAGTGATCCCAACAAAAGAAGAATTCCCCTACACCATTCGTGTGGTGTCCGAAGTGTTTGGATCAAATGGTTCAAGTTCTATGGCCTCAACTTGTGGTTCAACATTAGCGCTTCTTGACGCTGGTGTACCAATTACCAAACCTGTTGCCGGAATTGCCATGGGATTGGCAAGCGATGATAAAGGAAACTGGAAAGTGCTTACTGATTTGCAAGACCTTGAAGATGGTCATGGTGGAATGGACTTCAAGATTACCGGAACGCGTGATGGTCTTACTGCCATTCAAATGGATACCAAAACACTTGGATTGAGCAACGAAATTGTTGAGCAAACCTTTAGCCAAGCACGCACAGCGCTGAATGAACTTCTTGATCAGATGAGTGCAGTGATTCCTGAACCTAAAGAGCTCTCACCATATGCACCACGCATTGAAAAAATCATGATTGACCCAGAAAAAATCCGTGACGTGATTGGTCCAGGTGGAAAAGTTATTAATGGAATTATTGATGAGACTGGTGTTGACATTGATATTGAACAAGACGGAATGGTGTTTATTACCAGCGAAGACGCAGCAGCAATGGAGAAGGCAACCCAGATGATCAAAGACATTGTCAAAGAAGTAGAAGTCGGTGAAAAATACACCGGTAAAGTGGTGCGAATTGAAGACTTTGGCGCATTTGTGAACATCTTGCCAGGCAAAGATGGGTTGGTGCATGTCTCAGAGATTGCTTGGGAACGTACAGAGAATGTTAATGATGTGCTCAAGATGGGTGATGAGATCGAGGTGTTGGTAAAAGACATTGATGATCAAGGTCGTGTGGCACTTACGATCAAGGGCATGAAACCAAAACCAGAAGGATACAAAGAAAACAACGGGCCACGTCGTTCTCCACGAGGAGCACGACCATCACATGGGAGTGGTCCGCGTAAACCACGACGAGACGATGGTGATAAGCCACACAAAAAACGGGGATTCTTTGGGAGAAAACGAGATTAGTTTCTCTTGAGAGTCGCCTCGCACATAAAACCCCGCAGAAATGCAGGGTTTTATTATCCTGTCGGCGCAAAAAACCATCCAATGCTCTATTTCGACTTTGTAATAAGGTGATTTTTTTGTATACTACTTATGATTTCATTCTCACTAAAAAATGTTTTTTCTAAAAAAAGCCAGTATCAAAACGCGAGCAATGATTGATGTTTCTTTTATCATTTTGTTCGTTGGATTGGTATTGTTTGTCACAGCGTATAGATCTGGAAAACAGACGTTTCAAAACCAAGTCATCAATGATTTAGAAATTTTAGTCAATGTCCGAAAAGACCAAGTAAATTCTTTTTTAGATTCTATAAAAAATCGAGTAGTTGATTTTTCTTCAGACGGCTTTATTCAAAACAGCGTCCTAGATATCGAGAGAGGGAATCAAAGCCAATCAGCCCTAAAAACATATTTAAACAACCAAAAAAGTCATTGGATAACACTATTGATGGAATAAGTATTTTTGATTCCTCAGGTAATTTGGTAGTCTCTACCTTAAATAGAACACGAGATGATTTTGAACAGGAAATATCTTTTTTGCGCACGCTGCCCTATGTTTCTATTGGAGAAGCGCACATACACCAGGACTTTGATGCAGCATCTCCCGACAAAGATGAAGGTATTAGTGGGTATATAGATGCTGTTTCACCAATCATTAGATCTACTGATAAGTATCATATTGGATTTATTATCAATCATATACGTTTAGATGGATTGGAAGCAGTACTAATAGGAAAAACACAAAAGGGCGCGACGTTAACTGAATGCGATTTTGACTTTTCTTCCTCCAATACTCATGTAATAACCTCAAAAGGAAGGCATCTAGCCATGACATGTCGACATGGTCTTGAAAACTACGTATTCGATGTCTTACCTGTAAAAAAATGTGCACAAGGAGAAAAAACTTCGACACACTACACTGATTCTCGCGGGCATGATATTTATGGTGCATCAGCTTGTATGGATAATGGGTGGGTGGTTTTGACAGAAATAGATAAGTCTGAAATTGATGATTCATTGAATAAAATTTTACGTGGAATGACGCTAACCGGATTATGGTCAAGCGTGATGGTACTTATACTAGTATACTGGTATACACGTCGTCAGTTACAACCTATCGTATCTCTTACCCAAAAAATTGCAAAAAGAAAGGTTGGAAAACAAATTAAAAAAATAGATGGTAAATTTCCCGGAGAAATTTCATTACTTGTCCAGACTTTCAATACACTGTCTAGAAAAATTCTAAATAGGGAAAAACTCCTCATCAAGCAAAAAGTGAAGGCTAGTAATTTAGCAAAGGAGCTTGAAAAATTCAAGCTTGCGGTTGACATGGCCTCGGACCAAATCGTGATTACTGATGCCGATGCCAAAATTTTGTATGCAAATCTATCTACGAAAAAAATTACCGGCTTTTCAGTAGATGAAATGATCGGGAAAAAATCAGGAACTTCGGATCTGTGGGGTGGTCAAATGGACGAAAAATTCTACAAAAAACTATGGAATACTATTAAGATAAAGAAGTCGACCTTTTCTGGGGAGATTACAAATAAACGCAAAAACGGCGAAATTTACCAAGCATACAGCACGATCTATCCAATTGTAGATACCGAACAGAATGTTAAATTCTTTGTCGCAATTGAGCGCGATATCACAAAAGAAAAGGACGTAGAAAAAATGAAAAGTGATTTTATCGCCGTAGCTTCTCATCAATTACGGGCACCGATCTCCGGAATTAAATGGACAATAGAGCTACTCCAACAAGAAAAGGGTATTCCCAAGAGAAGCAAAAAGCTGATAGTGGGGGCAAACGAAAGAATGGATAATTTGATTGAGCTTGTTGACCACTTATTGAATGTATCACGCATAGAAAAAAATACGAGTGTTAAACCTAAAAAATTTGATCTTGTTGCTTCTTTGCGCGAAAATATAGAAGGATTTTCTCCCCGTACCAAACGAGGGAATCTTTCAGTATCCTTTGATCCAAAACCCAAAAAAATAATCTTAATGAGTGACGAAAAAATAATCAAAACTATTTTTGATTCTATATTCTCAAACGCCATCATCCATACATTGGCTGGAGGATCAATTGCCGTGACAATGCGAAAACAAAAAGACACCTGCATATTGAAAATAAGAGACACTGGTATCGGGATACCGCGTAAAGATCAAAAAAATATTTTCTTAAAGTTCTTCAGAGCAAAGAATGCTAAAAAAATTAACACTGCTGGAACGGGGTTAGGCTTGTATACTGCAAAAATGGCGACCGTATTACTCGGTGGAAAAATTAGCTTCACATCACAGGAAGGCAAGGGGACGACAATGACTGTGGTATTACCATTAAAATCAAAGTCTAAAAAAGTCGGAAAACACCTCGTATAACAAATTATCTATGAAATCATACAACAAGATAAAAAATGGGAAAACCTCTTTACGAAAGAAGATTCTATTTATAGAAGATGACGAATTTTTACAGAATGTGTATCAATATGAGTTTGGAAACAAAAACATCACAGTTATTATGGCATCAGATGGTGAAGATGGTCTAAAAAAAGCTGAAAAAGAAAGGCCGGATCTCATCCTGTTAGATTTAATATTGCCAAAAATGGATGGATTTTCAGTGCTTGAAGAAATTAAAAAAGATCCTGAACTCAAAAATATCCCGGTCATTGTCCTTTCCAACCTAGGCCAAAAAAAAGACGTTCAAACTTGCAAAAAAATGGGTGCGGTCGACTACATTGTTAAGATGAACTCTCGATTTAGCGAGGTGGTCGAAAAAATCAACCAAAACCTTTCGTGAACATGAATGCCTTTTCTTAGGTTGTTTACAACTTTGCAGGAGCGATGGGACACCATTCGAATATTTTTTGGTATATATAGTTGATTAGAAATAGCTCATTATTCCATCCAACTTTCGTGCCCAATTAATACGTCTAAACGACTTCTTAAGTCTGCCAATTCTACTTCTTTTTCTGCAACACTTGTGTCAAATTCTTCTTTGGTCATACCTAAATCAACAGGATTATTTCTCTTATAAAAAGCCAAAAAATCTCTTAGTCGCAAATACTCTTTTCTTTTTTCACTCATTTCTTCCTTAAGTCCTTTTTGTATTTCTCCAGACTCATTTCTATTTCTTGCCTTTTCAGACCATGCATCTACCCTTCCGCCTAAATCAGAATTAAAACCCTCTCTTTGTTCTAACATACTTTTGCTTACTCTATTTATCAATAGATTAGTTAGGTGTAGTTTATATAAAAATAACATAAGCATTTGTGAATGTAAACATCACCTCTCGACAGTTCTAAACATATTATCGTACCGTTGCAGGAGCAACAAGACTACATCCATCAAAGCTTTGTTAATCTGATCGATAAATTCAAATCACTTACAAAATACTAAGTTTAGTAAAATTTCAATTTTCAAAATCAACTTTCACAACTTTTCCACATTTTGTGGACAGAAATTGCAAAACTGTGGATACATTTAGTATACACCAACAATTTTGTATAGACTTGTGTATACAAAAAATCGTAAGAATAGCGACTTTTTAAGCTTAATTTAAACAAAAAATAGCAAAATTTGCCGAACTTGACAAAACCCTTTTTTTCGTGTATACTAGTAACAGTTCCTTAGAAAACCATTTCAAGTACGCATTAAAACGGGTGACACCAAAAAAACATACGTGTCACAAGTCTTAAGAGCCGTGCTTCGATCGAATCATCCTCTTCCATTGCTACTGTTCTTAATTGCAAGGAAATCAAAATAAAACAAAGCGGGCGTAGTAGCTCCGCGAATAGCTCCGAGGTGCCCTATAGTCTTCCCTGTCTTGTGCAGGTCGAGGACGCGTGGATCACACCTTTCGAATGGTAGGAATGGCAAACAAACAGCCGATTGTGGGCTTGTTTGGACCGATGATGGTGGTCAGTGTACATCTTTGCGGTGTATAGCGATCACCATCATATGGACCACGCTCACTCAACAGGCATCGGGGACTTACCTCCGGCCATCTATACACCTAGGGCGTCAGGACGTAAGTCCCTTGTTTTTTTACTTCATTTTGCTATACTTGCTACTGTATTTAGTATTTAGCTCCAATCATATGGCTGGACTCTCTAAAAAATTTGTTGAGGAGATGAAAGAGCAGCTTTTGGCTCAAAAAGAGAAAATTGAAGGGGAATTGTCCCAATTTGCAACCCGCACTGGCGATAGTGATGATTTTAAATCTACATTTCCAGATTACGGAAACAAAGACGATGAAAATGCCGAAGAAGTCGCGACATACGAGACTAATCTTCGCCTTGAAGAAACACTGGAAAAAGAACTCCGTGATATTTCAAATTCGCTCAAAAAAATGGAGGATGGTACCTATGGCGTCTGCAAATATTGCAAAAAGCCCATCCCAGAAAATCGTCTACGCGCACGTCCAACATCGGGCTCTTGTGTTGAATGTAAAAAAACCTTGACCCAAGAACTCTAAAATATGCACCGACTATTGGGTAGCGGCATTGCTGCTCTTTTAGCGCTCATCATTGACCAAAGTATTAAATGGTTTGTTGCACAGCTCCCCAGCGGAACTGTGCTTTTGAGTTGGGGCCCAATTGGAATTGAATCACTCCACAACACAAACCTGTTTATCTGGATACCAGCCTCCCCAATAATTCTTGCTGCACTCTCTGGTTTTGTGTTAATTGTGGTCATTGTGTTGATGATGCGAGAAATAATCCACCGCCGATGTCTCTTTATTCCAGGACTCCTCCTTATTCTATCCGGAGGAACCAGCAATAGCATTGATCGATTGCTCTATGGCACAACAATTGATTTTATTCGAATAGGCACCTTGATTGGAAACATTGCTGATATTGCGGTAGTCGCTGGTATTATCCTCATTGTTGTAGCACAACACCATCACCAAAAATCATCTGTATGAAAACCTACGCCTGTATACTTGGATCACACCCAGCAATCTCTGTTGCAGAAATCACCAAGGTAATCGCCCCCAATACCATAATCATTGCATCTGATTCGATCTGTCTTTTTGAGTCATCAAAACCTATTGATGCGCAAACATTACAAACCACGCTTGGTGGTACGATTAAGGTGGTTGAAATACTCCAAACACTCAATACAAAAAATGTTGCGGCATCTCATTTGACCAAAACCTATCTCCCATTTGCACATGATGGCAAAAATGTCATTGGGGTAAGTAGTTATGGACTTGATGCACCAGCGCTCACCCTTTCACAACGCACCACACTCACATTCAAAAAAGAATTAAAAGCTAAAGGATTTTCTGTGCGCATTGTTCAAGCAAAAGAACACGCACTTTCATCTGTTCAGGTGATCAAAAACGATCTTCTTCGCAAAGGAGCCGAACTCGTAGTGATTAGTTCTAAACGAGGAGTGTTGATTGGTAAAACACTTGCGGTACAGCATTTTGAAGCATATGCTGCGCGGGATTACGGAAGACCGATTGCTGATGCACGATCTGGCATGCTTCCTCCAAAGTTAGCACGCATGATGATTAACCTTTCAGGAGCTAATGCAAAAAGTACACTCTTTGATCCGTTTTGTGGAACAGGAACCGTGCTTAGCGAAGCAATTGACTTAGGAGTACAAACAATTATTGGATCTGATATCAGCGCCAAAGCAATTACTGATGCACAAACCAATATTGATTGGCTACTCGGCCAACCATGGAACACAAACAAAAAACCAAAGGTGAATATTTTTCAGCATGATGCAACACAGCCGCTTGCTGCAACACCAAAAATGGATGTTATTGTTGGGGAAACTTTTCTTGGCCCACCAAAACTTCCTACAGGAAAACAATATACCACGCTTAAAAAACAACTTACCTCACTATACGGCGATGCACTTGCACAATTAAAAACAATCAGTAAGCCTTCTACTAGAATTGTGCTCGCTATTCCTATGTTTCGTACTCGAGATGAAGGTTGGGATTTAGTTGACCTTGATTGGATACAAAAAAGTGGTTTTTCCTTAGAAAAACCACTTAACGAAACCCTTGTCCAGGATCTACGCGGGCACCTTAATGCCCGAGGAAATTTGGTCTACGCCAGAGCTACTGCACGAGTGGGAAGAGAGCTTCTACTACTTGTGCAATCACAAACCCCACAATAGCGGCACTCATTGCAATTACGACCATTTCCAATCCACTCTTAATCCAGTTGCGATAGGTGATTTTGGTTACAGCTGCACCAAGGGTAAACAATGCCACAGCGCTTAAACCAATTGCTATCCAAATCGCCACATGAATCGGGAAAAGGAAAAAACTCGATAAAGGAATAATTCCACCTATAATATAGGAAGCTCCCATGATCCAAGCATTTTTACTTGGATTTTCTAATTCAGTAGGAAAAATCTTCAGCTCATGATAGGCCATTTCTTCAAGCCACAACTCATCATTACTGGTAACACGCGCAACTAAAATATTAATCTCTTTTTTTGAAAATCCTCTGGAAGTATAAAACTCGATGAGCTCTTGTTTTTCTTTTTCAGGTTCGTTTGCAATTTGCCAACGCTCTTCAGCCAAATACCGTTGCGCGATTTCGCGCTCAGATTTAGATGACAAGTAACTTCCTGCAGCCATAGACAACGCTTCTACTGCAATCACCACAGTACCCGAAAGAATCACAATAAACTGACTTTGTGTTCCGATTGCAATACCAACTACTGCCCCAAGTGTTGATACCACACCATCTTCTAAACCAAAAATAGCCTCTCGGACACTTGAGAGATTAGGTGACTTAGGATGGTGATGAGAGATGAACATACACTGTCTACTGTCATGCTACACGAAAATAACAAACGTCGCCATCAGTTATAACATATTCTTTTCCTTCAAGGCGCATCTTCCCTTGATCTTTAACACCAGACCAGCCATCATACTTCACAAAATCATCAACACCAGCAACTTCGGCACGAATAAACCCTTTTTCAAAATCAGTGTGGATCACCCCTGCAGCTTGCGGAGCTGCCGTACCACGTTGTACGGTCCATGCGCGAGTTTCAATTTCTCCTGAAGTAAAGTACGTAACCAATGACAGTAATGTATATCCAGCACGAATAATTTTATCAAGTCCGGACTCTTGCACACCAAGTTCTGACAAAAATTCCTGTGCATCTTCTTGATTCATCTGCGCAAGTTCTGATTCAATCTTAGCACTCACCACAATTACAGGAAGATCATCATACTCCAGCACATCTTGCTGAGTGATTGCTGCCTCATCCACATTGGCAATCACCATCATAGGTTTTCGAGTAAGTAGATGGAGTTCGGATAAATACAATAACTCTTCTTCATCAGTAATCGACAATTTTCGCGCCGGCTTTCCTTGAGTAAGCTGCGCATGTAATTTCTCAATTAGCGCTTTTTTCTTCTCTAGTAGTGGATTCGTACCAGCCTTAGCCTCATTCGCTAGTTTTGCCTGCTGCTTAGCAATGGTCTCAAGATCGGCTAAGGCAAGTTCGGTGTTGATGACATCAAGATCAGCTTGCGGATCAACGGTGTTATGCACATGCGTAACGTTTGAATCAATAAACACACGCACCACTTGTGCGATAGCGTCGACTTCACGAATATGAGATAAAAACTTGTTTCCCAAACCTTCACCTGCTGATGCTCCTTTAACTAATCCGGCAATATCTACAAACTCAACCGTAGTGGGTACAATTTTTGCAGATTTACTCACAGTTGATAATTTTTCTAAACGCTCATCAGGAACTTCAACAACACCAATGTTAGGATCAATAGTGCAAAATGGATAATTCTGCGCATCAGCTGATTTACTTTTAGTAAGTGCATTAAACAATGTGGATTTTCCAACATTTGGCAATCCAACAATGCCGATTTTGAGTGCCATAATACGCAACAATTACGAGTAGTCTGAAAAGTATACGCTATTTGTGCGCATCTGTAAAAGGGTGCTTTTTTGTAAAAATATTGTACGAAACTATTTTTTGTTTAAAGTAAAACATATTTCTTAATTTTCTATACAAATACGGCGCCTTCCTTCCATATGGAACAAAAAAGACAATCTAAAGACTGCCCCACTCCAAGTGATTCTCCATTAAGCTGTTAAATTGTCCCACACTCCAAAATGAGACAGGTTCAAGAAGATATTAGATTATTATAATACAAAAAACTAGTATTGTCAATTCAAAGCTGTGGAAAACAAAATGTCTACACTATTGTAGACATTGCACAACACGTAGTGTTCTCAATACTTATGCAGCTGCCCGCATATCACCCTTACCACTCTGAGATACCACCTGGCGAGCACGAGTTGATAATTTACGTGCGAGTTTCATTTCATCATCTGTACGCTCCTTCATATTAGTAACACTTACCACGATCGAATGCTCAAATTGCCCTTTACGAATAATGCTAAAATCAAGGGTTTTATTTCCACCTTTGCCTGCCAATTCAATACTAAAATCGCCCATCGGCCTAATTGAGCGTGTTTTTGAGACGCTTCTTAATTTGTCCGATGGTTGAAAATAACCAAATGAATCAAGATATTTCGCTAACAAATCGACAACTTCCTCCTCTGAAGAAGCATGTACTGGCATATCTTGCTCTAGTATTTCAAGAATAGCCTCTTTTCGCTGTTCCACACTTAAATCTGGAGTCTCTGAGGTGAGGAGTTGCGCTTCAATCTGCGCACGACCTATCTGTTTACCAAGATCGACTTCGTGCTGAGAAGCAGCCAACGCAACTCGAGGCGTTGTATCCCGTAATCTACGAACTGTACCATCTCCTTTATCATCTTGAAAATAGAGCTGCACCGCCTCAGCAGCTGTCATTTTACCTGTTTTTACTGATCCGGACAATGTATCCCCCTTGACATCGACTGGGGCATGTAATGTTTCTGATGTCGCAAAAAAATCAACGTCTTCGTCAGGTGTTGGATTAACAGAATCTACTGCCGGTTCGGTCGGTTCATCCGTAAAAGCTTCCTTTTTGATTTTGGTCTCTGATCGCAACCTTACCGTAGTTTTTTCATGAACATCATCCAATCGTAGAGTGGTATCATCTGCTGACTGTTCTTCTAGTTGACTTGGTTCGTACGTTGGATGCGCCTCGGGTGCAAATCCTTCTCGATCTAACATAATATAGTAAGCTAATGTGACCAGTATAGCAGTGCCTCCGGTAGGAGTCGAACCCACATCTTATCCTTAGGACGGATCTGTTCTATCCATTGAACTACAGAGGCTTATATTGTTAATGCAATTTGTGTCGTAAAATATAGATTCTCCTTCATGCCAAACTATGCTATATTTGGAGAACTAACCACAGCTATGCAAATAGGATTTCTTCTCACGGTAACCGCAATCATTGTTATTGGTATTCTTTTCATACTATACGCGGTTAACAAAAAATTACAATCACTGGAACATAAAAAAGATGATGAGCGGGTGATTCGCCTTCAGGAACATATTGAGTTTTTGAGTAAATCAATCAATGAACAACGCCAATTGTTTTACAATCAACTTAATGCTACTACTGAATCAATCAACAAACGCCTGCAGGACAACTCCCGATTGATTCAACAATCTCAAAAAAACGTTGGGGAACGACTAGACAACGCTTCAAAAGCCTATTCTGCAGTTACGTCCAAACTTTCTGCTCTTGAAGAAGCAAACAAACGCATTTTTGACGTTGGAAAGGATATTTCATCCCTTCAAGAAATATTGCGCTCTCCAAAACTTCGTGGATCATTAGGCGAGTTATTTTTAGGAGATTTACTTGCTCAAATTTTACCTAAAAACAACTTTAAGCTTCAATATAGTTTCAAAAATAAGGAGATTGTCGATGCAGTCATCAAACTTCGTGATGGGGTACTTATTCCGGTTGATGCCAAATTCCCGCTAGAAAACTTCAAAAAAATGATTGATGCTGATGAGACACAGGACCAAAAAACACATAAAAAAACCTTTATTAAAGACGTCAAAAACCGCATCAATGAAATCGCAACCAAATACATTCTGCCGGACGAAGGAACGCTCGATTTTGCACTCATGTATATTCCAGCAGAAAATGTTTATTACGAAATCATTATTAAAGATGAACACAATGAAGGGCTGATGAATTTTGCCTTAGAAAAACGTGTTATTCCGGTTTCACCAAATTCATTTTACTCATACCTGCAAACTATTCTCTTGGGACTCAAGGGCATGCAAATTGAAGCAAGCACTAAAGAAATCCTTACGCAACTCTCACGACTTAAGGGTGATTTTGATAAATTTTCAGAGAATTATCGCGTGCTAGGTGGTCATTTGTCCCATGCAAACAAATCCTATGCTGAATCTGAAAAACGCCTTGGGAAATTTGGTGATAAGCTTGAAATTGCGAGTGGGCAACAAAACAAGCTTATTGAATAGAGAATTCTTGACATAATTACCCTGTTTTGATATATTCGTCCCACATAAACCTATACTATGCCAAACAAAAAATCAGCAATGAAAGAGTTGCGCAAAACCAAAAAGCGCACTGCTCGCAACAGCGCACGACAAAAAAACCTTGCCTATCTCGTTAAGCAAACAATCAAGGCGGTTGAAAAGGGAGACAAGGTAGAAGCAACACGCCTTGCCAAGCTCGTGCAAAAAGCAGCTGACAAAGCTGCAAAAGGAAACGTGATCAAAGCCAATACTGCAAATCGTCAAAAAGCACGCGTAATGGCCAAAGTCAATGGTATTGCATAATCACCTTTTGCTTCTCTGCATCAACCATGCAGAGTGTACAGGAGATGATTCACCCGAGGGCCCATGAAGGGCTCTCTTCGTAAGAGGAGAGAATTGGATGACACTGAGCAAGAGACAGAAAGAGATTCTGGGTTGCTTCCGGGATTACGTGGGCAACGCGCTCATGGCCCCCTTGGGCAATACCGACGTGTGGCTGGAATCAGGTGACGAGACCATCATGGAGGAGCTGGCCGCCATGGACGAGTACCTGGCCAACGATGCGGGGGCTCTCGAGACCTTCCAGCAGTACCGTGAGCGGCTCCGTGAGCAATTCATCAAGGACCGGCCGGACTCGCCCACGTACGAGGAGTGCATCGCCGCATTCCCGCACATGGCGGCCTGGGTTGACTGGGTCTGGGAGTTCGTGAACAGCCGTATGGAGGCCATGCACGCTGAGCGCGACAGCCGGGCGGTGTACCGGGTGATGCGCTACACGATCCTGGGACAGGAGATCTTGAAGTTCGTCCGCAAGATCAGCAGGCTGGTGGTGATCATCTTCAAGTTCCAGGCGCCGACCCTGGATCCGGTGTACGCGTCGTATCTTCAGGAGAAACACCTGTTCGACCAGACGATGGCCGACACCTTCGGCACCACCAGCGACTCCGGAGGACCTGGAGTCATTCCCTGACTCGACACACTACACAACAACAACCCAATGCAGGAGCTCGCGCATCGACGCCGCTCCTGTTTTGATTTTGCGATCCATTACTAATAAAATGCGCTCGCCATTGATCAACTCCACCTTACGATATCGCCCCAACAAGGGGAGTGTCTTTTTTACAACAAATGGATGCAACCCGAGTTTTTTTGCCAAATCTGCCGGATTCTCATTTGGATGTTCTTGCTGCGCACTATGCAAATCAAGCAAAATACGATATTGCCGAACGAGCATGCCAAATACCTGCATTGGCTCAGCGCCGTATCGCCATTGAGATTCAAGAAGTTGCAACGCCCGGCTCCGATCCTTTTGGGTAATCGCATCCATCAACGCAAAAATAGCATCCTCAGTTTTAGCTTCAACAAAAATATCAACGTCTTTAATAGTAATTGCTCTGTCGGCACAATACATCACTAACTGATGCAGTCGATTTGCAAGCTTCCATGAATCATCAGCAAGCGCATCAGCGATTCGTGTTACGGCACCCGGCTCAATCGTACCACCATATTCACCAACCAACTTCTTAATCCACGTCTTGAGTTGTGCGCCACTGGGGAGTTCAAATTGTTGCGCAAACTTTTGTGTGCGCAAAACATCAAAGAGTGCACTTTGTGCTTTTTTTACTTTTTCAAGCTCAGTCCACAACACAAATACCGTGTCCTCACGTAACGCGAGCATGGTATGTTGCTGCTCAAACCATTCAAATAGTATTTTACTTGCCTGCTCAAAAAGACGTGGCACAATCACCATGCGCTTTTGCGCTAAAAACGGTGCTGCGAGCAACAACTCTTTGTTTTGTGCATCAGACTGGGATAAATCTAACGTCACTACGTTCATTCCAGACGGATCACGATCTTGAATAAACTTATCCTGCATCTTATGCAGTTGCGCATGAAGACGATAGGTATCTGCCCCGTACAAAAAAATAATCATACTATTTTGCCTGACCCCAACTCTTTCCAATTCCAGTGTGCACCTCAATCGGTACCGCAAGTTGTAACACGTCACGCATCTGCTGCTCTACCACTTTTGCAAATGCTTTGGCTTTTGCTGTTTTCACTTCAAAAACTAATTCATCATGTACTTGCAAAATCATAGTAATGTCATCATCATCTTTACTCTTTCGATCCAGTGCAATCATGGCCAACTTCATTAAATCAGCTGCTGTGCCTTGAATAGGGTGATTAATCGCCATGCGCTCTGCTGCGGCACGCAACTGAAAGTTGCCAGTTGCAATTTCTGGAATATACCGACGACGACCAAACAAGGTCTCCACATACCCATGTTTCTTTGCGTGTGTAATGGTCTTATCTAAATACTGCTTTACTCCTGAAAACGCTTCAAAATATTTATCAATAAACTCCTGGGCTTGTGCACGCGAGATGCCGGTTCTGCTTGCCAACCCAAATGACCCCATACCGTACAACACGCCAAAATTTACCTCTTTGGCACTCCGACGCATGTCATGCGTAACTTGATCAAGTGGTACGTCGTGAATTTTAGCTGCAGTAGATTGATGAATGTCCTCGCCCTTGTTGAAAATCTTCATCATGGCCTTGTCTTTAGCCAAAGAGGCCACGATACGCAGCTCAATCTGAGAATAATCAGCCACCACCAATGTCTTTCCCTTTCCTGCAACAAACGCATCTCGAATCTTACGCCCCTCTTGCGTTCGGATTGGAATATTTTGCATATTCGGATCAGAAGACGAGAGACGGCCGGTGGCAGCAACGGTTTGGTTAAACGTGCTATGAATCCGATGACTCTTTGGATGCACAAGGGTAGGCAACACATCAATATACGTGGTTTTGAGCTTCATCAACTCCCGATATTCCTCGATCTTGGCAATAATTGGATGGAACTCACGAAGCTTTTCAAGCTCACTTGCTGCAGTTGAATATCCGGTCTTTCCTTTTTTAATACCATCCGTTGGTAATCCCAATCCATCAAACAACACCTCACGCAATTGACTGCTTGAGTTAATGTTGAACTCTTGGTTTGCGTCTTTGTAAATCGCTTTAGTCAATTTATCAAGTCGACTGTCCGTACTTTTAGCAAGTGTTTTGAGTACTGAATCATCAAGAGCCACACCAGCCATTTCCATACGCGCCAACACCTCAATAAGTGGCCCCTCAATATCATTGTACAGTTGCTGCAGATCTTCTTGAACTTCTTTTTTGATATGTGTGGCGATATTTAAAATGGCATGCGCTTCTTGTACGAGCTGTTCTTTTGGTTTGCCAAACAAGCTTGCTTGCTTATCATCTTTTGCAATTTTTGTACCAAGATATTTAAGGGCAAGCGCTGGAAGATCATGGGCACGGCTTTCTGAGTGAATCAAATACGAACCCACCATAATATCAAAAAGATGCTTTGGCTCTTGCAAACCACATTGCCAAAATACTTTCAAAGACTCTTTGATATTATGGCCGATATAGTGCGCTGATGTGGTAAGCACCTTTTCCCAACCTTTTACTTGTGTGCTTACATACCAGCTATTCTTTTGACTTACAATCAGCACACCGCACAATGTGACATCAAGAAAATTCCCAAGACTTACATCAAGTACAAAGCCAACGTGTTTGACTGACACAATCGCAGCAATAGCATCTGCCAATGTTTTCTGCGTTATCTCAACACATTCTGGTGCGGTTGCTACTTGAGCGGTAACCTTATGTTTCATACCAGGAATCCGAGAAAGTAATGAAGTAAATTCAAACTCTTGAAATAACCTCAACAGCGCATCTTCATCTACTGGCTGACGCGCAACAGTTTTAAGTGAAAACATAATTGGGACATCTTGATGAATCGTCGCCAATTCTTGAGAAAGATACGCATCTTCTTTTCCTGCAAGAAGTTTTTTACGTAGTGCCGGCTTAATCCGCTCGTCCTCTTGTTCTGCTGCATAATAAATATCATCCAAAGTGGGAAATACAAGTAACAATTCGGTAGCACCCTTGTCTCCAATACCTCTTACCCCTGGAATGTTGTCACTACTATCGCCCTTGAGCGCCTTGTAATCAATCACTTGCTCAGGAGTGAGTCCATGATATCGCTCTTGCACGGCAGCACGGTCATACATAACCAAATCACTCATGCCTTTACGCATGGTGTTAACCACCACATGATCATCAACTAATTGTAGAGCATCCATATCACCGGTAACAATAATGGTATTTGTGGCATCTTTTTCTTTCCTCACCTTTTTGACAAGTGTTCCAATACAATCGTCTGCTTCAAACCCTTCCTTCTCGTATATGGTGATATTAAACGCATTCACCAAATCATAAATCAATGGGATTTGCTCATACAACTCATCATCAGCCTTTTCTCGAGTTGCTTTATAATCTTCGTATTGCTCGTGACGAAACGTGGGGCCGGCTAAATCAAATGTCACGGCAATATGGGTGGGGGAGAGCTCTTTGAGTACTCGCAATAAAATAGATGCAAATCCATAAACGGCATTTACCACACGACCATCCTTAGTTTTCAGCGGCGGGATAGCATGATAGGCACGATGAATAATTGCGTGACCGTCCAAGATAACAAAAGTGTTTGGTGTATTTTGAGCCATAGAACATCATCACCATACCACTAAAAACAAACAAGGGCTACCACGGTGACGCGAGTCGATGTGGTACCCAAGTTGGTTGTAAATGTTGTGTTGTCCTCGGTGCTCAGCGGCGCTCCAGCGGACCGAAGAGGTGATCGCTGATCTGCTCGAGCATGCCGCCCGGCAGGTCCGTGCTGCGGCCCAGCTCCTGGGCCGTGCCGGAAGCACTCCAGACCTTGCCATCACGCCGGTAGTACACGTCCATGACCCGGTCGTGCGGATCCAGGTATGCGATCTGCAACGCGTCGCAGCCCTCGATGGCGATGGGCTCACCGTGCTCGGCGACCATCTCCCAGTCGGTCCCGGCTTCATGCGCAGCGGGAAGCCTCGACGGGTGAGCACCGCGACCCCCGGCGTGGGACCACCCAGGTGGGCGTTCCGGAGTCGGTTGTCACCCAGGTACATGGCCAACACCGAGGCCCCATCACGCACCAGATCGTACTGCTGCAGGTACCCGGGAAGGATTGCGCCGCTGGTGAGCAGCTGCTTGCAGAGCTTGGTGACGGCGTCGGCCACCCAGCCCTGGCACACCCCCATGCCCAACACCTGATCGAGCGTGATCAGCGCCCGTTTGCTGTGGCCGTTTGTGCCACACACCTGGATGCTGTACACGCGCCCGTAGCGCGGATCCGGATCCTCGATCATGGCCGGTGCGGAGTTGGTCTCGTCGCTGTTCTCGGCGAACAACACCTCCACCACCAACCCATCGGGGTTCCCCTCATGCACGATCTGATCGTGCCTGATACGAACGCCGAGCAACTCGTCTCCGACGTGCGCGTCGAGAATGCCCAGCAGGCCGCCCGAGAGCTTGCCTGCCTTCCACGTCTGCCGCATGGCAAACCTCCTTATCTACATTGCTACGCCAGACGCGCAGTAGTATGAGTGTAACTAAAATAAGGAAAATGTCAAGGAGTTTGGCGCAAATTCAAAATATTTCCTTATGAAAACCCCTAAAATCACAAAAGCCACATGCGTTGTTGATGCCGGTAGGCAAACGCAGTGGCTCTTGGCTCTCGCTAAGTCGCGAGTGCAAAGGTTGTATGTGTTTTGTGTGTAATCCGATCCGCACGACCCTCAGCGCGAAGGCCGAGGACTACCGCGCCTTACGGCGCCGGCAGTGGCCTGATCAGGCCGCGGCCCGGATGGGCGCGGCCAACTTGCGGCCGATGTCCTCGATCGACGCGCCCGGGATGCCGGCCGCCTCGAACTGCTCGACGCCGCCGATCGTCGGGAGCGGGAAGCCGTCGTCGTCCTTGGCGAACGTCGAGAGGCCGACCTTGTCCTTCTTCCACGGGGCGGTCCCCTCGAGGCCGACGACGCGCTGGATGCCGTTGTCGATCTCGTTGGTGCCGAGGCTCGAGAAGGTCAGCTTGCCCGTCTCGTCCTTCTCGCCCTTGAGGGTCAGGATCTCGCGCTTGCCCGTCTCGTCCTCGATGTGCACGCCCAGGTTGAACGTGGTCGAGTCGTCGGCGCGGTAGTAGCGCGTGCAGGTGTGGTGCTTGCCGCGGACCTTGAAGCCGCCGTCGATGGTCTTGAAGCCCTCGCCGGCGAGCAACTTGCCCGCGTTGTTCTCGTCCAGCATCTGGATCTCGCCGATCTTGTTGGTGTACATGATCGACGCGCCCGGGATGAACGAGGCCGTGCGCACGCGGCCGGTGGACGGCAGCGTCGTGACCTGCTTGGTCGCCACGTCGACGAAGAGCACCGTGCCCTTGTCGTAGCGGCTCGCGAGCGCGGTCATGCCGCCGTACTT
The DNA here is from genome assembly GCA_965230935.1 of uncultured Gammaproteobacteria bacterium. GTDB lineage: Bacteria > Patescibacteriota > Patescibacteriia > Magasanikbacterales > JBBTQS01 > CAYZOG01. The sequence continues at coordinate 684,981 of OZ246400.1, forward strand.
GCCGCCGAACATGTCGTCGACCGCCGCCCCGATCTCGCCGAGCACCCGCTTGCCGTTGAGGTTGGCGGCCGGGTAGTCGTCGTCCACGGTCACCAGCTGGCGCCGGATCGGGCCGCTGTACGTCGCGACCGTCTGGATCGCGATGTAGCCCTCGGTCGTGCTGAACTTCTCGACCGGCTCGCCCGTGGCCCCCTCGGCGCCGACCTGGTTGATCGCGACCTGCACGCGCACGTCCTTGTACGCGCAGGTCAGGATGTCCATGCCGTGCACCCACAGGGCGACGAGCTGCGTCGGCAGCACGCCCGCGAGCAGGCCACCCAGGTCTTTGAGCTGGATCTCGGTCTTGAAGGTCTGGCGTTTGATGTCCAAGATGAAGTCTCCTAACAGTTTCTACCCGACAGCGCGTCGGGGCTGGAAATGACGTCTCGTCCCCTCACTCCCCCTCACACACTTCTGGCGGGTTTGGAAACAAAGCTGACGAGATTCTACAGCAAACTCAAATCCATGTCAAGAGCAAAATTACGCCTAAAATTAAAGAAGTTTTTTCACACAAACAAAAAATGCGGACAATATTTGTCTCACATTGAGAAAAAAGCTCGAATCTGCTATCCTGGGGATGCTGGCACCGTCGCCAAGTGGTAAGGCAGGGGTTTGCAAAACCTCTATTCGCGAGTTCGATTCTCGCCGGTGCCTCACAACAGAAAAAAGGTATAAATTTTATTGCTAAGGCCGGGTAAAGCAACAAAATTTATACCTTTTTTCGTAAATATATATCTAATTTTACTTTATTTTAGTGGACTGAGGTGTATTGGCGACCAAGGACTTCCAACTCAAGGCGCTGCACACCAAAATCAATAGAATCTTGCTTATTTTCCATCCAAATATCAATTCGACCACGCCCATATCGCTTATTCATGCGGTCATCTACACGATAAATCTTATCTCCGGAATACTCAGGAATACGTACCAATGTCCCAAATGGCAAAAAGTTAGCTGCGATCATCCCATCATACACATACGTACCATTGGCACTAATAAACGGGGAGTCATCTGTTTGGCCCACTTCACTATTATACGAAGTAGCATATACGATCACATTTTTCTTCTGCGCGTCACGTTGACCACCAGACAATGGCAATCGACGTGCAAAATCACGGCTTTGGGTGTATGATAGGAGAGAAAATGGCCCAGAATAGGCACCAGCTACATTTGGACTAAACACAAAGAAAACACCGACAACAATGGCCATTGCGAGGCTAAAACTACGCAATAAAACGTGTTCAAATGTATCTGGTTTTGTTTTCATATTTTTCATAAAACAAGCGCAATAATAGCACATTTTAGCGATTTTGTCAATATATGCCAGTGAGTAGACACAACTCAACCAATCCACGCCGCAAGAGTCGTCATTATGGCTCGGGAGGCTCTTCCTCATCACCAAAACACAGAAACAAAAAACCACAGTTTGGCCGTGGAGGCAAATCAGTTATCCAGATGGTGTTTGCATTTGTAAAAAAACTCATGCGAGGACTCTGGCGACCATTTCGCAAAAAATTCTCCTGGAAGCGAGCCGTTCTTGGTGCGATTACCCTTGGGGTACTCGCATTTGCACTCGTAACAATCTACGCTGCGTGGATCTCGCGTGATCTTCCTGATCCAAATAAGCTTGGTTCACGCCAAGTTGCGCAAAGCACAAAAATTTACGATCGCACCGGTGATCATCTCCTGTACGAAATCTTTGCTGACAAAAAACGAACTATTGTTGAACTCGAGGATATCCCGTCCTATGCCATCAATGCTGCAATTGCCGTAGAGGATTCAAAATTTTATGAGCACCGAGGAATTCGCCTCACCTCTATTTTCCGCGCGGCAGTCTCAAACCTACTTGGACTTGGTTCAGGAAAAGGCGGAGCATCAACACTCACCCAACAACTAGTCAAAAACACTATTGTTGGTAATGAACGATCGATCAATCGAAAAATTAAAGAGGCAATCCTCTCTCTTCAACTAGAACGCAAAAACACCAAGCAAGAAATTCTTAAGTTGTACTTTAACGAAATCCCGTACGGTTCCACCAACTATGGAATCGAGGCTGCTGCACAAAGCTACTTTGGCAAAAGCAGTCGTGACCTCACACTCGACGAAGCGGCAACCTTGGCCGGGATTGTGAAAGCGCCAACCTTTTACCTCAACAACCCGGAAAAGCTTACCGAGCGTCGTAACTTCGTGTTAACCAGAATGGTTGCTGAGGGATTTATTACCCAAGAGCAGGCAGACACGGCAAGTGACAAACCACTTGAGCTTAAAGAACGGCTCACTGGAATTGAAGCACCGCATTTTGTGCTCCATGTCCGAGAACTCCTTACTGAACAATTTGGAGAAAAGATCGTGGAAACCGGTGGACTCAATGTGATTACCACACTTGATTATGACAAGCACAAAATCGCTGAAGAGGAAATCACACGATTCCTGGTAGATGATGGGGCAAGTGAAACCTACAATATTGGTAACGCTGCGCTTACTGCAATTGACCCCAAAACTGGACAAGTACTGGTTATGGTTGGTTCGCGAGACTTTTTTGATGAAGAACACGACGGACAAGTAAATGTGGCATTGCGCCCACGCCAACCCGGTTCATCATTCAAACCATTTGTATACACTGCCGGTTTTGAAAAAGGCTACACTCCAGAAACTTTACTCTACGACGCCAAGACTAACTTTGACGCGCGCAATGGCGCAAGCTACTCACCAACAAACTATGATGGGGAGGAGCGCGGTCCAATTACCGCTCGTGCCGCACTCCAAGGATCGCTCAACATTCCAGCGGTCAAAATGCTGTATCTAGTTGGCGTACAAAACATGGTTAACTTTGCGCAGCGCTTTGGCTACAGCACGTTTAATGACCCTGACCGATTTGGATTGTCTATGGTGCTTGGGGGAGCAGAGGTTAAGCTCTTGGAACACGCCGCTGCCTACGCAGCACTCGCCAACGAGGGAGTGTATCATAAACCAAGTTTTCTACTGTCAGTTAAAGACCCGGACGGAAGCGAGCTTTTCAAATGGAAAGAACGCAAAGAAAAAGCAATCGAACCAGAACTCGCGCGAACTATCAACAATGTTATGGCAGATGATGCCGCTCGTGCGTATATCTTCGGTCTAGGATCTACCCTTACTCTCCCCGGACGAGCAGCTGCAGCTAAAACAGGAACTACCAATGATTTTCGTGATGGCTGGACTCTTGGATTTACTCCGCAACTTGCCGCTGGGGTATGGTCTGGAAACAATGACAACAGTCCCATGACTCGTGCTGGCGGAACCCGAGCGGCATCACCAATTTGGAATCGATTTATGCAACGTGCACTTGAAGATGTACCAGCAGTGGGCTTTGGTGATTCTATAGAAAACGATGCACAAAAAGCAGTTCTGCGCGGTACTGACTCTGGAAAAATCACCCTACTGGTCGACACCATTTCTGGCAAGCTTGCCACCTCTTCAACTCCAGATGAATTTATTGAAGAGCGCACCTATTTACAACCCCACTCAATCCTCCACTATCTCAAAAAGGACGACCCGCGAGGAGATCCACCATCTGATCCGTCCAGTGCTGACCCACAATATACGAACTGGGAATCTGCAGTACAAGAATGGATTACTGCGCAACAAGCAAAACAAGAAGAAGGGGAGAGTATTGTGCTTGAACTTCCTCCAACAGAGTATGACGATGTCCATGACCCAGCGCTTGCACCAAGTGTGACGATTACAACCCCACCAGCAAATTCACTTTTTAGCTCACGTACGATTATCGCTGATGTTGATGCCAGTGCTCCGCGAGGTATTGCACAAGTGCGTTGGTTTATTGATGATCTTCAAGTCAAGGTGCGCGATCGGTTCCCATTCTCACTCACCTATAATGCCAAAACAATTGAAAATGGCGAACACACCCTAATCGCCAAAGCCTATGATGATGTCGGAAATGTTGCGCAAAGCGAAATCCCATTCTCTCTAGACGCACCACCAGCACCAGCAGAGATTACTTGGCGCTCACCCAAACAAGATGCAACCTACTTTGCGTCCAGTTTTCCACTTACCTTCACTTTTGGAGTATTTAAACCAGAAACGATTGATGAAATTTCTGTAGCTGCGTCCAAAGATGGACAAACAACGACCATCTTCACCACAAACGAACAAAAAGAAGAGCACTCGTTTGAATGGGCGAGTGCCTCTCCTGGAGAATATACATTGTCCTTCTCAGCGCAATCCTCAAACGAGGTCACCAACAACACTGTTCTGGTCACCATCAAATAATTATTGCCGGATCGGCATCACAATGTAGAGATACTCTTGTGAATCTTTTGGAGCAAATACCACTGGTGCTGTTGCATTAGTAATTTTAATTTGTGATTCTTTCGTATCAATTGCATTAAGTCCATCGAGTACATACCGATAATTCAACAACGTACTCCCTTCTTCACCAGAAAGCTCAGCAGTAAGAGTGGAAGCGTGTTCACCAAGTTGTGTGCTTGTAGACGAAATACCAATTGTTCCTTCGTCCACATTACAATCAAGCACCACTGCATTAATTCCTTGGCTTGCAAACAAACTTGCTGCTTTAATCTCCTGCACAAGCGCATCAGTTAAAAATATCGCTGATGTTTTATCTTCTTTTGGAATAATTTGCGTGTAGTCAGGATATTTCCCCTCAATTTTTCGACTCGTTATTGTCACATCACCCAAGACAAACACCACCTGTGCATCATCAAACAACATGGTGAGTTGCTCAGCCCCACCATGCACATGTAACACACGGGAAAGTTCAAATAAGGTTCGGTAGGGGATAATACTCTCAAACACTTCTGTGTTTGGTGACTCAGCTAATGGTACCACCACTTCAGCAAGCCGATAACTATCTGTTGCCGCCATAGTCAACATCCCTGGGGTTTTATTGAACTGGAAATACACACCGGAAAGCTCTGGTCGAACCTCACTTCGTGAGCAGGCAAACAATACTCGTGTCAACGCTAATTTAAATTCTCCTGAAGTCAAATTAAACTGATACTTTGTCTCAATCTTTGGCACAATAGGAAAATCTTCTGCTGAATTCCCTTTGATTCTTGTTTTACTTTTTCCAGCCTTAACCACAAGCTCATTATCCTCAAGTGACACTGTAACCGTATCACTTGAAACCAATTGAATATATTCAACAAGTGTTTTTGCCGGAACAGTAAACGAACCGTTTTCTTCGATCTTGGCCCGCACAGTTGTTTTGATTGCCATCTCAAGATTTGTGGTGGCGAGATTTACTGTTCCATCATCTGTGCTAATAAGCACATTGTTTAATATCGGCAAATGAATATTCTTTCCTGCTGCACCACTTACTTGTTGTAAGGCATGCATGAGATTTTCTTTGGTACATGTGAACAACATAGGCGCTATCTAATATTATATTTTTATTTTTTAATTATAGTTGTAGTAGTAGTGTCTGTGGATAGTGTGGAGAACGTACATTTTTGTTTTGTTTTTCTAGTAAAGTTTTGTGTTTTGTGTTTTTGAGTGGTGTGGGTGGATTGTGCGAAGATGTGTGCGAAGTGTGTGTGAAATTTTGTTTTTGATTTTTGGGTGTGGGTAGTCCTTTTCTTTTGTGTGTGTTTTGTGAATGTATTTTTGTATTTGTGCAAAGGCTACACACAGCATGTACGCAGGTCATTCGTTCATTTTCGCTTTAAGTGTTTCAATTTCCTGTTTTAATTGAATATTGTCTTGGATTTTTGTACTGATTTTTGTGTGCGCATGCATTGCTGTTGTGTGATCCCGTCCCCCAATTGAGGTTCCAATCGCCGGGTAGGACAATTTAAGCTCCTCGCGCATTAAAAACATGGCAATTTGTCGTGGAAAGGCAAGTCGCTTTTCTCGTGATGTACCTAATACCTCATCTTCAGTTATGCCGTAGAAATCCGCCACCATTATTACAACCTGCTTCGGTGTTTTTGGTTGACGTGCACCAGTAGTTTCAAGAGTGGAGACCAGGTTTTTGACGGTATCCATGCTTGGTGGGATATTTTTGAGCTCGTGATAGGCAACAACTTTATTAAGCACTCCCTCAAGTTCACGGATGTTGTTGTGCGCAACACTTGCAATAAGAGTGAGGTGCTCTTTCGTAAGATTAAATCCTCGTGCTTGGCACTTGTATTCCAGAATTGCAATACGAGTTTCTAGGTCTGGAGCAGCAACATCAGCAATCATTCCCCACTCAAACCGTGACTTAAGACGATCTTCCAAAGAGGAGATAGCTTTTGGTGGTCTATCAGAGGATAAGATAATCTGTCGGTTTGATTGGTGAAGTTCATTAAAGGTGTGGAAAAATTCTTCTTGGGTACGTTCTTTACCAGCTAAAAATTGCACATCATCAATGATGAGCAAATCAACGTTTCGATATCGGTTTTTAAAGCTCTTGGCATCTCCGGTACGCACTGAGTTCAAAAAATCATTGGTGAATTTTTCACAAGATACATAGAGGAGGTTGTTGATACGTTTGGTGCGCAAAAGCTCAGCTCCGATAGCTTGCAAAAGGTGGGTTTTACCCAGTCCTACGCCACCATAAATGAACAGTGGGTTATAGGCCACTCCGGGACGGGTTGCGACCGCCTGTGCCGCAGCGTAGGCAAGTTCATTGGTCTTACCAACAATAAAGGAGTCAAAGGTATATCGTGGATTAAGGCCAAATTCAGTGATACGCTGTGTTGGCGCGGTTACTGCAGCGACTTGTTCAGTGGCAGCTGGCGTCTCGGTTGTTTCTTCAGAAATTTTTTCTGGCTGTTCCGATTGCTCTGGCTGTTTTGGAATATGTTTAATTTGCTCTACCTTATAGATAATTTTTTGAATAGGAGTACCAGAGACTTTTTCAAGTGTTTTCAAAATTTTGGCGTGGTATTTTTTTTCAAGCCAAGCTTTAGTAAAAGTATTGGGGACACACACAATGACATTTCCATTTTCAAAAATACCAATACCAGTATTGTGAAACCAGGTTGTAAAGTTAGCCTTGCTAAGATTGAGTTCAATCTCCGCGAGTACAGCTTCCCAAAGCTGTTGGTTGTTAAGCATACAGTGGCGATGCGTTACGAGCTATAGTACTTCTCAGTCTAACACTACTTTGGTAAATGAAAAAGGGTTTTGCAAAATGAATTTTGGGCATGAAGTGGGGATGGGATGTGGATGGAACAAGCGGGTATTTGGCTTGCAAAAAATAGCGTTGCATGATATAGTCTCGGTGCTAAAAATCTATGCCAAAGCGCACATATCAACCAAAACGTCGTAAGCGAGCCCGCACCCATGGTTTTCGTAAGCTTATGAGTACCAAAAATGGGCGAAATCGCTTGAAACGCCGTCGAGATAAGGGTCGAAAGCAATTGGCAGTAGGAACCCGAAGAGTGTAATACAATATTGCTGTTTTCTGTGTTATCCCGGCATGGTGGCCGGTTTTTTGTTATACTAGGCACAATCTATTGAACATGTATGTACCCAGCAAAGTATCGGCTTAAACACGACAAAGACATTGCCCGTGTGCTTAAAAGTGGGAAAAGCACATCTGGTGTATTTTTGCGCTTAAAATACATAAAAAATAAGCTTGACCACCCAAGATTTGCTGTAGTGGTTGGTAAAAAAGTACATAAAAGTGCAGTTGAGAGGAATAAAAAAAAGCGTCAAATTAGGGAAATTATTAGAAAATCAATGATGAATCAAGGATTTTCTTTTGCTCGAGATGTTGTGGTAATTACGCAAAAGTCGATTATGGATAAGGATTTTCAGCAGATTAGTGATGAATTGTGTGGGTTATTAGGGGTTAATTCAAGGAAATAGTAATTTTTTGTCTAATTTTAGTACCTAACTAGTTATACACACGTGTGAATAAATATGTGGATGGTTAAATCATTGATACAGGTTCCAGCGCGCATTGGGATGGGAATCATACGGTTATATCAAAAGACTGTTTCTCCAGATCATGGTGTGTTTAAGGCACGCTTTCCGCATGGATATTGTAAATTTTACCCAAGCTGTTCTGAGTATGGGTATCAAAGCTTACAAAAACACGGATTGATTAAAGGTGGCGCCAAAACCACTTGGAGAATCCTGCGGTGTAATCCATGGACAAAAGGTGGTGTTGATGTAGTGAAATAATCGTATGCCTAAAGATAATGTCATTGCACTCTGGGAGGTTTCGCTGGAGTTTTTGTATGGTGAAGAATATACAGAAGGTTTATTGGCGTTTTTGCGACAACATAAGGCGCAAAGCGTGCTTGACTGTTCTCGTGGTGGTGGGTTTCCATCGATTTTTTTACAACGAGCCGGGTTTGATGTAACAGTAGTCGATGGAGATAAAAATGTCATTGCTCAATTACGCCACAATTTAGAACAAGAAAGGATGCAAATGGACAATCATGTCCTTGATTGGCGCGCCTTGCATACGTTGAATCATGAGTTTGATGCGGTGTTATGCAGTGGGAACTCTCTGGTGTATGTTGGCTCCTGGCACAAAGAAGAGACGTTGCGTGATAGTGCCAATAGTATTGTTTCAGCATTACAAAATATGTATGAGGTGTTGCGCCCGGGCGGGGTACTCTATGTTGATATGCCGAGTGAGTATGAATATGCACGCGGCCCAAAACTTGATCGGAATTTTCCGCCGCGGGTAATTCACGGGCAAGAGATGACATTGCGATGGAAAGTTGAGCATGATTGGCCACGTCGGGTACGTCAGGTTACCTCAGAACGAGAGGTGGGTGGTGAGGTATATACATATCTCTATCATAGTTTCATGCTTAAGCATGATGAGCTGCGTAAGATATTGCACGGTGTGGGATTTAATTCGGTAAAACCGTGGACATTACCAGGAGAGCGGATATATCAAGGCTATGTTGCTATTAAATAAACCGCGGTCATATGACCGCGGTTTTGCTATGCTTTATTTTTACGGAAGACTATGCTGCTATTTCCTCGACACCACGTTGTGTTTGATCAAATTCCGGTGCTAGTAGTTGGTATGCGTACTCTACCGCTTCAGTGAATCCCGCGCTTTTAGGATCTTTTTTTAGTTGATCAACAATGAGTTGATCCATTGCATCATGGTCTCCTTTATTTTTGGTGTTTTTGCTTGCGATTTTGCACGCAGTTTCGTAAGCTTCCATAAATGCGATAAGCTGTTCGGCTTGTTTTGGATCGGTTGGGTCTGTGGGGATTTTGAAGCGTTTGATAAGATCTCGCTGAATACGATTATGCGCCGTAAGGATTTCTGCTTGATATTGTTCTCGTGCTTGATCAAGTGGGTTTATTTCGTGTTGTGGGTCACCGGATGTGCCTGCTGGATTAAATACACTCATAGAGCACCTTTACTGTTGTCAGATAGATTTTGTGCAGCTTCAACTATCCCATATTCTTCCTCAGCGCGGGCTGCAAAATATGAGGAGAAGGTGACCGCCCGCCAGTCATCACGGTGAATTGCTTTGTCTTGCCAGCGGAATTTGAATAAGTCAATCAGATCAAGCATCACTAGGTGTTTTTCTTCGGTAAGCTCACCTGCTCGCGCAAATAGTGTTGGTACCGAATCATTACTGAGACGAACCAGATAATCAGTATCAAGCGCTGCGTTTACTTTTCCTTGAACAAGATAACGATCGATATTCGTGTTTACAATATGTCGTTCGACATTCACACTAGTAAATGCCATAAGTGCTGCCAGGACAATGATGGATTGAACCACAAATGCTCGTGCTAAGGACAGGCGCATCGCAATAAAGATTACCCCAAGCGTATACATGGCAACCAGGGTAAGAATGGTCCAGGCAACATACACACGCAAGAGCGTAAGACCAAACTCAGCTTGGTACAACCCCATGCGTTTGAGTGCAGAAAAACACACGACTATGGTGAATACACACAGGAGTGCTGCAAGTGCGCGCATCATCACGCTTTTGGTTCGGGTTATGGTGCGGTAGAGAAATGCCAGGATTGCCGCTACCAAAAATACCGCAACAAGCAGTTGGAAAAATCCTTCCCGTGCGTATTCCGCATACGTGATGTCGCGGAGTTCAAAAATATCACCACCAATAAAGAGGTAGCGAACCTGGATATAGATAAAGAGCAAGAAGATACCATTGAGGCTCCACAGCACTGTGTTTACGATCGTGCTGCTATAGGTTTTGATCTCGTGCACTTTGCGCAGCACCTCATGTTTGCTACTGGAGAAAAAGTACAGCACGCTTGCGAGCAGAATGGTCCAGAACAATACTTTGATTACACGCCAGAAAGTAATGAGATCAATGTCGAGTTTGCGCCAAAAATCGATCACTGCTTGTTTAAAGATCGGATCAGCAGAACTAAAGATCCAGATGAAGAGTAGTACTAGTGGAATACCAATAGCGAGCCCAAAGATAATGTGGTTTAAGCGTCGTTTTTGTTTTGGACCGTCTCCAATCAAACTGTCTCGTTTGAGGTCTTTAATCACAAATTTGGTCGCCGAGAATGGTAAAAACAGATCCTTGACCATGCGCACGTTAAAGAGGTGAAATGGCGCGCCAGATTTGTTACGCAAAGTTAGCCAAGAGCAGTAGATAATAATGAGTGCAATAACAATAAGTGGGACAATGTAGTTTACGAAGTTGGTTTCAAATCGCGCAACATTTAGTGAGAGGATACCAATCGGAATGAGTAACCACAATGCAGCAGTTTGCATTAGGTGGCCATAGCGCCACATGGTGAGGGTGAAGATCGTGATAAAAATCACCACATATGCAAAAAAGGCGAGTCCAGAATCAACTCCCCAGAAAAACAAATTTGCCAGCGCAGCAAGAATAAGCGCCACAGCAGTGAGTGTTAGTCGTTTGGGTCGATGTTTGGTGAGGACATCATGGATGTCGGAGTGTTGTTCGTTGTGCATAGTGTTATGATTCACGAATATGTTTAAGGATCTTGAAATCTTTCTTTACCTTATCATGTTGGGTTTCTAAGTAAAAGTTTATGTTTTGCAGACGTTTTTCTTTGAGGATCGCTTTAAATCCTTCAAGACCAATGTGGCCATCGCCAATATGCTCGTGGCGATCGCGTTGCGCCCCAAGTTCCACCTTTGAGTCGTTGCAATGACTCATTTTGAGATTTTTGAGGCCGATGATATTGTCGAACTCATCAAATGTTTTTTTCACTGCAGCTTTGGTGCGCAGATCATAGCCAGACCCAAAGGCATGCTGGGTGTCAAAGCATACCCCGATCTTGTATGGTTTGAGTTTTTTGTGCTTAATGATTTCTGCAATTTCCTCAAAACGGTCACCAATTACTTGTCCAGCCCCTGCGGCCATTTCAATAAGGAATTGTGTTTTTCCACTGTAGCCATCAAGCATTTTGTCGAGGCCTTCAATTACTTTTTTCATTCCTTCTTTCTCACCCAGATCTTTAAATGAACCTAAGTGGGTCATGACATACTTTGCGCCAATTGTGCTCCCGCGCTCAAGCTCATCACGGACTACATTGATTGATCCATATCGGATGCGGTTATTTGCTGAGGCAAAGTTAATATAATAGGGCGTATGAATAACCCACTCTTTGAGATTGTATTTTTTACATTCTGCTTTAAACTGCTTAGCGATCTCAGGAGTGATCTCTTTGGCTTTGCCGCCTTGTGGAGAGCGGCTAAATATTTGAAAAACCTCGCACCCTAAATCTGCTGCACGTTTTGGTGCATTTTCTATCCCTCCTGCGATTGATACGTGGCAGCCGAATAACATAATGTTTATGGCATACTCACTTTTTCAATCCCACCAGTGATCGTATTCACTTCATACCAGCCAAATGTCACAATTCTCTCTGGCAAATTTTCATATACATGAACAGTATAAAGACCGCTACCACCACTATCAATTGCAAATCCGGTTGTACCACCAGTAATTGGTGAAGTTCCGTTAGGTTCTGAGAAAAGCTTCATCCATTCTTGAACTTCTGGGAGCTCTTGCACCAGATCAATTGCATACTCTTCTTCGGTTTTGTCTGTCTCACCAAGCTTTTCCTTTGTAGAATTTTTTTCTTGGATCGTAAGGGTTTTCGCTCGGATCAATGGAAAACATTCTGAATCCGCCATAGGTCCACAGATTTCATCAAGCAAGCCACTGACAAAAATATATTGGCCAAGATATTGTGCAATGTCGCTGTCCTCTATATATACACGCTCACTTGAGGGAGAATCAACGTAGTATCCTTGGGGCGGAGTAAGCGAGGCAGTCATGTCTGGCTCAGGTGAGTAGAGTACCGTACCAAAAACACCAACCGGTTTTTTAGTTCCGTAGTACAGCGCTGATGAAATGATGATTACACTCACAACAATGAGTATTCCAGAAAAAATAGCAAGTCCTGAAATGCGACGACGAGGTGTTTTCATAGATGATTATGCTAATTTATCTCCATTATGACATGGTTTGTCAGGTACTGCCAAAATTACTTTTCCATCAGGTTGCACAAAACCAGTGACCAAACATTCTGACACAAACGGGCCAACTTGTTTTGGAGGGAAATTAACAACTCCAATAATTTGTTTGCCAACAAGCTCTTCTTTTGAATACAGATCAGTAATTTGCGCACTTGATTTTTTAATACCAATTTCATCACCAAAATTGATGGTTAGTTGATATGCTGGCTTGCGCGCTTCTGGGAAATCTTGTGCATCGATAATAGTGCCTACGCTAAGTTTCACCTTTTCAAAATCGTCCCAAGAAATATGCCCCATATGATTTTAGAGTTTAATTTAGCTAAATTTAGAATATTCTAAGTATACGTTGTTTTATCTTAAATTAAAAACTTTGCTTATTTTAAATAAAAAATAGCTAAAAAAGCTTGACAAAATCGCTTTTTTGTGCTATAGTACGTGGTCGTTGGGTTGATCTCAGCGGCAGAGCCTCCCTTTGATAGGGAAAGGAGAACGTTTCGTGAAGACTTTCGAGTTCAATTTCAGCGAGTCCGTGGCCTTCCGTCGGTTCATGCAGGAGCTCACCTGGCGCCGGGATTCCCTGCCCCTGAGTGACCTGTTCGAGCGTACCGAAGGGAACGGTAAGCGTCGTGAGTGGTTCAACCTCTCCAAGGTGGAGACGGGCGACATCATCACCTGCACCGTGAGGGAGTACTTCGTCGGCTTCGGGTTCAGCTACCCCGATGGTGGCAGCGACTTCATCAACCTGACCGGCACGGACGTGATGGATCAGGACGACACCTGCCGGTACCGTGAGGTGCGGTTCTACGTCCAGGACATGCCCCGCGGCGAGGACGAGCTCATGGCTACCGTCGTGGTGGCCAAACGAGAGCGCTCCTACGAGGACGGGGACACGACCCGCTACAACACCATCTGGGCCGTGGACCTCGTGTGCTGGGAGGGCGACTGGGCTCTGGACGGCTAAGCGCCGCTCCACGACTTCGCTCACGGCGCCGCTCAAGCATTCCATTTACCAAACAACACGACGGCCGCCCCCATTTTACCCGGGAGCGGCCTTCGTTTTTTGAACAGAATTGCGAGCGCGAATTATTTGATAATCAACTCACGAAGTTGATCAACTGCTTTGCGATTCGCCAACATAGGCTTGAGCGACTCGCGGGTATCTTGCGTATCAATTTGCTCAAGTGCCTCAGCGTTGTCCTTGTACATTCCTTTCATGGTCTGGATTTCTTTCTCAATCTCTTCGTCTGTGGCAGCAATACTTTCTTGCTCGCAATAGGTACGTAACACCAAAGTGGTTTTGACTCGTTTTTCCGCTTGCTGCGCATATCCTTCCATGACTTCGTCCTGGGATTTTTTAATTGATTCCAAATATTGTTCCACTGTCATGCCTTGCTGTTCAATACGAGATTTGAGCTCCATAAAGATACGACGTTTTTCAGTATCGATCAGCAACTGTGGAATTTCATCGAATTTTGCTTTGGTAATGATTCCTTCAAGCATCTCAATCTCTTGTCGCTCATGCTCTTTTTTGTCCGCCTCAGCCTGCATATTCTTTTGCAGAAGTTCAGTAAGTTTGGCCAAACTTTCCTGACCTAACCCTTTGGCAAACTCATCATCGAGTTTTGGAAATTGGCGCTCAAACACATCTTTTACTTTGACTTTGAACTGCACCTCTTTGCCAGCCAAATGTTTTTGATAATGCTCTTTTGGAAACGGGAGAGTAAATGATTTTTCATCTCCTTTTTTAGAACCAATCAACTGTTCTGGTAATCCGGGTACATAATAGTCTTCACCAAGATATACTCCATGGTCTTTGGTGGTGCCACCTTCTACCACAACATTATCGAGGAGTAATTCCATATCAACCACCACCTTATCTTCTTTTGTGGCTGCGCCATTTTTAATCACCTCAGATCCACGCATCTTGCGTAGGTTCTCAAGCGCATCTTTGGTTTCTTGTTCTGAGACGGTCTTTGATTTTTTCTCAACAGTAATCTTTTCAAGATTTGGTAGGGTTACTGAGGGGAGTACTGCCGCAGTGGCAGTAAATTCTAAATCATTGCCTGGTGCCATTTTTTTGATTGCCACCTCTGGCATACCAATGGTTTTGACTTTCTTTTCTTTAGTCGCAGCATAATATCCGGCTTGTACGATTTTCTCGAGTGCTGCTTCATAGATTGCCATTGCACCAAATTCTTGCTCCACCTTTTCATAGGGAGCTTTCCCACGTCGAAATCCCTTAATGTCACGATTTTCAGAAAGTTGATTTGCTGCCCGGGTAAGGTGTGGCTGCATATCATCGGTGCTCATGGTGATGGTAAGTTCGACACGTGATTGGGGGAGTGTTTTGAGTTCTACATTCATATTGGTTAGCTAAAAGTGTGGGGCAAGTGTAGCAAAGTCGAAGTATTTGTCAATGTGGTCTGTATTTGCGACAATGGATTTGTTAGTTATTATCTTTATTGTAATGGTATGAAAACAATGATCACCGCAATGAGTGTTGTCGTGCTACTGGGTCTTATTGGCGCAGGGTGTGGTAACACGACTGAGTATTCAGATGAAGTAAGTACTAAAACACACACCATCGGGACAAAAACCCCTCACCCCGATGATATTGATTTGATTACGCACACGGTTCCTGGAGAGTTCACGGTTGAGTACCCATCAAATTGGGAGACTGTTCCGTTTAATGGGGGCGAAGGCATTAACGTATTTTGGGCGCGTCACTTTGACCCAATGGCCAAGACTGGTATTGATGGGCTGCTTGAGAATTATCGTAGCGTGAACATTAGTCTTATTGATAAGCAAGGATTGGATTTTAAAACACTTGCAGATAGTGTTTTAGAAAATGAAGAAGTGGATACTGCTGACTTTTTTGAAATCAATGGTCAGCCGGCGGTACGGTTTCCACGCCCACTTCTTGAAGATGGCTCGAATGGCAGCTGGGTTTCGGTATTAGTGGATTACAAGGATGGAAAGTACGCATGGATTGATGGACAGTATGGTGTTGGTGACGAGCAGGATGAAGTCGTCGCGCAGATTCATGCAGTACAAGAATCGTTTGTGATTCAGTAAGTATGAGCGGAGAGCGGAATCAGAATGTTCCTTCAACCTATATTGTTCCGATTCGAAATAACAAGGTGCTGTTACATCGTCGGTACAACACAGGATTCCAAGATGGAAAATATGGATTTGTTGCTGGACATGTCGAATCTGGAGAGACGTTTATCGATGGTATTATTCGCGAGACAAAGGAAGAGGCTGGGATTGTACTTTCGGCAGACAATCTTGAGATGGTGCACGTTATGCATCGGAGAACTCGAGATGATGAGCGCGTAGACGTATTTTTTAAAGTTACAGAATGGGAAGGGGAACCACAAAATATGGAGCCACATAAATGTGATGATATGCGTTGGTTCCCTATTAATGCTCTTCCTAATAATATGGTGAATTACATGACAGCGGCATTTGAGAGTATTCAAAAAGGAGTAATCTATAGCGAGTATGGATGGGAATAATATTCAGCGACTCAGACCACTGCATATGTTTTTTGAGGTGGTCGACACTTCTGATGGTGTTGTGACGCGGTTTGCAAAGTTAGATTAAATGATTAAAAAAGAGCTCCTGGCTGGAGCTCTTTTTTAATGTGATTGAATTAGATCAACAGCCCAACGATGAGAAGCGCAACAATGTTTAAGATTTTAATCATGGGGTTAATCGCTGGACCGGCAGTATCTTTATATGGATCACCAACCGTGTCACCAGTTACTGCTGCTGCATGAGCAACAGATCCCTTGCCACCGTGGTTTCCGTCTTCAATAAATTTCTTGGCATTGTCCCACGCACCACCACCTGAGGTCATAGAGATTGCTACAAAGATTCCGGTGATAATACTTCCAACCAATACTCCACCAAGGGCAACAGGTCCTAATAAGAATCCTACAACAAGTGGTGCAAGCACTGGGATAAGTGCGGGAATGATCATTTGTTTGATCGCACCTTTGGTTACAATGTCAACAGTTCGACCATAGTCTGGTTTTGCTTTTCCTTCCATAATTCCAGCGATAGTTTTGAACTGGTGACGAACCTCTTTCACCACATCTCCTGCAACTTTTCCAACTGCTTCCATGGCATAGGCGCCAAAGAGGTATGGCAAAAGTCCACCGATAAAGAGTCCTACGATTACGTATGGATCACCAAGTTCAAACACCAACTCTTTGCCGCGTAGCACAAATTCTTCGGTGTAGGTTGCAAAAAGTACAAGTGCTGCTAAACCAGCTGAAGCAATCGCATATCCTTTGGTAACCGCTTTGGTAGTATTTCCGACTGCATCAAGTGGATCGGTAATGTTGCGTACCTTTTCATCCATCTCCGCCATTTCCGCAATTCCACCAGCATTATCAGTGATCGGGCCATAGGCATCAATTGCCACAATGATGCCAGCCATAGAAAGCATGCTCATTGCTGCAATCGCCACTCCGTAGAGTCCGGCAAGTGTAAACGCACCAAGCATTCCAGCGGCAATCACAATTACTGGTAGAGCCGTTGATTTCATAGAAATTGCCAAGCCAGTAATAACATTGGTTCCATGGCCAGTTTCACTTGCTTTGGCAATATTGCGCACAGGTTTGTACTTGGTTGAAGTGTAGTATTCAGTGATTACTACCATAAGACCGGTCACTGCCAATCCAATTACTGCAGACCAGAAGATATCCATGGTTACCTCAGGGAAGTAGTATTGTGCTGCAGGATAGAACATGATGAGCGCCAACACGCCGGCAACACCAAGTCCTTTATATAGCGCGTTCATGATGTTCTTTTTGCGACCAAGTTTGAAGAAGAAGGTTCCAATGATTGACGCAACAATTGAGATTCCGCCAAGCATCAGTGGGAACAAGATCGCATTGTCTCCGGCACTCTTAAATACAATTGAACCTAACAACATCGCAGCAACAGAAGTTACCGCATAGGTTTCGAACAAGTCTGCTGCCATTCCGGCACAGTCACCGACATTATCTCCAACATTATCAGCGATCACCGCTGGGTTGCGAGGGTCGTCTTCTGGAATACCTTTTTCAACTTTTCCAACAAGGTCTGCTCCTACATCCGCAGCTTTAGTGTAAATTCCACCACCAAGACGCGCAAATACTGAGATCAGCGACCCACCAAAGCCCAGACCAACGAGCACTTGCAAATCTTTTGTGATCCAATACATAACCGTCACACCAAGGAGTGCTAACCCAACGACAAGAAGTCCGGTAACCGTTCCTCCTTTGATAGCAACATTAAGCCCGGGTGCCAATCCTTTTTCAGCGGCTTGTGCGGTGCGGACGTTTGCCCGGACTGAAACCATCATCCCGATGATTCCCGCCAGTGCAGAGAGTACTGCCCCTACCAAAAATCCGATTGCCACGCCCCAGCCAAGTGGACTAAATCCAAGAATTAAGAAAATAATAAGACCAATCCAAGCGACGGTCTTATACTGGCGCGTCAAATACGCGCGAGCACCCTCTTGGATTGCACGAGCAATGGCCATCATTTTGTCATTTCCTGATGGCTGCTTCATGATCCAAGCAGAAAGGTAAATGCCATATACAATTGCAATTACTGCGGCAATTGTGGCACTAAGTAAAAGTGTCGTTACAGTACTCATATAATATAGATAGCGTTAGATAGGTGTTGTAAAACTAGGGCTATAATAGGTGAGTGTCACGTAAAAGTCAATAATTGGGATGGAATTTTGCCTAAATTACAAAGACCCTACTGCGTGTTGAAGCGCGAGAGGGTCTTTGTGGTTGTGTGTTGTTGTCAGGGCTCGTCGGTCTCCAGAGGTCCTGGGTAGAAGTTGATCCTCAGGGGGAACCACGTGCACTCGGCAGGGTCGCTGATAGGATCATCGGCCGTGGGGCAGATCTCTTCCAGCGTATTGCCGGATCGGAGCATCTCCGCGAGGTAGGCACGGTGCTCCTCGATACTTGGCGGTCCTTCGACCTTCACGACGATGTCTTGAGGAAGAGCGCCCTTGTGCTTGAGCTGTGAGACCACCTGCTCCAGTTGCTCAGGATCACCGGCTGCTGCCACGAGGGCTCGCGTGTCAGCATCTGAGAACTTGTCAGGATCCAGGGCGACGCACGCTTGCGGTTCCTGGGTCTCACCAGCTTCTTCAGTACCCTCTTGGGTGTCGCACCCGCTGAGGAACATGGATTGCATCTCCTCGTCAAGCTGGTGACGGCAGCCGGGGTTGAGTGCGGTGAAGAAGGTGAACGCCACGCTGAAGTGGTCTTTCAGGTACAGCTGGAGTTGGTACGACGTGTGCTTGAGAATATTGCACGCCTCATCACGCTCCCGAGCGGCTTGCGCATTGGAACCGGAGGCCGCATCCAGAGACTGCTCGATGAGGTCGTAGACCACCAGCCAGCCGCCTTCCATCTGGTTGGCGATGATTGCGCGAGTCAGGTCGCTCATCTGCGTCGGATCGCCCACTTCCTTTTGCTCGTCGATCGCCATGAGCATGCATTGCTCAAGGCTCTCCAGTGGCGTCTCCTCAAAGGAACACGTGCACAGCGGGTGCGACGTGCCAAAGAGGGACAGGAGCATAACAGCAATGATCTCTTCTTTCGTCTCAGGCTTGGGCTCGACGGTCATGGCGCCGGAGACCACGCGCAGCAGTGCGGTGCTGCACAGCGCTTCCAGGTTGTCTTCCTGGTTACCTGCCGAGCGCATGATGTCCAGCAGCGCGTACCACGTGGCGTAGTCGTTTGCCAGTAGGAGCTGGGCGACCACGTGTGGCGTCTGCGGGTTCATCTTGTCCTCGACCGGGGCGAGCAGCATCTTACGCACAGCTTGCATGCGCTCGAGCTTGTTCAGCTGCATGAGCTGCTCGTACGGGGTCGTGATGGTCGGCGCCTCGTCAGACGAATCTCGTGGCTCCCAATCAGTGAGCCACAAGATTGTTCCTGCGAGGCCGATCAGGAAACCCAACGCCAAGGCGTTGAGTTGGAGTTTGGACATATGCCCCTCCAGAGGTAAAAGGTTGTGGTCTGTAGGTCAGCGCAATACACAATGCATCGCAGACCAATCAGTGTTGAGCAGTACTCAGCACGGTTGATGCACGATTACAGACAACGATTCAGCATACACGATTTTTAGACGGTTGTCAAGATTGCGTAGTAATTAAAAAACGCCCGTAGCACGGAACGTTTTTCGTTGTTGGTTTGTTTGGAACGTGACTTACTCCTTGCCCCTCACTGAGTAGGTGGTCATTTTTTGGGGCGGGCACTTCTCCGGCGTGCGGATCGGATCTTTCACCCCAGGGCAGATCTGCTCGATCGGTGCGCCTTGGCGTTTGAGCTGGATGAGCATACTGCGAAGTTCCTCAGGAGTAGTATCCTGCTCGGTCTTGATGAGCTGGCTTCGGTCCTTGGCACCAAGTTGGCGTGCCATTTCCTCGTCGCGCTGTGCATCGTTGTCGAGCTCCGCCAGCTTGTACAACATTGCCTCTTGCTCTTCGCGACACGCTTGCTCTTGCGCTGCCTCACTCAGCTCACCCTCTTGAGCTTGCTCATCGGTCTCCTCAACCGGATCGCAAGTGAGGTCCTCGCTGAGCGTATCGGGAAGACCTTCTTTGCAGCCAGGAAAGAAGAGGGCGAACATGGCAAAACGCAAGCTGTACTCGTCAGCAGAGAGCGTGTTCAGTCTGCCAGCGACACGCCACAAAAACTCGCAGGTCTCTTTTTGCTGGGCATCTTCCCGCTTTCCGGAGGTGCCATTCTTCATGGCCGAGTAGACAGCTGACCAGCCGCCGACCATCTTGCTCGCCAGGATGTTGCGTGCGACCTCATCAATTACCGGGTCGAACTCGAGCGGGTTCTCTTTGTGCAATCGTTGCACCTCATCCTGGGTTTCTTTGCCGATTTGATGCGCCCAATCCGGGTAGTCCGGCAGCATGCACAGTGGGTGTGACCAGAGGTGAGTCACGATGCGCAAGTCATCCGGGACTCCTTGCGGATCGGTACCTATGACCACGCGCATCAGTGCGATACACATGGGGTGGTCCAGGTCGATGCCGGTAGCTCCTGCCTGCTCCATGATTTCGTACAGGGCATACCAGGTGGCGTAGTCCTCGTTACGCAGCAGGTCGATAACCTCATGCGCAGCGCCGGGATCGTCCGGATCCCACTCCTTGGTGAGCGCCTCGCGCACGTGTTGCATGCGCTCGAGTTTGCTCATCATGGAAAGCGGCTTAGTTAGGTTCGAGCCGGCGTACACCACCAGCTGACTCTGGTAATAGGAGCGCACCGCGCTTCCCACACCGAGAGCAACCAGTAGTGCGATGATGACGATGGGCACTCTGCGCACCCACCGATGACGTTGCAAGAACGTCAAGTTTTTGGGTTTGCGAACGCTCATGTCACTCCTTCTCTCTCACGCGGTCGGGGTAATCGGGTGGTCGTAGCGGGGTATCAACAATAATATCCCAGACCAGATAGTATTTGGCGCGCCAAACAGTACCGATCTGTAATATGACGTAACGTACGACCATACCCAGTTTAAACACACTTGTCAAGTTGACATCACTAGTCTTGAGTCTCTTGATCATTTATAGTATACCTACTACGCAAACAGCGCAGCACATGAAACGATTTACGTATAAAGCAATTTTAGAGTTTTTAAAGCTTCTGGTTCAGATTAAGCGATTTTTTGTAGTGATTGGGCGATATTTAGGTCAATGGCTTTCTCGATTTTTTGGTAAAAGCGCGCGGATTTTACTCTTTGGAGGATATAAGCGCTACGTTGGGGTTCGTCGAAAAATGTCGAGTTATTTAGGAAACACAGAGGATAAAGTATATGCGATTTCGTCCCATACGGTGTTTAGTAGCATATTGATTGGTGTATTGGTACTCACCTTAATTATGCCGCACACACGGTTTTGGGTGCCGTCTGCCTATGGTGCTGGGAATAATAGTGTGTTGCTCCAGGTCTTGGCACCTGGTGAAGAAGAAGCATCGTTTGCCCAAGATGTCATTATTACAGAAACTGCTCAAGCGGCCCCTACCGCTTCAGCGCAAGCAGACCCATTTGCGTTTGCTGTAAAGACGCAACCAGAGGCAGTAGGGACTGATAATGATCAAGACATTGATCAATTAGTTGGTGTTTGGGGAGACGGTGCAAACATTGCCGCACCTATGATTTTGCCAGGAGCTGAGGTAACACCATCACGCCGCGCGATCACTACATACGTGGTTCAGCAAGGAGATAGTGTTGGTACTATTGCTGAGAAGTTTGGTGTGAGTGTGAATACTTTACTGTGGGAAAACAATTTAAATGCACGATCTTATATTCGTCCCGGTGATGTGTTGGCGATTTTGCCGGTAAGTGGTGTTTCACATGTGGTCAAGCGTGGCGAGACACTCAGTAAGATTGCCAAGAAGTATTCAATTGATGCTACCAGTGAGCTGGTCGAGTTTAATCGTTTGGCAAATGCCAACGATATTGTGATTGGAGAAAAGATTGTGATTCCAGGCGGGAAGAAGATTAAGACCGTACCGCGTGTGACCAGTCCAGTATATGCACCAAAGTCATATAGTAATATTGCTGCGCCACCACCAAGTCGTTATGCAGCAGGTGAAGGAATGGTGTGGCCAACCAGTGGTCATGTAGTGACGCAATATTATCATGCACGCCATCAGGCACTGGATATTGATGGGCATTATGATTCTCCACTCTACGCATCAGATTCAGGAGTGGTGACGATTTCTGGTTGGCGTAAAGGATATGGACTTGGTATTGATATTGATCATGGTAATGGAATTAAAACTCGGTATGGTCATGCGAGTAAGTTGTTTGTTTCAGTGGGTGATCGCGTTACCAAGGGTGAAGTGATTGCGATGATGGGAACCACTGGGTATTCAACTGGTACACATTTGCATTTTGAGATTCATGTGAATGGGGTGAAGGTAAACCCATTCCGTTACGTGCGGTAAGTTATTTTGCGTTTCGATAATGAAGCGCTTCAAGGATATGTTCTTGAGTAATATTTGGTGATTGGACAAGATCAGCAATTGTCCGCGCCATTTTTTTGATTCGAAAATAACTGCGCGTTGAGAGGTGGAATTTTTTAGCGGCAGTAATGAGGATTCTTTCACTTGACGCGTTAAGTGCGCAATAATACTTGGTCATCGTTGAGTTCATCTCACTGTTGGTACTAATAGATTCGTGGGCAAATCGATCATGCTGAAGCGTACGTGCCATTTGAATACGGGTGCGAATTTGTGCGCTTGGTTCTTCCGGTTTGGTATTGCGTAGCGTGGTGATCGGCACCCGTGGCACCCACACGTGCATATCAATGCGATCAGCAAGTGGTCCGGATAATTTTTTTTGGTAACGAGTGATTTGTTGTGGAGAACAACTGCATGTAATGTCCGGGTCGTTGGCAAAACCACAAGGACATGGATTTTGGCTGGCTATTAACATGAACGATGCCGGAAATGTGGCTTGTGTTTGTGCGCGAGAAATGGTGATCGCGCCATGTTCAAGTGGTAGACGAAGCGCCTCAAGGACATCACGTCTAAATTCAGGAAGTTCGTCCAAAAATAAAATGCCGTGGTGCGCTAAACTAATTTCTCCTGGTGTAAGTTCACGACCACCACCAATACATGCACTCATTGAGCTGCTGTGGTGTGGCGCACGAAATGGCCGTCGGGTAATGTGTGGTGTTTGCTCATTGAGCAAACCAGCCAGTGCATAAATCCGTGTTACCGCTTTCATTTGCATGGAGGTAAGTTCAGGGAGGATAGTTGCACAAGCGCGTGCAAGCATGGTTTTGCCAGATCCAGGTGGGCCACTGAGTAAAACATTGTGCGCACCGGCAGCAGCAATCTCAAGCGCGCGTTTGCTGTTGTGCTGTCCAATGATTTGGGCAAAATCAGGTGAAGGTTTCGCGTATATTGTTTTGTTTCGAAAGAGTTTGATCGATTGTGCCGATATTGGGGTAAGTGTTTTTTTGCCAATGCAGTGGTCATAGAGTTGGGCGATATTAGTGACCGGATAGGTGGCACATTCTGGAATCAGGTGCGCATCAGCATGATTTGCCTTTGGAATATAGACATTTGTGATACCGAGCTTTTGAGCATCAAGTAGTATCGGGGTGAGGTTATTGCAATAGCGTACTGTTCCATCAAGTGCGAGCTCACCCAAAAACAAGTCGTGCCCAGTGACGGTGAACGATTTTTTGTTGGTGGCGAGCAGTATCCCGATAGCAATGGCCAGATCATAGATTGACCCGATTTTTTTAATTCGCGCTGGGGCTAGATTTACAGTAATGCGATAGGTGTACGGGAATTGGAGGCCCACATTATAAATTGCGGATTTAATCCGTTCTCGTGCTTCTTGCACAGCGGTATCAGGAAGGCCGACAATAGTGAATCCAGGAAACCCTTTTCGCAGGTCAACTTCGACAGTAACTAAGTGGGTGCGCATGCCAATAACAGTGGCGCAAGTGGTGGTGGTAATCATAAGCAAGAGATAGCCTCGCCAGTGCTTGACAGCATATTGACAAGGAGATATATTACGTTAATATCTAGGTGAAACTGCGCAGGTTAGGCGCAGGGGTGTATCTCTTGCTGATAAGCAGATATTATGCTATGATACGCCAACATAAGATATTTGTATACCTATGGCAGATTACGAAATGCTTACGATTCTTCCCGGAACAATGACCGAGGAAGAAGTAAGTCAAAAACAAAACACGATTACGACCATGCTTACTGAGCATGCGGCTCAAGAGGTGAATCCCAAAACTGTTGGGAAGCACCGCTTAGCATATCCAATTAAGCACGCGCGGTTTGGGTGGTTTAGTGAGATTCGATTTTCCGCAGATACAGATAAATTGGGTGAGTTAGAGAGCGCTATGAATCGTGACACTACCGTAATGCGTTTTGTTATCCGTAAGCGCACCTCTGATGCAGATCACCTGTACACCATGGGCGAGAAGCCACGGGCACACAAAGAAAAGAGCGCTGCCACAAGTGCAACGCACACTCCAAAGACAGTACAAAAGAGCGGACCGGTTAACATTGAAGATCTTGATAAAAAGTTGGACGACATTGTTAAAGGAGATCTTACTCAAAAATTGTAAACAAAACGATTATGGATTTAAACAAAGCAACAATCATTGGTCGTTTGACGCGTGATCCAGAAGTTCGCAGCACTCCGAGTGGCCAGTCAGTGGCCAACTTTGCGGTAGCGACTAATTATGTATGGAAAGACAGTTCAGGTCAAAAGCAAGATCGACCAGAATATCATGATGTGGTCGCCTGGGGAAAGTTGGCAGAAATTGTCAGTCAATATCTCACAAAAGGACGTCGAGTATATATTGAAGGACGATTGCAAACTCGCGATTGGACTGGGAATGATGGGGTACGTCGGTATAAAACAGAAATCATTGCAGAGAATATGATTATGTTGGATGGGCCACGAGGGTCAGGGCAAGCTCCTGCGGCGGGTGCTCCTACAATGGGTACTTCAGGACCGGACTTCGGCGCGCCTCCAGCTGGACCAGCAGAGCCTGCCGTGACTGATGATGAGATCAAAGTAGAAGATATTCCATTCTAAAATATGGTAAAGAAACCAAAAGGCAAGAAACAGAAGAAAATGTGTTTTTACTGCGTAAATCAGCATGAAGTTGACTATACTGCAGTACACACCTTACGTCGCTTCCTTTCTTCGTATATGAAGATCGCACAACGACGACGTTCTGGGTTGTGCGCATTGCACCAGCGCAAAGTTGCTCGTGCAATCAAGCAAGCACGGCAGATGTCTTTGCTTCCGTACGTGCCAAATCAGTAATTCTCTTGAGAACCTATGGCTACTATTGAGTGTTTATACAAAAACGCGGTTGTTAAGTTTAGAGGTGATCTATATGTTGTGGTTGAGTACCAGCATGTCAAACCAGGTAAAGGCGGTGCATTTGTAAAGACGAAGCTCAAGAGCATTAAGACTGGTGCTACAGTGGATCAGACGTTTCATGATGGAAATGATGTCGAAGCCGCAACAGTTGAGCGACGCAACCTTACATTTTTGTATGGGGATGATGATTTTGCCCACATGATGGATGCTGAGTCTTATGAGCAAATTCCAGTTGCCAAAGCCATGGTGGGCGACACGCTCAAGTTTATGACTGATGGGCAAAAGGTGATTGGAGTATTTCATGATGGATCGGTGATCTCGATTGAACTTCCCAAACGCATGAAGCTCAAAGTAACCTCTGCACCTCCAGGAGCTAAAGGGGATACTGCGAGTGGTACAGCCACTAAAGAAGTGACGCTTGAGACAGGTGCAACAATACAAGCACCAGTGTTTATCAAAGAAGGAGAAACCATTGTCGTGAACACTGAAGATGGGACATACGCTGAACGGGCGAGTAAGGAGTAGATAGATTTATGTGATAGCGTGAGCTTATGGCTCACGCTATTTTGTTTTTTAATTTTTCCAAAAAGAAAACGGCCCGACTGGTTAGCAGCAGTCTGGGCCGTCGTGTTGAGGTCACCCTGGGCGCGTCCTGGTAGGACAGGAACGTTCGAAGCGGGCGTCGAAACCGAGGGCCAAGAACAGGGACTCGATCTGAGTTCCACCCCTCGTCCAGGGCAACCAGTCTGAACGGTAGCATGATTGGCATGTATTGTCAATACAAAAAACGAGTGAGAAAGCTCGCTCGTTTTTTGTAAATCTAGTGTGACCCAGTATTACGCAGTGGCCACTTCGTCCAACACGTCTGCAGTCTTCTTTTTACTTTTAGTGGGCTTAGTCTCGGTTTCTTCTTGCGCACCTTTTACCGCTTTAAGAATATCTTTGCGAATCATATCCATAAGTTTTGGATTCTCACGCAAGTACGTTTTTGCTTTTTCTCGTCCTACGCCAAGTTTTTCTTCTCCGTAACTGTAACTATTGCCCGCTTTGCTGATCACTTTATGGACGATGCCAGTATCGATCAAATCGCCAGCGATCGAGATTCCTTCATTGTACATGATGTCAAACTCAGTGGTTCGAAATGGTGCCGCAACTTTGTTTTTCACTACTTTTACTTTTACGCGGTTTCCAATGATGCGCTCACCTTGCTTGATTTGTGCTCGGCGACGAATCTCGACTCGAACTGATGAATAAAACTTGAGTGCAGTCCCGCCAGTGGTTGTTTCTGGATTTCCGTAAAACACACCAATCTTTATACGCGTTTGGTTGATGAAAACAACCACGGTTTTGGTCTTGTTTACAATTCCGGCCAGTTTGCGCAGTGCCTGACTCATAAGCCGTGCTTGCAGCCCAACATGACGATCTCCCATATCTCCTTCAATTTCAGCTTTTGGTACCAGCGCGGCTACTGAGTCGATCACCACCACATCAACAGCATTTGAACGAACCAGTGTTTCAAGAATCTCTAGCGCTTGTTCCCCGGTGTCAGGTTGTGAGATTAGCATTTCATCAACATTCACTCCAATCTTTCGTGCATAATCAGGATCGAGCGCATGTTCTGCGTCGACAAACGCTGCGGTTCCACCTGTCTTTTGTACTTCAGCAACAATATGTTGTGCTAAGGTTGTTTTCCCCGATGCCTCAGGGCCAAATATTTCAATAATTCTCCCGCGCGGAACTCCGCCAACGCCAAGTGCTAGGTCAAGAGACAAGCAGCCAGTGGATACGGCATCTACTTGTGCTGATTTTGATTCACCAAAGCGCATGATTGCCCCGTCACCAAAGCGCTCTTTGATCTGTGCAATTGCCACCTCGGCAGCCTTTTGTTTATCGCTCGTTTCAGTTGTTTTTGCCATAGTTTTGTTTCGTTATTTTTGAATGAAAAAAGAGGTGCAACCCCTCCCTTGGTTTTTGTATTGTACCGTGGGCACTAGCGCTATGCAAGTCTTGCGTATACTGACTACACGCGTTAGGATATTTGTAGAGGAAGTAAAATTAGGGGTGAAGAATGGGCAAGCATAACCGGCCAAAAGGTAAGAAAAAAGTGGGGGGAAAGAAGCAGTGCAAAAAGCCGCCCAAAAAACGCTCCAGTCCAAAGCGAAAACCCTATCGGTTTGCCGTGCCAACTCCAAAAGAGGGTGTTCGGGAGATCGTGATTCAGCTTTGGCATGGGGACGAGTTGCTTGATCAAGAACCTCTTGATCTTTCAAGTTTTTTAATGTTGTCACTGCAACTTTCAAGCATTTTCTATCGGTTGGCGGGGGAACATGTCCCCGTTATCTTGCAAGATGCCGTGGTCTCCCAAGGGATTGCGGTGTTCCAGACAACCTTAGACGCATACGAAAAACAGCGATTTCCGGATGAGAAAACGCGTCCTGCGATGCCGCAGATGAAGCTTCCGGTGATCACTCCAAAGGGGTCGTGCGTCGTAGAGTATGATGGTACGGATCGGGAACCGACGTGTCACATGTCCGATGGAACCTTCACCTTGGAAGAACTCAAGGCGCTGAAAAAAAAGAAGCGCAACTAACCATAACTCACACAACCACTCGACGAACACACCAGTGCTCGTTGTTTGTTTTATGGTGATTTGATTAGTGACACTTTGTCACTTGCCGGCACGTCAATCGGCTCAAAGGTAATTGATCGGTCAATCTCGTTTTTTGGTCCAAATTTCTTTTTGGCGACCACTGCTACGTCGTTGTTCCCCACACGCAATGGTAATGCCTGTTCAAACATTCCAGTGTTATTTGGCATGACTTCAATACCATTAATGTGTATGGTCGCGCCAACACTGGTTCTTCCACGAATGACGATCTGTGGTGCAGAGACTACTTGTCCTTCTTGTGGACTCATGATTGTTAGTTCTGGTGCGCGCATGAGCCCATAGATATGGGTGCCAAGGTATGTACCAATGACCGCGATGATAATCGCGAACACACTCACCCGTGCAAGTAGTGCCATGTTTATTTTTTTACTTACTCGCTCTTTCCATTGAGGTACCGGAGTGCGAGTTGGGCTTTGTTCTGGCATGTCATCAATCA
Source organism: uncultured Gammaproteobacteria bacterium (assembly GCA_965230935.1). GTDB lineage: Bacteria > Patescibacteriota > Patescibacteriia > Magasanikbacterales > JBBTQS01 > CAYZOG01. The sequence continues at coordinate 713,454 of OZ246400.1, forward strand.
AATCTCGTGGATCGACATGAAGCGCTGCGAGAATTTTTTTCAAAATCGCTTTGCGATATACTCCTTCAGGGAGTTTGTGATATTCGCACTGCTCCAATGCGCGCAAATGTCGCATGGGAATGTGTGTTTTTTCAGAGAGCGCAGTCATGGTCATTCCTGATTTTTTGCGTAAACTTTTTACCCGAACGCACAGTTCAGGTTCATGACGCATGGTTTTTTTGCGCAATCGGGTCATGCTGTATGGCTATTGATTTACTTTTGGGGAATCTTCCTCTTCTTCCTCATCCTCTTCGTACTCTTCTTCGTCTTCATATTCTTCATCATCGCCATCCTCGTCCTCTTGTTCTTCCTCATCACTTATTTGCTCTTCGTCCTCAAGAGATTCGTCGTCTTCGTCATATTCCTCATCTATCTCCATACTATCAATTTCCGTTTCAGTGATCAAAATTTCACGAGGCTTAGAACCACGTGCAGGACCGACAATTCCCGCTTCTTCAAGTTCGTCCAAAATTCGTGCGGCACGTGCATAGCCGACACGTAAACGACGTTGTAAAAATGACGCCGAAGCCTTCCCTTCACTTATAATTAACTCCTTTGCTTCTTCAAATAAATCGTCATGATCGCTCTCTGAACCAAACACACTCGGGCCCGCACCACTCTTACCACCCTTTTCAGTAATACTGTGGTCATATTGTGGCGGCTCATCTTCTTTTAAGAATCGTACCACCGCCTTGAGCTCATCCTCACTAATAAATGCGCCTTGTAATCGTTTTGGTTTTGACAGTTGTGGGTTTAAGAATAGCATGTCTCCACGGCCAAGAAGTTTTTCTGCACCTGAAGAATCTAAAATGGTACGTGAGTCAATCAACGACGCCACTGAAAAGGCAACACGTGCCGGGATGTTTGCTTTGATTGTTCCGGTAATAATATCAACACTTGGGCGTTGGGTGGCCAAGAGTAAATGAATACCAACAGCTCGAGCCATTTGTGCTAAGCGTACAATCCCCGCCTCGATTTCTTTGGGCGATGTAGTCATGAGATCAGCAAGTTCATCAACCACAAAAACCAAATACGGAAGTTTTTCTTTCGCGCTTTTGTTGTATGAACTAATATCACGTTTGCGTGATTTGGAAAGGAGATCAAAACGACGCTCCATTTCACTGATTGTCCAACGCAGTGCATTGATAGTCTTTTTTACATCAGTAATAACCGGAGTGAGTAAGTGAGGGATGCCATCATACAGAGTAAGCTCTACCCGTTTTGGATCCACAAAAATGAAGCGTAGTGTCTCCGGGGTGTTTTGGAATAGCAAACTTAAAATAATCGTATTTAAACACACTGTCTTTCCAGAACCGGTTGCTCCAGCCACGAGCATATGTGGCATCTTTGGTAAATCAGCAAACCATACATGACCGGCAACATCTTTCCCTAGTGCACACATCATACTATTGGTGCGACTCTTGTATGCTTTTGACTGCAACAACTCTTTGAGTGTTACCATGGCAATGCGTTGATTGGGAACTTCAATACCAACGAGTGATTTTCCAGGAATTGGTGCTTCAATCCGAATCGGATGTGCTGCCAGCTCTAATGCCAAGTCGTTGTTGAGCGCAGTGATGCGTGAAAGCTTGGTTCCCCGCATTGGCTTAACCGTATATTGCGTGACTGTTGGTCCGATGCGTACCTCGCCCATTGATACCTCAATACCAAAGTGCGCCAGTGTCTCTTTAATGATTTGTGCGTTACCTTTAATGTCTCCAGCGGTTGGTTTGCCACTATTACTTGTGAGAAGTGAAATTTTTGGTAGGTCTTTTGTGCCAGTGTATATAAATGGGTTGTTTGCTGGCGCATCATCTTTGGTCTCTTCGTCATCTTCCTCGTCTTCATCCTCAGGTTCTTCTTCGTCATACTCTTCTTCACTTTCTTCATCTTCATCAAACACTTCTTCCATGTCGTCATCGTCATCTTCACCAATGCGTCGGCGAGCAAACCCGCTATCCTCGTCATAGACACCCATGGTTTGTAACCGCTCAATGTGCAGTACTTTGCCGATGAAGCGCAAGATCGCATACCCAATATTGGAGAAGAATCCCATGAATCCAAAAATATTGGATAGTGATGTGTTGAACAAAAAGAGCAAGGAGATGAAAAACAAACAAATTAAGATAATGGTTGAAACCCATAGTCCAAATGCTTGCAGAAGTGGCACACTAAAGATTACTCCCAGTAGACCGCCGCCATCACCAGCTAGCGCTGTAGCAACTTTATCTTGTCCGCCGAGAAACAAGTGTAATACACCAGTTGCTGAGAGTGAGAGTAGTGCCACACCAATAACATGGGTTGGCTTGTGTTCGTATTCGTCTTCACGCTCAATTAGCACCGCCCAGATAATCAGAACAATCGGCATGAGGTATTTAGTAACCCCAAAAAACATGGCAAAGAATGAATCGATAAAGCGTCCAATGACTCCAGCAACATCAAAGAAGCTCAGCGCTGCTAAAATTGCCAAGATAAACAAAAAAACCGCGATCACACCCCGCTTGATCTCGGGATTTAGTGGTGCAGAAAACCAGGAGTCTTTATTACGACGCTTTCTTTTTCGTGCCATATTGTCTACAGAAACAGTATAGCAAAAGGTAAATAAAAAATCTCCTACTCAGGGCTGCGAATACGACACTACACACGATGTGTCAGACATGAGGAGAAGAGTTCAGGCAAAAGCCTGAAAGAGGAGAGAGTTTTCTTCTCAACTCGTGTTTGACGGGTGCATGTGCATTCGCAGCCCGGAAAAGGAGAAATTATGGAGAACTAAAAAAACGTCATGGCCCCTCCAAGGTAAGTATAGTATAGGGCTCACTGACGTTTTGTCAAGATTAGGTCCCACTTGTCAGAACAAGAGGAGCCGACCGAATATATAAAGATCTATTTTTTGGCCGGTGTCTTGTTCTGGCAAGTGGGGAGAAGCGTCGCTTCCCCCGTTCGCGGGTTGAGATATCAATGCTTCATTGTGTCGAGAAAGCGGCCCATAAGCCATTGCGCGTAACGATTATGTTCCCCCGTGTACGAGTATTTGGATTGCGCAGTGGCAGGGTTCGCGTCTCTTGCAACTGAAACACCTGTGGAGGGAGAAAAGATGGTGGCGATCATAGATCACCCCTTTCTCAAGCGGAGCACGCATAGGAGTAGCGAGAGCCAAGGCCCTCGTCAACCCTATTGTGGTTCCAAAATTGTGCCTTTTTATATGTATTGGGCACAACCTCTCTCCTCCACAGCTATCTCAGTAGATGAAATGTACGACCGAGCACTATAGCATATCTGGTTAAATTTGTCAAGAGCATTACCCAAAGTAACTTAATTTTGTCAAAATCTGTGGATAATATGTGGTAATTTATACCTATTATATTTTCGTAGATTGATTTTTTCTCTAAAATTAAACAAATTTGTAATTTTCTTGACAACCTTCCCGAGATTTGACATGGGATAACAATTTAGCTATACTTACGCACGACTCGCGGTTTTCCTCCCATTTAAGGAGTGGCTACTGCGTGCACGGGTGATCAAAACGCATGCAAACCCTGCAAATTCGTCCAAATTTAATGATTCGATCTAAGTAAAAATGAAACCCCAAACCTTTCGGGGTATCTTTTTGTTTTGTGCCTATGTTTAAGCGAAACCACGCGATTCCAGCGGAACGTACCTATTTTACGCAGTTAAAACCTGCAATGGATCTACCAGATTTGGTAGCGGTTCAACAATACTCATATCAATGGTTTTTTGATAAGGGTATTCGAGAATTGTTTCAAGAGCTCTCACCAATCCACGATTTTACTGGTCGTGATTTGGAGCTGTATTTTGAAGATTACTATTTAGACGAGCCTAAGTTTGACGAAGTGACGTGTCGCAAAAAAAATATTACCTATGAAGCACCGCTTCGGGTAAAAGCGCGATTGGTTAACAACCGTACCAAAGAAGAAAAAACCCAAGAGGTGTATTTGGGAGACATCCCGCTCATGACTGATCGCGGGACATTCATGATTAATGGAATTGAGCGTGTTATTGTATCGCAATTGATTCGTTCTCCTGGTGCATTCTTTACTTCTGAGAACATTCGTGGTCGTCGCCATTATGGCGCTAAGATTATTCCAAACCGCGGTGCATGGATTGAGATCGAAACAGACAGTAATAACATCGTATGGATCAAAGTTGATCGTAAGCGAAAAGTCGCTGCCACAACGGTGTTACGCGCATTTGGGTATTCAGAGACACAAGAGATTCGCGATTTGTTACGTGAAGTAAACACCCATCCGCAAATTGATTATGTAGAGGCAACCCTTGGTAAGGATGCGGCTTCAAACGAGGAGGAGGGATTGCAAGAAGTATACAAGCGTATTCGTCCAGGTGATTTGGCAACCGTTGATAATGCGCGATCTCTCATTCATGCCATGTTTTTTAACTTTGATCGGTATGACCTTGGGCGTGTTGGTCGTTATAAAATGAATGAGCGTTTTAGTATTGAAACTAAGGAGGGTGATTTGGAAGGAAAGAACGCGCCGCAGAATCGTATTTTGAAAAAGGAAGATTTGCTTACCGTGATTCGCGAGGTGATTCGGTTGAATGTGCATCAAGAAGAGGCAGATGATATTGATCACTTAGGCAACCGTCGTATTCGTGCAATTGGTGAGTTGGTACAAAATCGTTTTCGTGTAGGATTGACTCGCATGGAGCGTATTGTGAAAGACCGCATGAGTACGTATGAGCTCGAGTCATTAAATCCCGGAAAACTCATTAATGCGCGTCCGGTGATTGGTGCGGTTCGTGAATTCTTTATGAGTTCACAACTCTCACAGTTCATGGATCAAACTAACCCATTGGCTGAGCTTGAGCACAAGCGTCGCTTAAGTGCACTGGGGCCTGGCGGGCTCTCCCGTGATCGCGCAGGGTTTGAAGTTCGTGACGTGCATCCAACCCACTATGGCCGTATTTGTCCGATTGCTACTCCGGAAGGACCAAACATTGGTTTGGTTGGTCACTTAGCATCATATGCTGTGATCAATGACTTTGGATTTTTGGAAACGCCGTATCGAAAGGTGACTAAAGATGCAAAGGGTAAACCACAAGTGACCAACGAGATTGAATATCTCAATGCGTTTCAAGAAGAAAAGATCATCAGTGTGAGTGCAACTGCGCCAATTGATGAAAATGAAAATTTTATTACCAATCGTGTGCCGGTGCGAAAGCATGGTGAGCCGGGAATCGCTGATGTGAGTGAGATTGAGTATATGGACGTGGCGTCAAATCAGATCATTAGTATCGCGACATCTATGATTCCATTTTTGGAACATGATGATGCAACGCGTGCGCTGATGGGAACAAACATGCAACGCCAAGCCGTGCCATGTATTACCCCTGATGCGCCGATTATCGGAACCGGTGTTGAAAAAGACGCCGCAAAAAATTCAGGTCACGTAATTGTTGCTGAGGATGATGGTGAAGTTGCTGCAGTGGCAAGCAAATCCATCACCATGAAATACAAAAAAGTTGGGGAGAAGACCTATACGTTGAATAAATTTGTGCGCTCAAACCATAGTACTGCTATTAACCAGCGTCCGATTGTGACTCTTGGGCAAAAGGTAAAACGTGGTGATGTGCTGGCAGATGGACCATCAACCCAAAATGGTGAGTTGGCGCTTGGCCAAAATGTGTTGGTTGCCTATATGGTATGGGATGGATTCAACTATGAAGATGCCATTATTATCTCGGAGCGCTTAGTGCGTAATGACCGTTACAACTCCGTGCATATTGAAGATTATGTGGTGGATGTTCGCGAGACTAAACTTGGTCCAGAGCAGATTACCAGTGATATTCCAAACGTGAGCGAGGAAAAATTGAAGAACTTGGATTCCGAAGGGATCATTCGTATTGGTGCTGAAGTGCGATCAGGAGACATTTTGGTTGGTAAGATTACACCAAAGGGTGAGACCGAGTTATCAGCTGAAGAAAAGTTGTTGCGCGCAATCTTTGGTGAGAAGGCGCGCGATGTTCGTGATTCATCAAAGTACTTGGAACATGGTGATCACGGAAAAGTGATTGATGTAAAAATCTTTAGCGCTGAAGATGGTGACAAGTTACAACCAGGAGTAATTAAGCAAATTCAAGTGACAGTTGCCGACATGCGAAAGATTCAAGTGGGAGATAAGATGGCTGGTCGTCATGGAAACAAGGGTGTTATCTCTCGTGTGGTTCCAGCAGAAGACATGCCGTTTTTGGAAGATGGTACGCCGGTCGATATTATTCTATCTCCTTTGGGTGTTATTTCTCGTATGAACCTCGGGCAAGTATTGGAGACACACCTCGGTCTTGCAGCCAATGCCCTGGGGTATCGAGTAGCAACACCACCACTCAATGGAATTACCGAAGCACAAATCAAGGATGAGCTCGACAAGGCTGGATTTGCACAAGATGGACAGTTGCAATTGTTTGATGGTCGAACCGGTGAGCCGTTTGATCATAAAACCACAGTCGGCTATTCCTACATGTTGAAACTTAACCACATGATCGAAGACAAGTTGCACCAACGATCAATTGGTCCGTACAGCTTGATCTCACAGCAGCCGCTCGGTGGTAAAGCACAACATGGTGGTCAGCGATTTGGAGAAATGGAAGTTTGGGCACTCGAAGCCTATGGTGCTGCGCACACGTTGCAAGAGATTTTGACGATCAAATCAGACGACGTGCCAGGACGGAGTAAAGCATATGAGTCAATTATTAAAGGTGAGCCGATCACACGAGTGAACATCCCAGAGTCATTCCATGTGCTCACACGAGAGTTAAAAGGTCTTGGGCTAGAAGTCGAGTTGCTCAAAGAGCATGAAGGAAAGCTCCTCACCCAAGAGGAGATTCCTCAAGAGCCAACTGAGCGCGACGAATAAGTTCATCCATCACATACAAGCATATGTCTACACAAATCAACGACAAACTGCACACCATGGACTTTGATGCCATCCGATTGCGTATCGCATCTCCTGATGTCATCCGTTCATGGAGTAGTGGTGAGGTGTTAAAACCAGAAACCATTAACTATCGTACCCAAAAACCGGAGAAGACCGGGTTGTTTGCTGAAGAAATCTTTGGACCGACCAAAGATTGGGAGTGTTATTGTGGAAAGTATAAAAAGGTTCGCTACAAAGGAATCATTTGTGACAAGTGTGGCGTGGAAGTAACCCATTCTTTGGTGCGTCGTGAGCGTATGGGGCATATTGAGCTCTCCGCACCAGTAACGCACATTTGGTTTTTCCGTTCGATTCCATCGAAAATTGGTACAATTTTGGATTTGTCGGTACAAGCCATGGAGAAGGTGGTGTACTTTGCCAACTTTATCATCACTGATGTTGATCAAGATGCAAAAAAGGAGACTGTGCAGATGCTCAAGGATGAGTTTAAGAGTAAAAAGAAACAGTTGACCAATGAGATTAAACGCAATATTGCTGCAGCAAAAGAAAAAGGCGTTGATACCAAAAAAGTAGAGGATGAAGGCGAGGAAAAAATGACCGCACTTGAAGAAGATTTTTCCATTGCTGAGCGCGAACTTAAAGAGATTGAGGTACTGCACATGCTGAGTGAGAATGCGTTTCAGGAGTTGTCGTATCGCTATGGCCATATCTTTGATGCGCAGATTGGTGCAGACGCCATTCGCTATTTGCTTAAACGTTTGGACATGACCAAAACTGCGGCAGCGCTTGATAAAGAAATTGAAACCTGTACCACGGCCAAGCGTGACAAAATGATTCGCCGCGTGAAACTGCTCAAGAGCTTAATTCAAAATAGTATCAAACCGGAATGGATGATCCTTGATGTGATTCCAGTGATTCCACCAGATTTGCGTCCAATGGTGGCGCTTGATGGTGGACGTTTTGCAACTTCAGACCTCAATGATTTGTATCGCCGCGTGATTAACCGGAACAATCGTTTGAAACGCTTGCTCGATCTGAAAGCACCAGAGGTGATTGTGCGAAATGAAAAGCGCATGTTACAAGAAGCAGTAGATGCGCTGATTGACAATGACGCGCGACGAGGAAAGACGGTTACTGCTTCAACTGGACAACGCCGTAAGCTACGCAGTATTGCCGATGTCCTTAAAGGAAAGCAAGGGCGATTCCGTCAGAACTTACTTGGAAAACGTGTGGACTATTCTGGTCGATCCGTAATTGTGGTAGGACCAAACATGCAGATGAGCGAATGTGGTTTGCCAAAGCGCATGGCACTTGAGTTGTTCAAACCATTTGTGATGAGCAAGATTATTGAGCGTGGTTTTGCGCACAACGTGCGTAGTGCTTCACGATACATTGATGCTGATCATGATGAAGTATGGGACATCTTGGAAGAAGTAATTGTTGATACACGGGTGCTGCTCAACCGTGCGCCAACCTTGCACCGATTGGGTATTCAAGCATTTACTCCACGTCTGATTGAGGGGAAAGCAATTCGTATTCATCCAATGGTGTGTACGGCATTTAACGCAGACTTTGATGGAGATCAAATGGCGGTGCATGTGCCGTTGACTGAGCAGGCAAAGTGGGAAGCTGAAAATTTGATGGCCGCAGAGCGAAATATTTTGAAACCATCAACCGGTAATCCGATTGCAACACCAAAGCAAGACATTACGCTTGGGTGCTTTTACATGACGACCATGCGTCCGGCGCTTGAGGACGTGCCAAAAGAAAAGATCAAACGGTTTGCTTCAGAACGAGATGCGCGATTGGCATACAAGTTGCGTCGCATTGGTTTGCAAGAACCAATCGAGGTTGCATTTGAAGACCGCAGCCGTTTTGAAAAAGATGCTCCAGCACGTATGGTGACCACCGTTGGTCGTATTGCATTTAATGATGTGTTGCCAAAGGAGCTCCCATGGTACAACGAAGCAGTTACTGGTAAGACACTCTCTAAGATTGTGCGTCTGGCACTTGAGAAAGTGAGTGTTGAGTCAGCAGCGCAGACATTGGATAAAATGAAAACTCTTGGGTTTAAGTATGTGACGAAGTCTGGATACTCACTTGGCATGGACGACTTCCCACATGTGCCACAAAAAGAGACTATCTTGCAAGATGGTGATAAACGCGTGCAAGAAGTTGAGGATCAGTATCAAGACGGTTTGTTGACCCAAAATGAGCGGTACACCAAGATTATTGAGATTTGGACTGATGTAAAAGATCAAGTGCTCAAACACAACCGAGATTCGTTGAATAATTTTGGTCCGGTGTATGCCATGATCGAGTCTGGTGCGCGTGGGTCTTGGGGGCAGCTTGGACAGGTGATTGGAATGAAAGGGCTGGTGAGCAACCCGGCAGGTGAGATTATTGAGTTGCCGGTTAAAGGAAACTTCAAAGAAGGGTTTACCGTACTTGAGTTCTTTATTAGTAGTCACGGAGTACGTAAAGGATTGACTGATACTGCGTTGCGAACGGCAAATGCTGGTTACCTCACTCGTCGTCTGGTGGATGTGGCGCAAGATGTGGTGATTTTGGAGGAAGACTGTGGTACTCCAGAAGGTATTTTGGTGACGCGAGAAGAGAGTGAGCGTGTGATGGGTGAGAAAATCTCAGAGCGTATTCGTGGGCGTTTCTTGGTAGAAGATATTGTTAAACCCGGCGGACGCAAAGTATTGGTGAAAGCGGGTGAGATGATTACTGAGAAACAAGCGCGTGAGTTAGAAGACTCAGCAGTAGAAGAAGTGACTGTGCGATCAGTGCTCAAGTGTGAATTGCCAAAAGGGTTGTGCGTAAAATGTTATGGTGTGGATTTGGCAAAGAACCGACCAGTTGAAAAAGGAACCGCGGTTGGTATCATTGCGGCACAATCCATTGGTGAACCAGGAACGCAGCTGACCATGCGTACGTTCCATACCGGTGGTGTTGCCGGAGTGAGCGACATTACCCAAGGTTTGCCGCGTGTTGAGGAGTTGTTCGAAGTGCGTAATCCAAAACACAAAGCACATGTAAGTGATGTGTCCGGTGTTGTCAGTATAGAATCAGCAGAAGGTCGGGTAATTGAATCACCAACCGGACGTCGGATTTTTGAAGGGCGACGAGGACAAAAGATTGTAAAGGTGAGTTATGAAGGAGTAAACGAAGAAACCCTCAAAGTATTAAGCAAAGATGACGTAAAAGTAGAAGATGGTGCGAGTGTTGAGAAAGGTCAACTATTGATTGAACGTAAAGATGGCGAGGAAGTTACGGCTACTCATCCCGGCACGGTACGTATGGCACCGCGCAAGATGATTGTGGCATATCAAGGTCATCATGAGAAAGAATTTATCATTCCACTTGGTTTGAAGTTGGCAGTGAAAGATGGTGATTTGGTAAATTCCGGGGATCCACTGACCGAAGGGTACATGGATCTCAAGCAGCTCTTTGAGCTTAAGGATCGCGCTGCCGTGCAAACGTATATCTTGCGGGAGATTCAGGAGATTTATGCATCACAAGGACAAAAGCTCAATGACAAGCATATCGAGATCATTATTCGTCAGTTATTCTCCCGTGTGATGGTGGTTGATCCGGGTGATACGGATTTGCTTCCTGGGGAAACAGTAGAAAAGGCGCAGTTGTATTATGCAAACACTGATTTGCAAAAGGGCCAAAAGCCGGCTGAAGTCGAAGAGCTACTCTTAGGAATCTCTCGTGTTGCGCTTTCAACACAAAGCTTCCTTTCATCTGCATCATTCCAAGAGACTGCTAAGGTATTGATCAATGCAGCGGTGACCGGAAAGATTGATTATCTTGAGGGGCTTAAGGAAAATGTGATTATTGGCCGCAAGGTTCCTGCAGGTACCGGGTTTGCTGGTTCACCAATTGTGATCCCAGAGCCAGAGATTGTTGAGCCAGAAGAGCTGACGGATGAAGAAGGGGAACAAGAAGAAGTAGAAGTGTCGGGGGAGGAATCTACAACACAAGAGGCACCAGAAGAAAAAAAAGAAGAGGCGCCAGCCAAATAGAATAGATCGAAAAAGGACAAGGTATAACTTGTCCTTTTTGGTTTGGCGTATTAAGCTGTGACTACACGTAATGATCATCTATGTCAGGACATTCAAAATGGAGTTCAATTAAACATAAAAAAGGAGCAGCTGATGCCAAGCGTGCCGCCGCCTTTACCCGTGTGACTCGCGAGATTATTGTGGCTGCTCGCGCTGGTGGCGATCCGGATATGAATTTTCAACTTCGTGTTGCAATTGATAAAGCCAAGGCAGTAAACATGCCAAAGGATAATATTACGCGTGCGATCAAAAAAGGGACAGGTGAGGACAAAGAGGGTGCGGTGTTTGAGTCGTTTCAATATGAAGGGTTTGGTCCAGCGCAGGTTGCCGTGATTGTTGAGGTGATGACTGATAATCGTAATCGGAGCTCTGCAGAAATTAAACATTTATTTTCAAAACACGGAGGAAACATGGCAGGTCCTGGGTCGGTAGCGTGGCAGTTTGATCACGTAAGTGCAGTGCATGTAAGTAGTGAGGAGATGGCAAAAATTACATCACGTGATGAGTTTGAGCTTGCGGTTATTGATGCTGGTGCAACTGACATTATTGATGAGGATGGTGGTTTGGTAGTACTCGGCGCACCAACTGATTATCAAAAGATTGTTGAGGTGGTAGAAGGACAAGGATTACATGTGGAAGATTCAGGGCTTGAGTGGCGAGCAAAAGAGAAAGTCGTTGTTGATGAGGCAAGCAAAGCTAAGGTCGAAGGATTTTTTGAAGCGCTTGATGATTGTGCTGATGTGCAATCATGGTATACCAATGCAGCATAGGTATGGCGCGCCGTATTTTAGGAATTGATCCGGGGTTTGGACGAATGGGATATGGTGTGGTCGAGCAGGTGGGGCGTGATCAGTACCGTGCGTTGACACATGGGTGTGTGCAAACTGATGCTGGTGCTTCGTTTGGGAAGCGGTTGCTCGAGATTGAACAAGCTTGCACAGAGTTGTTGAGTGAGTTTTCTCCTGAATTGATGGCAATTGAGCAGTTGTATTTTTCAAAAAATGTTACCACTGGAATGCGGGTTTCTCATGCTCGAGGGATCATTGTGGCCAGCGCTGCGCGCGCTGATGTACCAAGTATTGATCTTAATCCCATGCAGATTAAACAAATTATTACTGGTCATGGGACAGCTGATAAGGCGCAGATGCAACGCATGATTCAGATGATGTTGTCTCTTAAAGAGATCCCCAAGCCTGATGATGCAGCAGATGCGCTGGCCATTGCGCTGTGCGGATTTTTGCATCGTCCATAATGTAGATTTTTCTCTAAAATCAACAACACCGCCACGTGGTGGGGTGTTGGTGGTTGTGTTGAGTTTTCAGTCGCTCTTGCTGGTGTAGTAGAGCTTACCTAGCAGGGCTTTTTGTTGTGCCTCGTCAAGTCCTCTGAAGAAGCGCATGGCTCCAGGGATCACATCACTCACGTGATGAGCGACCGTATTCTCCGGGAGCTCACCCACCGGCCACCAGCGAGCAGTCTTGCCTTTTTGGGGATGGCCAGCCAAGGTCACCAGGAATACGTGTGGATGTCCCCAGCCGCGGTCGTCGTCGATGAAGTGATCACTCGCAAGGGTGAAGTCCGAGATCTCGACCCCAAACTCACTCCGGCTCAGGCGGCTGACTACCGCCCGGTGATCCTCCCTGAATCGGTAGATCGACCCAGGGCAGTGCCACATGCCCCCGTAATGCGGGTCGTTGTCCGGTCGCAGGGCCATGAAGACCTCAATACGCGTCGCACGAGATCGCCCTCCAGCGTAGTAGCAACGGCGCAACGCCACTGCCTCGAACGCGCTGTACGGACGTACTCGCAAGAGCGCCTCGAACAACTCGTGCGAATGCTGTGCTGCCGGGTCAACTCGACCGAGCATCTCCATCAGCAACGCTTCTTGATCAGCAGGTATGAGTTGCTGAACCAGATGCGCCACCCTGGATAGGCTTTCAACCAAAGCCAAATCCCTCCTTCTTGTATTCAACCGGAACTGCCGGCACAGGCAAGGAGCATACCATGGCGGTACGCTCCTGTCAATATAAAAGCAAAACCCGAGCCATAGCTGGCACGGGATGCGTTGTGTGTTTGTTTTGACTTGGAGATGGGCGCGTGGTTAAGCTCTTGCCTTAGTGATCGCCGGCATGACCTCGTCCTGCACGAACTGCTCTGGTGTCGGCACTTGGCTCCAGTCCGGATCCTCACCGATCGTCTCGGCCGTGAAGTTGGCTCGCGCGAGCGGCGTGTCGATCAGGCCAGGCTCCAGTAGTACCAGCTTGACCTTCCCACCATAATACGCGATTGAGTGCGTGAGCAGTCCCTTGTGCCATTTACTGACTTGGCGCATGGAGAAGACGTATCCATGCTCGTTTTCCATGCGCGGGTCATCGTCAGCGAAGTTCGCCGCCTGGGAGCTGACGTTCACTATCACGCCACCACCACCTGTGTTGTACAACGCCAGCGAGAACATGTGACACATCATCACCTTGCTGATGAAGTTCACCAGCTCGAGTCGAGCGATCACAGCCTCCTTGCCATCCCCATTGGGATTGTTGTCCCACATGAACATCCCGGCGGCGTTCACCAGAATGTCGAGACGTTTGGTTCGCGCATGCACTTGCGCGCCCAACCTCTGGATCGAGCACGGGTCAGTGACGTCTGTGATCATGATCGCGCCGTGCTGCTCTCCGCCTACCGCCTCCAGCGTCTCTTGGAGTCGCGCCTCGTTGCGCGCCACCAGAAAGACAAAGTACCCGTCTTGGGCAAGCGCCACCGCAATGGCGCGACCGATGCCGCTTGAGGCGCCGGTGACCAGTGCGTATCGCATGGTTGGTGTTCCCTCACTCATATGGTATTATGGGCGTGTCGAAAAGATTAAGCGATCACTTAACTATCCACGCAGTACTTTTAGCCTACCTGGCGTGGTACTGTCTGTCAATAACTAATATGTTAGACCTTGTCATTGTTGGTGGCTCTGCCGCTGGAACTGCAGCGGCCGTATACTGCGCGCGACGCAAACTTAATTTTAAAGTTGTGGCTAAGGACCTCGGCGGTGAAGTTGCCACCTCTGGTGAGATTGAAAATTACCCTGGAATCAGCCATACCACCGGAATAGAACTTTCCAAACAGTTTAATGAACAACTCAAATATCAAAATGTTGATGTTGAAACCGGGGTTATTGTAGAGAAGATCGAGCAGATCGAAGGCGGATTTCGTGTGACTGGAAAATTAGGTTCAGAAGAAAAGATTTATGAAGCAAAGTCAATCATTGTCGCAACCGGCTCAGAACCGCGCCATCTTGGGGTTGAAGGAGAAGAAGAATTTGCACACAAGGGAATCACCTATTGTACTGTCTGTGATGGACCGTTGTTTAAAGGTAAGACAACCGTGACTATTGGAACTGGAAATTCAGCGTTGGAATCAGCATTGATGATGGGAGAGATTGCCCAAAAGCATTATGTATTGGCAAAATACCCAGAGTTTAAAGGTGAGCAAGTGTTGATCGACAAGGTAACCGCGCACAAAAATATTGAAGTGATTTATCAAGGGATGACCACCAAGGTTACCGGCGATGGTCTGGTGAGTGCAGTACACTACACTGACAAAGATGGTAAAGAGCACAAGTTGGATGTGCAAGGAGTTATGGTGCACATTGGATTGCTCCCACAAAGTGAATTTATTGATTGTGTTGAAAAAACCAAGCGCGGGAACATCATTGTTGATCGTCTTGGTAAGACGAATTGCCCAGGAATTTTTGCCGCAGGAGATGTCACTGACATTCCATATTTACAAATTGGTGTGGCAACAGGAATGGGTATTGCGGCAGCGTTATCGGTGATTACGTATTTGAATACGTTGGCAGAGTAAAGTAGAGCAAAAAAGAAAGGTAAACACCTGGTGATGAGCCAGGTGTTTTTTTATATTGACAATTGAGAGAAATTGATATAGTGTCGCATCAGACAGGAGTCACTGAACCAATACAGGACGTTATCGAGGAGGGAATCATGCCACAGGATCTCACGTGGCAGGAGTGGTTGGCAGCGTACCGAGCTAACCATGCAATGGAGGTACGTCGATGTACGTTGGGTGCTCTGGCACAGGGCATCCCGCAGGACAAATCCCACACGGTGTGGCGCATGCAGCCCAGTGAGGTGTTTGGTCGCGAGGATGGCGCGTTCTTTCATTTGACCGGAGCGCGCATCAGCTTGCGAGGAGGCGAGCGTGAGGTTGCTGCTTGGTCCCAGCCCATGCTGGTCGAGAGCGGTGAGGGGCGCGTGGTTTTGCTGCGTCGCGGGATAAGGTATTTGCTGCAGGCCAAGCTCGAGCCAGGCAACCCCGTGTCCGGCAATCGCGTACTGATTGCACCGACGATCCAAGCATCAGAGTCGAATCTCGCACAGAAGCACGGCGGTCGTCGCCCGCGTCACGCCGAACGACTCGACACTGCGGATGGTCCGCGTTGGTACAAGGCTCCTCAAGATGGTGGTCGGTTTGACCAGAAGGTCAACCAGTATGCGGTTATCCCGGCAGGTTCTCGTCCGATTCAGATCGATCCAGATTCAGAGCGCTGGTTCGACGTCAACGAGCTGGCCGAAGTGATCGTCTCTGGTGAGGCCAACCAGCATCTGCGTGAGGCTTTCGGTTTTATTTGGGCCGCTGAGTACATGGAGTAACACAACACAACACAACAACACGACCCGAGCATAACTGCCGGGCCTTGTTTATATTGACAATTTTTGCGCGAGAGCATATACTGCCGCTTCCAGCTATGATGGCTGTGAGAAGGGAGGAGATAAATGGCTGACGAGATAAACTCCGAACAGGAACGGATAAAACAGCAGGCGCTTACGCGCGTACGAAGTACCTCGATTGCGCAGTTGCGCAATACTCCACCACTAGTCGTAGCGGTTGTGCTTTTGGAGACTCGGCTCGGTGGGCTGGAGGGGTGGGATATCCCCGAGGAAGTCCGAGAAGACCTGACACAAAAGCGTCGAGCGCTCGCACAGGCAATGCAGCGCCCGGGCCACCACAGTTATGTGGGGATGTATCTGCCATATCGTGATCCAGAAGGACGCGAGCGATGGGTGCATTTTGGGACGCAGTACATGCGTGATGTCAAGAAGACACGCTCCGGACTCGCTGCACTGATCAATCATGGCCGTCCGTGTACCGACGCATTGCGAGACTTGTTGGCTGAGTTTGTAGACTCCTGTCCCAACGAGGAAGGAGACATTTACTTGGTTGACACCCGTCTTCGTGCCATATCCTCAGATCACCTACCGTATCATTGGGAATTCGGTTTGCACATCGCGTTACTGGTAGCGCGCGAACAGGCCGGAAGAATTATGTCGCGGTGGGTAAGTCTGAGTAAGCGCTGCCCCCTGATTCCGTTGGCAGATGCTGCACCGGACATCTGGCTCGTATTTCGTGAACGAGAAGAGGAGGGATTTGTCCAGGAGGCGTTGGCGGGTGAGAATCTCCAGGAGATCGCGGTTGAGGATGGCGTAGATGAGATACTCGCGCTTCGCCCTCAATGCCGGCACGTCGTGGTCATGGTGGACACTCCGGCGCAGGCCGCGGCAGTAGTCATTGAGATCGGGAGACGGGTGCTCAACGCGCGTCTTACTCCATGACTCCGCACACAACACAACAACCAAAATCCGCTCATTCGAGGACTCGATCAGGCGGTTTTTTGATCTTAAAATTTACTCAAATTATGCTATACTATTAATATATGACAATCTCAGAACTCTTGTTTGCAACCACGACACCCAGTCTCTCACAAATCATCTTGGTGGTACTTGGTTTTCTTGGTGCCATCCTCATGGTATATGGGATTTTTTTGGAGAAAGAGCGATTGCAAGATGCTGTATTTGCTCTTGGTTCGTTGATGTTGGGAGTCTATTCACTCTCAGTTCATAATGCGATTTTTACTATTGTATTTGGGTTATTTTTCCTGGGAAGTGCTTGGGAGTATATTCAAATCGTAACCGGCAAGCACAAACATATCTGCTACCCCTGTGTGAGCGGTAAGAAAAAATCATAGTATGCCGATTCACGATAAAAAACTTAAGCAACTTGAAGAGCAAGCTCATAAGATCCGTAAGGATCTTATCAGTATGTTGACTGTGGCTGGATCAGGGCATAGTGCTGGTCCACTTGGTATGACTGACGTATTTACGGCACTCTATTTTCATGTACTTAATCATAAACCTAAACGGCCATGGTGGGAGGATCGTGATCGGGTGATTTTGAGTAATGGTCATATTTGTCCGGTGCAGTATGCCACCCTGGCACATGCCGGCTATTTTCCTAAAAAAGAATTAAAGACCTTACGACAGCTCGGCACACGATTACAAGGGCATCCACATCGTCGGGGTTTACCGGGAGTCGAGAATGCAGCAGGTCCGCTTGGTCAGGGGACCTCGGTTGGGGTTGGGGTAGCACTTGCCGGGCAGATGGCAGGTAAACGATACGAAACGTATGTTCTCACTGGAGATGGAGAACTTAATGAAGGGCAGGTTTGGGAAGCATTTATGTTTGCTGGAAATTATCCATTGCATAATTTAACCGTGATCGTTGATCGCAATAATATTCAGATTGACGGCATGACTGAGCAGACACAACCACTGGAGCCGCTGCGTCAGAAATTTGAAGCATTTAATTTTCATGTGATTGATGTTGATGGACATAACATTCGCGCAATTGTTGATGCGTGTGACGAAGCAAAGGCGATTTATGAAAAGCCGGTCGCTATTTTGGCACACACGATTCCAGGAAAAGGAGTTGAGTTTATGGAGTGGGATCATACGTGGCATGGGAAACCACCTGCAAAAGGTGAAGAGTCACAGCATGCACTTGCTCAGTTGCGCACCTTAGGTGGAAAAATCATGAGTGAACATGAATAGCATGAATAGTATGTTAAACCCCCGCGCACATTTGAAACGAAATATTTTCACTACACCTGAAATGGTCCCAACACGTGATGGGTATGGCCATGGTGTGGTTGAAGCAGCAGAACTTGATGCCGGTGTCTTGGTGCTGTGTTGTGATCTGACCGAATCAACTCGATCGCATTGGTTTAAAGAACAATTTCCTGAACGATTTATTGAAGTAGGTATTGCCGAGCAAAATATGGCCGGTATTGCTGCTGGTATGGCACAAGAAGGATATGTGCCATTTATCTCAAGTTACGCAGTGTTTTCCCCTGGGCGTAATTGGGATCAGGTGCGTGTTTCGATTTGCTATGCGCAAAATAATGTCAAAATTATTGGAGCACATGCTGGAATCTCGGTCGGTCCGGATGGAGCAACACACCAAGCACTTGAGGATATTGCGATTACTCGTGTGCTTCCTCATATGACGGTATTGGTTCCGTGTGATGAACAGGAGGCGCGCAAGGCGGTGTTGGCGGCTGCAGAACATGAAGGCCCGGTGTATATACGTTTGGCGCGAGAAAAGACACCGGTTATGACCACTGAAAAAACACCATTTGCTATTGGTAAAGCACACGTGTTTGTGAAAGGAAAAGATGTAACGCTTGTTGCATGTGGTCCACTGGTATATGAAGCAGTGCTTGCCGCTAAGATGCTCAAAGACAAGTATGGAATCAACGCTGAGGTGATTAATACTCCATCAATCAAACCGTTTGATCATAAGACATTGGTGAGTTCGGTAAAAAAGACCGGCTGTGTAGTCACGGTAGAGGAGCACCAGACTAGTGGTGGATTGTACGGGGTGGTTAGTGAGGTTCTGGCAAGCCGACACCCTGCGCCAGCTATCGCGGTTGGTATGCCAGATTCGTTTGGTGAATCAGGAGCTCCAGACGAACTGTTAGCTAAATATGGTATGAAGGCAAAGGATATTGTTCGGGCTGCGCGATCAGTTCTTAAGAATAAGTAACATGTACTATGTTTGATATTATTTCTATTGGTGATGCGACAATTGATACCCTTGTTGGTATTAGTGATGCAAATGTTGCATGTTCGATTGATAAAAGTGGTTGCATGTTGCAATTACGATTTGCAGACAAACTCCCGGTTGAAACTATCGCACAAAAAGTGGCTGGCAATGCTGCAAATAATGCGATCGGATGCGCACGCATGGGGTATCGTGTCGCCATGCATACCATGTTGGGTGCAGACCCAAGTGGTCATCATATCGAGCGAGAATTAGTGGCTAATGGTGTAAGCTCAAAGTTTATTGAGAAAAACAAGAAGGACGATAGCAATGCGTCGACCGTGATTAATTTTAAAGGAGAACGAACCATTTTGGTGTATCACGCGCCACGTAAATATCGGTTGCCAAAGTTGCCAAAAGCAAAATGGGCGTACTATACCAGCGTTGGCGAGAATCATAAAAAGTATAACGCGCAAGTGATTACCTATGTTAAGAAGCATGGCGTGAAGTTGGGATACAACCCCGGGACATATCAGTTTTTAGAAGGAAAAGAGCAAGTGAGAAAGGTGTGTGCAGTTGCAGAGGTGTTGTTTGTTAATGTTGAAGAGGCCGCTCGTATTGTCGGCAAGAAAAAAGACATCAAAGCATACCATCGCGCACTTCATCGGTTGGGAACGAAGATTGTGGTGATCACCGATGGACGTAATGGTTCGTATGTATTTGATGGAAAGACGCACTATCAGATGGGTATTTATACCCATGCGCCGGTAATCGAGCGTACGGGAGCTGGAGATTCGTATGCTGTAGGTTTTATCAGTGCACGTATGGATGGAAAGGATATTTCCGAGGCAATGCGTCGGGGGAATGTAAACAGTACCAGTGTTATTTCAAAGATCGGTCCTCAAGATGGATTACTGAAAAAAACTCAGCTCAAGCGTTTTGAGCGTAAGTTGGGCGGGCCACTTACGGTAAAGCAAATATAGTATGGCTAATGTATTTACCACACTATTACGTAAGGCGCGTCGCGGAAAATATGCCGTGGGTGCATTCAACATTAATAATCTTGAAATTACCCAAGCGATTATTAATGCCGCAAATGAAATGCGCTCTCCAGTAATTTTGTCCACCAGTGAGGGTGCAATTAACTACGCTGGTATGGAGTACTTGGCCGCAATGGTGCGTGTGGCAAAAGATCAATCACAAGTGCCGGTAGTTTTTCATCTTGATCATGGAAAGAATGTTGAATTGGTAAAGGCAGCGATTAGGTCCGGGTGGTATGATTCAGTGATGATCGATGCGTCGTCATTGCCATTTAAGAAGAATGTACACGTTACCAGATCAATTGTGAAAATGGCGCACAAGAAAGGTATTGCAGTAGAAGCAGAATTGGGCGCTATTCCTGGGAAAGAGGATTTGGTTGATGTGAAGAATAAAGACGCATTCTTTACTGATGTTGATCAGGCAGCAGAGTTTGTGCGCATGACCGGTTGTGATGCGCTAGCTGTTTCAGTCGGCACTGCACACGGAGCGTTTAAGGCCACTGGTATTGCAGGAAGTCTGGATCTCAAGCGGTTGCGCGCGATCGCTGATACTGTTGAGGTTCCATTGGTGCTCCATGGCGCAAGCAGAGTATGCAAAAAGTTGTTAAATCGTTTGCATGGCAAATGTAGTGTACTTAAGGATTGCGACTGGATGCGTGATGCCCATGGGATTGCCACACCACAGAAAAAGCGCGCAATTGCACTTGGTGTGGCAAAGATTAATATTGATACTGATTTGCGTTTGGCGTTTACTGTTGGTTTGCGTGAGACGCTTCTGAAAGATAATCGTTCTATTGACCCGCGTAAATTGTTAGTAAAATCAAAGACCATGATTACTGATGAAGTAAAAAAGCATATTCGTATTCATGGGAGTGAGGGTAAAGCATAAATGGTATGGGTGTACTTGGATAACGAGATTTTACACAAGGAGAGTTGCAAAAGATTGCTGCGTCTGAGCAAGAGCGTCAACAGGAAATGGCCGGAATAACTGCTGTGCAAGAAAAACTAGCCGAACGCGAAGGGAGGGTAAATCGGCTTGATGTTGCCGATTTACGTTTGATGAGCAGATTTGCCGGCGATTTCGGAGTGAGTAACGGAGAAATAGCCTATCAGTTGTTAGAAAAGGGAGATGTTGAGTTTGTGTTGCAAGACGACACATTATTTTCTGCAGCAGACAAGAAAAAAGTGCTTAAGGCAGTTACTGAGACTGGTATATGGAATCTTGTCGCCCCTCGAATTGATAGTTTACCAATCACAGAGCAGAAGAGTCGTATTGCGGAGCAATTGATCGAGTCAGGATATGCTCAAGTGGTACAAGAGAACATGGGGAGATTCTTGACGAACAACAAAGATCATAAGAGAATCGTGAAGGCGTTACTTGAAAATGGAGATCAGCAATATGTGGTCGAGAATATTCATCGGTTTCGGAACATCGACGTTAAACAGTTTGTTGGACAACTTTTAGAGCAGGGACTTTTGCAATTAGTGGTCGACAACATTAATAAATTGGTTACTGGTTTTGAAAGTGATAAGGCGATTTTAGATATGATCAAGGCGCACAAACAATCAGGTGTTCGCATAAGGAAAACAGAGTGATATGGCACGAGGTTGGGGGAGTGCTGCTAATTATCGAAAGAGCAACCGCCATGAATCGGTTGCTTTTGTGGTTGATGGGCATGTCATGCAACTCACCATGCGGGTAATGAAGACAAAAACTGTACAGCATCGCCAGCGTGCAAGTGAGAAACTGGTTGATGCGCTGTGTGACTTGGCATGTATTGATATTTGTACGGTAAAAATTAGTGATACAAAACAATATCACAAAAAGCGCGCAGGACGAACCGTTATGAAGCAATACGGATACTATCGGGTAGCGTCCCAATATATTTACATCCAAAATCGCACTGCAGTCCGTGGGCAGATTTTGGCAGCAAAGACGTTTTTGAACACATTGTTGCATGAGTGGATGCATCATTATGATCATTGTGCACTGGGTCTTAATTCAATTCATACTGCAGGGTTTTATAAACGATTAGGTAATCTGCAAAAGCAGCTGCTTGGGGAATTGTAGTGGGAAAGGTGTGCGTATGGTGAGGATCTGTCAATCTTGGCAGATTTTTTGTATCGCGCTATAGTGCTCTAATGTCTTTTGGAGGAAATAATGGGCCGTAAGTTCTTGATGAACGTCGCGTGCACACTTCTGATGGGTGCATGTCAGTCTGTGGTGCCGGATGCTTTTTCTGGTGGTGTGGTTGTTTCGGACGCTGATGTGGGGTTGGTTCCGGCGGGTTCAAGTGGCGTTATATCAACGGGTGTTGCAGATGGTGTAGGTGTGGTGTTGGATGAGTCCCAGGATACGCAGCGTGGCGACGAGGCGGAGATGGACTCTCAACAGGATGGCGAGCCGACGATTGAGCACCAAGACGAAGTGATCGCTGTTGAGGAGCGCCTTGCTGGAACCTGTTGGTACATCGATCCAGCCAAGCACTGGCTGGACGAGACCAACGCAGTGCTTGCCATGAGCAACGACGATGTGGTGGTGATCGGGAACACCCACGTGGCAGTGAGTGAGTACGCTGTACAAAAAGATGCCGTGATCACGCTACTCAATCGCTCAGGAGATCTGCTTTGGCAAGAGCAGCTCGGGTGGACAGACCATGACGACCTTACCGCTGCTGTGGTGAGGGATGATACCCGATTTTTAGCCGTTGGGAACACACGTTCTTCTGGATCAGGTGGATCGGACGCGTGGATCATAGAGATGGATGTGAGTGGTGAGCTGATTTGGGAGGAAGATTATGGCGGCGTGAACAATGATGTTGCTCGTTCGATCGCTCGTGATCTTGAGGGCGGGTACATTGTTGTTGGCAATACTGGAAATGTGGTTGATGGTGTTGCCACGTCACCCTGGATATTTCGCATTAGCGAAATGGGACTTATGCAGTGGGGGAAGATTTTAGGGCTCAAGCAGGGCGGCGTGCTTTCTGATGTGATTCGCATTAGCGAGAACGAATTTGTTGCGGTTGGCTCGACCGTGATGGATAGTGATGGAGAAATCAAAACTATTCTGGTGCGGTTTGCACAAAATGGTGGTGTGATTTGGCAGGTGCTGCATAGCGCGATCCCGTATCAGGTTGGTCAATCAGTGGTGCAGACCGCAAGTGGTGACTTTGTCATCACCGGCTATGCCGACATCGGTGAGCAATACCTGCATGACGGTTTTGTCCTACGCGTTACCGCTGAGGGTGGGTTTGTTTGGCAAAAGACATTGGGTGGTGATTACTATGACACCTTTACTGCAGCGGCCTGGACACTTGGTGATCATGTCTTGTTGGCAGGACTGACTCGTTCGTATGGGTACGGCGGGGCTGATATGTGGTTGGTCAAGATGAAAGCTGGCGGTCAAGTGCTCTGGGAACAGGCCCATGGCACTCCTGATTTTGAAAAGGCTAACGCGGTGTTACCGCTTGAAGATGGGATGATTCTAGCGGGTCGCGGTGGGGTGTACCGACTCAATACGCATGGGCAGCTGTGTCCATAACAACATAACAACGCACCTCGTTATCCTTGAGCTTGGATGGCGAGGTTTGCATTGCCAAAAGTGCTTTTTCAGGCCAATATAGAGATATGGTAAGAAAATAGAGACCATTGCGTCAGATATCATGAAGAGTTATTCCATGGTTTCAGAAAAAGCATTTCTCAAAGCCTATCGAAAGCATGCAGATGCTATTTTTCGTCATTGCTTTTTTCGAGTATTTTCACGCGAACGTGCACAAGAGTTGCTCCAGGAGACATTTATGCGTACGTGGAAATATCTTGTGGCAGGTAATGAGATACAAAATCTTCGTGCTTTTTTATACCGCGTGGCAAACAATCTTATTGTGAGTGAGTCGCGTAAAAAGAAAGAGGAATCGTTGGATGCACTTGCTGAACAAGGGTTTGATTTGCCGGATGCTGATGCTGTGCTTGCCATTTATACTGAGATTGAACGCAACTGCTTACATGAGTTGATCCAAGAACTTGATCCGCAGTATCGACAAGTTATTGTGATGCGATACATTGATGGATTACCCCCGCGTGAAATTGCTGTTGTGCTTGGAGAAAGTGCAAATGTGGTTTCGGTACGGATTAATCGAGGGGTACAAAAACTTCGACTATTATCACAACGATATGTTTCAGAACCGATTTAAAATATTTACTCGACGAGCGAAGAAGATTCGTTTGAGCAAGACAGAGCGCGATGCAACAGAACGTGAATTGTTAGCATACATGCGGGCGAATCCTATGCAGCAGGTAAGAAATAGTGGGGTCATGCGTCAACTATTACAGAAGGGCCCCAATCATTCATTAACGCAAAAACCTATGTTACTTAAACCAACCGCAATCGCACTTATGGCTGTGTTACTGTTAGGTGTTGGTACGAGCTATGCTGCAGAGCAAGCATTGCCTGGAGATACGCTATATCCGGTAAAGACTGAAGTTAACGAGCGAGTCCGTGGCGCATTTACCTTTTCTGAGGAAGGAAAAGCACGTTGGGAGTCAAATAAAGCAGGACGACGCTTGGGAGAATTTGCGCAGTTGCGCACACGTGATGGACGCGTTTCAGAAGAAATGCTTTCACACTTGCAAGAAAAATTTGATCAGCATGCACAACGGGTGCAAGAGCGAATTGTGATTGTGCGTGAAAAGTATGGCGATGAAAAAGCCAATGCGCTTGCAGATCATTTTGCTCACGCAGTGCAATATCATGAAGAGGTGATTGAGCGATTGAGTGATGGCACCGTAGACCAAGAGGATATCGATGCATTTAGAGCGCATGTGCAAGAGCGCCAAATACAAATGAAAGAGCATCATGATCAGATGCGCACCTTTCATCAAGAGGTTAGAGCGCAAGTAGAATCAGGAGAGATCTCAAAAGACGAGGCACGCACCAAGTGGCAAGAATGGAAGATGCAGAACCCCATGCCATTTATAAAGCATCATCGAGGATTGAAGAAAGGAAAAGTTCGTGGTGAGCGACCAGTACCAAACACCGAACCGAGTGCTGCACCGACGATCTAGCCACCATATAGCAATGAACCTAAACCGCTGCGATGAGCAGCGGTTTAGCGTTTGCGGATTTTCATCAACTCTTTCTTTTGTTCTTTAGAAAGTTTTTCAGTTGCCGCATGCCATCCGGCAGAGGGGATTTTTGCAGCGAACTTTTGAAGATATTTCCACGTGGCTCCAGGATAGGCCCACCCTATTTCGCGAAGCGTCCAACCGACTGCTTTTTGCACGTAGAAATGGTCGTCATCCATTAGGTTGGTGATCAGTGGAAATATTTTTGTTTTGGGTAGTACAAGACGATGAGGCCGAAAGTATAGAAACAACGAAACGAGTGATTGCCGACGTTCCCAAGGATTCTTTGATCGGTTCCATGATTTAAGTTGCGGGTAAATTTTTTTAGGAAACCGATTAAGAAGTTCGTTATATACTTCAGAGAGTCTGTCCGAATGTTCCCAGTTATCAAGTGTCTTTGCCCACTCTTTGAGAATGTGCCAATCTCTCAGCGTGAGTTTCTTCTTTTCGCGTTGCAAATAGATTGCCGTAACACTCCGCACTTCATATACTTTGGTAGCGTGCCAAATCTGATCCCAGATGGTAACGACGTCATGAATCGGCTGATTGTAAAAGCTAAATTTCTTTTTTTCCACCGCTCGGATCTTTGGTACTCGCAGTCCAAGCATCGTCAAGGTGAGTCCGGGAAAAAAATTATATGTTTGCGTACAAAGTTTGGTATGTGCTGGGTTGGCAAATGGTTTAAGAGCAAGCAATACCTCGGATTCGAATTTATTGCTGGGCATAGGGAAGGATGTAATAGGCAATCGCACCAAAGGCAACCGAAACATTAAGTGATTTTTTCATGCCAAGCATGGGGAGGTGAACGGTGGTGTCACAATATTTGAGCTGGGCCGGCTTGAGTCCGTCGACTTCATTTCCCACAACAAGTACCATGGGGAATTTTGGTTTCCATGTCCGGTAGTCGATGCTTTTTGGCGACTCTTCGAGTGCAACGATATGGTAGCCATTCTTTTTAAATTTCTTCAGAAGCGGCCCTAAGGTTTTGCGCCGTTCCCAAGGAATTACCTGTTCAGCACCAAGAGAAACTTTATCAAGTCCTTTATGTCCTGGTTCTGGAGTCCAGCCCACAAGATAGATTTTGGAAACACCGATTGCATCGGCAGTTCTAAAAAATGCGCCAACGTTGTGCGCTGAGCGAATATTGGGTAAGACTACAATGATGTCATTTTTTTTAGAACTAGTTTCCATAGTGAGGCATGTCAGACGCAAGTCGATCTTTGAGCCAGTTTTTTAAAAATACCGTGGCGCGTACATCATCTTCATTATATCGAATGATGTCGTTAAGCACCTCCCGATCGTTGGTCGCCAGCCACTTTTCATACCAAAAAATACTTTGTGCGCCACCAGCTTTTTTGTGTCGCCAAGAAAATCCTAAGTGCTTGCAGATATCTTTGATAGAGTAAAAATAAAGCGGAAAGATAAGGCATTGCTTAACCGTGGTAAACAGGTCAAACAAGTTGGACGTAAATGTCTCAAGTTCATTTGAGCCGCCGTATTTTTCCTCGAGCATGGTGAGACGACTTTTCTCATATGGCGCGTAATGGAAGACTGTATATTCTTCAGGTAATGTTTTGAGCCACCGCAAAAATTGTTTCCACATGTGCTCTTCCTGTTCTGGTTGTTCTGCTAAAAACATCAGGTACTCATTAGTGTCTTCGCGTAAAAATCCAAACAGATATTCCACTCCAAGGAGTGGATCGCCTTCAATATCAAAATGAATAAGTAGTCCGGTATTTGGTATTTTTGGAGTTTTGATAACGCGGATTTCCTTGTGGGCGAGTGACTCAGCTTGTAACTTCATCCGATCAAGCGCCGCGCTATTCATATAGGGGATTTTGGGAAGTGTCGCCGGGTTCATCAGCGCCGCATCGTCGACGGTATTGATACCTACTTTACGAAGGGCTGAAATTGAATGGCGATTGACATTGTAGAGTAGGGAGATGTCATTTGCTTCTTCTGCCTGCGCAACACATTGTGTGTTCCATGGACCTTGTAAGCAGGTGCGAGTAAGCACCAATTCTGGCTTTTCGCCATCAAGTACCGCTTCGATTTGATTTTTGCGACGGCTGAACCGTTTGAGAAATGGTTTTGGTTTAAAATCAATGTGTTCGTGGTTAATATTGATGATGCTGCAGTGTTTAGGAAAGGTGCCTTGGATGTGTTCGAGTAGTAGCGCATAAAATGTAAGTTGCATTTTCTGTACGGTTTTAAGCGAGCGACTACTTTTAATATCTACTGCCTCATAGTAATAATCACCAAAGGTAGATCTTCCGGATTTACGCACGAGTAGGTCTGGGCGACCGGACCACGTGCGTTCATCAATCTTCGCAACAAGTGCTCCTTGGTAAATTGTTTCCACTCCTTGCTCCATGAGTGTCATGGTGGCACGAGCAGCATCTTCCGTTTTGCCGACAGGGACTTCAACAAAGCTTTTGTCTTCAATGTATTCTTGCTCATGTGCAACCCCTTGCTCAATGAGTTTTTCCATCAACTCTCCCATTTGTCCCTTCTTCCGCTTGTCAGCAAACAAATCAAACCAGATCCAGTGCGGACAAAAGTCGTACTGGTAGAACATGGAGGCAGTAAGTTTTGATTTTGCCTTAGGCATTATGCATGTTTGGCTTCGAGTTTGCGAAATCGCTCATCGCTTTGTCGCAAGTGTTGGTGAAGAAGTTGGTTGGTACCGTTTCCGGTTTTCTCAACGCGATCAATACGATCATTAAGCATACCAAAACCATGCTTGATGATTTCTACAAGTTCATCAAACCGGCGATCGATCCGTTCAAAATGCGCGTCAACCACATTGCAGCGGTCATTAAATTGTTTAAAGGTGACATATTGTTGCATAGCCAAATGAAGTTAAGGATATTATGACATAATATCCCGTTTTCCGGCACGTGTCAATCTAGTGCTTAAGTAACTCGTCCCATTTTTTGTATAACGCTCCGGTAGCAACTACATCACGCCAACAGTATTGCGCGATCTCAAGATATTTCCCGTCAGCGTATGCTTGGCCTACTTTGTCTCCACTCATGCCATCTTTTTTCGGACTGGTAATCCCAAATGCTTGGGTAAAGGTATCAAGATTGTAGCGACGCGACGCACCGTAGAAGGTGAGTTGGTCGAGTAAGTCACAGTGTGTTTTGTAATCATAGCGGTAGGGCACAAGGTTTTGTGTGGTTTTGATTCCTAAAAAAGCACTACGTAACATGAGCATTGGTCCGTCAAAGGTTCGTCCATTAAAGGTGATGAAATGATTAAACTTCGTCATGGCTTCCCAAAACATCGTAAGGATTTCTTTTTCTGTTCCGGTGATAAACTGGGCGCCGTCTTCTTCAAATGAATCAATTTGTTTATCTCCTGATGAGAAAAATACTTTGCCTTTGCCGCTATGTGGGTTCATCATAGCGATGGTCACAATTTGCGCTGTTGGTACCCACAACGCAGTTTGGGTTTTAATTTGATCAGCATCATCTTCTGATTTTGCGTACTTCAAATAATAATCCTGTTGCGCTTGATCAAGTTCGTCAAAAGGGATGCCAATGGTTTCGATATCAAATACTACTGAAGCCATAGAATAGAGGTTATGAATGAGTATGTATAACTTACCGCTTTTCAGATGGGCTCGCAAGCGGTAGTATGGAAGGCATATGACGATCAAAGCCCGTGCAAAAGAGATTTTGAAGCGACTGAAAAAAAGTTATCAAACAAGACCAGAGGAGTTTGTCCATTGGTCTACACCTTTGGAGTTGGTGGTGGGTACTGTGCTTTCCGCGCAATGTACTGATGAGCGCGTGAATAAGGTTACCGTAAAGTTGTTTCAAAAGTATCGGACTGCGCAGGATTATGCGAACGCGTCGCTCGTTGAGCTAGAAAAAGATATTCATTCAACAGGATTTTATAAAAGTAAGGTTCGGTATTTGAAAGGGTTGGGACAGATTCTGGTTGAGAAGTACGATGGTAACGTGCCAGATTCAGTTGAAGGATTGGTCGAGTTGCCCGGGGTGGCAAAAAAGACTGCGTATCTGGTTATGGCAAAGGCATATGGGAAAATGGAGGGCGTGGCCGTGGATACGCACGTTAAGCGTGTGGCGCCGCGATTGGGGTTGACGAAACAGACAAATCCCGATAAAATATCGACCGATCTACAAGATGTAGTTGAACAAGAGCAGTGGCTGAATATCAATGAGTATTTGATCTTGCACGGACGTGCGATTTGCAGTCCGCGTAAGCCTAAGTGTGGTGAGTGTCCACTCAACGATATTTGTCCAAGTGCGTTCACATTTGAAGATTGATTCGGAGGTAAAAAGTTGTTATAGTGATATAACATCTTTTTTATGAAAACCAATCTTCGTAAGCGTGCTATCCGTCTACGCAAAAATGGATGGTCGTACAACATAATCAGAGATCGGTTAGGTGTATCAAAAAGCACGCTCAGTTTGTGGTTACGGGATATACCGTATGTGCCAAATGAGGCTGTACGAAAACGAATTCGTAATGGTCCGGCAAAAGCCGCCGAAGTGTTTAATAGAAGACAGCGCAAAAGAACTGCAATTATTAAGCAAGAAGCTGCCGAGGAAATTGGTGTATTGAGTAAGCGGGATTTATTTATCTTGGGCGTTGGCCTTTATATTGGTGAAGGTGGAAAGAGTAAGAGTCAGGGCTTGTGGGAATTCCACTTATGGTGTAGAATTGCATCGCAGAATTATGGGTTGGATTGAAGCGATTTACAGTCAAAGTCCATAACGCGGGTATGGTGTAATGGTAACACGAAAGGTTTCCAACCTTTTGATGCGGGTTCGATTCCCGCTACCCGCTCATCAAAACAAAACGTCTTAGTTGTTGCTAAAAAGATTCAGGCTGGAGATTTGGCAGGTATTGGTGTGACACGGCTTAAGGGGAGACGAGATGTATTGCGTGCAAGGGTAGGAAAAGTTAGGATCCTTTTCGTAGAGTTTACGGGTGAGTATCGAATTATTTCTATCGAGTGGCGATCAGAGAATACATATAAACAGACGAAGTCATAACCATATGCGTTTTTTAGAAAATTGCAAACTCATCATCAATCGACAGACCATTATTGTTACAATTCTTGCCCTTGTCTCGACATATCTTGCAAGAAAGTTTCAGGTAACCGCCAACTTCCCCCTTACGCTTATTGGTATTGCGATTGTTTTTCCTGTGGTGTTTTCAATTGGTGAGGCGTATAAGAGAAGGGAAAAGGCCCTTGATCAGTATGGGATTCTCAAAGCGCATGGCAGAGCAATGTATTTTGCGTCGAAAGATTGGATACGTGATAACAGTTCAGATTCAGAGAAAAAGCTCAAGAAAATTTTGAAGGATCTATTTAAAGACACTACAATTTTTTTTCATACTAGCGATAAGAAAGAAGCGCTCAAAAGAGAAAAAAAGCTGTATCAAAATTTTGCCCAACTTTCATCATTCATTGAAGAAATGAGAGAAAGAGGCCTCTCAGGAAGTGAAGTTTCGCGAGTGAATCAATACTTAAGTAAGATGTTGAGCTCTTTTGAACTTCTCAAACACATCTATCAGTATAGGACGCCGCGGACGCTACGGCTCTATAGCAAGTTGTTTATTTTTCTATTACCGATACTCTACAGTCCATATTTTGCGCATATCTCTTTAGAATATTCCCGGGGGCTCGAGTATGCTATGCCGATATTGTTTAGTCTTGTGTTGGTAAGTTTGGATAACATTCAAGACCATTTGGAAAATCCGTATGATCAACATGGGCAAGATGATGTTACGTTTAATGCAGAAAAGTTTACAGAGAATTTAGAGTAGGTAAATAGATTCACTAGTACATATGCCACTCAATGAAAAAGACACGTATTTTGTCGCAGTAAAAGTATTCCTTCTCAATCAAGAGGGGGAGCTATTTATTTTTAAGGATAATTTTGGTGATTGGGATTTGCCTGGTGGTCGGATTAAACCGGATGAGTTTGATACTCCGCTTGAGCAGATCATTGCTCGTAAGATGAAAGAAGAGTTAGGTGAAAATGTCCAATATACATTGGGTAAGCCGGTGGTACATATGCGTCATGAACGAGTAGAACAAAGTGAAGGGAATCCAGCGGTGCGTATTTTCGCAGTTGGATATGAGGCACAGCTTGATTCAGAGGAGGTACAACTTTCTTCACGACACACCGAAAGTGAGTGGGTCGATCCAAAAACATTTGATCCAACACAGTACTTTACCGGTGGTTGGCTTAAGGGTATTCAAGAATATCAGCAACTCAGGCAAAATGTCGAGTAGCGTCGTAATGTATGCATCATCTCACCCCACACCTCAACGGAAACGAAAAAATGTATCTTTGGCACGAGTTGCTCCGACACCTGGGTATGTTTGTGTTTTACTCCTTTGGTGCGCTATTTTTTTATGAGATGACACAGTCTATTGCTGCGGCGTTATTTCTTGGATTTTTGTATTTTGCCGTAGGGATTATTTCACGCAGCGTCACCGTACCTCTCTTTTTACAGATCAAAAACAAGATCAAGGTAGTTCCTTTTATGGGAATTGGATTAACTATTGTAGCCCTGATGAACCTCGCCTTGTTCATTATTGGCAGCCTTACTCCGGTTTCCGCTGCTGCACTCGCGATTGCATTGGTTGTGTCTAGTTTTGGCTCGGGAATGTATTGGTTATTTTCGAACATCATTAAACTTACCAATATCGGACATGCAAAAGCACCAGCCGCCTATAGTTCACTGCTCATTATCGTGCGTATGCTTGCTGCGATCGTGGCGACACTATTGGGTATTATGTTGAGTTTCAATGATCATTTTATTGTGCTGTTATTCTTTTCAGCAGTGTTGTTGTTCTTCTCGTTGATTCCCCTCGCACGCATGAAAGGAATTAATCATCATGGTTCATTTCATTTGCGTAAGTTATTTAGGCATCAATCACGACTTGCGCTCCTCGCAAACACCAAAATTGCTCCAGAGATTTTTAATTACGGGTTCCCTATATTTTTTGTAAGTACGTTTCATTCAGTGCCTAAGTCTGTTTTGATTACTGGATTTTCATATGTCATTGCGATCGTGTTGGCGTATTTGATTGGGAAGTTCAAAGACCACCACGATAATCGATTGATTATGGCATGTTCAATTTTACTTGTACTCGGGTTTATCATATTTACACAAGTGCATAGTATTATTGGATTTATTATAGTGATTTCTCTTATGGGAGTGTGTCACAATGCCATTGCGGTTGGGGCCGATATGCGAATTGGAAAAGAGATCGTTGCTTCGCGAAACACTGTAGAATTTATGGCCGGGATTGAAGTGGTTCGTAACTTTGGGAGTGCAATCAGTATCCTTATATTTCTTTCCATCTTTCTCTTAGCCGGGTATTTCCCCCAATGGATTTTTGCATTCGGGGCACTCTTTATTATCCCAGAGGTGCTGTATGCGGTTGGGGAGCGACGTACAAAATAATAACAAAACATAATATGACACAAGAAACTTCCCTAACTGATAAAGGATTTTGTAAGGATGGTAATAATCCAGCAACTTGCCCAATATGTGCTGAGAAGCGTGACACAGAATTGACCCAGGAACAACGTGAGTTCGGGTTGACAGTAGATGAGTATCTTGAGTCATTACCAAAGTATGACGATGCAGTAGATTGTACCCAATGTGAACTTATTGGTAGTGGGGGGAGTCATGATGTGTATTTTGATTCTGATAGTCCGTCTCATGTTTACAAAGTAAAACACGTATATATAGCCCGAGCGATTTCAACAGAAATCACCCCT
This sequence comes from uncultured Gammaproteobacteria bacterium, assembly GCA_965230935.1. GTDB lineage: Bacteria > Patescibacteriota > Patescibacteriia > Magasanikbacterales > JBBTQS01 > CAYZOG01. Next base: position 746,306 of record OZ246400.1, read on the forward strand.
GAGATTCGACAAGTGGCTCAAGGTATTGTCGACCGAGAGAATGCGCGATATGCAAAGCTGTATGAGTATTTTCCTGCTGAGAATTGTTTACGTGAGGAATCACGTATCCAATCTACAAGAATTGAACAAGAGGCAGGTGAGTATTATTCGATTGAAGCGTTAGTCAATGTCCAAGAAAAAAGTGACGCATTTGATAATCCGACAAAGCTTGATTGTACTGGAATGTACATTGAGACGAGTTCCGCACTTCATGAGGATATGGATTGGCCGCCATTTGAGCGACTCAATCAGGCATTATTTGGTGATGCAGAGTTTGACTTAGAAGATTACCTCAATTTTGATCATGAAGACCAAACAATGCGTAGCACGTTTGAAAGAGTGCAGCGTGATCCGGAGCTGGCAGGCGTGATAAAAGATTTTCTTGGGCGTTTTAAGAAGTTTTATGAAGAAGTTGGAGATATTTTAGATTTGGTTGGTGATGAAAATATGATTGCATTTCAAGAAGATGGTCAGTGGAATTATCAATTAGGGAGTATGCTCAAAGGAAGTACACGGGAGAGGTTTGAGCAAGGACTTACACTTCTTGAACGAAATCCTATGGCACTTGCCCATCATGAAGAGTTGAAGTCTAATGTGCTAAACGGTTTGGCGGTTGGTCGATACGTTAATGCATTGGCAGCAATACTTGGTATGGAGAGAGTAATTGACATTACATTAACTGATCAGCAGATTCGCAATCTTAAAGATGTGTGGGCAGCAGATCATCAGCCTGAAGGTGATCATAATGAACAAGAGCAGCGACCGGAGCAAGAGATGTATGCTGATGTTGCTTCTGGAAAAGAAGCAATTATCAGTCGTGTAACAGAGTCACTCGCGCAATCAGGTATGCGTCCACAAATGGTCTTGATCAGTGGGTATGCTGGTGCTGGTAAAACCTATACTTCAGAGCAACTTCAGAGAGATTTTGAAGCGCAGGGGTTACGAGCAATTTTTATTGAAACTGATTTGTATGGAGAACCAGGGGCAGATGTCATGTTTAGTCAAGATGATTTAGAACAGCAGCAGGCTGCTTGGGAGTTGGGTGAGGATTTCGAATATTTTAATACCATGAGCGGTCAAAGAGAGACTATAACTGGAAATGTTGATGTGGTGATTGTTGGAGGAATTAATTCTCGCAAAAACACTATGGTTGACTTGCCGGCTCGTGATACTTCAGTCTTTGTTGATAGTCCATTTCTTGATCGACTGGCAACAAAAGGATTACGAGATCACATCATTCACGCTGATAATCCTGAGCAAGCCATTGAGGTCTTTATGGATGAAGTCAGTGGAGCTAGTGATAATGATTTGCTTTCCCATCTACTAAATCAGGAGAAACGACTGAAACGTTTTAAAGATTCAGCGCAAATGGTCATTATAAATCAGCCTGACGGTTTGGAAGCTACAATCACTTTTGAAAATGATAAAGTAATATTTACTGCACAACACGAGGGTAAATCTTATCGTTCACAGCGGGAGTTGCCAGCTAAAAGAAGACAACTCATTGATCAAATAATTGAGATCAATTTAGTAGAGGATTCGAAATGAATTATTACAAATGGTTAAGCGCTACATCAAAACCAGGAACCTTTCGGCTCCTGGTTTTTGGTTGTAGCGACGTTACCCTCCCTCGGTTTGGAGTTGTACCAGACGGTGGTACAGTCCATTTTGTCGCATGAGTTGATCGTGCGTTCCCACCTCGGCCACGCGACCATCTTCCACGATGATGATCTTGTCCGCGTGCATGATGGTGGAGAGTCGGTGCGCAATGAGGATCAGCGTCTTTTTCCCTTCCAGAGTCGACAGCGCATCTTGAATGGCACGCTCAGACTCTGCATCCAGGTTGCTGGTTGCCTCATCAAACACCACCACGGTCGGATCGTTGAGCAGTGCTCGCGCAATACCCACTCGCTGCCGTTGTCCACCGGAGAGTTTCATACCACGCTCACCTACGATGGTGTTGTACCCGTCCGGGAGTGTAGAAGCAAACTCATGCACCCGTGCTAGCTTAGCCACTCGTTTGACCGCTTGCTCGGTTGCTTTCGGGTTCCCATACGCAATGTTCTCCCAGATCGTTCCACTCATGATCTCGACCTCTTGCGGAACATATCCGGTCATGCGACGGTAGGCTTGCAGGCTGAGACCTCGCAAGTCATTCCCGTCGATGCGGATGGTTCCTGAGTTAGGGTCATAGTAGCGGAACAGTAGCTTCACGATGGTCGACTTCCCACCCCCTGATGGTCCGGCAAATGCCACCGTCTCCCCAGGGTTGATGGAGAAGTTCACGTTGGAGAGTGCGTTTTGTTCTGGGGTGTACCCAAACGTCACGTCATCGAATGTGATTGCTCCGGTCCAGCGTTTTGGCGCGATCGCACCAGGTGCACTTACCACACGTGGTTTGGTGTGAATGATGTTGAACAGTCGTTGCATCGGCTCTGTTGCCTCAACCATGCGGTCGAGAATTTGGTTCAGGTTGAACATTGAAATGTACACCTTCTCCGAGAGCGTCAGAAACAACACGACCGAACCAATGGTAAGTTCTCCAGTGATGGCTTTGTATCCAGCAAGTGAGATGATCCCAAGTCGTCCGAAGTTGATGATCATCATGCGCCAGAAGTTCATGCGCGTGCCGAACATCCAACGTAATCGTCCCAGGTCATAGATCCGTCCGCGCATTGCACCGTAGCGCTTCTTCTCGCGCTGCTCTTGGGCAAACGCTTGCACTGTTTTGATGTTGATCACCGACTCGCACAGCCGACCGGCTGAGTTCTCGTACAGATCTTCTTGCTCTTTGCGCCACGGGTATGTGGTGTGATGCAAATGCCAGGTCATGATCGCAAAGATCGGGATGACGATAGCAAAGAGAATGGCAAGCTGCCAATCTAGTGCGATCATCAAGATCGATGTCCAGGTGATTTGCATGAGTAGGGGAATGAGCATCCACAACAGCTGTCCACCGAACTCGACCAGCTTCATGGTTCCGCGTTCAAGACGTGCGATTTGTTCACCGGTTTGTTCTTGCTCATGGAACCCGAGCGAGAGTGCCAAAAGTTTTTTCTGTGCGAGCTTCGGCAGCTCGTTTTCCATCCAGTACAATGCATCAAGGATGTAGCGATCCACGATTACGTCGACCGCCGCAATCAGTGTTTGCGCCACAAAGATTCCCAGTGCCAACCAGAGGATGGTACTGAGTAGATCATCGGTGCGTAGTGTCAATGTGTCGAGCACTTCCTTAAAGAGGTATGTCGGCACAATCATCAGTGCTTCAAGCACCACGATGAACGCGATTGCCTTTTGGAAGACCTTCCGATGCGGTCTGATCAACCGTAGGAACTGTGATATGAATTCTTGCATGTGTTTGTTGGTTACTCCTTCTTTCTCCTTCAAGTCCCTTCTTTCCCGCCTCGTGTTCGTGTACACGAAAATACTCTGCTTCTTAGAAGCAGAGTATTTATTCGAAAATTGCTAATTTAAGCTAAATTCATGATTTCGAAGAAACACACTGCTCCCAAGAGTTGGTATCGACATATGCAATACCGCGTGCCTGTGGGGTAACAGTTGGCATGCCAAAAGCAAGCCCTACCATGAGCTGGAAGGATGCAAACTTCTGGTTTTGCCAGTGTTTCTCCATAGAGATTAAAAATAATTGTCGTTATTGTAGACGTTTCCAGAGTGGAAACGTTACACTATAGCGCGCGCAATATGAGATGTCAAGAATCATATTTTAGGGTCACTTATTGACAAACGTACATCTTTATGCTACACTATCCGCGTATAAATGCAGTCTCATTACTGGGAATAGTGTCGATATTTCTCAAGAGTCAAGCATATACATGTAAGAAAATATCTACGTTATGACCGGTAAAATCAAACGGCTCATGGGAGATAAGGGATACGGCTTCATTGAAGCTGATGGTATGGACCAAGATCTCTTTTTCCACGCAAAAGAGCTTATTGACGTAGTGTTCGAAGAGCTCAAGGAAGGTGACGCAGTGACTTTTGAAACTGCAGAGTCTCCAAAGGGTATGAACGCTATTCAAGTACGACGCGCGTAAGCGTGTTTGCAAACCCGCCACCGAAAGGTGGCGGGTTTTGTTTTGGAAAGGTATACTGCGGGTATCACACTTATCACAACATTATGCAAGGAAAAAACATTATCATTGGTTTGTTAGTCATCATCGTCTTGTTGTTGGGGTACATGGCATTTTTCGACAATGATGATGTCACAGAAGAAACATTTGTTGACCGGGTTATTCTCACGTTTAACGAAGATTATGAAACTAATTTTGCAAAAGCAGGCCGCGCTGCAGTTGCACGTATACACGAGGAGAACTTACGTTTTGCATGGAGTAAGAATTTTCCAATGCTTGAGAAGCGGTTTAGCGATCGGTACATGATTTTAGAATCAGATGAAAGTGTTGATTTTGTAGCACTATTACGCAAAGAACAGAATTCAGCTATTTTTGATACGCCAGTTGATCAGTCATTTGATTTCTCAACCATTACTACCTATTCATACCGAGATATGGTGAAGAATGGGATGGCGAAGGCGTTTGGTGCTTCGGTGCAGCCAGGGGATTACTTGGCAACTGTTGAACCACTACCAACAGCTGATGGACTTGAAGCGTTTATTGCGCTCTATCGAAGCATTAGCGGGGAATGGGTTGCGATTGGGGGGAATCAATAGGGGATATTGTCATAATTAAAACAACCTCGTCCTGGTGAGGAAGAGGTTGTTTTGTTGTGCTGTTGTGTTATCACTTCATGAAGAAGCGTTGTGCGTTCTCGCCGACCACTCGTCGAATCTGCCACTCCTCCAGTCCGTGCGCGAGCAGGGAGCGGATCAAGGTCTTGAAGCAGTCTGCGACCGTGTGGCAGCCGGGTAGACGCCACTCGTCCAGAATGCCGCCGTAGTCGGTACCGATCCCTACCTGGAGCCACTCGCTGGCTTCTCCGAGCTCCACCAGATGCTCGATGAAGGGGCCATCCAGTCGCTCGTAGAATGGCTTTGCAGGAGAGAGGCACACGATGCCGCCGAGCTGGATGATCTCACGTGCCAGATGCATACTCAGGCACCGATCGTAGTTGCCATTTCGCAGTAGCGGGTTGACCACTTCACTGTGCTGTACACCACCGTGGGTGTAACACAGTGGCGGCGCGCCTCCCCAGTGCCAGTATCCAGCATCTTTTAGGGTGTAACTCAGTGCGGATGACCTCCACCTCGGCTTTGTGGGCGGGCGTGGTCTTGGGATAGGTTCCATCCCGTTCGCAGAACAGGACGCGCAAGGCGCCACCGAGCTGGTCCATGTTGGCGAGCTGTTCGGCAGACCCCCATCCGCCGCTCTGCTCACCATACTGATCCAGATGTGCGTCAAAGCACATAAACGGACGGTCATACCCGTCAATGGTGATTCCAGGCACTGGCGGTCCTCCTTTCAGTGCGTGATAGTCAGTGGGTTTGGGATAATCTCCCTCTCATGCCGACAATTCGCACAAGAGGAAGATTATCAGTAATTGAGCAGGTGATCTGGAGTGACCAGACATCTCCTGTCAGGAAGACAGGCACATTTCAATATGCTACACCTGCAGTTCTTTGAGCCAGGAAAATGGCTCTCCCATCAAATCATTAGCCGTGATGGTGATCGGCTGCTTATCCTGTTGTGGGACGTAGCTATCATAAATATCAATTAGTGCGGGCAACAAGATATCGCTTAATTTTGTTTGGTGTAAGTGTTCAAGATACGCGGTACTAAACCCACCACGCGCCATGACATCTAGTGCGTATAGGTTTTCATAGCCCCGCTTTGGGTCATAACCAAAGGAAGTACTTGGACCACCAATAAATCCATTTACTGGTATGGTATTGACGCGGTCCGCCTCTTCTTGATCGTGCTGTTTAAGCAATTGCAACCACGCATTTTTCATTGCTGTGTGGTAAGTCATTGATCCGTATCCAACGAGCGGACGAACTCCGCAGTAAAAACTTGAGATCCCATACACCATAAACATGGTTGGGTACATCTGCCCGTTGTTAAGCGCTTCCAAGATCGATTCTTTGTTAAGTTGCACAGTGAATGGCCGTTTTGGATCAGTGCTTACCAGCTGATCATCCTCCACACGCAATTGAATTTTGGTGTGGTCGTTTTGGTCAATCCCCCAAAAGAGCATACTCCCGCGTGTGTCATCACTGTCCCAACATCCAGTGACGCCGGTAAACGTGTTGATGGTATCTTCGCGCATGGTTGGGTCAAACAAGATTTTTGAGAAAAGGTTGTCCGTGTCTTGTAGCAATTTATTCAACATGCCAATAGCAACTTCTTCATTGGTGATATAGAACAAATCAGGAATGCGCTCACGAAGCTCTGATGAGAATAATTTTTTCCACCAAGAATAGTTAATCCGATTCACTTGATTTTTATTAAGAGGTACATTTTGGATGTGTGGCGCTCTGCTCAAGCTCGTCTTGTATGGTTTGCAAAAACGTAAGTTCTTCATCAGAAAAGTCGAACTGTTTTGCAGATTTCATGAGACCAAACTCTGTATAGGTTGGGGCCGCATAGGCAATGATATGTCGGTCTCGAGTAGGGAAGATGTTCAGCTGCTGATTGGCAAACTTCAGACCACGTTTATGAAAAAAGTTATTCAGTGGCACACCAGAATCAGTGAGGACGACAATGCCATTTGGATTGGTGCCAGGAATACGGAATTTGTTTGCGATCAGATTGGTCGAGATGAGGAGTGGATGATTCAAAAAACCTTGGTGATCAATAATGTTGATTACCAAATCGTCATCCCAATTAAGGTTCGCACGAGCGATCTCTTCTTCTGTAAATGAGCGCGCGAGCACCTCTTGCATTACCACCTTGATATTCTTTTGGCGCTCCTGGTGGACAGGATGTGCTTGATGATCGTAGAGTGTTTTTGAATATTCCCCAAGGGGGCGATGAACTTGCAAAAAATCAGCAACAAGTGGCACGACTTTTGTAATGCCGCTTTTTAAAATATCAAGTTGTGTTTGTGTCTGTGGTGTCATGTGATTGATGGTGTTGAGCACCAGCCCATGCCAGATTAAAAATGGCTCGCTGGTCGTCAACAATTTCTTTGCTTTCAATAATCACGCCTACCAATTCGTTCCCAAGCGCTTGAATTGCCATCTTATTTGCGTAGATCGTGATGTCGTTTTTAAACGGAAATTGTTTTTCCGAGAGAATAGCTACCTCACACAATAATCGTTTTGCATTACGCGCAATTTCTTGTGTGGCTTCGCAATCACGAGCAATGACTTTATTACGAATTCCATTCTTAACGCGTTCATCTACATATCCTCCTGATCCGCGGATGTAATCTTCAAATCGCTCATCAATGATTGCAGGATTGCTGTATGAGTAGGTGATCCGCTGCGCAGGCTTGCACGATGCAAGGGTTGCAATGATATCTGCGTTGATTTGCTCCAGTCCTTGCGCACCCTCAAAGAATTGTACGCGTGGATGCATCCCCACCTGTGTGTGCATGGCCTTGAGCTGGGGGAGTACTGACTCAAATCGCTCTTGGAGTCGTCGTGCCCGCCGTCGTTCATTGCGTAGAATAGCCTCAATTGATTGCGGATGCTTAGCCACAATTCTCCGGTTGTGGTGTGATCCAGACTGGCTCAAGAGTCCCCGTTTAGCCAGACTCTCAATAAGTGGATACACCGCAACACGATGAATATGTGCTCGTTTTGCAAGCATGGTAGGCGTCACTTCTCCGGTTTCAAGTGCCGCTATATACACTTTGATCTCGTTCTTGGAAAGACCTAGACGTTCTAGGAACGTTTTTATAGCGTAGTCCATAGTAACATATTTGATGAATCAATCAATATTCGTACCCTAGTAGGGGTTTATTGAGTGTATTTTCTTTTAATTTTAGGCAAGTATTTAGATATACTCATTTGTAATACTTGTTTATTACAAATATATCATTTTACTCCCTATGATACAATATTTCGGTATGATTAAACCAATACTCATTGCACTCATAGTGATTATTGTCATTCGTCTCGGTATGAGTTTGTATTGGTACCGAATTGCTGTGGCGCACATGCGTGCACACACTGCTAATTATGAGCAAATTGGTGATAGTAATGGGCCAAAAGCGCTTTTCATTGGGGATTCGACTGCTGCTGGGTTAGGTGCTGTGCCAATCGAACGATCAGTGGCAGGATATTTTGGCGCTTCTTTCCCAAAGGCACACATTACTAATCTCGGGATCAGTGGCATGCGTGTTGCCGGCTTACGAGCAAGGCTTGAAGCCATGCCGCCCGATGACTATGATGTAGTTGTTGTGCATATTAGTGGCAATGATGTTGTTCGATTTACTTCATGGGACGAGTTTGCACGTGATGTAGAGGCAATTCATAATGAAGCTAAAAAACTTGGCAAGGCAGTGATCCATATCCCAACTGGGCTCGTGGGGGATTCACGCTTGTTCCCATTACCACTTTCTTGGCTCTACAATTATCGGACTCTTAAGGCGCGCAAGATTATGATCGAGATTGCCCAAAGAACCAATACACCTTTTGCAGATATTCTTGGATTAGATAAAGAAGGAGTTATTGATTATCACGGACAAAAAGTTTTTTCTTTTGATCGTTTCCATCCAGGAAACTACGGATATTCACAGTGGAATAAGGCGATTATCGAAACTATGAGTCGGAATAATATAGTACTCTAAACATATGCAAAGGAAACTCCATGTCGTGTACTTACTTCCGCAACCAGTGACCAAGCGGTGCATTGATATTAGTGAAAAACTTACTCAACGATACGACGCGTTTTATACGTTGAACCATACAAGCGCTAACCCGCACATCACACAAGTCCAGGTGGTTTGTGATGAAGAGGTAATTGAATCTGCACGGGAGAGGGCGTTGGAGTTATGCGCGAATGTAAAGAAGGTTGCGACGCATTTTAATCATACCCGTTGGATTATGGGGTGGATTCAATTGATGAATCCAACAGAAGGACTCCAGGAACTTCATAACACACTGCGTGATGAGCTCAGTACGTTTGGTGAGGTAGAGACGTTACAGCCATATGCACCGCACGCCACACTTACCCGTCTGAAAGATTTTGAAAATCCTTCAGTACAACAGGACGCCATGGCGCTTTGTGAGCAGCTTTGGGCGCAAGACACCAGTTCATTTACACTCACACAGATGGCCATTGGATTTGCAGGACCTGAAGGAACGTTTCCAGAACCATATACCATTGTTAACTTGGAATAGGTTGTGTTGTGCACAAATAGATCAAGTTTTTGGTATACTTATCCTATAATTCTTCATGCATATTCTTATGAAGGCTAAACATATAGAGTGGATTCTCCGCGTCGCTGTTGCCGGAGAGTTTCTCGGCCATGGTGTTTTTGCACTGCAGCAAAAAGCAGGATGGCTAAAATATTTTGAAGCGGTCGGCATTGCCGAGCCGCAGGCACTCACACTCATGACCTTGATCGGTATCATGGATGTTGTGGTGGCACTCATTGTCTTGTTTAAGCCAATACGTATTGTTGTCCTGTGGGCAGCATTTTGGGCATTTGTCACTGCGCTTATAAGGCCAATTGGTGGCGATCCAATTTGGGACTTTGTTGAACGATTCGCAAACATCGGTGCACCATTGGCATTGCTGTACTTGCTTGGTTTGCCAAAAAAGCCAAAAGATTGGTGGCCTTAAATTAAGGGTAATATTATGAAAATAAAAACAACTGTTTTTTTGATTGCCGCTGTAGTGCTTATTGGAGGTGGGTGCAGTTCTGATACGCCGACGCCCGAAGCATCGGTGGAGAAGCCATTAGTAGAGCAAGTGCCGGTTTCAAGTGATACGCCGGTTAGTGATTTGCAAGATCAAGACGCAGAAGAAGTAGTAGAAGAAGGACAGGATAACACAACAGAAGATACAACAAAGAAGGATACACAAACGCTTGACATTGATTCTCAAGTAAAAGAGACATCAGAAAAAGACACGCCATCACCTGAACCGGTTGTTGAATCACCACCAGTCGTGATTGTTCCAGTAATTGCAAAACAATGGGAGTTTGAACCAGCAACCATTACGGTCAGCCAAGGTGATCGTGTGCGTATGGAAGTGCAGAGTGTAGATGTAACGCACGGCATCAATATTCCCGATTTTGGGGTGAATGAAAATCTCAAGGCAGGGGAGCGTGTGGTCATTGAATTTGATGCTGACAAAAAAGGAACGTTTCCATTTACGTGCTCGGTATTTTGCGGCGCGTTTCATGGGGACATGAGTGGGAAGATTGTAGTGCAGTAGTTGATCTGCAGTTTTGGATAGTTGGGGTTTCAAAAATACAAAAGCGGCCGGCAGTTAACTGCCGGCCGCTCTACTATCTAAAACAATTTGCGGAAAGTTGACCGCACGCTCTCGTTTCCGATGCGGGCGGTCGGGTGTAGGGTTGCGGCTCATGGCCGCGTGCGAGTTTCATGGCTGTTGCTCCTTGACGGTACTCCAGGCCACGGTGTTGAAAAGGATACTGGGCGGGGCATCGGTCGCCGGTGCCAGCGGCGTGTCGGGTCGCGGATCAGTGGTACTCTTGGCTTCGCGTCGTGGGATCGGGTCGGGGTGATCGAGCGCATCAGCGATGCAGGCCTCGACGGTGGTGAGATCCAGACAGCGAGAGTCAAGGGTATCAGCGATCATGGGCCAGTACGCGAGCGCGTAACAGGCTGGCACGACCAACATGCTTACCCAGAAAAACCAGTCTTGAAAAAAGCGTAGCAGGTCTTTGAGAACCTCCGTGACGGCCCTTACGCCGCCTGATTGGCCGCTCGGCGTTCGGCATAGAACGCCTGGCGAGCCTGCCATTGGTCGAAACGGCGGCGAACGCGCCGGCACCCTGCGCAATGCTCTCGACCGTTGCGGTCGAAGAACATGTTGTTGCAGCGCGTCGAAGCGCAAATCCGCTTGGCCATTCCACGCATCTGGATACGGACGAGCTTGCCGTCCGGTCCCCGTTTGAGGTCGAGCTTAATGCCCATGGAACTCCTTGAGATGACGTTGCATCTGAAATTACTATAGCATAGGTTTGTAACTTTTCTAAAATAAGATACAAATCTCACTTGACTTTTTGCTAAAATCATGGTATAGTATGTACGTGACTTAAGGAGGAAAGTTCGGTCGGAAAGTAATTTTCGCCCGAATTTTTTGTTTCTTAACGCAAACAAAAACAAAAATACAAACAAATTTTTCTCAAAATTAAGAAAAGTTTGTGCAAAATAAATCATCGAGAGTCGGATACGACTTGTAAATCAAAAACATATGAGTATCGCCACCCGAATGTATAAAATGAGTGTCTCATCACTCATTATCGCAACCATTGCTTGGAGCATTGGTCTTTCTGCATTTTTGCCGCAAATGATTCAGTCGGCGAACGCAGCGACGTTTGGAATCGTATCTGATGCCGGTGGCACTCTGGACTTTGGTGATATTGTAACGGCGCATACTATTACCTTTGGTGCGAGTGAAGCAAGTCAGACATTGACGAGTATTACTTTGAACTTCACTAGTCTTACCAATGCCACCTTTACCAATACTGCAGTAACATCAAATGTTTTGGAAGATCTAGCTGCAGATGGTGATGGTGGTATTATTTTGGTTAAAGATCAAGATGCCAATGGAGTATTTACTATGGGGGGAGACGCTGCTGGAGTGGTCACCCTTTCTGCCGGCGGCGTATATGGAGTCAACACCTACAGCATTACACCTGACACACCACCAACTTTAGCTGATGGCGATGTCTATTTTGTTCTATTAAGTACTAAGACCGTACCATTTGCGCAGGTTCGTAGCTTTAGTGTTGAGATTCCTGATAGTGGTATTGTGACTTCAGGAACCGACCCCACGGTTTCATCCACCACTGCTGGTGGCTTTACTATTGGTGATAATGTTGCCCCAACCGCAACATCTGTTGGTGGTCCAGGAGACGGCGATACTGGTGTTCCGGTATTTGCACCAGTCAATCGAATTATGTCAGAGGCAATTGATGAGTCTACCGTTACCACAAGTAACGTAACACTGATTAAACAAGGTGGGGGTTCTAACTTATGTGATTCAGCAACACTCACCGCTACCACAACCATTAATTGTGGGTTGACTGCCGAACTTGAGACAAGCTCGACATATACCTTTACGCTTACCACTGGGATTACTGATGTTGTAGGAAACGCACTCGCATCTAATCAAACCTATACCTTTACTACAGGAGAGTTTGATCAAAATTCACAACAAACAATCAAACCATCTATTGTTGCTACTTCACCAGTCGCAGGTGCAACAAATATTGGTACCAACCAAATTATTATTATTGAATTTGATAGTAATGCAAGTATGACAACATCCGGTGCCAATGGTTTGTTTGGCATGGGAAACGTGACGCTCAAAGCGCTAGATGGGGGTGGTGCGCCAACAGGAAGTAATTTGTTGACTTGTACTGATGTAAGTACTAGTTGTAACTTTATGTACTCACCAGGAGCAAGTGGGAGTGAGGGTGATGAAGAAACGGCAGGTGAGAACCGACTGTACTTGCGACCAGGAAAAAATATTGCCCAGGATATTACTGCTGATCTTGGTACCGCGCTCTCAGCGAACACATCATATCAGCTCCGTATTGAAAGTGCGGTGCAATCAACCAACGGAGTTGGGCTTGGAGAAGATTTCATTCTGAAGTTCAGCACAGGATCTGGTGCAGATAGCACTGGGCCAAGTGTACTTTCAAGTTTTCCTGCAAACAATGCGACCAATGTTTCTCCTACGGTAGCAGTGGAGGGAATTCAAGTAACTATGAACGAACCATTATATGGGTCAAGTGTGGCTACCACTAGTGTAGCATTGCACGTTGACACCAATGATAGTGGATCTTTTGATGTTGGTACTGATGCATTAGTACAAACAAATGTTGCGTATGATTCCGGATCAAATACTATCCAGATCGCAGGTGAGGCATTGCTGGCAACAAACAAAAAGCACTTCATTGTAATGAAGCCAGATGCCGTCAAAGATGCATCCTTGAATGCAATTGATTCTGAGACAAGCACCATGACTTCTTATCTTGCATTTACGACCGTATCAAGTTATTCAGACAGTACCAAGCCAACAATTTTGTATGCGGAGGCCGGCAACTTCCAAGTGGTACTCAAAATGAGTGAGCCAATGGATTCAAATACCATTAGCTCATCAACCGTAACACTCGAGAGCCCGGTAGGAACAACCTATACGTTCCAAGGAAATGACCCTACGCAGATTGATAGTCAAACCTTTGCCGTCGAAGGAAATAACATTGTCTTGAGTAACTTACTATTAAGCTCAGGATCGATTGTAAAAGTTACGGTAACTTCGACTGCAGCTGATCTTTCTGGAAATGTAATGGATCCTGCAGTTGCAAATCATGTTGCACAAGCAACTGTTGTTAATATGCAAACTGCTGGTGCAGACTTTTTGGCCGAAGGTATGGCTGGAACAGTTGATTATGCTGCCATGTGGGAATCCCCGGTTGAGATAATGCCGGAACGTGGAATTGCAGGTCAGACGAGTCGGTACCGAGTTACGTTTGAGCCAACACAAGCAATTCCATCAGGTGGGCAGATTATGCTTGATATGCCAAAAGCAGCTGGTATGGATTTGAGCAATGCTGCTGCGGTGGGGGTCGGTCAATCATTTGCGAATACGGATTTAAACGGATTGTATGATGCCAATCAAACAACCCCAACGATTGCATCAGTAAGTGCAAGTGGTAACTTGATTATTGTAACGACAGGTGGTGCTGCAATTGCCGCAAATGACCTAGTCAGTTTCGAACTTGAAGGAATTGTAAACCCTACTATTCCTCGTGATTACACTACCACTGGGTATGTGGCGAAGATTAAAACAAAAAATGATTCCGGAGTGCTTTTGGAAAGTTTAAGTGCAATGCCGTTCTTTATCAATGCTGCCGGAAGCCGATCAGTTTCTGGAACTGTATTTAATGATAACGGTGCTGGCGCTGGTACCGCAGGGAACAATGTCCAAGATGGGAGTGAATCAGGAATTGAAGGTGTGGAGGTGTGGCTTGATGGTCCGTCGGGATTTTATAGTGCCTATACTGATGGAAGTGGTGATTATACTTTTAGCAGCTTGCTCGATGGAAGCTATGGTGTTTCTTTGGCCATGGTTTCAAGTACCATTGGTGGATCAAGTTATGTACCAACTTGTGGTTGGGAGCATGCTAATGTAAATGGCGGTAATGCCACCAATAAAGATCTAGCAATGCGCGGTACCACACAAGAGCTAACCGTTAATATTAGCGGCGGGCCAGCAAGTGCCAAAGTTGATGTGCGTGCGTTTAATTCATCATCCAGTTGTGGTGGAGGAGATAATGTTCGCGAAGTAACCCTTAATGGAAGTGGTGCAGGGAGTGCAACCATGCCAGTATATGAAGGTGAATGGGAAGTTATCATTGAGCCATGGATGCCAAAGTTTGGGAACGCAGAATTTATGATGCCAGACTATGACTTTAGTATTCCAAAACCACAAGCAGTAACTGTGGCAAGTGCAGGAAATCCAGATGCGATCGCGTTTGCACTCAAGACCTCAAACCAAACGATTAATGGTCAAGTACAAGACGGCTCAGATAATGGTATTGCCAATGTGTTTATTGTGGCACGTCCGGCAAAAGCATTTGACACCAGTGGAAATGACCTTGACGTTTCAAGTTCATATTCACAAACTCAAGCCGACGGAAGTTTTAACTTGAACGTAAACCCGGGTATGTGGCTTATTGAAGCACATGGGAAAGGTATTCCAAGTGCAGCACCAATGCAAGTAGAGGTGTATGCTGATACTGGCAACTCTGGTACTGATAATAATGCTAATGCTGATGTCTATGTTGATGGAGCTTTGGTAACCGCAATGGGAGGAATTACCATTAAACTCGCAAAAGCAGGGCAGGTTATTCAAGGAAAGATTTTGGACGAAAATGGTAATGCGATTGATGGATTTGTGTGGGCAGACATGGTAGACGAGAGTGGTAATGTAACCGCCCCAGGACCAGGGACACCAACCGATGATGGCACCTACGCGTTGTATGTTGAATCAGGAGGATATGAAGTTAAGGCGCATGCTCCTGGATATGGTGAATTTGCAGCAGTTGCAGTGAATGTAGTTGATGGTGAGGACTCAACTGGTGTGAACTTTCAAGCAGATACTGCAGATTTTGGAACCGTCACTGGTCAAGTGACCAAAAATGGAACTGCAGTTTCTGGTGCCCATGTATTTATCTTTGGACAAAATGGTGGGAACATGGGAGTCACTGACGATAGTGGAAATTTCAGCCTAAATGTTAATGCTGGAGCAGGGTATACGATTGAAGGTTTTGTGCCAGGTTCTGGTCCATTATCTCCAC
Source organism: uncultured Gammaproteobacteria bacterium (assembly GCA_965230935.1). Lineage (GTDB taxonomy): Bacteria > Patescibacteriota > Patescibacteriia > Magasanikbacterales > JBBTQS01 > CAYZOG01. Next base: position 761,771 of record OZ246400.1, read on the forward strand.
TCACCAGTGTGACGGTGACTGCCGGCCAGACCAATAGTGGAAATAATCTTTCGATGGGTGCAACCGGTACGATTGAAGTGACCCTTGGTGCCGATTACTTTGTGAGTGCCTTTGATAGTAGTGGGCTTGGTGATGGTACGAACAAACGCGTAAGTGGTAAGTACACACTCACTTTGCCAGCAGGCACCTATACATTGCGTGCATTCCATCCGGCACAAGGAGAAGTACTCAACAAATCAGTGACCGTTACTGCAGGAGAGACTACTGCTGAGTCTCCAACTGAAGCAACTACATATGCAGTGACCGGACGTATTTTGGTAAGCGGATCAAATGCCTCTGGTGCAACTGTACTCTTTATTGATGAGGACAACGGTCGTGTGGTCACCGCAGTGAGTGATACCACCAGTGGTGCCAGTGATAACACATCAGCATCATTACCTGACGGAACGTACAAAGTACTGAGTACCAAAGCAGGATATGTTGATGATGCTGATGCAGAAACCGTTACGGTTTCTGGTGGAGCAACCACCTTTACCAGTCGCACCCTTGAGCTTGCAGCCGCAGCGGTTGCTGGGAGTGTGACGTTAAATAGTGCTAACACTACTGTTGAGACGCGTGTGGTGGCAACAAATGGTGACAAGATTGTAGTGGCAGATGTCGATACCACCGAAAACAGTGGTGATAACTATAGCTTAAAACTCACCAACGGTACCTGGACACTCAAAGCACGTGGTGATGGATATGAATCCGCAGAAACCGTAGTAGTCGTAAGTGGTGGTAGTCCTGACCAATCAGACGTTGACTTCACGCTTAGCGCAATCTCCGGCTATACTGCAGTCGAAGCAAAAGTAGCCAGTGTTACCCCATCAGTTGGTGGTGTGGTTAAGAATGACGATCTTGGCGATGATTTTGCCCTGAACCTTAATGCAAATAACTTAGGAAGTGATTCAAGTGCTGGGTCAGTAAAAACAAAGAAGAATGCGGCGTTGATTGATACTGCTAGTGGAAGTGTGCTGGGCGGATTTGGATACTCCATTACTCCACTTGATGCCAATGGAAATAAGATTACCGATGTTTCTGGTACTGAGCAGCCAACCATCACTCTTCCGATTGACACCTCTGCAGTTTCATCAGCAAGCGCAGACAAAGATAAGCTGCAAATTGGTGTGTGGGATACGTCACTTAATGATTGGACATTGCTTGCGACTACTGTAGATTCTACAAACAACACTATGACCGCAAGTGTTCCTCACTTCTCAGATTTCGCGCCAATTATTCCTCCAGGAGGCACGGTGGCTGCGACAGCAAACACCAACGGTGGTAGTGGTGGGAGTATCAAGGCGCGACCAAGTTCACCAACCGAATTCTACATCGTTGATGTAGGAGATGGGAAGAATGCGACTTTGCATTGGGACGCTCATACACATTGGAGTATTGCTAACTATGTAGTATATCGTTCAACAGATGGACAGGATTTTGGAGAGATTGCATTGGTGCCGGTGCCAGATACTGAATATGCCATTGATGATTTGGTAGAGGGTGAAACGTATTATTATGCAGTAGCTGCCCGTCGAGAGAATGGTGTTGAGTCTCTAGTCACCGTTCCAATTAAATTGCTCGCAGAAGTACGATACGAAGAAAAGATTCTAAGTGAAGGCGACAGCGAAATTAATGTTGAAGAAATTTCAGCACCAGCACCAGAAGTAACCGAAGAAGATCTTGTTGCTGATGAGGAAACAGATCAAGATCAAGTTCCGGAAGTAACCGAAGAAGTTGATGGTGATGAACCAGCAGATGAACCAACTCTAGAAGAGCTTGCAGAAGAAAAGCAAGAAAAAGCGAAAAAGATTGTGACGCGAGCAGCTCAAGAGTTTAAGCGCATCTTTGGGCGCGACGCAACTTCTGAGGCTGACAAATCAGATTTGGCACTGATCGAACAAGGTCAGCGACCAGAACAGCGTAATGAAGCAGCAGAAAAACTCGCACGTAAGGTTTTTGACATGGTATTGCACATTGTTCCAACGAATGAGTTCCATGACGAGATGATTGACATGATTGCCTACGGTGGTCCGGTTGATCAGCGCAACTTAAATCGTGAGCGACAAGGTATTGGTGTATTCGGTGGTGTATTCCGACGATTGCCTGATTCAACCTACGATTGGAACATCGTCCGATTTATCAGCTACTTTACGGAGATTGGAAAAGAATAAGATAAGATTGGTACAGTAGTACCCGACGACAGATAAACAATAGAGATGGTTTTCGCAGCGCCTGCTTCCAGCAGGCGCTGTTTAGGTATTGGATTCTTGACAGATGCGAAGACATGCGGTATGGTGATCACGCATTCAATCGCGGGATAGAGCAATTGGCAGCTCGCCAGGCCCATAACCTGGAGGTTGGGGGTTCGAGTCCCTCTCCCGCAACATATATACATATATCAGAAGACCACAGCGTCAATGCTGTGGTCTTTTGGTTGTGTGTTGATTTGTCAGCGAGCGAGCGGGATCACGGCGCCACGTTCGATCTCCTCACGCGTCGGCGGCCAGGTGATGGCACCGGGGCAGCTCATGTCCTCGAATCCGCTGAGGCTGTTGTACAGATCGTGGGCGAACTGGTAGTTCGCGACCGAGACGTCGGTCGCGGTCCGTTCCTCAACAGTGCACGTCTGGTCGGTGGGCGGCGGATTGTCCGAGTCTGCGCACTCTTGATCGAACACACAGCCAGACCCAAACCTGTAGGCCCACTCCTTGATCGCGCACCGTTGCATGGCCCGCGACCAGTTGCACCACTGGGGTGAGGGGTCTTGCGGGTGATACTCCTGGATCGAGAAGTAGAAGGTCGCCCAGACCAGCTCGTAGAGGAGCTCCCGGAGCTTCGGGTTCTTGGTCTTGAGGATCTTGCCCGGCGGATGTTTTTTGCCGGTCTCCTCGTCCACCTTGTGGCCCATGGTGAAAGCCACCATGCTGGTGTAGGATCGACGCACTACGGCGCCGACCACGTGGTTGAGGATGTTGCGATCGGCCTTGCTCAGCGACGTGTACTCGATGCCGGCATGCTGCAGAATCCGCTCCTGCAGCGCGGACTTGGCCTGTCGGTACTCGGCGCTACCGCGCTTGGGGGGTTTGGCCAGCGCGCCGTTGCTGAGCAGCGCGCATACAATGAACAAAAGAATAGTGCGGGGCACGAGATCTCCTTGGTCGGGGTGCGAATGAGTCGTGCACCAGGTGGAATGCACTCTGGTGCTCGACTGTCCTGACGCTATACTATTGTAACGGTTTTGTCAAGGAGACAGGCACCTTTGCATGTTTAGAAACGCTAGGGTACAATCTATGTGTTCACACCCTATGACAAATGGTTTGAGAAAATTTACTGTTGGCACGCTATTGGTGATATATGCGGCTTTTAGTTTTCCGATTTTTGGTCATGCCGCTACCATGACTACGCATAGCATGCCAATGCCTATGCATGAGCAGATGAATGGATGTGATGATATGGGACAGTGTATGGGTACAGTTGGACAGGTAGCTGAGCAGGCGTGTATTGATCATTGTATTAGCGCAATACAACAATTCTCAGAACAAACAGCACCAACTCTTTTTGCACTGATGATCGTGTTGTGCATGGTGGCAATGGCCTTTGCTCTTGTTCGAGCGATTCAGGTATTTGTCTCGTCCACCTATTGGCGCGGAAATTCATTACATCTTTTTACTACGATTCAATTATTAGAGTAGCGCGTACTACATTGTGTAGTAATTCATAACGCATACTCTATGGCAAAGAAAACGCAATCGTTTCAGATTGCAGGAATGACTTGCACGAGTTGTGAAGTCATTATTGAGCGAAAGCTCAAAAAAGTTGAAGGAGTGATTGATGCGCAGGTAACCCATTCCACTGGGCGATGTATTGTCACCACGGCATCAGGAAGTTACGTCAAGCGAGATCATATTATCGACGCTTTGGCAGATACCGAATACGCCTTTACCAATTCAGGACGCGACATTGATCGCCCAACCAGTTGGCGTAATCTCTTGAAAATCGGGGTCACGTTTATTGTGGTGTATATTGTTGCGACGCGTCTGGGGCTTCTTGCCTTTGATACGGCAATTGGGGACTCGATCAGTTATGCTGGTGCATTTGGCATTGGGCTAATTGCCTCAGTCTCCTCATGTATTGCAGTGGTTGGCGGGTTAGTACTCACGTTTACTGCTACCACAAAACGGTTGAATGAAGATGTCTCAAAGTGGCAGCTCTTTCGTGCCCACTTGTTCTTTAACAGTGGAAGGTTGCTTGGGTATTTTTTCCTAGGTGGTCTTGTAGCAATACTTGGTGCAGCAATAACGCCGTCATTACGAACCATGGGTTTGATCTCACTGGTTGCGGCGTTGGTAATGGTGCTGCTTGCACTTGATCTTCTGGGATTAGGGGGCTCGAAAAAATGGATTCCGAGGATGCCAAAGAAATGGAGTCATTGGATTCATGATATAGCTGAACGAGGTGAGTGGTGGATTCCATTCTTACTTGGGGCATTAACGTTTTTTCTCCCATGTGGATTTACGCAATCCATGCAGTTGTATGCACTCACCACCGGAAGCTTTACTGAAGGTGCATTAACATTATTGTTTTTTGCACTTGGAACACTCCCTGCACTTTTGGGAATTGCCGCATTGGCAAGTGTGGCGTCTTCAAGAGGAAAAGCGTATCGGTGGTTTATGGTAGTTTCCGGTTGTATTGTATTACTCCTTGGGGTATATAATGTAAAAAACAGCATGAACTTACTTGGGATTAATGTACAAAGCTGGTTTTCCTCAGATGATGGTGTAGTGAATGTTCCGATTGCAGTAGCCCAGGGAGTACAGGTGGTAGACATGGCAGTATCAGGAATTGATTATGTGCCAAGTAGAATCACGATTCAAAAAGGAGTTCCCGTACGGTGGGAAGTGGATGGTTCTGGTGCGGTAGGGTGTACTTCAGTGTTGGCGATTCCATCACTTGGAATCTCTCGGCCACTTACGCGGACAGGAAAAACCGTTATCGAGTTTACGCCAACCAAGACCGGGAGACTGCCTTTTACTTGTGGGATGGGCATGGCCTATGGGGAGTTCACTGTGGTTGAAGCTGCGCCGAGTGCGCCAGTTGGATCAACCTGTAATTCACAAATACAAAGTTGTACATAACATACTATGAAAATCTATACGTATCGTATCGACGGTATGACCTGTCATGCGTGTGAATCCTTGATCACTATGGATTTGGAGGATGCAGGGTTACCAAAACCTGAATCGATTTCTGCTACAGCAGGAGAGGTCAAAATTGGTCTTGAAGAATCTCAAGTTGAATCAGTACGAGCGGCAATTGAATCAAGTGGGAAATACACGGTAACCAGCATCGTATGAGTAACACAACGAAACAGTTTGATGTAACTGGCATGACCTGTGCGTCATGCGTTGCGATTATTGAGCGTGCGATTGGTAAGGTAGATGGGGTTGATTCAGTGGCGGTTAATATTGCCACTGAAAAAGCTACCGTTGGTTTTGATTCAGCAAAAGTAAATCTTGAAACGCTCAATACCGCGCTTGGCGCACATGGCTACACGTTTGTACAAAAGGACGTCGATACAAAACAAGAAGCAGATAGTACTGCGGTAGCAGAAGTACGCGCCTTGCGAAAAGTGGCACTCCCTGCGTTTGTGGCAGCAGCATTGTTGTTTGTCGCCATGATTATTGAGTTGAGCATGCAGGCGGTTGGATTAGAATTTTTTGTACCGATGCGACAATGGCATGTGTTGCAATTTATCATCGCAACGCCGGTGTTGTTTTTGGCCGGAGGAAGATTTTTTGCCGGAGTGTGGCGATTTATCCGTTATGGAAGAGCTGACATGAACTCGCTTGTTGGGATTGGAACCATTGTGGCGTATGTCTATAGCACGGCAATCTTGTTCTTACCCCAACTACAAACGCAACTGGGATTGCCATCAGTAGTGTACTTTGATGCCACAATTGTAGTAATCGGTTTTGTGCTGTTTGGAAAGTATCTTGAAGGACGATCGAAGATGAAGACCGGGCAAGCGATTCAGTCGTTGCTCAAACTTCAAGCGCGTATTGCCCATGTGCAGCGTGACGGAAAGATAGTTGATCTTCCGATTGAAGAGGTGCAAGTAGGTGATTTGTGTGTAGTGAAAGTTGGTGAGAAAATCCCAATCGATGGGATTATCACAGAAGGTTCATCCCACCTTGATGAAGCTATGATTACCGGGGAAAGTATGCCGGTGAAGCGTGAGGTTGGTGATGCCGTCATTGGTGCCACGATTAATACCGAAGCAGTGCTTACTATTGAGGCTACCGCAATCGGGGGAAATACCGTGTTAGCGCAGATTGTTAAGATGGTACAAGAGGCTCAAGGGTCTAAAGCCCCTATTCAACAATTTGCTGATACGATCTCTGCATACTTTGTCCCAGCGGTTGTGGTGATTGCCGTGGTGTCAGTTGTGCTCTGGCTTACGGTTGGGAGTAATCTCCTTGGGTTTGAAGCAGTGATTCCGATTGCGATCTCTGCACTGGTTGGGGTATTGGTTATTGCTTGTCCGTGTGCGCTTGGGTTGGCGACACCGACCGCAATTATTGTTTCAACCGGGACAGCAGCACGCAATGGACTTCTCATTAAGAACGCCGAAAGTTTAGAACGTGCGCACGCAGTAGACACCATTGTCTTTGACAAGACCGGAACACTTACCCAAGGCTCTCCAACAGTCACTGACGTGGTCGCTGTAGATGGAAGTGATAAGCAGGAGATTGCACGATATGCTGCTTCAGTGGAGAACATGTCCTCGCATCCCCTTGGTGCTGCTATTGTTGCATATGCACATGATGCCGATATGGATTTGGTTGATGTGCGTGATGCGACCGAGGTTGCTGGAATGGGGATTTATGCAACGATACAGAAAAAACAATGGATTGTGGGAACGACCACACTACTTACCCAATCCGGGGTAACGATCAACGATGCACTGGTTTCTCAGACGACTGCTTTGCAAGAGCAAGGAAAGACGGTGGTGCATGTAGCACAAGGAAAGAAACACGTTGGTATTATCGCGATTACTGATGTGATTAAGGACAATGCAATTGCTGGCGTGTCGCAACTTCATAAACTCGGTGTCCGTGTCGTTATGCTTACCGGTGATAATACCAAGACCGCAGAAGCGATTGCACAACAAGCGAGTATTGATGAAGTGCATGCTGAGTTGAGGCCAGAAGATAAAGCAAACATTATCAAAGAGCTGCAAAAGAAAGGACGAGTAGTTGCTATGGTTGGTGATGGAATTAATGATGCACCTGCTCTTGCGCAATCAGACGTAGGAATTGCAATGAGTACCGGTACTGATGTGGCAATCGAGTCTGCTGATATTACGGTGCTGCATGGAGACATTACCAAAGTGGTGGATGCATTGCGATTATCCCGACGGACATTGCGGGTGATTAAGCAGAATTTGTTCTGGGCGTTCTTTTATAATGTCATTGGTATCCCGCTTGCCGCAGGATTGTTCTATCCAGTATTTGGGTGGCTACTCAATCCCGCATTTGCCGGAATGGCCATGGCGTTTAGTTCGGTATCAGTGATTACCAATTCATTGCGACTGCGGCGATTCAAGTGAGACCAGGCATACATACACCCAGGCACATTGCCTGGGTGTATTTTTTAGTCGTGAGGGATTATATCGACATGGGTATCTTTTTCTTCTGTCGGTATTTCAGGTGTGTCGCGATTCGTATCTTGTATAGATACATCATCACCTATTGGCTTTCCATGGTGGTCGGTTATCTCTATGGTAGAGAATATAGTTTTCGCTGCAATAATACTCCCACCATATAAGAGTAATCCGACTACAATTGAAATACCAATTGCCGATGCGAATTTACGAAAAAATTTTGTAAGAGTGTGTGTAGGGTTGTGCCAAAGAATCAAAGCAACAATAGCAATAAGTTCTATAGTCACCAGAATGATTCCCAGAGGATCAACATGTTCCGGAGCGTTTAAAAATGGTGCGGGAAAAATTCGAGTAAAGATCCACATACTCAGGAGTGCACCGTTAAGCACAATACCAATATGGTGAAATAGTTCTTTTTGGTTTTTATAAAACCAAAACGCCCAAACAAGTTGGGCAACGCCAATGACAATAAAAAAGAACCATTCAGGAGCAACACCTTTGTGTACTTGGGCAACAAGTGTTATGTGGAGTATCCCAGCGGTAATTGCACTCATTCCGGCAAGAGAGCCATATACTTTTTTAGGGACAGTGTGCATAGATAAGAAATATTGTTATTTCGGGCAGCAGACTGTGTCTGCTGCCCGAAGTGATTTATTTGTGTCGTAATGATGCGAAGATCATAAAGATACCAAAGATGATGACCAAAAGGAATATCATCGGTACCCAACTGGCATGCCAGCCAAATCCCCAAGAACCCATCATCGTCGGTCCTGGCAAGGGAATTTGCTGCGTATTTGGTGGCTGTACTTGTTCGTTTCTGCGTACGCCCATAAGGGTAAGTACGTTGTCAGCTTGCTTTTCGCAGTACATCTTTTGTGCAATCCGAACATGGGCATTATGCAGCATCGGTGTACCTTCACCACCCATCATGTCATCCATCATATTGTGAACTTCTTCATCCGGATACATGAGGTTCATGAAGTATTCGCCAATCATTTCATATTCATCTTCAGAAAGTTCATCACAGGACACTTCTTGTTCAATAAGCGTCTTTGCTTCTTCAAGATTTGCATCGCCGTGTGCATATACACTAGTGACCAGTAGAGGAGTTAGTAAGATTGCGGTCAGTATAATGCCAAGCGGGCGATATTGTGTGGTAGTCATATTCTGGTGAATTCGGTAATTACTCCTTCAGCATCAAATGCATAGATAATGAAGGGTTCTTGTTGTGGTCCAGGCATCCCTGGAGATCCTTGGGGCATCCCGGGTAGTGCGATGCCAACGATATCGGGCTTCTCTTGCATGAGACGTTCGACTACTGTTTCAGGAACATGGCCTTCTACCACATAGTTTCCAATGATGCTGGTATGACAACTTTCCAAGGATTTAGGTACCCCAAGTCTGTTTTTCACATCAGTGATATCGTCTTGTTGTACCACTTCTATTGTATATCCTTTTCGACGCATGTGTGAAACGTATCCACCGCAACATCCGCAGGTTGGCGACTTGTATACTGTCATTTCTGTAGTATCAATTCGCTGTGCCAGTTGCGTTTGGGTGGTCGTTCGTTGATAGAAGATCATGCCGGCTAATATCAACAGCACTCCGGTTGCGCCAAGAAGTAATTGTTTCTTGGTTTTCTTCATAGTTAGAGAAGAGAATCAATCAAGTCTTGGATTTGCGAAATTGGAAGCGCGCCAGAGAGTGGTATGGTTTCTCCACTTGGTGAGATCACTACCGAATAGGGAGTACCTTGTCCGCCCGCAGCAACCGCCTCTTTGCTGTGTTGGGTTACTACTGGGGACATTTCTCCGGAATCAAGACAGTTAGTGAATGCGCTTCGATCAAGTCCTATTGCTTGTGCAATATCCGGCAACTCACTTTCGGCAAGCCCATCATTTGATGGTGTGCGTTCGAAGATTTCATCCAGATATGCCCAGAAGCCATCATTGCCACCAAGCTTTGCGGCACATTCAGTTGCTTCGGCTTCTTTACGCGCATTTCGATGGAGACTTTCAAGTGGGAAGTGTTTGTACACCCACTTTACTTTTCCGGGGTATGTAGCGAGAATTTGCTGCATAGTGGGATGGAAACGTTTACAGAATGGGCATTCGATATCTGAGAATTCAACGATGGTAATCGGCGCATCGTTGTCTCCACGGATGTGATCTTGGTTGGTTATCGCAGCCAGTTGTATCGGTGCGCTTGGTGCGGGGTTTGGATTTGGTGCTGCTGCAGGTATAGGCACCTCAGCTACTGTAGGAGTTGGTACAATTGCAGCAGTGGTTGTGTCATCACGAAGTACAATTCCAAGGAGGATAAAAAATCCAATTGTGCAGAGGATAAGGATGCCACCGGCAAATCCCACGAGTGCACTTCGTTTATCAATTAAGGTTGGTTGTTGTTCGTTCATAGGGTTATGAGATAATACAATTCAATACAAAAACACAACAGCAAAGATAGTTGTGTTGTGGGAAAGGTATTTAAAACAATTTAGGGTGGAGAATTCCTTTGCGGAGGATTTGCAGTAATTGAGAGAATATTTTGGTATTGCCGAAATTCGTTTTGAGGTGGTGGAGTAAAATACGCCATCGGTTGCTCAGTACATCAGAGGTGGTCCGTCCGAACCAAGTCATTACGAGAATGATGATACTCAGTGCGATGAATTGTGGTGCGGTCACTGACCACTCACTATTCATATCAATTACACTATGACCTAAGATCGCGCAGCAGATACTTGAGTGATGAGCTTCTGATGTTGAAGTGGTGGCCACGTGATTTGTCGGTTGGTTTACCACCATGGAAAGTCCGATTCCTTGGCAAAACATAAATAACCCGGCCAGTATGAGGGTAATCAGAATTGGGCTTTTTGCAATCTGCTGCATAGGGATTATGATACCATCATGGTATCAAAGATTATGGTATCTGAGTAGGGAGTGATAGAGAAGAAAAAATCCCAGTTCTGGGATTTTTTCTACCCTCCTCTTTTAGAGCGGCAAACCGGGTTCGAACCGGCGACCTCATCCTTGGCAAGTATTCCTAAAAGACAGGAGGCACCCGGCAGGCAACGGAGCGACCGTTGTGCGGGGTTGATTAGTACAAGAAGATTAGCATTAAGAAATTTACGCTGTCAAATTAATGGAATTCAAAACACCCAGCCGGTTGGCCGAGTGTCTCGGTTGTTGTTGAATTGTTAGTCCCTCTGCGATTTGCCAAGGAACGTGTCCCAGTTTAACCAATCATCCTTGTAAGTTCTACGCGGCGTGCTTGGTAGCTGTTTCACGTTGCTTGCCAACTCTTCGTACTCCGATTTACTACCCACTTTCTTGGACTGGACGAACGCCGAAGCTATTTCGTAGTCCCAGAAACGAGCAGAGCGTCCTCGGAGTTTGCTCTTGTGAGTTCCCAGAAAAGTTGACCAGTCCACCCAATCGTCCTCGTAGACAACGTCTGGATGTCGAGGTAGGCATTTCGGTTTGGGAAGACCTCTGCGCAGCTCCCTGTATGAAGGTTCCGTGGTGACCCCGTTATCTCTTACGAACTTAACGGCATCAGCATACGGAAGGAGGTGGGATCGACGTCCTGCTTCTTCCCTCCGCCTTTCCTTCCCCAGGAACATGCCCCAATCCACCCAATCCTCACTGTAAGTTCGGTTTGGATTACTCGGGAGGCTTGCAGTTCGCGAAGCCAGCTCCTGGTATAAAGACTTGGATGTCACCCCTTCAGCACGAGCCAGAGCGGAAGCCGCTCGATAGTCGTAGAATTCTTGACCACCCCACACCTTTCCTGTGCCACAGAAGTGGGGCCAGCCACGCCACTCGTCGCTGTAGAATTTCTTGGGGTTTTGAGGTAGACGACGGTCTTTGCGGTAGTGCTGTTGGTACTGCGTAGAGTTCAAGACTCTCGGTCGCAGTCGCCTAAGAGCAGTCATCGCTTCCCCCATCGTGGAGTAAAGTTCGACCACGACCTTATCAGCAGCGGCCAGGATGTCGACCATCTCTTCGGAGAACAGAATCTTGAAGCCGGCAGCGATGATCACGCTCTTGCGATTACCTCCACCACCTCCACCTGGTTCGTCCTCCTCTTCGTCCTCGTCGGAATCAGCCTCAGCCTCGCTGTCGCCGTCCTCCTCTTCGTCCTCGTCGGAATCAGCCTCAGCCTCGCTGTCGCCGTCGTCAAGTCCAGGTTTCGGCTTCAAGTGGCCACCCCAATCCTCGACACTCACGCCGTCCTCCGAGTAGGATTTCGGATCGAAGTCGGGAGTAGCACCGTAGTCCTCGAGGAAACCAGCAATCATCTGCAGACGTCGAACGTTTCCGACGAAGTCCAGGACAATCACGGTTTTTTCTGCGTTGCGCAGACCCCGACCCAACTGCTGAGTCCAGATTCGAACAGAGTCCGTGACCCGGAGAAACACGACAAGCTCAGCGTCAGGGATGTCCATCCCTTCGTTGAACATGTTGATTACCAGGATGGTTTGCAGATCCCCCTCTCGGAAGTCGTGCAGAATCGCATCCAAGCCTCCTTCCGCCTTGGAGTGAAACGGAACGGCGTCAGGCATAAACTCGTTCACAACCTCGATGTGCTTCACGTCCCGACAGAAGATGATGGTCTTCTTACTGGCTCCCTGCTCTTTCCTGATGATTCGGCATTGCTCCTCGAGAGACTCCTCGAGGAACACACTGCGGTTGATGTCCGCAATACTGACGAGTCGATCTCCTTCGTCGAGGCGCCGTAGAAGCTCTCTGAGCTTGGCCTCGTCGAGGTTGTCCGACATGAGCCGGTAGTCCAGATAGGCCAGATACCCAGGTGGCTGGGTTTCGGCCATCCGGAGCGCTTGCATCAGGGTGAGTTGGAACACTGGTCGGCCAAAGACTTCGTCGGTGTCCCAGGTTGTCGTGTCCGCACGCTCTGGTGTGGCGGTAAGACCGACCGTGAAGGTCGCACCCGAGAAGTACTCCAATACTCCCAGGTAAGTCTCGGCCGGCGCGTGATGACACTCGTCCACGATGATGAGGGTGAACTCATCCTTCGTGTATCGGGAGAGCCGATTCCCCATCCCTTGGAATGTGGTGAACAGTACGTCGGCGTCCGGATTCTCGGTTTCCTTGCTGCAGATGATTCCGGTCGTGAAACCAGTCCCCGCAAGCGTGGAAGCGAAGTCACCTTTTCTTGCCTGACGCATCGGACCGGTTTGGTCCACCATGAAAAGAACACGCCCACCATGATACTGGAGCCAGTTACGTACGAACTCCGCAATGGTGAACGTCTTGCCAAGGCCGGTGGCCATGACAACGAGCGCTCGCTTCTGTCCCTGCACGTATGCTGCCGTGAGTGCCACGTTACAGCACAGCTGGTAGGGACGGAGCACCTTCTTTGCCTTTGCAGGCTTACTTGCTGTCATGATCACCCTCCTACGAGTGCCCAGTTGTTGATGGTCCAAATCTCAGGCGAATGTCTGAGCAAGACCGGAAGCCCCAAGTGGGCACGGAGTAGGAGGTGATTGACGTCCTAAAGATACCTATGGCGACATAGGTAAGGACACAAAATCATAGCATAATTTAGCCAATATGTCAAGTATAAATGATCATTAGGGATGTGTACATTGGCATGGTCTAACCAATTTAGCCAAATAATGGGTAGCCAGCGACCTCACCCCTGGAAAAGATGTGTGGTAAAAAAGTGAAAGATGATGTGCCAAATCACAAGATCGTTGATTGAACACGATTTTCGTTAAATTTTTTTTGCCTAAAACAAAAGAAAAAACCCCTGTTCAGGGATTCCTTCTTCCTCCTCCTCTGGAGCGGCAAACCGGGTTCGAACCGGCGACCTCATCCTTGGCAAGCGTCCCGAAAAGAGAGGAGGGAACTTTGCAAGCAACGGCAGAGCCGTTGTGCAGGGTTGATTAGTTTCTCCATTCTACCAAGACGAGGCTGTTTCCGTCAACTCACCGGAATGATTATATAAAATCTGCTGTCGAACTACAAGACGACCCCAAAGGGTCGTCTTGTTTGTGTTCAACTGCCACCGCAGGGCTGTGGATAAGCCATGCATCTCGCGGTACGTCTCAAAACCAACGAGTTGCTCTATGCTAATGGCAGGCCGATGGTCCTGCCACCCCCTGGCTGCGACGACTGGCTTTGCGGAACCCATCATCTACACGAAAGGAGGTGACCCACGACTGTACAGCATTCGGCTGAATGCTGTCAAATAACCCTATGAAATCACAAATGAATCCGGTCGGTCGGCCGCTTGTGTTGCGCGTGCGCGGGCTGCGTACCTGTCGTCTTGGCGATGCCATGACTCAGCGTCAGCTCGCCGACCTTGCAGGCATCACGCTTAAGCGCCTTCAGCGTCTTGAGACCATGCGCGTAATGCCACATGAGTTGCAGGAGCTTCACGCGCTTGCCCTCGCGTTGCAGGTGCCGATGGAGCAGCTGTTCCACCCGCAGTGGGGCGAAGACCACCGAACCATCATCGAGGACAGGCGGTCGGTCTTGGCTGCAGGTCGTCAGGCCGCGTGACGCTGGTGGCGCCGGTTGGGCGAGAACGCCCTTGAGGGTTCAGTTTCTTTGTATCGTCGTCTCATGCTGTACTTTCCAGTTGGCGAGACCCTGCTGGCCCTATCCGCCATAGATTCGTTAGAAGAAATCAGCGAGACCCGCGGCGAACGCCGATACAAGGCGTAGGCTTGACAAAGTACATAAAATGTGTTATGCTGCTCCAAACACACTCCTCCATCCACGGCAAAAGTGGCCGAGAATCCGCCAAACTGCGCGCCAACCGAGCGGTCAGAACGCTGGAAACTGTGCTCTCGACATGAGATGAACGAGGACGTCACCGGGGTGACCCATGTGCGCAGCATCGCTGCTCACGCGGGTCGTCCTGGACGAGGGGTGAGACTCGGCTGAGTCCCTGACGGTGTCCTCGGCTTATGTCCGCTCCGAACGTTCCTGTCCTACCAGGACGCGCCCAGGGCGACCTCCACTCAACGGCTCTGACTGTCCAACCAGTCGGAGTCGTCTTTTGTTTTGGTCAAAACCGGGGCAGAGCATGGACTGCCAGCCCATGTCATTGTGATTCTTGTGTTGTGGGGTCGCGCAAGAAGAAACCGCGCCCCCGCCCAGTCCCAAGGGTAATGACCACCCATGAGAAGGACGGGGACGCGGTCCGCGAGTCTCAGCCTACTTGTGTGGGAGCACTCCCTTGAGAGCCTCCACCGGGAGCAGGTTCTCGACTTCTCGTCGTGCGAGTAGGTAGAACCGGTTGCCGAGTTCCTTTTGCAGTCGTTTCTTGCGTTCGGCCTTCGCCTCTTCCTCGTCGCGGTCCATCACGACGAATGCGCGCGCACAAAGCCGCTTCACGGCAATACGCGCGGCATCACTAACGTGGGCGTCGTCGAAGGACCAGTGCTCGACGTTCGCGCCGGCGTATTCCACGAAGGAGTAGTGCACGTCCTCGACCAAGCGTGGGGCGTCAGCGTGCGCCTGCTCGTACATGCGCAAGTACTGCCGTAGGTACTGTCGGTCCGTGACACCTTCGACCCAAATGGTGGCGCTGGAAAGGTAGACGGACGTGTTGCTGCCGACGTCAATTAATTTCAAGTAGCGCGCCTATGCCCTACGCAAAACCACAACTCAGCGAAGCACTCCTGCGCTTCTTCTACGGCGACATGCGCTTCGACAAACTCACCATCGTGAAGATGACCGGCTGGGACCTCAAGGAGCTCGATGCTCTGCGCAGGCAAGCTGACATTCGCAAAGGGGAGCCAACGGCAGGGCCTCTTGAGTACGAACACCTGGACCAGCTCGCCACGCGAATCAGCGCCGCGCCACATTACTACGGCAATCGTCGTGCTCCTTGGGTGCGCAGGAAATGGCACGAGAAGCTGCGCGCCATGGCGCTGGGCACCAGCCGGTCTTTGTCACCCTTCCCGTGACGAACCAGGATGGTGCGCTCCTCCAGGTTGACGTCGGCGCAGTCCAGCGCCAGCAGCTCACTACGTCGCAGGCCGGCGAAGATGAACAAGGAGAGCACGGCATGCGCGCGGTGCCCGGCGTAGTGGTACTTGTAGAGCTTGCGTACCACTGAGAGCACCTGTCGTGCCTGCTGCGCTGTGAGGCTCTTGGGCAGGCTCTTGGGCAAACGCGGCTTCTCCAGGGCGCGCGCATAGTTCTTCCGCAGGAGCTTCTGCTTGATGCACCAGTCGAAAAAGGCAATCAGGCTCCTGCGGTACGTGAGGTAGGTGCGCACCTTCCAGGCGCCGGAGCTGCGGCCAAGCAGGAAGAAGGAGCGGACGTTCTTGTCCGTAATCTCGTGCAGGTACGTAGTGCCAGCGCACTTGGCATACAGGCGCACGCCTTGGCGGTAGCGCGTGATGGTGGCGCCTGAGAGCGCACGGAAGTTGATGGCCTCGTCGCAGAACGTACGAAGCGCCTGGTCAATGGTCATAGGGGTTGGAGTTAGTCCTGCGCAAAGCTCTTAGCTTGCGTCAGCTCCTCCATGCTAGCGGCATCATCTGCGTACCGGAAGTGCCGAGAGTGCCTTTGGGTGTCCACAGCGAGAACACAAAAGGCAGGGTTCCTTTGGGAATCCTGCCTAGATTTAGCGCAAAAATGGGCGCATGAATCTGTGTTTGGAGCGGCAAACCGGGTTCGAACCGGCGACCTCATCCTTGGCAAGGATGCGCTCTACCAACTGAGCTATTGCCGCGGACCGCTAGGCGCCCCTATCATAGCAAAGGCGCCCAATCGTATCAAGCGTTATTCAATTACAATCTCTTTTGTTTCGACCAGTGGTTTTCCAGAGAGTTCGTCCTCAAGCTCACCTTCTTGTTCGTATACTTCTGCGGTAATGGTCTGCGCGTCTTCCCATGTAATCGTTACTCGGCTTTGTGGATACCCAACACCGGCATTAAACGTCTGGCTTGTTGGGAGTGAAAGGACAGTTGCGATACTGTTTTCAATCGCATCAAACACCCATAGTGTGGTTGCGCTTCCTGCACCATCACCTTCCTGGTCAGTATTTACAAATACACTGTGGCGTTTGTCTGGTGCATGAGAAACTTCTAGATTGATTGCTCCGTCAGTGGTAATGATCTCAGTCAAATCTTCCACTTGGCTCATCGTATTGGTCGTTGCATCAAACACCCAGAGATCGAGTGGTGAAGTTTTTTCATCTGCGCCACTTCCAGTAAAAACACGCCAAAATGCAATTTTGCCTTCAGTAGAAAATACAGCGTGTTCAAGATATGCCACATCGTCTTCTTCCTCTTGTGCTAACTCACGCACACTCTCCACAAGCACTTCTTCAACACCGGCTTGGGTGTCAGTACGCAATACTTGTGTATCGTCGTCGGTGCGTTCTACTTTATAGATAAACTTAGAGAATTGTGACAGTGCTTCTTTTTGCTCGGCACTTTCTTCTTTAAGATTGGTCAGCTCACTTTCCAATTGGCTAACTTTGTTTTGCAACAGTTGTGATGATTCTTCAAGATCATCTTGATTGCGCTCGAGTCCGCTTTTGGTATAAAAGCTTGCGCCAAATACCACGATTAACACCAAAACAATAAATCCAATAATCATTCCTGATGAATTGGATGGTTCCTTTTTGCTTGCCATAGATTATACAAGATGATTAATGATGACTCCTGGGCCCATGGTGCTGCTCAAGGTGACTTTTTTGATAAATGTTCCTTTTGCCTTGGCTGGTTTTGATTTGCTAATCGCTTCGATGATCGTGGTGATGTTTTCGCCCAGTTTATCTTTACCAAAAGAAATTTTACCAACACCCAGATGAATGTTTGCCGTATCGTCATTTTTAAACGCCACTTTTCCTTTTTTCAACTCTTCAATTGCTTTGGCAAAGTCGGGTGTAACGGTATCGTTTTTTGGGTTTGGCATCAGCCCACGGGTGCCAAGGGTTTTTGCAATCGGTGCGAGCTTTGGCATCATCTCCGGAACTGCTACCGCCACATCAAAGTCAGTTTTTTGAGATTTTTTAATATCTTCGATAAGCTCCTCAGCTCCGGCGATGTCAGCTCCGGCAGCTTGCGCGTCTTTTATTTTATTTTCCGGAACAAAACAAACCACGCGTGTGGTTTTTCCGGTTCCGTGTGGCAACGTTGCGGTTCCGCGAACCTGTTGCTCAGTTTTTTTCGGGTCAATGCCCAGGCGAAAATGAATCTCAACTGATTCATCAAATTTGGCATTACTCATGCTCATCAACAGATCGATTCCCTCGGCAATACTGTAGGTACGATCTTTTTTTACTTGTGCTTGGAGGGCACGATGGCGTTTTCCCATATATGTGTGATTACGTGGTGCAAATGTCTGCGTCAACAGACTCCCACATGATTAATGTGGTTGTATGGTAGGGGAAAATGGCAAAATTGTCAAGGGAAGTAATATCGGGAAAAAGCATACAACAGACCTGGTGGCCTGCTGCGCGTTGTATGTTGGTTGTTGGTGATCAGCCGCCACCGGTGCCGGCGCCAGTCCGTGGGACGGACCGCATCACCGAGGCGCCCTCGCGAGCCGTTTCCTCGCCGTCTGGCGAATCTTGTTCAGCTGCGTCAGCGCGCTGCAATGCCTCGCGAAGGAGGGTAACGGCGCTTTTGGCAAGGCCAGAGGTTTGGCACAGCCTCTGCAGACGCGTGTCCAGTCGCAGAATCGCCCAGACCAGCTCCCGCTGCTCACGATCGAGCGGAGCTCGGCTCAAGATGATCGCCGCGACTTCGCACGCGCGATCACTGTGCCCATGGCCTGCGAGCGCTTGGGCAAGCCCGCGGTCGTGCTCGTGGTCTCCGCTAAGTGCGGCGAGCATGAGCTCGAAGAGTGGTTTTTTCGGTGGTGGCACCTATCATTACCCCCGTTGTTTTGGTTGCCGCATGAAAGTAACGTGGCTTGAAGGTAGCACGGTATGCGGCATTCGTCAATATCAAAAACACCCCGGGAGCTCCGGGGTGTTGCGTGAGTGAAATTATTTTACTTCAAGTCCCATCTGTCGTGCGGTGCCTTCGACGATCTTCATTGCCGCCTCGATATCATTGGCATTAAGGTCCGGCA
This sequence comes from uncultured Gammaproteobacteria bacterium, assembly GCA_965230935.1. Classification (GTDB taxonomy): domain Bacteria; phylum Patescibacteriota; class Patescibacteriia; order Magasanikbacterales; family JBBTQS01; genus CAYZOG01. The sequence continues at coordinate 780,539 of OZ246400.1, forward strand.
TTTTAATCTCAGCAATTTCTTTTACCTGTGCTTTGGTCACCGAACCACACTTTTCAGTAAGTGGTTTACCAGATCCTTTTTTCAGCCCGGCCGCTTTGAGCAACAATTTAGCTGCTGGAGGAGTTTTAAGAATAAAGTCGAATGAGCGGTCGTCGTACACACTAATTTCAACCGGAACAACATTTCCCATTTGATCTTTGGTCGCGTTGTTGAATTGGGTACAAAAGTCTTGAATCGGAAGACCGTGTTGTCCCAATGCTGGACCAACTGGAGGTGCTGGATTTGCTTTTCCAGCCTGGATTTGGAGTTTGATTTTAGTCAATAATTCTTTTGCCATAGAGGTTTTGGTATCAGTGGGCAGTAGTGTAGCCTAAATCTTCTTAATTTGCAAGAAGTCGAGCTCAACCGGAGTTTCGCGGCCAAACATAGAGACCAGCACCTTGATTTTCCCGCGCGCTTCGTCAACTGCAGAAACTTTGCCTTCCATACTCTTGAATGGTCCATCGATAATAGTAACCGGAGCGCCAATCGTGACATCAACCGCATGGGTTGGTTCTTCAACACTCATGCGTTTCATGAGAACATCGATTTCTTTTTTATCCACTGGTGTTGGAGTGGTTCCAGAACCAACGAATCCGGTTACATTTGGTGTGTTGCGAACCACATACCATGAATCATCAGTCACAATCATCTCCACCATGACGTATCCGGGGAAAATCTTTTCTTCAACTTTGATACGCTTTCCGTTTCGGATTTTGATTTTTTTCTCTTTAGGAACCAGGACAGCAAAAATTTTGTCCTCCATAGAGTACGACTCGATGCGTTGCTCCAGGTTGCGTTTAACATTTTCTTCATACCCAGAGTAGGTGTGGAGTACATACCATCGACGACCAAGTTTTTGCGTTAAGGCTTGCTTTGCCATAGAAGTAAAATAACGAACGATTAAATGAGAATGCGGATAGCATTACTAAAGACGTAATCCAAAATTGCAAAAAATACAGCGATTGCAGCGGTCATAACCACCACCACAATGGTGTGGTTGATGAGCTGATTCTTGGTTGGCCAGGTAACCTTTTTAGATTCCTCAGTAGCCTCTTTAAGATACTTGATAAGTGCATTTGCCATACTGTGGCGAAAATTAAGTTTTCAAAAAAGGCCTTTTGGCCTCGATTGACTAGAGTATAGCATAAGGGAAGTGGTTGTCAAGTGGCTTGCATTCTCCTTACAGCCCTGAGACAATATCTCTATTATGGGAATATGGACGAAAAAATCATATCGAAGTTATAACACGCTTCGGATCTCAAAAAGTCAATTACAGGCAAATTATACTGCACTGCAAGCACTGGCTCCGGATAAACAGCTCGGCGTGATTTTGAAAAGTAATGCCTATGGACACGGTATTCCTCAAGTGCTCGAGGTCTGTAATGGGCTCCAAGTTCCGTACGTGATTGTTGACAGCACTTACGAGGCGCTGGTGTGCCAAGATGCCGGAGCAACAGTGCCAATACTCGTAATGGGGTTTACGGCGCAAGAGAACTTGGCAACAAAAAAGTACCCATTCTCATTTGTAGCAAACGATGAGCGAACACTCAACGACTTGGTTGAGTATCAATCACACGCTCCTTTGCATATCTTTATTAATACCGGAATGAATCGGGAAGGGTTTGGGGTAACACAAGTTCCGTGGTTGATTGAATTTTTTAAAAGGCACCAACATATTAATTGGGAAGGGGTAATGTCTCATTTTGCGCAAGCAGATGTTGAACCTGAATCGGAATCATGTCGTGCGCAAAAACAAGCGTTTGCAAATGTGATTGAACAATTTGCCGCAGCGGGGATTAATTTTCGCTATGCCCACATCGATGCTGCGCCAAGCGTGATTCATCAGCGCCAGGCCCCTGGAAATTTTGCTCGAATCGGAAAAGCGTTTTATGGTGTTGCCGATTCAGCGCAAGAATACCAGAAGTTTTATCATATGGTTTCTCCTGCGCTTGAATTTGTTTCTACCATCGTTAGTGTGTATGACGTAAAACAAGGAGATGAGATTGGCTATGGTGGTGCATATCATGCGCAGCGTAACATGAAAGTCGCACTGATCCCTGCTGGATATCAAGAAGGAGTTTCGCGAGAGCTTAGCAATCGTGGCGTGATGCTTGTGCGTGGAAAACAATGTCCAATTGTTGGGCGTGTGAGCATGAATTACACCTCAATTGATGTAAGTGGTGTTGAAGGAGTCGCAGTAGATGATGAAGTAATTGTATATAGTAAGAATCCAGAGGATCCCAACTCAATGATGAATGTGAGTACTATGTGCGATACCATCCCCCATGAGATGATGGTACGCATGGATAGCAGTGTGCGAAGAGTAATAATTGACTAAAACAAAACATCACACAAATATGATTGGTGATGTCTTGTTTGATCTTGTTTTTCGTTTAAAGAAAATCTTCGATTGCCTTCGCCTCTTCGTATGTTTGTGTTTTTGAATACATTTGCGCCAAGCTTTCTGCGCGTGCAGCAGCTTCCTCAATCGAATCCATAAGGGGGAGATCTTCAAAACCCCCAATGTCGCCCAGTGAGTTGTATTGATCACTTGCGACTGCTGGCTTAAATTTGCCATCTACTTCTTTAACCAAGGGCACCACTTCGCTCTTATCATCGCTGTTGATCCAACTTGGCTTGCTGAATTTGGTGTCACTAACAAAAAGTCCAGCAGTGTCGCCATGATGCCAGCCCATTTCCTGGAGCTTAGCCGTTTGTGCGTCTACCGGTTGCTCTGCTGCTTGCTCAGCTTGATGCGCTTGGTAAGCGGCATCATTTCCTCCCTCTGTTTTTGATGTTCCTTCCATAGATTGTGTAATTAAATATCTAAGTTTTTAACAGTCTTCGCCCGGGTTTGAATAAACTTTTTACGCGGCGCCACTTCTGAGCCCATCAGAATATCGAAAATTTCGTCTGCTGCCTCTGCATCTTCAATCGTAACTATTTTCATAACACGATTCTCCGGATTCATGGTGGTTTCCCATAGTTGATCTGGGTTCATTTCACCCAAACCTTTGTAGCGTTGAATGTTGACTTTAACACCACCAACTTTGAGAATTTCATTTCCTGCCTCATCAGTGCCATCTTCGCCCTCTTCCTCTGTGGCTTCAGGAGTTTTTGCTTTTTTGGCCTTTGCCTTTTTTGCTGTTTTCTTTTTGGCAAGTGCAGCTAACAGCTTTTCTTTTTCTTCATCACTGTAGGCATACTCCATGGATTTACCTTGCTTGACGCTATATAGCGGCGGCTGCGCAATATACACGTGTCCTTGCGTAATCAGCTCTGGGAAATACCGATAGAACAACGTCAATAACAGTGTGCGGATGTGCGATCCATCAACATCAGCGTCAGTCATGATCACAATGCGATGATAGCGCAATTTTTCAATATCAAATTGTTCGCCAACGTTGGTGCCGAGTGCAATGATCAAGGCTTTGAGTTCGTTGTTTGCCAAAATTTTGTCCAGTCGTGCGCGTTCGACATTCAGAATTTTTCCACGCAATGGCAAAATCGCTTGAAACTCTCGATCCCGTCCTTGTTTCGCAGAACCACCAGCAGAGTCTCCCTCAACAATATACAATTCTGATCGACTGGCATTGCGTGATGAACAATCTGCCAACTTTCCAGGTAAGGTAAAACCTTCGAGCGCACCTTTACGCAATACTGATTCACGGGCCACTCGCGCTGCTTTACGTGCTTTAGCCGCCAAAATACATTTACCCAAGATTCCTTCAGCATCTTTTGGATGTTCTTCTAAATATTCAAGGAGTGCGCCCGCAAATACTGACTCAACAATTGGTTTAACTTCTGGGTTGCCTAGCTTTCCTTTGGTCTGTCCTTCAAACTGTGGTTCGGGAACTCGAACCGAAATAATGGCTGAGAGTCCTTCTCGCACATCATCTCCAGTCAAATTATCGTCCTTTTCTTTAAGAATATTTTTCTTACGCGCGTAGGAGTTGAGCGTACGGGTAAGTGCAGTTTTAAATCCAGCAACATGCGAACCACCCTCCGGGTTTAAAATACTATTGGTAAATGCAAACAATGCATCTTTATACTCACTCGTGTATTGCAGCGCGATCTCAACATGCACATCGTCCTGCTCTTTTTCTACATAAAAGATGTTCGGATGCTTTGGTTCTTTGTTGTGGTTAACATGGCGAACATAGGATTTGATACCGCCACTAAAGTAAAACACATATTCTTGTTGTGCTTGGGTATCACGTTGATCAAAGACCACAATCTCCACACCTTTGGTCAAATAGGCGTGTTGGCGCATACGATTGAGAATGGTTACCCAGTCAAACTCAAGCGTGTCAAAAATGGAATCGTCAGGAGTAAAGGTAATGGTGGTTCCGGTGGTTTTGGTCTTGCCAGTAGCCTTTATCTTCTTAGCTGGTACCCCGAGTTTGTATGCTTGCTCCCAAATTTTTCCATCACGATGAACTGTTGCAATCAGTGTTTTAGAAAGAGCGTTTACTACGGAAACACCAACACCATGCAGACCACCAGAGACTTTGTATCCACCGCCACCAAATTTACCACCGGCATGCAGTTTGGTAAGTACCAACTCCAACGCACTTACTTTGTACTTTTTATGAATATCAACCGGAATACCTCGACCATTGTCCGTGACCGTGACCGAACCATCGGCGTTGAGTGTGACGGTAATCTTGTCACAATGTCCGGCCATGGCTTCGTCAATGGCATTATCGACAATTTCCCAAATCAAATGATGCAGTCCAGAAACACCGGTCGAACCAATGTACATTCCCGGACGTTTGCGCACTGCTTCAAGGCCCTCAAGCACTTGAATGTTTTTGGAATCATAGCCACCTTTGGGCGCTACAGCCTTTTTTGATGATTTTTTCACTGGAGTTTTTTTGGGTTTCGCTTCTTTTTTCGGCATAGATCAGAAAAATACTACGCACCTAGTTTAGCATTTTGAGCTGTGTTTGGCAACCGGTTTTGCCTGGGTTTTTTTGCACAAATAGCGTATAATTGACATACATTTTCTATGGCAAAAGAGCGTGAAACATTTGAACAGTATCGACCAGTGAACGAACATAGTTTGAGTACTCGCCAACTCAAGTGGGGTGAGTGGTGGTTGCGTCGCAAAGCGGGATTTCGCTACACGTTTGTAGGGATATTACTTTTGATTGGTGTTGGTGGAATTGGCTATGGTCTTTTTTCGATTGGGTATTATTTTGCTGTGGGACAAGACCAAGAGGCAGTAGAGACCAAGCATTTTTTGCGCTCCAAAGTTCCGTTTAGTTTGTATCATGAAAAACTTGCGCCAAGTAATCCCACCTTTCAAAAAGTGAATGTGTTGCGTGGCACTGATGATTTGTATGATTTTGTGACCATTGCAGTTAATGACAATACCGATTGGTATGTGGAGATCGAATACAGTTTTGTCTTTGATTCGCGGGAGACGCCAAGTGAGACGATTATGCTTTTACCTGGGCAAGAAAGCATTGTGGCGCATCTTGGGTATGAGACGGTTCAGCGGCCGGGCAATGCCATCATCGATGTTAAGCATGTACGGTGGTATCATGTCTCAGCACACTTGGCTCCTGACCCGGTTGATTATGTTCAAGAGCACAGTAATGTTGAAGTGCGTAATGTGCAGTTGATTACCGCGAGTACTGATCAAGAATCGGATTCGGTTCAAGCACATCGGGCCTTATTTACGCTCCAAAACAACACCGCGTACAATTTTTGGAGTGTGCCGATGTATGTATTGTTTAAAAATGGTTCGGTGTTGAAAGCGATTGAGCGCACAGAGGTGACACAGCTTAAAAGTGGCGAGATCCGGGATATTGATGTACGCTTGTTGCAACCAGGACTCAAGGTAAATAATCTGGAAATCTATAGTTATATTCCGGTCTTTGACGATACTATTTATATGGATCAATAGTTGTATGCAGGATAGACCACTATGCGAGTAAGATCGTATAGCGCAATTCGAAGTTTTTTGCTGGGCACTGATTGGGTGCTTGTTTTGTCTGTGCTAACTCTTGCGGCGTTTGGGTTGGCGGCAATTTATAGTATCGATCTTGGTCGAGGTTTGGGGTTTGGGCAGACCAAGACGCAAGTGTTTGCTTTGGTGCTTGGACTGGTGTTGATGTTTGCATTATCGCGTGTGCCTAAAAGTGCGTGGCGATCCTATAGTTTGCTCGCCTATGTGTTGGGGGTGTTGGTGTTGTTGTATGTGGTGCTGTTTGGGGTGGAGATTCGAGGGACGCGTGGGTGGATTATTTTTGCTGGGTTTTCGTTTCAGCCGGTTGAATTTATGAAAGTTGGTATGGTGCTTTTTATGGCGTACTTGATCGAACGCTCTGGCCGCGCCTTTGCCACGTTTACCTTTTTTAGTAAAACCGCGTTGTATGCAGTGGTGCCGGTGCTGTTGGTATTGCTCCAGCCAGACTTGGGTTCGGCGATTACGTTGTTTGTCGTGTGGCTCGGACTGGTATTAATGGTGGGGATTAAGCGGCGATATGTATTGTTACTTGCAGTTGGTTTGGTGGTTGTTGCGGTATTGGGGTGGTTATTTGTGCTGCAGGGGTATCAAAAAGATCGTATCATGACCTTTATTGATCCAAATCGTGACCCACTTGGTGCCGGGTATAATGTTCAACAATCAATTATTGCAGTGGGATCTGGTCGGGTATTTGGTCGAGGATTAGGACAAGGTTCGCAAACACAACTTCGATTTTTGCCAGAGGCACAAACCGACTTTATTTTTTCGGTGATTGCTGAAGAACTTGGCTTTATTGGGGTGTCGGTCGTCTTTATTGCGTTTATCGCACTCTGGTATCGATTGATTCGTATTGCGCTGGCGGCCAAAGATGATTTTGGATTGTTTGTGGTGCTTGGCGCCACAATGTTAATTTTTGGTGAGGTGGGTATTAATGTTGGCGCCACCCTTGGTAGTATGCCGGTAACCGGGATTGCCTTGCCGTTTGTGAGCGCTGGTGGAAGCTCGTTGCTGCTTCATTTGATACTTATTGGTATACTATTAAGTGTCCATCGAAGTGCTGGTGTACAAGAGCATCAATATGTTGAACCGGTATAGCATATCAGTCACTTCTTGACATATTTCCGTTACTTATCTATACTTTTGCCCACTATGGAACATGACTCGTTTCCGTCAGAATTCGATGCGGTCCCTGGCCGTATGGTCAACTTTTGTCCGATGTGCGACGCAGAGTTTAATCCGCTTATGGCGCGGGTGATTCAAGAACATAGCAATGGAACGGTCGTTCATGTTCGGTGTAGTAATTGTCGTAACGCATTAATCGCGCTTATGCATCATGGGAGTCATGGAGTGAACTCGTTTGGCTTTATCAGTGATATGAGTGCAGAAGATTATTTGCGCGTTCGACACGCGAAGCCGTTGAGCGCTGATGATGTGATTGATATGCATGTGCGACTCAGAAGCGGCGCAACATTTACCAAAGCAATTACCCAATACCAAAAGTAAAATAGTATGACGCATACCATTACGCTCTTGAAGCGAGAAACTACCACTAAACAACTTGAAGCATTGCGCAAAAGCGGAGTGATTCCTGGCGTGCTGTATGGCCCTGATCGCGAAGTGGTTTCCGTTCAGATGAAAGCATACGACTTTCAAAAAATGTATGAAGAGGCTGGACGTTCCAGTTTGATTGACTGTACCTATAATGGAGAAGATGCTGTAAAAGTGTTGGTACAAGATATCCAACGTGATCCAGTGTTTGGCAATATTACGCATGTGGATTTTCGCCAGATTAAGATGGGAGAGAAGATGCGTGTGAAAGTTCCTCTTGAGTTTACCGGCGAGGCAGCAGCAGTTACGATGTTGGCCGGAACATTGATCACCAATGTGTCCGAAGTTGAGGTTGAATGTTTACCAAAAGATTTGATCTCGAGTATTGAAGTCCCACTGGCATCACTGGCAACATTCGAAGATTCAATCGCGGTGAAAGATTTGAGCGTACCGGACACGATTACCATTTTGTCTGATGAGACCAACACCGTCGTATTTGTTGAAGCGCCACGTACGGTCGAGGAAATGGAGAAACTCGACGAGGCCGTTGAAGAAGATGTGGCTGGTGTTGCGGTTGAAGGCGAGAAGCCAGAAGATGCGCCAGAAGGTGAAGCAGATGCGAAGGCAGAAGCGCCAAAAGAAGAAGCACAGAAAAAAGAATAAATCCCCATGGGGCAAGGAGAAGGAAAAAAGCCAAAATCAAAACGCCGTCTTGCGATTTCGCGCAAGGCGGTGTTTGGCGTTTCCTTGCTGGTGATCGTGTTAGCTGCCGGAGCGTATGCTGCGTATACACTGTATTATCGCGTGTGCTGTGCTGAGCCGCCGCTTGATATTGTTGTTGTTGAAAATCCCGATGGACAATTGGTTGGTTTTCCGCGAGGGTTAGATGGAGAGTTGGTTCCAGAACTGACTGAGCAATTTCCAATTGTTACCGCAGTTGTACTTGATAACCATCCTGACTCACGTCCACAATCTGGTTTGGCAGATGCTTCAGTGGTGTATGAGATTCCGGTTGAAGGAATATTTACTCGCTTCCTTGCCTTATATCCTATGTATCCGAGTGCTGGGTTGGCGTCAGTAACCAGCACCTATGATGGCGATATTGGTCCGGTACGCAGTGCGCGTCCGTATATGCTTGATGTCGCTGCTGAGTATGATGCGATTTTTGCTCATGTTGGTGGATCGCCAACAGCATTAACCCAGTTGAAGTCTGGCACCATTGCAGATATTAATGAATTTTCTCGAGGTCACCTCTTTTGGCGTAGTACTCAAAATGTCGCACCGCACAACGTCATGACGTCGCTTGAAGATTTAGAAGACGGTCATGCTCAGTATTTTTCAACACAACTCGAGAGCGAGTTTGTGCCATGGGAGTGGAATTACGATTTGGATGATGTGCAAGAGTCAGATGAATCACAAGTTGCAATCGTAAGTATTGCCTGGAAAGATACCAGTAACTTTGTTGAGTGGGAATGGGATCAAGATGCCGGGCAGTTTAATCGTTATCAAAACAATACTCGTCATCGTGATGCTGCTTCTTCAGCAATTGTGGCTGATACCGTGATTGTGCAACGAGTTGATACTGCGGTGATTGACGATGTGGGACGACTTGCCATTGATATGGTCGGTAGTGGCGATGTTACGGTGTATCGTGATGGAATCAAAATTGAAGGGACATGGAATAAAGATCGTCGCTTGGGACGGACAACATTTGTTGATAAAGATAATCTTCCGATTGCGTTGGCACCGGGAAAGATTTGGGTAGAGGTGGTTCCGCAGACTATTGCGGTTGATGAGATTTTTGAAATTGAGTAAGTGCTATCTCTACCATTCGATCATGACCAGCGAGGTCTTGATGGATCGCAATATCGCGATACGGCAGCAAGTCATGTATCGTTTTTTTTATGTGTTGCGTTTGTGAAGGATCGATTTCACAGAGGAGTCTTATACTTTTTTCAGGACGCTTTTTTTGAAGCGTAGCAATTTGTGCAAATATTTTGCGATAGAGATCAAGGCCATCATCACCTGATTCAAGGGCAAGCTTTGGTTCAAAGTTTTTCACATTTGGCTGTAAAGTCTTGTATTGCGCGGTTGAGATGTACGGGAGATTCATCGTGAACAGGAGTGGGAGATCTGACAAAGATTCATGGTTAAGATTATTAAGCAAATCATTTTGCACAAACGTAATTTGCGTGTCGACCTTATGTTGTTGTGCATTGTGTTTGGCAATTGCCAATGCGTCATTTGAAACATCAGTCGCCGTAATAGTTGTTTTTGGCGAGCGTACAGCAATACTGATTGCAATACATCCAGAACCAGTACCAACATCAATGACATGATGGGGCGTACTGGTAAGAATCTCGAGTGCGCGTTCGACCATGAGCTCGGTTTCCGGGCGAGGAATAAGCACGCGCGAATCCACCGCAAAATCAAGCCCAAAGAATGCTTTATGGCCGGTAATGTATGCAATTGGTTCGTGCAATTGCGCACGGCGAACGTTGCGTAAAAAACGCCACAGCTCACTGATGCTGAGTTTGTGCTCCGGATGCGCAGCTAAAAAAGCGCGGTCTTTACTCGTGGCGTGTGCAAGTAACAATTCAGCATCGAGCCGGTCAATATCAGCACTGGCGCGCGCAATGAGTTTGCCAACCAGTCGAGACATACTTACGCTTGGGCTGATTGATAATCAGCTGTTCGGAGTTTTGCAATAATATCGGTGATATCGCCATTGAGAATTCCGGGGATGTTATTCCAGCTTTCTTTAATGCGATGATCAGTCACGCGATCTTGTGGAAAGTTGTAGGTGCGGATTTTTTCACTGCGATCACCAGTACCAATTTGGCTTTTGCGTTTAGCGTCCAGTTCTGCTTTTTGTTTGGCTTGCTCAAGTTCGTATAGACGCGCGCGCAAAATATTCATGGCTTTAATCTTGTTTTGTGTCTGTGATCGCTCATCCTGACACGAGACAACGGTGTTGGTTGGCAGATGCGTGATTCGCACCGCACTATATGCCGTATTCACACTTTGCCCACCCGCACCACTGGAACAAAACGTATCAATGCGTAAATCATTCGGATTGATCTCAAATTCTTTCTCTTCGATTTCTGGAAGCACGGCCACGCTGACTGTTGAGGTATGAATGCGTCCGGATTTTTCTGTCTCGGGAATGCGTTGTACGCGATGAACCCCCATTTCATACTTCATGTCTTTGTACACATTGGTTCCGGTGATCTCAAAAATGACTTCTTTGTATCCCCCAATCCCAATATGACTTTCACTCATGAGCGAGGTTTTCCATCCTTGGGATTCAGCATACTTTAAGTACATCCGCATGAGCTCACCGGCAAACAGTGCGGATTCGTCGCCACCAGCCCCAGCGCGGATTTCAACAATTACATTCTTTTTGTCGAGTGGATCTTTGGGGCGAGTAAATTCTTGGAGTTGTTCTTGCGCTTGCGCCAAAGCACGTTCAAGCTCGGGAAGTTCTACACGGGCAAGTTCGGCAAGTTCGGCATCGTCACCTTTAGTAATCTCTTGGGTATCGGCAATTTGCTGGGTAAAATCGTTGACCTTATCAGTAGCAGCGACGATTTCTTTAAGCTCATTATATTCTTGACCAAGCGTTTTCATTTGTTTGGCATCAGAAACAATTGCAGGGTCTTGCATCTGCTGTTCAATCGTTTTGAGTTTTGCATGATAATCAGTCATAGAGGGTGTTGGCAAAATAAAAACACGTGTTCAGCATAGCATGAAACACGTGTTCCCAATATTTATTTTGAATCGTCTGCTGATTTTTTGGCAGCACGAGCAGCGCGCTTTGCCTTCTTTCCTTTGCGGGTTGCAGAAGCTGCTGCTTGCTTTGCGGCTTTTTCCTGAAATTTTTCTACGCGACGAGCAGTATCCACAAACTTTTGTTTACCAGTGTAAAACGGGTGGCACTTGTTGCATAGCTCGATACGAACCGCTTCTTTGGTTGAACCAACCTCAAATTCCTCACCACAGGCGCAGGTGATTTTGATCGCAGTATTATAGGTTGGATGAATCGCTGTTTTCATAGATTTTTTGAATGCGGGGGTATTGTATAGGAGTCATATGATGTTGTCAATACTGCTTGCGAGTCTTTCTTTTGGGGAGGAATATGGGTATGATGGAGCACATATGATTACTCATCTTGAAGACAATATCTATACTAATGGTACGCATTATTTTTTTACGTTGCTTGGACCGCGTTTTGATGCGGTGGTTGAGTTGTATCGACAAGAATTATCCAGGCGTCTGGGTGTACTGGTAAAGCCTATTTTTGTACTTAATGCAATCCCATGTACCCATTTTGAAAAAGAGAATTACATTATTTTGAATGCAAAGGGTGAGCAGGAAAGTCGTGATCGAAATCGACCGGTGATTGATTTACCAGAATACGAAGATTTGAATGCTGAGTTTTTGCAATCTAAAAAGGTTCAGGCGATTGCTGACCAACTTTTGCAAAAACAAGATACCGTATATGTGCATAGCACGACCTCATCATTTTTTGCACACGATGCGCGCTATACATTGCTTGGTCCAGATCCTCAGGTTTCTAAAAAATATGACGCCAAAACTACTCAGCATGATCTGTTTGTTAGGCTTGGGTTGTCCTATGTTCCGGCTGAAACGGTAAGTAATAGAGCTGATCTGTCTGCGCGTCCGTATCCCTACTATCTCAGCGCTGCGTATACTTCTGGTGGAAATGAAAGTGGGCCAGTAGAGAATGAATCATCTCGTGAGGCACTATTGTCTGCCATGCGAGACGTGAATGTGCAAGGGCCGTTTTTGGTGAGCGAGATCATTACCGATATTATTGCTGAGCCTAACACTACGGCAATGGTTATTGACCATGACAAGACGGTTGTTACGACAATTAGTGATCAGATTATGCGGGGTAAGCGCTATTTGGGGAATGCATATCCCACTGCAATCGATCAGATGCAGCAACAAGAGGTTATTGCCATGACGGAAGCGATTGGAAATGCACTTTCGGGTGAGGGATTCCGTGGCATGTTTGGTTGCGATTTTTTAATTACCAAGGATGGTAGAGTCATGGTTGTTGACCTTAATCCTCGTCGTCAGGGTGGGTATGCGTGTGTGGTACTTTTTGCTCAAGAAGTAGGAGTAGATTTGGTGAAAACTGAAATTGAATGTGCGCTTGATGGGGCAGCTACACTACCGACTAACTATGCTGATATGCAATATGATCATGCATGGGTACACAGTAAGATTAAGCCGAATCAACAAGGTGATCAGAAACACGATGTCATGCACGGCGATATTGTAGACGCGTTTACCCAAGGATCAGGGGAATATTTTGCAACGTTTTATGATACCTCTGCGATGTTTTTGGATGGATATACCGGATACGCCGTATGTGTAGGAGAGGATCGTGAGGTATTGCTCAAACGGTTAACTCAAATCACAAAGAAGTATTCAGCCGTCACTCTTGACGAATAATCGATATCCAGGTAGACTATCGCCAGTTATTCATCATTCATCTTGGCACTTTCCTTGGGTGATCCTCCCAACCCGCGCAAGCGGCGGGCCGCTCAAGCGCCAAGAGAAGCTAAAAGGAGATATATACTATGGCAAAAATGCCCACTCTACTGGAGATGCTCCAGTCCGGGATGCACTTTGGTCACCAACAAAATCGTTGGCACCCAAAGATGGAACCCTACATCTTCGCCGTTCGTTCTGGCGTACACGTTATTAACTTAGAGAAAACCCAACGACTCTTGGCCGAGGCTGCAGAGTTTGTCAAAGGTGTTGCTGCCAAGGGTGGTACAGTTTTGTTTTTGGGAACCAAGCGTCAGGCGCAAGCACCGATTAAAGAAGCAGCGCAAAAGTGTAGCATGCCGTACATTACCGAACGGTGGCTTGGTGGATTTATTACCAACTTTGAAGAGATCAAAAAGTTGCTCAAGCGTTTTCGTGAAATGAAAGCATCACGCGAAGCAGGTGAGCTTGAAAAGTACACTAAAAAAGAGCGCGTGATGTTTGATAAAGAAATCGCTAAGCTTGAGTCGTACTTGGAAGGTGTAGAGCAAATGGATAAAATGCCAGACGCGGTGTTTATCATGGATATTCGTCATGAGAAGACCGCACGCGAGGAAGCAAAAGTCAAAGGCGTGCCAATTGTAGCGGTATGTGATACTAATGTGAATCCAAAAGTAGTAGATTATGTGATTCCGGCAAATGATGACGCGGTGCGTTCGATCGCGATGGTATCCAATGTGTTGGCTGATGCAATTAATGAAGGTCGCGAGTTGGCTAAAAAGGCAGCGCCAGCAACAGTGGTCCCAGCGAAAGGAATGGCAGCGCCAAAGAAGTCTGCACCAATCAAAATTTCTAATCCAGTGTAATTGTAAGGAGGAAAATCTATGGCAATTGATTTGAAAACCATTTCAAAAATCCGCGAATTAACTGGCGCGGGCATGATGAACGTGAAAAACGCACTTGAAGAAGCAAATGGCAATGAACAGCAAGCAATTGATTTGTTGCGCAAAAAAGGAGCTGCTAAGGCAGCCAAGCGATCTGGAAAAGTGGCAGCTGAGGGACGTGTTGCAAGTTATATTCATGGTGAGGGGCGTGTTGGGGTATTGGTTGAGGTAAACTCAGAGACCGACTTTGTGGCAAAGAACGACGCATTTGTTGAGTTGACTCGTGACATTGCAATGCATATTGCAGCAGCAGCGCCGCACTATGTGTCTCGTGAAGAGGTGCCTGCTGATGTGTTGGCGCGTGAGAAAGATGTCTATGCCGAGCAACTTAAAGCTGAGGGTAAGCCGGCTGAGATGATTGAGAAGATTGTGGAAGGTAAGATGAACAAGTTTTACGCCGAGGTGTGTTTGCTCGAGCAATCCTTTATTAAGGATGAGGACAAGAGTGTGCAGCAGTTGCTTGAAGAGAAGACTGCCGAGATTGGTGAGAAAATGATTGTGCGTCGTTTTGCACGATATGAGTTGGGTGAAGGGATTGAAAAAGAGGAGACTGATTATTTGGCAGAAGTTGAGGAAGCGATGCAAGCTTAAGAAATATGATTTGGAAAAGCCCCGCGCAGCGGGGCTTTTTGATTTTAGCGCACTTTTCGGTATAGTACCTGCAAGTTTATGCAACGTATATTAGCCATAATCCCAACCTATAACGAACGCGAGAATATCGCGGAACTTATTGCACGCTTGCATGCCCTCTATGGCGAACGAGTTGAGATTCTTGTAGTAGATGATAGCTCACCAGATGGTACTGCTGAAGTAGTACGGCAGATGCAAGAGCAGTTTCCACACGTCCATCTACTCACTCGCCCGCATAAGTCCGGAATCGCTGGTGCTTACCTTGAAGCATTTACCCATGCACAAGAAAACGGCTACGATATCGTGGTGCAGATGGATGCCGACTTTTCGCATGATCCGGCTCACATCCAAGACATGATTGACCAGCTTGAGGCACATGATGTGGTGATTGGTTCTCGCTATGTTGATGGTGGTGGTGTGCAGGATTGGCCATGGCATCGTCGCATGATCAGTCGGTTAGGGAGTTGGTATGCACGGATGGTATTGCAAAAACCAATTCGTGATTTTACCGGTGGGTTTACTGCCTGGCGAACCCATGTATTTACCACGATTGGTCTTAATCGGATTCGATCACGCGGATATAGTTTTCAAATTGAAATGAAATACCGCGCAGCCTCGCACGGACATCGCATTACCGAAGTGCCGATTACGTTTGCTGATCGCACCCAAGGTAAATCTAAGATGTCAAAGCGCATTGTGTTTGAAGCAATATGGCGGTTATGGATGATCCGTGGTCGACGAGTGGCAGAGCAAATCAGTCGATGTGTTCGTGAACGGCCGATCCGATGTTGGTATCTGTTGGTGCTGATTCTCCTTGCCGGGTTTGTTTCGTTCTGGAATTTGGGAGCAGGAGCAATTGAAAATTGGGACGAAGGAATTTACGCGATTGTATCGCACGAGATGCTTGAGCAGCCAAGTCTTACGCTCCAGTTGCATGGACAGCCGTGGTTTGAAAAGCCACCACTTGGATTTTGGATCGAGGCCGGATCAATGGCACTCTTTGGAGTAACTGAGTTTGCTGTTCGCCTCCCTTCAGCAATATACTTTTTTATTTCAATCCTATTGATCTATTTTTTGGGCAAAGCATTGTTTGACGAACATATCGCGTTTGTCAGCGCCATACTCACTGCTATCACTCCCGCAATGCTGCATGAGCATATGGCACGCACCGGTGATCTGGATACCGGTCTGTTGTTACTCACTGTTGCGGCGCTTTACTTTTTAGTAAAAGCAGTTGGCCAACATCGTCCGGGAATGTTAATCGCATCAGGAGCAATGGTTGGTTTGTTGGTGATGTTACGTGGCACACCAGCAGTGTTTGTGCTGCTGATTGGTTTGGTGTATTTCATTGTTACTGGTGCGTGGCGCGCGTTTGCTTTCAAAGTGTACGGGTACACTATTTTGGTGCTGCTTGGTATTGCATTGCCTTGGCATATCCATCAACTATGGGTGCACGGCCAGCAATTTTGGAATGTATATGTAATGGAACACTTTTTATCTCGCATTAGTATGCCGATTCAAACGCATGGCGGGCCTTGGTATTTTTACGTAGAGTATTTTTGGGATCGACAAGGAATCATATTCAGTGTGTTGGTAATTGTGGCGTTGCTTTATGCTTTGTATCGATTATGGACTGCAAAGCGTCACACGTTGTGGTTGCCGCTTATCTGGATGATAGTGATTATCGTTCCACTGATGATCATGCAGACCAAACTTCATTGGTATGCCATTACTCTTATTCCGCCGATGATGTATGTGGTTGCGTATACGGTTGTTGATTTTGTCCGTCGTGGTTGGAATGAGCGGCATTGGTGGCAGCGATCTGCAGCAACGTTGAGCTTGGCTGCAGTGCTGTATTCTGGTGGCATGTTTGTGGCACATACCTATCAATATGTATTGCAGTCAAACACTTCTTCAATACAACAGCTTGCGTTATCGCTTCCATCAGACGCACAACAAGTGGTGGTACACGGAGTACAGCAGTGGTATCGTGGATACATCTTGCCGGAGTCTACGTGGTATTTTCAGTATCAACATGACGTCGAACCAATTCTGGTTGGTCCAACCAACTTGAATCATTATGTGGTGCGGTCGCAATACCAGTATTTCGTAACTGATCAAGATCATCTTCAAGATCTAGAAGGCGCTGCTAATGGCCGGTATCGATTTGTTGAGTTTACACGTCATGAAGATATGGCAATTTACAAAAAAGAATCTCATAACTAATCGTGTATGGATTTTGCTGAAATTTCAAAACTTGTGCTACAAAACGCAGATCGCTATGCCAAAAAGCATGGGGTGAACTTTGATCAAGATTTTTCTGTGCTCAAACTCACTGAAGAGGTGGGTGAGTTGGCACAAGCGGTAATTGTGCATCAGCGTCGATCGCGGCCAGAAAAATATTTACCAGAAGAGGAGTCGCGTAAAAATGTTGGTGACGAGTTGGCTGATGTATTGTGTTTTATCATTGTGATCGCTGATCAATTTGGTGTAGATCTGGAAGAAGCGATTGATCGTAAATGGCTCTCACAGGTGCGTAAGAGGTAGCCTCATGGTACAATACGGATACAACGTAAGTATACAATTGTATGGCAAAAAAAATTCGTCTCGCAATCAATGGCTTTGGCCGTATTGGTCGGCATGCAGCAAAGATCGCACTCCAGAACAAAAACGTGCAGGTGGTTGCAATCAATGATTTAACTGACAATGAGACATTGGCACATCTGTTAAAGTTCGATTCCGTATATGGGCCATATGATCAGCAGGTGAGCTTTACTAACGACTCCATTACCATTGGCAAAACCAAAATTGCGGCGTTTTCTGACAGAAATCCTGAGGTACTTCCTTGGACTAAGCTGAATATTGATGTAGTGATCGAATCGACCGGTGTGTTTCGAACTGAAGAAGGAGCGAGTAAGCACTTTGCAGCAGGGGCAAAGAAAGTAATTGTGAGCGCGCCGGGAAAAGGCGGTAATGTGCCGACCTATGTGCGTGGGGTGAATGATCATTCACTTAAGAAAAAAGATCGCTTAATCAATAACGCGTCTTGCACTACCAATTGCATCTCACCAGTGATGGCAATTATGGATGCGCGATTTGGAATTGCCAAAGCATTCATGAGTACCGTACATGGCTATACAGCAGATCAACGTTTGCAAGATGCACCACATAAGGATCTGCGGCGCGCACGCGCAGCTGCAGTTAATATTATTCCAACCACAACCGGCGCTGCTATCGCCACCACTGAGGCAATCCCAAAGCTGGCAGGCAAGTTTGATGGTATGGCGATTCGGGTTCCGGTTCCTACTGGCTCGTGTGCTGATTTTACGATTGTGACCAAGAAAAAAACCACCGTTGCCAAGGTGAATGCCGCGTTTGAGGCAGCAGCAAAAAATATATTGTATCGTGATATTTTGCGTGTAGAGAAAGAGCCAATTGTGAGTAGTGATATTATTGGTGACCCGCACAGCGCAATCGTAGATTTAGCATTTACTAAAGTGGTGGATGGTGATTTGGTAAAAGTGTTGGCGTGGTATGACAATGAGTACGGCTATTCGCATCGGTTGGTCGAGATGGTGGTGGAGCTTGGACGGCGGTAAGGCACAACAACGATAGGGCAAAAATAATAGATAGAACACCTCGCACGGCGAGGTGTTTTTAGTATTCTTGACAAGATTGAGAAAATATAGTATGATAATTTGCCGTTTGGCATCTGTTCTCTGACATCAAAATTTGGACTTGCGAGGTGTTGTTTGCAAGTAGTATACGGCGATGGGCTTCAGCAACCACGCGTCTCGATCTTGCTCGAGTGGCACGATCTGAGCGCGGACTGGGTGATGACCAAAGCCATGGAAGTCGGCGCGTTCGAGACCGAGACCATGTACCACGACGACGGTTCAATCACGGACACGTCTGAGTGGGCATACGTCTGTCACTACACCAACCCGACCCAGGTGTTCAAGGTCGAGTACCACGCCCTGGCGCTGATGATGGAGGTGTGGCTGCGCATCAGCAACGACGACCGCAGTACTTCCAAAGTCAAGCGCGAACAACGCAAGTGGTCTGACTTGACCGCCCGCATTGAGGGACGGCCAACAAGTCGACAGCGCGCGAAAGCACGCGCCATTGCTGCTGGCAAGAAGACGCCAAGGCAAAGAAAGCGGGGGAATCGACGTCGCGATTAGCAGGCGCACCACCGCACCGGCGACACAACTCAACACAACCACACACCGACGTTTCTCGTCGGTGTTCGTGATTATGAGGATTTTTTTCTTGAGGATTTTCGTTTTCGCGATTTGGCTGTTGTCTTGGTCTTGCGTGCTTTCTTTTGCAGATTAACCACATGGTCAGTTTCATCAACAATCTCTTGGCGTAAAATTTCCTCAACCACATCTTCGAGTGTCACAATCCCTTCAAGCCCTTGGTATTCGTTTTCAACGAATGCGATGTGCGTTTTGGCTTTAATAAACTCATTGAGTAGCACGTCAAGTTTAGTATCACGTGAGATCGTGAGTGCCTTACCTTTTTTGTAGACTTTGTCGATCTTCTTGCCCGGGGTGAGTGTGATAAGATCCTTGGCGTAGAGCACCCCGACTGCATTATCAATAACGTCTTTATAGACTGGAATCCTGGTGAATCCTTCTTTTTTGATTTTGGTCAATGTCTTAGCATCTAGTTTTATTCCAAGAGGTAGGGCAAATACCACAGTTCGGGGAGTCATAACATACTCTGCTGTTTTGCTTGAATAGGAAAGTGCTCCTTTAATAATGCGCTCTTCGTCAGCATCAACATCACTTGCCAGCGATCCCTCATGCTGTTCAACAATTTTCATGAGTTCACCTTTGGAATATACCGTTGGAATTTCTTCACCAAGCGTTTTATTGAGTATTGCCGCAATCGGCCAACACACTGGATAAAGGATAATCATGAAAAATCGTACCATCCAGACCGTTCGTGCGCCTACTTGGAGTGCATAACGAGAAAACGTGGCTTGTGGAATGATTTCACCGAAAATCACAATCAAACCTGTTGCCACCAACCCACCAATCATTCCACTAGTGAGGTCACCCAAGAAGATTGCAATTGCAGAGTTCACGCCCACGTTACCAAGCAAAAGCGTGCAGAGTAGCAAATTACCCCGTTTGCGCACGGAGTATACTTTTTTTGCATCTTTATTTCCAAGAGATATTTTACGCTCGAGATCGCTTTTATCGAGGCTCAGCAGACCAAGGGTTAAGCCTGAGAACATTCCAGAAAGGAGAACCAGTAAGGCAACGATGATGTAGTCCATAGTGGAGAGATAGTATGTGTGTAGTATACCGGAGATTCCTTTCGTTGGGATGTTGATAACCAGCGCTTGTTGACAAGGGATCTTTTTTGTGATACGTTATTTTCTGTTTCCACTGGATAAGGAGGGCTAAGACGTGGGGCAAAACATTCTCCTGATTGCCGGGTATCCACCGGCGCAGGGAGATCGTGTCATGGGAAGCATGATGCACGACAACCTGCATCACGCGCTCCGGTTGTGGCGATCGGGCGCTTATGACATGATCGCGGTTGTCGGAGGGAGAACCCGACCCATCGAAGTGCAAAGCCAGCCCGAAGCAAACATCATGTTCGGTTGGCTTGTCGAAAATGGCGTGCCTCGTGAGGTGATCCGTCGGGAGTGGACCAGCGTTGACACGTACGAGAACGTTCATCATGTCGTTGATCTCGTGGTCAGCGACTCAAGCGCTGCTGACACACAGATCACCATTGTTGCCTACCTCGTGCATAGTCTGCGGTTTTACATCACGTTTCGGCGTGTGTACCGCGGTCTGGACGTGCGCTTGGCACCGTTGCGGAAGACCGGTGGTTTGTCGCGACTCCTAACAGACGTGCTGGGAGTCCTGTTGCACCTGGTTAATCCAAACGGCGGTAACTGGTACTCCAAGTGGATTCGCGAGCGCCGCCGCCGTCAGGCTCGACGATAACAATTCAACACAACCATTCACCGATGCCACTGGCGTCGGTTTGTGATTTATGTTGCCACAGGCGGGCGGAGACAGTGGTTTGCTTGAAATTCTAAATGGGTGGTAAGCTGAGTGAAACATGCAAAACCTATGGCCCAATTTGACCAACAATACAAAGATGCGATTTTGCGCATTATGAATGAGGGAGTGGAGGAGCTCAATGAGCGCACCGGCCATTCCACTAAAATTATTCCTGGCTTAACGTTTGAGCTCGATACCGGATTTCCGCTGTTGACGTTGCGGCGCATTCCAGTACAGCTTTTTGTGGCAGAACAAGTGTGGTTTATCATGGGATCGCAACGGCCGGATGAGTTTTTGAACCACTTTACCAAAATCTGGGATGACTTTACTGAGGAAGACGGCAAAGTGTTGGCAGCCTATGGGTACCGATGGCGACACCATTTTGGTCGGGATCAATTAGATGATTTGGTTCACCTTTTGGATAAAGAGCCAGGTTCGCGTCATGGCGTGGTGGTAACCTGGGATCCAGCTGATGATGGTCTTGGAACCGGGACGCGCAAAAAAAATGTACCATGCCCGTACACGTTTACCGTCAATATTATCGGGAACAAATTGCACATGCATAATGTCGTTCGGAGTAATGACATGATGCTCGGGTGCCCGCATGATGTTGGCGGGTTTGCCTTGCTGATGTATATTTTGGCGGCCAAGATTGGGGTGAAGCCGGGTAAGTACACACACACCATTAGCAATGCCCACATTTATGATATTCATTATAAACATGCGTGGGAATTAGTAGAGCGAGAAGACACGCATCCGGCGATTCAGTTTGAGGCACAAGCAGATTATTATGATCGCGCGGAGAAAGGGGATATTGAATTGGTGAAAGAGATTGTCGCCAAGCTTAAGTCGCAGTATCATCCGCAAAAATCAATCAAAGGAATGAACATTGTGCTGTAGTATGAAGATGATTCTCCTCATGGCAATAACACTCGATGGGATGATTGGTCGCGATAGCGAGCATTTGTCTTTAGATTGGACGTGTAAAGAAGACAAAAAACTTTTTGTCTCTATGACCAAAGAGGCTGGGGTAATGATCATGGGACGCAAGACGTATGCGACCATTGGTCGGCCATTGCCTGGGCGATTGATAAAAGTAATGACTCATGACACCAGCAAATTTGAGTCAATTCCAGATCAAGTGGAATTCACAGACCGTTCGCCCGAAGAGATCGCAAAAGAGCTAGAGTCGCGAGGTTTTGAAAAGTGTATCTTGGCTGGTGGAGCAACCATCAATGGATTATTTTTGAACACCGGATTGATTGATGAAGTCGTGGTGACGGTTGAACCAAAAATTTTTGGCCAAGGTGTGCCATTATTTAATGGTGTTGTTCAAGACGCCGACTTGGAATTACTCGATTCCCAAATGCTTAATGCAAACACGATCAAACTGCATTATCAGGTTGTGCGGTAGGAGATTTTTTCAGTAATCAAAACTCAACAAAAAAGGTTTGCTCTGGCGCAATTATATTGTGGCCGTGATAGCCAATGGTACGTTCGTCTTCAAACCAAAAGGCATCAGTGCCACAGGTTGAACCACAAACAAAATCAATAGTCTCGCCTGGTGCTTGGGCAAAGTCGTGTTTGTCTATCAGCGCTCCGTCTTCATCAATTTCAAGTACAAATAGTTTTGTGAGTCCAGAATACTCATATTGATTTACTGCTGCACAAGCAATTGTTTGGCTATCGTTATACCAAACACAGCTGAGGCCTTCGAGTGTTGGGTGAAACGATACCATCTGCGTGGTGTTGCTGTCTCCCACATCATAGAGCTTAAGTGAAACGTCGTGTTCATAAACTACAAAGCGTTCGTTGGGGGAAAGTTTTATACTTGCGTTTGCACAAGAAAATACTTCTTGAAGTTCTGCAGGGACGTCTTGTTGAGTCCCATTTTTGTCTTGGAGTGCGAGCTGAATACAAGATGCTTCGTGACCGATTTCAACTAATTGTGTTTTGGTTTCTTGCTGTGGTGGGGATGTGGTGTCACTGATCGGTTCCACGTATTCACAGCCCGCTCCTAAAAAGACAATTACGGCGGTAAGGATGGTAACGGTAAAGATGTGTTTTTTCATATGTATTGCAGAGAAAGATTATACTTGAATTTGAATAGAAAAATGGATGGTTTTACCTACAACGATATTTTTTTGTTTACGAATTTGGGCTTTAAGCGGCAATAGATACGAGCCCGATTTTTTATCTGGGAAAATCGAAGTCTTCCATTTTGTAGTATCCATAGTCACGTGTACCGGCAGCGATCCCCAACCACGCCGTAATTTGGAGTATTGTTTTTTGATTTTTTGTGCATGTGTTTTAGGGAGTGTCACAAAATGCCACCCGGCCATGCCGGGGTAGAGCCAGACTTTTGCACGTATGGAATATTGTTGTTGTGACATAACTTTTCAAAAAGTATACATCCACTGTATCAGGATTGTGTACTAATTGACAAAAGAGGCCATACGCGATATACTCGCTCGGTTGCGCCCTATTGCAGGGCGTTTTTCACTCGAAACTATGGATATTAGAAACATTGCAATTATTGCACACGTTGATCATGGCAAGACCAGTTTAACCGATGCACTGATGCGGCAAACCGGGATGATGAGCGACGAGGATGCTGGCATGGATTCAAACGATCTTGAGAAAGAGCGTGGGATTACGATTTACTCAAAAAATACTTCGGTAATCTACAACAATACCAAGATTAACATTGTGGACACTCCAGGCCATGCTGATTTTGGTTCTGAAGTCGAACGCGTGTTGCGGTCGATTGATTCAGTGTTGTTGGTGGTAGATGCCCAAGAAGGCCCAATGCCGCAAACCAAGTTTGTACTGAAAAAGTCTTTGCAGCTCGGTCTTAAGCCAATTGTCGTGCTCAACAAAATCGATAAACCAGCTGCGCGACCGGATTGGGCACACGATCAGGTGTTGGAATTGTTTATGGATCTTGGTGCTAATGACGAACAACTTGATTTTGTGACGGTATATGCGATTGCGAAGAATGGAACCGCAGTGTTGCATCTTGATGATGAGCATACTGATCTTAGTCCACTGCTCGAGACTATCCTCGATCATGTGGCGCCAGCGCCAAGTGATACAACAACACCATTTGCGTTTCAGCCGTTTAATCTTGCCTATGACAACTATTTAGGAAGAATGGGTATTGGACGTGTGTATCAAGGGGTGGTTAGTATTGGGAAACCCGTGGTAGTAAAAAAACCAGACGGCACAAGTACAAAAGGAACGATTTCAAAATTATTTACATTCGAGGGAGTACGCCGCGTTGAGGTATCACAGATCAGCGCAGGAGACATCGCAATGATTGCCGGTATTCCAGAAATTTATATTGGAGACACGGTGTGTGTCGATGCGAAACAAGACCCACTTCCCGCGATTACGGTTGATGAACCAACCATCTCGTTACAGTTTATGGTAAACAGTTCACCGTTTGCCGGACGTGATGGAAAGTATGTTACTAGTCGTCAGATCAAAGAACGACTTGAAAAAGAGTTGGAGGTGAATGTCGGGATTCATGTTGATTTTTCTATGCCAGATCGGTTTGCTGTTTTAGGGCGAGGTGAGTTGCATGTTGCGGTCTTGCTCGAGAACATGCGCCGCGAAGGATATGAGGTACAAGTGTCCCAACCACAGGTCATTGTTAAAGAAGTTGATGGAGTTAAGCACGAACCCTTTGAGCTCCTCACTATTGATGCGCCTGAGGAATGTGTCGGAACCGTGATCGAAAAGTTGGCCAAACGAAAAGGACAGATGATTAGTATGAATCCAGAGCAATCGCATATCCGTTTGCAATTTGAAATTCCTACCCGTGGGTTACTTGGGTATCGGAACGAGTTTGTGGTGGATACGCGCGGTGAGGGAATTTTAAGCAGCGAGCAGCTCGGCTTTCGGCCATATGCTGGAGAGATTCAAAAGCGTGCAGTGGGTTCGATGATCTCTGGTGAGACCGGAAAAGTGTTGGGTTACTCTTTGGCGAATTTGCAAGAGCGGGGAGCGCTCTATATCGGACCTAATATTGATGTGTATGAAGGCATGGTGATTGGGAATACTGCAAAAGGAATGGATATGACTGTGAATCCAATCAAAGGAAAGCATCTTACTAACATGCGTGCCTCTGGTGCTGATGCCGCACTTAATTTAACGCCGCCAGTACCGGTGACGCTAGAGCGCGGTTTGGAGTTAATGACTGATGATGAATATTTAGAAGTTACGCCAACGCATGTTCGATTGCGAAAACACCATCTGACAGAATCGGATCGGGTGCGAGCGGGAAGGAAGAAATAATTTCACTTTTACTCAACATCAATTTTTATCCCGCCAAACCATTTTGCAAATAGATTATAAAAGGGAGCGCCAACAAGTCCTACTACACATCCAAAAACAGCAAAAATAATTGGCATCCCGATAAGTGCTCCAAATGCGAGTACGGTACCGGAGCTTAGCCCAGGA
The DNA here is from genome assembly GCA_965230935.1 of uncultured Gammaproteobacteria bacterium. Classification (GTDB taxonomy): domain Bacteria; phylum Patescibacteriota; class Patescibacteriia; order Magasanikbacterales; family JBBTQS01; genus CAYZOG01. The sequence goes on from OZ246400.1 coordinate 805,699, forward strand.
GTTTCTTGAGATGTTATCCAGCCAATAGTTACCAGTGTGTCAATTACCAATCCTCCAAATGAATACAATATTCCAAGAACCAAGCCGATAAGCGCTCCAAATGCTGTGTGCATTTTTACAAAGGGGAGAATTCCTATTTTTTTAATGGTTTTCATTTAGGGTTTATTTATTTTTGCGTTTCATGTAGATGAAACTGGAAATGACATACACAACGATTGCCATAATGAGATATACCCATGTATCAATATAATTTCCTGGGCACTCAGTTATTGGTGGCTTTACGTTATTGAGATACCCTTCATAGCTTAATCCAGTACAGGAAAAAGTGGTTTTGAGTATCATGAGTCCAAAAAGAGAAAGAGCAGTGATGCTTACATTTATCCAATTTGGTTTTAGCCCATAATTTTTTGCCGGGCTACTTTGCTTATGATTCCTTTGGTTTTTCATAGATGTATTTCACTTTGCCAAAATCACGCTCGTATTGTTCATCACTAACTTTTTGAACACCAGGTAATTTTTCTGTTGCTCTGATTGATGCGGTATTATCAAGGCTGATTGTCATGGTAATAAACGGAAGATCAAGTTCATCCATCAACTGTTGTTTGAACTTGGCGGCAAGTCCTTGTCCTCGATATTTATTATCTACTACCGTGTGAGTTACATTTTTTTCATCAGCGGTGTCATACACACCGACGATTCCTAGTTTTTCTCCTTTACTGCCGTAGAGAGTAAAGTATCGTTGGTTCGCGCAGTTTTCTTGACCAAGAGCAATCCAGCCACCTTCTCCTTCAAGTTCTTGAAAATATTGCATATCAAAATCACCGAGACGTTGAATCTCAGCAGGCTCTTGTTCGTGGCGCCTTGTTTCTGGTGTGGTCATAACTATTTACATTTTTTACTCTACTTCGTCTTTCATCTGAGTTAATAGATCGGCAATTTTTTCAGAAATTTGTTCTAGTTCTTCAAATTTTTTTATAGCTTCTTCCTTGTTATCAGAATTGTGTAAAGAAATGATTTCATTTGTCAGCTCATGTAATTGTTGATGATTGTTTTTTAGATCACCTAATTCTTTGAGGTCTTTACATTCATTTTCTGCCTCTCCTTCAATCCATTGTCCTAAATTACACGCATGATGAGATTTAAATTTTTCTTCCGGTATGTTGGACGTTCCACTTTTTATATAAGGCCTAAGTTGGATCATCCAATTTCTGTGGTTTACGATGGCAAGATTAAAGTTGAGAGTACTCATAGTAGATAATTAAATTGTTAATACCATGGTTTTTTTATTCTATTATTAACTCAATGGATTGGCAAGAGTTAAGCGAAAAATGTATTTCAGCTAACGTTTGCGTGTATGCGATGTTGCGACCGAAGGGAGCAATATGGGTGAGCTCTCTCGAAAGAGAGCGAACCTCATACACGCTGTTAGCTGATGTACACTTTTTCTTTTAATCCCGACCCAGTCGGGATCGTTTTTCTATTATAGATCAAATTGATTTTTCATTTGGCGGGGGCGCAAGAGGGAAAATCAAAAAGGGTGAATTGCGCCCCCGCCAACACTCAATTATTTCACTTTCCTTTTTCTGTCACGTCTTTTCATGTAACGATCCACAGCTTCTTTGGTTGTAACCCAATCACGACCTTCTTTGTGTGCCTCTAGTTTGCCTTGTCGTGCCAAAAGATTGAGGTATTTTGCGGAATACGGAGTTTTTTCTGCCACATCAGCAAGTTTCATGAATTTTTCTCGTTTTTTATCTGTCGGAGTAAGTGTTTTAAGATACAAGTCTAGTGAACGCTCAACAGATTGAGCAATAAAGCGAGCAAATGGTTCAAGATTTTTCTTGTCGGCTTGATCAAGCGCTCGGTAATATTTTTTTCTGTCATTTTTCAAGACAATGGACAAAGGAAAACCAGCCTGCATTAAAATGAGGTTCATCAAAAGTCGAGAGGTGCGTCCATTACCGTCAAAAAATGGATGAATGAAAACAAGTTTGTGGTGTGTGAGCGTTGCAAGCTCAACAACATGTAGTTTTTTTCGTTTGGCAGAAAACCACTTAACAAGGTCATGCATGTGTTGCGACACTTCAAGTGCGTCAGGTGGTGTATGATCAGCGCCGCCAATGATCACGTTTGAGTTTCTATATCTTCCGGCCCACTCTTTGTCGGTTTCCTGCACAATGAGCATATGGAGTTGTTTGATCAAATTTTCGGAGAGCGTATGGTGTTTGCCTTTTTCAATCAAATCATACAAATACTCAAGAGCCTGGTAATGATCTTTTGCTTCCAAATGATCTTTGAGTGGCTTTCCTTTCACGGTTAACCCCTCGTTAATAACAAGAAACGTCTCTTTGAGTGTTAAAGAGTTACCTTCAATGGCATTGGAGTTGTACGTCATTTCAATACGAAGCTGGTCTCTGAGTTTTTCAACCGCTGATTTCGGAAGTGGGCGGAGTGAATTGAGACGTTTTAGTTTGTCGTTGAGACGATTTTGTAGGGATTGATTTAAGTGAGACATATTTAATATGGTTTAGATAATTTATTACACTATACCATATTAAGGATTTTATCTAAAATGTAGGATGTGTATAAAAATGAATGAAGGCCGACGGTACTTTTCGATTGCTCGAATTTCCCGCCGACCTTGTATTGACCTCCTTTTCGGTCATCTCACTCCTTCTTTTTGCTTTTGAGGTTGCTTCGAATGGTCCACACCTTCTCGACGATAGTGAAGACCAATAGGATGCATACGACTGTGAGCATGATGTCGATTTTGCTCATAATCTGCTCCCCTTATTATTCTCGATCTTTGCAAGCATCAGCAGGTGTGGTCCGACGAAGACACCGAGACCCATACAGATGACGCTCACAATGACCAACATGGCGCGCGACTGGGTTAGTGGTTGCCTTGTCACGACAAGCACAACAACTAATCCCGCTAGACCCAGGATTATACACGCCCAGCCTGCCACCTTGTTTTTCTTTACCTTCTGGCTAATGCTGACCAGCATGCTTGCACTTATGATGGCGAGACCCAGCATAATCAAGGTAAAGCTCCACATGTCCGCGAACGGGGATACGGCAAAGCCGATGATGGAAAGGATAAGTCCACCAGTTGTGGCAGTGCGTAGCATGTCATTTCCTCCTACTTCCCGCGATCACCCCAACCATTGCCGGACTTCCCAAGCATCCAAACGAGCAGGAGGCAAATGGGAAGACACAACACGAGGGTGAGAATGATGATAAAGATCCCTATTTTGTTCTCCTTTGTTTCCGTCTTTACTGAATTGTAAAGAACAATGAAATATAACGTGGCAATCAAATACTGTCAATGATATTTACTAAATAAAGTATATTATTTAGCTAAATTGACAATAAAATAAATGTATGCTACAATACCTGTAAATAATTTCTACAACAAAATACTATGCTTAACGAACTCATCAACAATTTTTATTTCAATGAAAAAGAGGCCAAGGTCTATTTGGCTGCGTTGGAATTGGGACGCAGTCGAGTAAGCAGAATTGCGAAAAAAGCAGGGCTTAACAGAGTTACAGCTTATGAGGTGTTAAAACGACTATCTCAAATGGGCATTGCACAAAGTGCTATTTACGGCGGTGTGCAGACATTTATTGTCGTACCACCAGAGACGTTGGTGGAAAAACAGGAGAGTCGGTTATCGGTTGCTAAAAAGATATTACCGGAACTTTCTTTGCTTACTGCTTCCAAAAAAAATAAGCCTTCTATTTTATTTTACGAGGGTACGGAAGGCATACGGAGTATTTATGAAGATACCCTTGCTTGCAAAGATAAACTGATTTTGAATATTACTCACCCACAAAATCTATTGCAGACTATTGGAGAGGATTTTTTTTATCAATATGTGAAGAAGCGAACACGTAAGCACATTGCCGTGCAAGTGCTTTTGCCTGATACAAAAGAAAACAAAAAATACAAAAAAGAAGTCACAACTGCTAAACGACAAATAAAATTCTTTGACTCCACTAAATATCCTTTACCAAACGAAATTTTGATCTATGACAATAAGGTGGCTCTGCTTTCTTTCTCGTCGCTAGTTGGCGTGGTCGTGGAAGATAGGGATATTGCTCAGTCGGTAAAATCTCTTTGGCAAATGGTTTGGGACAGTATAGATTAAAAATAAAAATTGTCACACCTGAGCATACTGGTGTGACTCCATGTTTTTTCCCTCATCAAAAAAACGTCCCGCCGAATATACGGCGGGACACCTATTTTAAATGAAAAATCAATTTGGTCATTATAGAAAAATGGGCGACGTCAGGAGCCAAAAGAAAAAGCGTATTTCAGCTAACGTTAGGGATATACGAAGTTTTTCTGTAGCGTAGCGGAAGAAAAATTTGGGTGAAGCCCGAGCCGAGGGCTGAACCGTATATCCCTTGTTATGTGCCCCGACGACTGAAAGGAGGAGAGCGCAGCGTGGCGCGAACGATAGTGAGCAAGTCCGTCGTAGCCCGCCGCCCTATTCGCAATTATTATGCAATTTCCACATTTCTGGGTCATGTCCTTCAGGGATATTCTCGCATGGATCTCCAGAAGTGTATCCTCTCAACTCATTATACTTCTCTACTTGCTGGGGCGTAAGAATTTCAACCATAGACAAGTGATATTTCAAATGAACAACTCTCAACTGACCGTATAAATCAGCACTTTCTTTAACTTTCTCTTGAAGAAATGCGTTTGTGATTGTTTTACCTGTAAATGCGTCATCAATTCCTTTTTCAATATCTATAATTTTTTCGCCAAGCTCAATGGCTTCAGAACGCATTTCTTCATAAAGTGCTTCAATTTGTTTATGTTGTTCATTTGTCAGTTGAAATTCGCCTGCATCATACGCATCCAAAACATGACGAGGACCAGGATAGCCATTTAGTTCGGCAGGTTTTGCCATGCCTCCAAACGGAGTTCCAGCCCCAGCAAGTAGTCCCTCAATATCATCTTGAGAAAGTGCTTTTATACCTCTTGCTTCTTGTCCTGCATAAGGAGAATGTATGGCACTTTCGTCAGAAGTTTGAGAGGTGGTTTTATCTTGTTGCGAGAATATCCCTATAACGATAGCTACTAGGATAACTCCAATAATAATTGCGAATTTTTTATCAAACTTTTTCATAATACTTAGTTAAATTATAAATGATTTAAAAGTTTTCCGCTAAAGGCAGGCGAAGGCGGATTGCACATAACTGGTTTCAATCCGCACTTTCTTGCTGATAATACTCGAATCTTGCGTAGTATGCGAACTATCTGTACAATACCATAATATGCAAAATTATCTACAACAGGCACAAACAGAACTTAGGCTTCGAAATTATAGTCCAAAAACAATCAAAAGCTATCTCCGTTGCCTTACGCAGTATTTGGACACTATCAAAATTGATCCAACAAAAGCCACACGAGATGACATCGCCCGATTTCTTCTTGCCAAACAGCACATCGGTCTTGCGCCATCAAGCATCAATCAATATCTTGGCGCAATTAAATTTTTTTATACGGAGATTTTACATCAGCCGCTCCATCTTACAATCAAGTTTGCAAAAAGACCACACCGACTCCCGGTAGTACTTTCTTCCACAGAAATCAAACGACTCATCAACGCTATCGCTAACAGTAAGCACCGTCTACTTATCTCACTTGCCTATGGTGCAGGCTTGCGAGTGAGCGAGGTTGTGCGTTTGCGCGTGCAAGACATCTCCCTTGACGAGCTCACTATTCATATTAAACAGGCGAAAGGGCGTAAAGATCGTATTACGCTTTTCCCGGAAAAGTTACACAACGATTTTTTGATTCTTCTCAAAGAGAGAGAACCAAAAACATATGTATTTCTCTCTCAAAGAGGAGGGAGACTTACCACGCGCACTGCACAAAAGATTTTTACCAAGGCACTTATCAAAGCAAGCATTACTAAACCAGCCACATTCCATTCCCTTCGTCACAGTTTTGCAACACATCTTATTGAAAACGGAGTTGATATTCGCTATGTTCAAGAGCTGCTCGGGCATAGTAATATTCGAACCACACAACAGTATACTCAGGTCACTCGTCCTGCACTTAAAAATATCAAAAGCCCCCTATAATCCCCAGTTGCCACACACCCTCTCCAATGCTAAACTCAATTTAGCAAAATAGTCCAAAAATATATGGTGCTCAACAAAACAGAACTTCTCTCCTATATAAAGGAAGGAAAACTCACGTTTTCACCCTCTCTCGATGCGTTTCAAATGCAGCCAAACTCCGTTGATCTGCGTCTGGGCTGGAGCTTTTATGTTCCCAAAGGCGAAGAGATGACCGCACAAGGTCGTGTAGGTGTTTCAGCAGATTATCTGGATTATGAATCTCCAAAAGAATATTACAAATTGATCAAACTCAAACCAGGGCAAGTGTTTGAGATTCAACCAAAAGAGTTTGTGATTATCTCCACACTCGAGAAGGTTACCTTTGCTGATGGTTCTATTGCCGCCACACTCTACCCACGTAGCTCAGTGATGCGCCGTGGATTGATTATGGAAGGGGGAGTGGTTGATGCATTTTACTCCGGGCACCTCACCATTCCGCTCTTTAACAGTACCACCCATGCGATTAAGCTATTCCCAGGTGAGCGGGTGTGTCAGTTGATGGTTCAGCAACTAAGTTCGGCATTGGAGAAAGACGGCGCAAACACCCATGGTGTTGCCCAAGCCAAATACATGGATGCAACTCCCTATGGTCTTGAAGCACGTACTGACAGCAAAGAAGAGATTGACTTTATCAAGGCTGGAAACCTCGACGGACTTAAAGATCAATTCACCATCACCGCTAAAGAGTAATATGGCCTATCAGAGCCCAAAGCCATTCCCGTTTATCCCACCAGGCCACACCATAGGATATGTGGCAGCAGATCACGATCACATTGTTGCAGCTCGCAATGCAGCACAAGCATCCAAAGGGTGTCGCTGGCGCGTAGGGACGGTCTTGGTAAAAGACGATCAAATTATTGGCCAAGGTGCCAATGCCACTGACGCACCGCAAGATCGCACATTATTTTGTCCGCGCCAAGTCCTTGAGTGTCCCAGTGGCCAAGGGTACGAGCATTGCCCGGCGTGTGTCGGCATTCATTCCGAAGTCGCTGCGGTCAAAAACGCAAAAGCAAACGGTAATCACACTGATGGTACTGACGCGTACCTGTACGGTCATTGGTGGTGCTGCGAGCCGTGTTGGAAAGTCATGATCGACGCTGGAGTACGCAACGTATATCTAGTAGAGCAAGCAACTGAGCAATTTGAAAAAGTAGATTGGCAGCCACCGGCATGGTCACAACCGATTCAAACCTATGTTTCCGGTTCACTCACGCACAGTGCGATGGAACGTCGCGCACTGTATGAACAAGTCGGGCGTGCATTAGAGCTCGCCAATCTTGGACCATATGTTCCACACCAAACCACAGAGCCCAACATGGGTCCAGATGGAGAAAACCACAAACCGCGAACACCGGAAGAAATTTGGCGCATTAACCACGATGTGATTAAAGACTCTCAGCTTATGGTGGCATTTGTTGATGAGCCATCACTTGGCGTTGGGATGGAGTTACAAATCGCAGAGCAATACGAAATTCCGGTAATCGTGTTGGCGCATATTGATGCGCGCGTTTCTCGAATGGCACTCGGTTTTCCGCAATTGCAACATACCATCCGGTATCATGAACTCCCTGATTTACTCACGCAGTTGCATAGCGCACTCGACGAAGTGGTGGTACCACGGTTTGGTATTTAATATATGAATTCTACAGAGAAGAAAATTATTCTGGGCTTTGTTGGTCCTATGGCCAGTGGCAAAGGCGCAGCGTCTGATTATCTGATCGAGAAATATGATGTTGGGCATGTGCGGTATTCAACCATGTTGCGTGATATGGCGGATCGATTATTTTTGCCGCACACTCGTGACGTGTTGATTACTATGTCCGAGGCGATCCGCGAGAAATTTGGTGATGATATTATGGCCAAAGTGGTGCGCGAGGAAGCCATGCGTAGCCCTAAACGTATCGTGTGTATTGATGGCATTCGTCGCCCAATGGATATTGAGGTGCTCAAAGACGCGCCCGGGTTTACCTTGGTGCACATTACTGCTGACATGCGCACACGCTATGAACGTCTTATTGCACGGACAGAAAATTCAGATGATCAAACCAAAACGTTTGAGCAGTTTGAACAAGAGCATCAACGCAGCACTGAGGTAACAATTGCACAAGTGGCTGCTGGGGCTGATGTGACCATTGATAATAATGGAACATTTGAGCAGCTCTATGCGCAGCTCGATAAATTGATTACCACATTATGAACAACGGAACATTTATCATGATTGATGGGATTGATGGCTCTGGAAAGAGTACGATCATGACTACCTGGAAAGAGGTGCTCGAAGCTGCTGGCAAATCAGTGTTTGTGTTGAAAGATTTTTGGGCGCAGCATAATCGTCATCCCGAACCTAAAGAGATTCCCGAGGATACCTTTGCAATTATCTCAGCCGAGCCAACGAATATCTGGATTGGAGCAGCCATTCGACAAGAGATGATTCAAAAACATGATCGTGAATATAGTGCACACGCGATTGCTTCTGCATTTGCTATGGATCGTTTGGTGCTGTATAAGCGGGTGCATATGCCTGCTCGCGTACGTGGCATTCACATTATTCAGGATCGCGGAGTTTCCACGTCGTTGTGTTATCAAGCGCTCACGTTACAAGATCAAGGAATTACGCGCGAACATATTGCCGAACTTGAAGGCAATGCGTTTGCTCTGCAAAACGCACCTGATATTTTACTGTTGCTTGATGTGGCGCCCGAGACGTGTGTTGCGCGATTGGCCGGTCGGGTAGAGAAGGACGATAATGCGATCTTTGAGCAAATCGCATTTCAAAAACAAGCAGATGCCTGTTTTCGCTCCCCAGAATTTCAAGAGTTTTTTACCAAAAATGGCAGCAAGGTGCACACCTTTAATGCTGATCAAGAACTTGATATACTACAACCACAACTGCGCGATTTGCTCAGTGAATATTTAGCAACTAAATTATGAAACATCAACTCATGAGTGCGTTTGCGCTGTTGTCCGCCGGTTTTGGATTATGGAAAACGCGCTGGGGGGCTATGCTTGGGTTTGGTCTGCTCCTGTATGTGACACAACTGGTTGCACAATTTGCCAGTTTTGTGGCAAGTGCATCCTTTTTAAATCTTTTTGGCACGCATCCAGAACAGCTTACCTCACTTGAGAAGTCTTTCCCGATCCTGCTCGAGCACAAGGAGCTTCTAGGCTCATGGGGCGTGTTTCTTTTGAGTACCCTGATTGTCATTATGACCACCGTAGTATCGTTGTGGATTTTTATTGCAACCACGCGCATGCTGGCTGATGTATTTTCTAAGAAGAAAGGCAAAGGCGTTGGTGCGTATTTGAGCAGTGCGGTTTCATTGGTAGTGCCACTTGCCGTAGTCGCGTTTATGATTTTGATTTTGATCAAGGTTGCGCAGTATTTGTTGGTTGCGCTCCCACTCTCACTGGTGCCAAAGTTGAGTCTGGTTGTGTTAGCAAGTATCGCCATTATTACCTTCTTCATGTTTGCGTTCTATATTGTGGTGTTTGAAAAACCACGAGGCATAGCAGCACTTCGGGAGAGTATTGCACTCGTGCGCGGGCGTGTGTGGTTTATGATGCTCAATGTATTTATCATTACCATTGGACTTTGGATTTTGGGAGCAGTACTTGGTCGGGTAATTCAGTATCTCTTCTTAATGTTCTTTAGTAGTTTGCCGGTTGGGTTATCACAAAGCACGGCCGCATGGCTCGACTTTTTCATCCAAAGCTTGCCGGTGATCATTATTTTGCCATATCTGTTTAGTGTGCAATATCGTTTTTATCGTAATGCCGAAGAAACACTTGGGAAGACGTCCAAGTAACTCCTATGCAATATCGACCAGTCATTGGACTTGAAATTCATGTACAGCTTAAAACGCGCAGCAAAATGTTCTGCGCGTGTGCTAACCGTACCGAGGATGCGCCAATCAATACCGATATCTGTCCAATCTGTACTGGTCAGCCAGGATCGCTTCCCACACCAAACGCTCAAGCGATTGCCTATGGGATTACGGCCGCCAAGGCGCTCAATTGTCGGATTAATGATCAGTCAAAGTTTGATCGCAAAAACTATTTTTATCCTGATCTGCCAAAGGGATATCAGATTTCTCAGTTTGATCAGCCAGTAGGAGAAGATGGTGTGTTTTCAATTACCGTACCACTTGAGGATGGGCGTACAATTGATAAGCAAGTGGGGATTACTCGACTCCATCTTGAAGAGGACGCGGCAAAGTTACTCCATCGCGGTGAAAAAACCTTGGTAGATTTTAACCGTGCAAGTGCGCCACTAGCCGAGATTGTTACTGAACCTGACATGCAAAGCGCGAGCGAGGCCAAGGTGTTCCTGCAAGAGCTACGTTTGCTCATGCGCTACCTTGGTGTATCTCATGCTGATATGGAAAAGGGGCAGATGCGCTGTGATGTGAATGTAAGTTTGTTGCCACTACAAGATAAAGACGATGTTGAGTTGTCTGATGTTGAACTCCATCCCAAGACTGAAGTCAAAAACGTAAATTCATTTCGTGCAGTCGAACGCGCAATCAACCATGAGATCGCGCGGCAAACTGAACTGTGGGAAAAGGGTACCCCACCGGCGCACACCACCACCCGTGGTTGGGATGATGATAAGCAAATCACTACCAAGCAACGTACCAAAGAGGCTGCACATGACTATCGGTATTTCCCCGAGCCGGATATTCCACCGATGAACCTGGCGGCACAAGCACAGCACATTAATTTACCTGAGTTGCCTGCTGATCGTCGTGCTCGTATGGATAAAGAGTATGGTTTTGCCGAGGAGGATATTGAGATTTTTGTACAAAATAAAGCGCTCGGGGATTATGCCGAGCAGGTTTATTCCGAATTTGGTGCCTGGATGAACAGTAAAGGAGTATCACTTGAGCAAGAGCGAGTGCGTATTGCCAAGCTTGTCGGTGGGTGGATCACCAATAAATTGGTGCCACGGTTACTTGAGCATAATCAAACAATTGAGGACGTCAAAATTACCCATGAGAATTTCGCTGAGTTTTTGACCATCATCTATGAAGAAAAAATTAACAGCACCAATGCGCAAAAGTTGCTCGGTATGATGGTGGCACGAGGGGGTGATCCAAGTCATTTGATGGAAGATCATGGATTGGGACAGATGCGCGACGGTGACGCGATTGCGCGTGTGGTTGCTGAGGTGATTGAATCACATCCAAAACAAGTGACAGAGTTTCGCGCTGGCAAAGAAGTGGTGCTTAAGTTTTTAGTTGGCATGTGTATGAAAGCCACTGAAGGAAGTGCTGATCCTGCACTCGTTGCAGACGAGCTTACCAAACAACTTCATCAGTAATTGCATGCGATTACCAACAATACAATCTCGCCGAACATATCGCAATCAGCGTGTTCTGGTACGGCTTGATCTTAATGTGCCGCTTCGAGGAAGAAAGGTAATTGATGATGCGCGATTGCGCGCTTCATTACCAACACTTCGATTGTTGCGTGATCGAGGCGCAACCGTGATTATTATTGCGCACCTTGGACGTCCGGGCGGCACGCCAGACAAAGCGTTGAGTCTTGCGCCCATCGCACGCCAGCTCGGAACACTGTTGCGTACCAAAGTATCGCTGTTGCGTGAGCCAATAGGAAGTGAGAAGTTGACTCACCAGGTTGAACAACTCACCCCCGGATCAATCGCTATGCTTGAGAACATTCGGTTTTACAAAGCAGAGCTGAGCAATGATACCGCTTTTGCCAAACAACTCGCGGCACTTGGAGATGCGTATGTAAATGATGCGTTTGCCGTGAACCATCGAAAACACACCAGTTTAGTTGCGCTTGCTAAACAACTCCCAGCATTTGCTGGGTTGTTAGTTCAAGATGAGTTGGGTGCAATGAATCATGCGCTTACACCTAAATCGCCAGCAGTGTTGGTGATCGGTGGAATGAAAATCGAGACAAAGTTGCCGGTGATTCGCCACCTTCTTCCTCGGTTTGATGCGGTATTAGTTTCCGGCGGGGTATTTAATACCATTCTGGCGAGCCAAGGACATCGTATTGGTGATTCAGCAAAAGATAGTTCGTTTTACCAAGAAGCACGCTGGTTAGCAAAGCAGAAAAAAGTATGGCTGCCGTTTGATGTCACGATTGGTACGCCGGACGGGACGCATATCCGTCATGTGCCAATACCCAAAACCAGATCAGTACTGGCAAAAAAAGGATTAGCAATTATGGACATTGGTCCTGCGACCATGAAGCTCTACTGCGAGATTATCCGCAGTGCCAAGACGATTGTGTGGAACGGGCCGTTAGGTTTTTTCGAGCAATCTCGGTATCGCCTGGGGACAGATGCAATGGCGGCAGCGGTTGGGGAACGTGCCAAAGCAGGAGCCTATGTGCTTGTGGGTGGCGGAGAAACCACTGAGGCGCTTCATACACATCGCATGGTACAATATATTACACATGTGAGCACTGGCGGAGGCGCTATGCTTGCGTATTTATCAGGTAAGCAGCTTCCAGCACTTGGAGCGCTTCGATAATAAGTATATGGCTACACAACGCGCAATCAAATCAATTCATGCACGCGAGATTTTGGACTCGCGTGGAAACCCAACTGTTGCCGTTCGGGTGACGCTTCGCAATGGGATTGTTGGTGAGGCAAGTGTGCCATCTGGCGCATCGACCGGTGTGCACGAAGCGCATGAGTTGCGTGACAACGATCCAAAGCGCTATGGCGGCAAAGGCGTACGCAAGGCAGTACGCAATGTGAATACGAAAATCGCAAGCGAGCTTAACGGCGTTGATCCAACCGCGCAACGTGCAGTGGATGAGATTATGTTGACGCTCGATGGCACGGAAAACAAAACCAAGCTCGGTGCCAATGCTATTCTTGGCGTTTCCTTAGCAGTGGCGCATGCAGCTGCTCGAGCAAAAGGTATTCCGTTGTATCGCCATATCCGCAATCTTTTTGATCGCAAGAATAAAACGTGGCGCATGCCACAACCAACTATGAATGTGATCAACGGTGGTAAACATGCAAAAAGCGGTTTGCAAGTACAAGAGTTTATGATCGTGCCATTTGCTCCGTCATTTGCCAAGCGTGTGCAAATGGGCGCCGAAGTATTTCAGATGCTCAAAAAACTTTTGGACAAGGCAGGGTATGCAACTGGTGTAGGAGATGAGGGTGGATTTGCTCCGGGGTTTACTTCAGAAGAGCAGGCATTTTCTTTCTTGATGAGGGCGATCACCAAAGCAGGATACAAACCAGGAAAACAAATCGCGCTTGCGACTGACATTGCTGCTTCAGAGTTTTATGTTAACGGCAAGTATGAACTGAAAAAAGGGACACTATGGCCAGCAAAAAAAATGATTGCCAAAGTGGTTTCCTGGCAAAAAAAGTATCCATTGGTATCTATTGAAGATCCATTGCATGAAGATGATTGGGACAGCTGGGCGCAGATTACCAAAGCACTTGGGCGCAAAGCTGCGATTGTAGGTGATGATTTGTTTGTAACAAATGTCACTCGTTTGCAAAACGGTATTGATAATGGAGTGGCAAATGCTATTTTGATTAAAGTAAACCAAATCGGTTCATTGTCAGAGACGCTTGATTGTATTACACTCGCAAAGCAGCATGGGTATAAGGTATCGGTGTCGCATCGTTCAGGAGAGACTGGAGACACGACTATTGCTGACCTTGCGGTTGCGGTAAACGCTGATTATTTAAAATCCGGTTCGCTTTCTCGGTCTGAGCGGGTAGAAAAATACAATCGCGTGATGGAGATTGAAACAGAACTCAAAAATACATAATTGATACGGTATGGCAAAACAACGACCAAAACCAGTAGTCCTTATTGTCTGTGATGGGTTTGGTGTTGCCCCTCCAGGAGAGGGCAATGCAATCATTAATGCAAGTACGCCGGTATTTGATCGACTGGTCAAAACCTATCCTGCTATGACGGTGATTTCCTCAGGTGTAGAGGTTGGACTTTCGCGAGGAGAAATGGGGAATTCAGAAGTTGGGCATCTCAACATTGGTGCTGGTCGTGTGTATTATCAGATGTTCCCACGGATTAACAAAGCAATTGCTGATGGAAGTTTTTTGGAACTCCCCGCGCTCACCGGCGCTATTGATCATGCAAAAAAGAACAACAGTCGGTTGCATGTCATGGGGATTATTAGTCCAGGAAATGTGCATGGGAGTGAAGAGCATGTGTGGGAATTGCTTAAGTTAGCCAAAGCGCAAGAGATACGTGAAGTATATATCCACGCATTTCTTGATGGACGTGATGTTGCGTTTGATACGGGAAAAGAGTTTATTGCTCGTTTGCAAGAGAAGAGTAAAGAGATTGGTGTTGGGAAAATCGCTACATTGTCTGGGCGGTATTATGCCATGGATCGCGACAATCGTTGGGAGAGAATTGAGTCGGTGTACAATGCCATGGTCAAAGGGGAGGCAAAGAATACAGGCGAGGATCCGTTGCAATTGATTCAACAGTCTTATGACGCCAAAGTGTATGACGAAGAATTTGTTCCGGCAGTGATTACTAGTGGTGGCAAGCCGGTTGCAACCGTGCAAAAAGGTGATGCCATTATCTTTAGTAATTTTCGTCCGGATCGTGCACGTCAGCTCACCAAAGCATTTGTGATTCCGGCATTTGAAAAGTTTAGCCGGGAGTATATTGATGATGTGTATTTTGGTGCCATGGCCGAGTATGAAAAAGGACTTCCGGTCGAAGTAGCGTTTCCACCAGAAGTGGTAACCAATTGTTTGGCGCAGACGATCAGCAAGGCCGGGCTCACACAATTTCATATTGCTGAGACAGAAAAGTACGCGCACATTACGTTTTTCTTAAATGGAACCATTGAAGAGCCGTTTGCTGGAGAAGATCGCAAGATTATCCCATCTCCTAAAGTCGATAGCTATGCCCAAGCGCCAGAGATGTCTGCTGCAGCCATTGCCAAAGAAACTGTTAAGGTGGTTGAGGCCGGGACCCATGATGTTATTGTCCTTAACTTTGCCAATGCTGACATGGTTGGACATACTGGTGATTTGCAAGCGGTGCTAAAAGGAGTTGAGGCGATAGACGCGAGTATTGGAAAAATCGTTGATGCTACATTGGCTAAAGACGGTGTGGTGGTGATTACCGCTGATCACGGCAATGGTGAGGAGCTACTCAATGTCCAAACTGGCGATATGATTAAAGAACACACCACGAATCCGGTACCGTTTGTTGTTATCGGCAAACAATGGGAGGGAGTTTCCGGACCGGGCGGTGATGTGATTGATGGTGATTTAAGTTTAATGCCTCCGGTTGGTATTTTGGCTGATGTGGCACCTACACTTTTGCATATCCTCGGTATTGATCAGCCGGCAGAGATGACCGGTCGTTCATTATTGTAAGATCGTGTCGGTGCATTGAAAGTAGTCTTCATGAAACGTCAACCACAACTATTATTTTCGTTAAATCATTGGGCAAACCAAACCCGGGCGCATCTTCGTGTAGTTACGTTTTTTGCCAAATGGTTGCTGTTTATTCTGATCGCGATTGGATTGGGAGTGCATTGGTATGAAGCAGGACTTTCCCAGGCTTGGCTCGTGGTGGGCGCTGCAGCAGTTGCATGGGTCGCGAATGTTCTTATTGGTAATGTGGTGAAGCGTCCACGCCCATCAAAGACTCATGCTCGAATCAAAGAAGTATTTGCCCCAATGTCCCATTGGAAAAGTTTTCCATCAGATCACACTGCGCTTGCGAGCGTCGTTGCCTTTAGTGTATTCTCAATATACCCATTGTTGGGTTGGGGTCTCCTTGCCCTTGCATTAAGCATTGGTCTTTCGCGAGTAGCTGCTGGATTGCACTATGGGAGTGATATTGTTGGCGGGGCATTTGTTGGCCTTGCTATTACCTTAATTTTTGGCCTTCTTCCTTTGGTATGAAAATTGTTATCCGCGCTGGTGGACATGGTACGCGATTGTGGCCATTGTCTCGACGCCACAAACCAAAACAGTTTCATTCGATTTTGAATGAAAAAACATTGTTGCGTAACACGTTTGAACGTGTCTATCCGTTGGTCGAATCAACGGATGATATTTATGTTTCGTGTAATGAAGAATATGCACAGCGGTTGCAAGAGATGATTCCAGAGGTACCAAGCAAAAATTTTATTCTCGAACCCGAAGCACGCAATACTGGCCCAGCCGTTGCACTCGAGTCCGCATACTTGCATGCACATGATGTTGCTGATGACGAGATGATTGTCACTATCCCCGCAGATGATCATGTGGGCAATGAGGATGCCTTTCGGCAAATGGTTCAGGACATTGATGTGTTTTTAAAAAGTCATAGCGAGTATGTGGTTGCGCCTGCGGTAGTGCCAATGATTCCGAGTGATGGGTATAGTTATTTAAGTCCCGGAGTGCAGATTGATACGGTGCACACCTACGCGTTTACCTTAATTGGAGAGTGGCTCGAAAAACCAGATCAGACCAAGAGTCGAGAGTTGTTGCGCAGCGGTAAGCATTTTGCCCATGTTGGGATGTACATGTGGCATTTGGGGACTGCCAAGCGACTATGGAAGCACCATCGGCCGCACGTGTGGGAGGATGTGCAGACTGTGGTTGAGGCGATGAAAGAAAATAATGGTCCGGCAGTACATGAACGGTACAACACCCTTCCTAAAGAGACGATTGAAACCATGCTCATGAGCCATGTGAGTGAGATTGTTATGGTAGTTGATGAAGAAATGCAGTGGAGTGATGTTGGCAAGTGGCAAATTGTAAAACATTTACTGGATGAAGATGCCAGCGGCAATGTGCATCGTGGTCGGGTGGTATCGCACGCTGGAGCAGGGAATTTGGTATTTGGTTCGGACGATAAGGTGATCGCCTTGCTTGGAATGGAAGATATGATTGTGGTGGATACTGATGATGCATTGTTGGTTTGTCCGGCAGATAAAAGTGGTGAGATAAAAGAACTCTTGGCCAAAGTTAAAGACGTTGAAGACGGCCGTCATTTGTAGTATGAAAAAAGGTATCCTCGTTGTTATTGCTCTTGCCTTGATTTGGTATGGATTTTCCATGTTGAATCGGGTGTATTGGATGGATGGCGCAGGAGAGGCCACTATTACAGTTGAGCGTGGGATGAGCTTGGTTGAGATTGAAGGGCAGTTGGTTGCTCATCAGGTAATTGATGAGAATGATGTGTGGTTGTTTGATCTGTATGCTCGAGCAACGAATAAAGATCGTGGAATTAAAGCAGGAACATTTGTGTTGGCCCCTGGAGACGCAATTGCCAAAATTTTAGGCGCGCTGTCATTGTCATCTTCTGATGAAAAAACACTTACCTTTATTGAGGGGTGGGATTTGCGTGATATTGCAAACTATCTTGAACAACAAGATATTATTGGCGATGCAGACGAGCTGTACGAAGTGACCGGAGCGCCAGCGCGAGATTATCGCACACAAACAGGAGCACCAGAGGTGACAGTTACATCGATTGCTGCACTGGCAGACAAGCCAGAACATGTGAGCTTAGAGGGGTATCTTTTTCCAGAAACTTACCGCGTTTTTAGCAACGCGACCGTAGATGATGTGGTGAACATGCTTTTGGCGGAATTTCAAAAGCGCATTGGTGTAATTGAAATGCGAGCAGAGCGTTCAGCTGGAAAGTTTTATCGTGACTATACATTTTTTGAGGTGCTTACCATGGCCAGCATTCTTGAAGCAGAAGTTCGAGGAGAAGAGGATCAGCGCATGGTTGCAGATATTATGTGGCGTCGACTCGAGAATGGGTGGCCACTCCAAGTTGATTCAAGTGTTAATTACATTACGGAGAAAGACACGCCATCAGCTAGTGCCCAGGATATCAAAGTCAACTCACCATATAATACGTATGCGCAGCGGGGGTTGCCACTTGGGCCTATTAATAATCCCAGCATGGTTGCATTTGAAGCAGTTATCAATCCACAAGAAAATGAGTTTTGGTTTTTCTTAACGGCTCCAGATGGTACGGTCCATTATGGCCGCACGATTGAGGAGCATGCAGCGAACCGTAAGTTTTTGTAGATATGGATGTGCTATTTAAAATCATCGGCGCGTTTGGTGTGGTGTTTATTGCCATTGGTGTACTAATCAACAATCGTAAGCGCGAGAACATTTTGTATATTATTGGAGGTCTTTGTCTTGAGGCATATAGTATTTATCTTGGTGACATGGTGTTTATTGTGTTGCAGATCATTTTCATTCTTTCAGCAATATACGATACGCTCACTATTACATCTCAAAAAAAGAACACACCCCGAGCAAGTTAGCATCAGGGTGCGTCGTGGTGTGTTGATGGAAGCCCTCGCCGTTTGCGTGGACGGCGTCGTGCACGCAGGCGGGGGAGTGTGGCGAATACGCTCAGCAGGCTCAGCGCGGCCAGGCCGGTAGCAATCCAGCTCATGCGATGCGCAAGCGCTACTAATGTTCCGGCGGCAACCCCAAACCCGAGCATCAATGCAAGCATTAGGTTTTGGTGAGTGGGGATATGCATGAGGAGCCACAAGGCGCGTAGCACGCCAAAGGCACCGATCAGGCACGTTCCAATCACTACTGCATCGGGAATGGTATTGGTCAAGTTACGGTACGCTACTGCGCAGTTGAACGTCAGGATGCTCACGTACCACAGGCCGAACATGAATCGCGTCGCGACCGCTTGGTTCGCCAGTAGTCGCGCGCCTTCTCGTCGCAATACCATTAGTGCGCCAACGGTAAGCACGCTCGCGATTACGGTCAAAGCGGCATGCGCGGCCAAGATGATCTGTGGCGAATTCGTGTACGCACTCAACCACCCTACAACTCCGTAGAGGACGGCAAGTACAAGAAGCACACGCAATACCCCATCAATGAGGTGCGCGCGAGTAATCTGCATGGGCACCTCCAAAAGATAGGGTTGTACAGCAATCTAAACGCACTTACCTCAGATTGTCAACATTGACTGGCTCAGGCGCGAAGAGTAGGCTGAGGATACGATATGATTCCACCACTACCTACAAGTGATTTTGACTATGATTTGCCGCGCAAGTATATTGCGCAGTCTTCAGTTGAGCCGCGTGATCACAGCAACCTCATGGTGCTTGATCGGGATACTGGCAAGATCACGCATCGAAAGTTTTTTGAGATTATTGAGTATCTGCAACCAGGCGATCTTGTGGTATGGAATACCACCAAAGCATTTAAGGCACGGCTGTTTGGGAAGACGTCCCAAGGAATTGATGTCGAGTTGTTTTTGCTCAACCCCACTATTGACGCACATCATTGGAAAGCGCTTGTGCGTCCCGGGAAAAAAGTTGCTGTTGGTGATCAGATCACTATTGCTGATGGATTTGTGTGCAAGGTAATTACAAAACATGATAGTGGGGTGATTGTAGTTCGGTTTGTAATGTCCGGTGAAGAAGTCCGACAATTGGCAAATGCTCATGGTCATATTCCGATTCCACCATATGTAGATCAAGAGCCGCAAAGTATTGAGGCGTACCAAACCGTGTATGCCCAAGAAGAAGGGTCAGTGGCAGCGCCAACTGCAGGATTTCATTTTACGCAATCGTTAGTTGAACAGCTCAAAACCAAAGGCGTAGAATTTGCACAGATTGTGTTGCATGTCGGTCTGGGAACTTTTGCACCGATGAAAACCAATCGTCTTGATGAGCACACCATGCATGCAGAGTATGTTCAGGTAAGCACGCAAGCAGCAGATCAGATTACGCGTGCAAAACAAGAGGGTCGTCGCGTGATTGCCGTGGGGACTACCACGGTACGAACCCTTGAGGGTGTCGCTGCAATGCATGATGGAAATATTGTTGCGTATGCAGGAGAGGTCAACTTGTTTATCACGCCAGGGTTTGCGTTCAAGATCGTTGATGGGTTGATTACAAACTTTCATTTACCCAAGAGTACGTTGTTGGTATTAGTAAGTGCCTATGCAAATCGAGAGTTTATCTTGCGTGCGTACGAAGAAGCCAAAACGCACGATTATCGGTTTTACAGTTTTGGCGACGTCATGTTTTTGCTATAGTGCAAGTCTATGGATATCAATACCCTTCCAGAAGAAAATTCAAAACGGTTTGTCGCGGTGCTGAATAAAAAAATTGAGACCGGTAAACTCATGAATGCACTGGGGCACATGAGTGCAGCATTAGCTGCGCAAGTAGAGCATGTTGAGCACTGGCATATGTTGGAGTATCCAGATGCTGACGGTAATGTTCATGCCGGCCCATCTCATTTTCCGTATATTATTTTGAAAGCAGACAATGGGAATAAGATTCGTACATTGCGATTGGCATTGTTAGAGCACGAAATTCCATTTACGATTTTTACTGACACGATGTTTTTTGGTACCGATGATGCTTTAGCACACACGAAAGCCAAAAGAGAAGAAGAGTTTGAGTATGTTGGTATCTGTATGTTTGGTGAAGCAGAAGTGATTAAGCAACTTACTGGTAAGTTTTCACTATTTAGATAAAAACAACGCCCGAGTGCAAGGCACACGGGAGAAGTGGTTGTTGTGTTGTGTGTGAGGCATCCATCACGGGAGGACGCTCGGCGCATCCGGCGAAGTCGTCTTGACCTCCAGACCCGCGACCTCCTCGATGCGCGTAGCCAGTGAGGCGTAGCTTTTCCCATCACAGTAGATGAAGTGGGCCTGGAAGGCGGAGGCATCGCCCTCGGCGCCGGCGTCCTTGCTGAGCATCACGCGTAGCAGCTTCTTGTCCGTCGGCGCGTACATGTGGTGAAGCGCGGTGAGGACCATGCCGATGCCAGCCACGTCCGAGCTGAACACGATCACATCTGCCCACGTGTCGCCTACCTCGTCGAACACACGACCTGCCTCCTCGCGATTTCCCGCGCTCCGGACATCAGCACCGAAGCGCTCGCCTTGCAGCACCTGAGTCAGGACGGTTCGTAGAGGTTGGGACGGATGAAGAATCAGGATATTTCTACCATTGAGCGTACCGGGCACGTGCCCTCCTCGATCGGGTTGTTTGGTGCACCCAGTACATCAAAAAGAACAGCGGCTGTCAAGATTACAGCCGCCACTCAGCTTTTAATTTCAAAAAGGAGTCATCAGCAATCGCAGAACGCATATCACGCATCAGCGAGAGTATGAAGTGAATATTATGGATGCTGGCTAGCCGATAGCCAAGCAATTCTTGCGTAGCAAAAAGATGGTGAAGATAGGCGCGGGTGTGGTGTTGGCAGGTAAAGCAGGCACAGGAAACATCAATGGGCGAAGTGTCTTCTGCAAATTTGGCATTAGTAATATTGATGCGAAATTTTTTCTCTGGACCAACTTGTCGGTTATACAATGCACCATTACGCGCAATGCGAGTTGGCGCAACACAATCAAACATATCAACCCCGCGCTCAACAACAGCAAACAGGTCAGCAGGGGAGAATCCAACTCCCATGGTATAACGAGGCTTGTCTTGTGGGAGGTGTGTGCTAATCAAATCAAGTGTGGCGCGAGTTGCCTCCATATTATAGCCAATGGATTCTCCGCCAACGGCAATACCGTCAAATGGAAGAGAGGCAATAAATTGAGCTGATTCAAGACGAAGATCTTCATGATTAGCGCCCTGAATAATCCCAAACAGAAATTGACGGTGATCAAACTGTTGTGGAATTTGGGCAAAGGCATCAAGTGATTGTTTGGCCCAGCGATGGGTGCGCTCCAGTGCAGCGCGGGCGTAATTATGATCAGCAGCATCAGGTGTGCACTCATCAAAGGCCATAATAATATCTGCTCCCAGCTTCTTTTGAATCATGATTGATTCATGCGGAGTAAATCGATGTTCTGACCCATCAATGTGGGAGCGGAACGTTACTCCATCTTCATCAACGCTCGCTAACTTGGCGTTGGGAGTATTAAGATTGTCTGTTTCATTTTGTATGCGAGATGTGCTGGCGCGCTCAGCGCTCTTTTTTTCTTTTTGTGCTCCCAAAGAAAATACTTGAAAACCTCCACTATCGGTGAGTATTGGTCCGCCCCAATTCATAAATTGATGAAGGCCGCCTAACTCACTGATAAGATCCTCACCTGGACGCAAATGAAGATGATAGGTATTCCCCAAAATAATTTGTGCACCAGCACGAGTAAGGTCTTCGCGATCCAACGCCTTAACTGTAGCTTGGGTTCCAACCGGCATAAATGTTGGGGTTTGAATATCCCCATGATCAGTATGGATTACACCAAGACGAGCTTTACAATCTGACGAGATTTTGTGAAGTTCAAAAAAAGGTTTCATAGTGTGCTGAGTATAGAAAGGATGATCATAAAGTGCAAATGGGAAAGTAAAATTCGCCAAAAACAAAACCCGCCCCGATGCGCACCAATCAGTTAAGATTTTGCACACCGCAGGCGGTGTTTGGGGTTTTCCGGCGCCAAGAACTGGCGCCTCGCTGCCCACGGGAAGGTGTGTGGGCGCGGATCAGGAGCTCGGGGTCTCGCGGCGCCGCTGGACGAGCCGCTCCTCGCGCTCCAACGCACGGAAGTCATGGCAGGTGAGCACGCTGGGCACCGAGTTGATGGCGTGCTGGTAGGCCACCCAGCTGTCCGCCTCCTTCAAGGCGGCGTCGTGCTCCTCCAGCGTCTCGAGGGGGATCTCGTACAGGGCGCTCTGCCACGCGCGGATCATGCGCGGTGCGCGTGCCCCGGTGTAGTTCTCGCCCCCGATCTCCGGGTCGCCCAGGTACGTGTTGGTCTGCGCGCGGATGATCATGAGGCGCTTGGGCGGCCCCGCGTTCATCACGTTGACCTTGCACGAGTCCCACACCAGCTCGCCGAGCTCCAGGCCGAAGCGCACCAGCGGGGTGTACCAGACCGCGTCGCGCATCATCACCTGCTCGGTGTCCACCACCACGATGATCCGCGCCCCGGTGGAGCGCGAGATCTCGATGGCCTGTTCGATCTTGCCGGTGGAGACCGCGGCGAAGCGGTTGCGCCCGTCCTTGGTCGTGGGCACAGCCGTACTCCAGTCCTGCACCTCCTCGAGCGGCTTCGTGGTCAATAGTGTCTTGTTCCAGAAGACCAGGTGCGTGGCCTTGTCGAAGTCCTTACCCTCTCCCATGACGTTCCTCCTTCGGTCGTCAATTCCCAAGTCATTCCACGTCAACGACGCGGGGTGATCTTGAGAATCGAATCTAATTTTAGCACTGTAAAGAACCATACACTATAGCACAAAAAAGCGGTTTTGTCAAGGGTAATATGGCTAAATTAAGACAAAACTCTTAAATTTAGCAACAAAAAAACTAATAAAATAAGGATTATTTGCAATATGGTACAATAGACCAACTCAAATATGATCAATTACCAAACAGAACTTAACGATCAGCAATATCCTGTGGTTACTCAAGCAGATGGCCCAGCATTGGTGTTAGCAGGAGCTGGGTCAGGCAAAACCCGCACCATTACCTATCGGGTTGCTTATCTGCTTGAGAATGGCGTGCCTGAAGACCAAATTTTACTGGTGACGTTTACCAATAAAGCAGCGCGCGAGATGATGAATCGAGTAGAGCAACTTATCGGCCGCCCGGTTAAGATTTGGGGTGGGACGTTTCATAGTATTGCGTTGCGCATACTCAAGACTTATGCCACACACCTTGATTATCAAAACAATTTTACCGTGCTCGATAGTGATGATGCCAAAAGTCTAATCAAGCTTTGTATTAAAGAAGAAAATATCAGTACTACTGCGCGGCGATTCCCGGCTGCAGGCGTGCTTAATGGGATTATTTCATATGCACGCAATGCACAAACTACGATTGCTGATGTACTGGAACTCAAGTATCCAAATTTTCTCCCGCTCCTTGGTGAGATCCAAACTGTGGCCAACAAGTATGAGCAAAAAAAGCATGAGGCTAATGTCATGGACTTTGATGATTTACTCGAGAATCTTCTCCGTCTTTTGGCGACTAAGCCGAAGGTGCGAGAGCGTCTGGCACAACAATTTCAATACGTTCTTGTAGACGAGTACCAAGATACCAATCTCTTGCAAGCGCAGATCATCAGACATTTAGCGAGTGCACATAATAACATTTTGGTCGTGGGGGATGATGCGCAAAGTATTTACAGTTTTCGCGCAGCAAATATTCAAAATATTTTGGAGTTTGAAAAAGATTTTCCCGGTGCCAAGGTGTATCGGCTCGAAACCAATTATCGATCCACTCCTGATATTTTGGAAGTGGCTAATACGGTGATCGGGTATAATCGCAAACAATTTAAGAAAAACTTACAATCAGTGGTTGAGCCGCATATCAAACCGCATATTGTTCCGGCACAAACCAAAAAAGATGAAGCAGCATATATTGCGAATCGGATTCTTGAGTTACTTGATGCTGGGGTGCAGAGTAATCGAATCGCCGTGCTCTTTCGTGCAGCGTATCATAGTCAAGCGCTGGAATTTGAGCTGGCAAAACGAGACATTCCCTATGATTTTCGAGGTGGAGTTCGGTTTTTTGAACGGGCACACATTAAAGACGTCATGGCGTACTTGCGTATCATGGCCAATTTGGATGATCAGATTGCATGGATGCGGGTGTTGGCTATGCAAGAGGGGATTGGTGCGGCAACGGCGCAAAAGATTTTGCAAAAGGTTCGTGAGTGCAGCACCATCGAGCAGCTCCTGACTTTGGAAGGATTGCCACTAAGTTCACGCGCAAAACAAGGATGGTACACATTTACTCAGATTTTGGATCAAATGCTAACTGTGCCAACACGATCAGCAAGCGATTTGATTACTGCTGTTGCACACTCGGCTCAATACAAAGAGTATCTAGAATCGCAGCATACCGATTGGCGTGATCGACTCGAAGACCTTGATCAGCTCGCACTATTTGCCCAAAATAGTGAGAATCTTGATTCATTTATCAATGAAGCAAGTTTACAAGAAGGCTTTGGTTCGGCAGCGTATCAAGCCGATGCACAGCCGGTTCCGACTGAATCTAAAATCGTACTCTCAACCATTCATCAAGCAAAGGGATTGGAATGGGACACGGTATTTGTTATGCATTTACTCATGCCGGGATTTCCTAATGATCGTGCACTCAAAGAACCCGGAGGGCTTGAGGAAGAGCGTCGACTCTTTTATGTGGCAATCACCCGTGCGCAGCGCAAGTTGTATTTTACGTATCCGCTTTCCAGTAATCCACACACCATGGTGTTGGAGCAACCATCACAATTTTTAGATGAAATCGGTGCGCATTTGGTTCAACAAGGCGCAGTTGAAGGAGGGGGCAAGACTGTTTGGCGATCGCTTAGTGATTTGAATGATGGCGATGTGCACTATGAATCTGAAGAAGAAGGTGATTGGCGGGGTAAAAGTTTTTTGCGAAATCTGGATGAGTTGTAAGAGGTGATGTGGATAAGTTTTATTTTTGTATAGAATTAAGTTGTATTTTGCGCTATTCTTATATATAGAGTTTCATTGCTCTCACATTTTGTTTTTTAGTATTATATTTCTTATGGCGGAGGGACATTATTTTGCAGCCAAGCTCAGGCCTTGGTGCGCGTCTATCCTAAGTTACCGGCGAGTAATCATGCTATGCAGCGTTTTGATCGCTGCTTTTTTCTTGAGTATTGCTCAAGGGGTCGCTCCAGCCCAAGCGCAGGAGACTGGTGCTACCAGTACGGTACAAGAGCGACCGGAAGTGGAGGTTCCGGCAGAGTTGCTGCGTGATCGGCAAATCAGTGCCGAAGATTTTGAAGCGGTTGAGAATCCGCGAATTAGTATTGATAGTCCGTTTCACGTTATCAAACGGTTTGGGTGGGGGATTCAAGAGGCATTTACGTTTGACGAAGTAAAAAAGGCAGAGCACAAGCTTCGTCATGCCAGCCAACAAATGTGGGAGATCAATCATTTAGTTGATGAGCATGGTATTGAGAACGTTGATCCGGATTTGATCACACGTTCTATGGAATATGCTGCTGAAAAATTTGATCAAATTAGTGAGATTGGTGATGACCTGCGTGAGCAAAAAGGCGATCGAGCTGAGGAAGTAGATGCGTTGGTGGACAAAGTGATTGATCGACAGATGAAGAACAAAAAGGTGATTGATCGATTTGCTGAAGAAGTAGTGGAGACGCTTGATCATGTTCGTGAGGCATCAGAGGGTGAGCAACCTGAAGTTGATCGAGAGGATCTCGGTGAACTTTTTGGCACGCTTGATGATGTGCGCGTAGAGACGGCACAGGCTGTTGGTGCAGTTCTTACTGCTGTTGAAGAAGACACCGAGGCGATTGCGCAGCGATTGGTCAAGGTTGTTGATGAGCAAGAAGGAAGTAGCCTGCGCCACATCGAGCATTATGACTTTTTGAAAGATATTGAGGACACGATTGCTGATGACGTTCAGGATGCCATTCGTAAGGCACAAGAGATAACCGTTACTCGATTTGAGCAAATCTTGGAGAATTTACCAGCAGGTATTCGTGCCAAGCGTGTTGAAGAATATGTAAAGCATGCACCTGGAGACGCGACACACCATGTTGCGTTCCTGGATAAACTCAAGACATCAGATAGTGTTCCTGAAGACATGTTGCGTAAGATTGAAGAAGTAAAGGAGTATGCAATTTCTCGGTATGGTGCCTGGGTAGAAAACTTCCAGTATGATGAGGGGATTCGTGATCGTGTACTCGATCGTCTTGATGGAGATAATGTAGAAGATCATTTGATACGTCGTGAGTTTGTCGATCGATTAGATTTTGAAGATGACATGCTTGATACGATTGTGCATGAGGTTGATAAACGAGCAACTGAGGAGTTTGCACGACGATTTACTGATACTGAATCGGCTGCACAGTTGGAGGAGTACAACCGATTGCAAGCCGTGTTACTTGAGCGTCCTGGAGATCCAAAAGCGCATGAGCTGTTGCGCGCGCTTGAGGAAGAGGTGATGCGTGATCCAGAGAAGCGGCAGTTTATTCGTGAGTTTGATACCATCTCACAAAAAATGGCAGCCAAGTTTGAAGCAGAGTTCCGTTTGGAAGGTGATCGGGCATTTGAGCGGTTTGCAACGCTTGATCCGCGTGATACCGAAGTCTTCTATGCGCTTGAGGAGCGTGGATACTTTAAACCAGAGTTAGTTGACCGGATGGTCGAGAAGCAAACCGAGCGGTTTAAAGATTACGTCCGTGATTTTAGAACCGATGATATCGAACACCATGATCAGCTTGATCGTGCTATCGATCGGTTTAAGCAGGTTGATCAGCGAGTGTTTGATGATTTTCGAACCTATCAACCAGATTTTGAGGCTGAATGGCAAGATAAGCGCCGTCGGTTAGAAGAGGCACGACTGCAATCTGAGGAGCAGGAGATTTTTCATCAGATCGATCGATTGCGCCAAGAGCAGGATTTTGATTTTTGGCAACAGTATCATCAACTCCTACCAGATGAACAGCCGGAATTTTTGAAACAGCGATTGGATAATGAGAAAGACTTGCTTGAGCAAGAGTTTGAAGAGCGCAAGCGAATTGCACAGGAGCGGTTTGTTAATGATCCGTGGTGTGATGATGTATGTCAGCAAACCCAGATGAGTTTTCTTGAGCAAGAATATCGTCATCGACAAACGTTTGCTCAGGATGATTATTTGCGACAACGACAAGAAGCTGATCGATTTGCAGAAGAATATCGTCGTCATGAAGAAGATCTAGAGCGCGAGCGGCAAGCAGAACTTGAGCGCGAGCGACGAGAGTTAATTGTCGAGTGTTCAGTAGGACAGTACTTTGATTATGAGCGACGCTCGTGTGTCGATGATCCGTATTACCGCGAACCAACCAGGCCGGTTGAGTGTCCGTATGGACAAGTGTGGTTTGGTGATCGCGGATACTGTGATTATGACTATGATATTGATCCGGTCTTAATTGTTGATCCGCCAGAAATATTCTGTGCGCAGAATGAATATTATGATCCAGGGCTTGATCGTTGTGTGATAGATCCATATTACGTTGACTATGACCATGTCAACTGTGATCCGGGATTCTTCTTTGACTATTACACGCGAACATGTGAACGTGATTATTCTGCATCATGTGCTCCGTGGCAGTACTGGGATTATGGACGAAGTACGTGTATCGATGATCCATCCTATACCAAACCTGAAACGAGGGTCTGTCCAGCAGGAATGTTCTGGGATCAACGAACAGACGAGTGTTTGCCATTGACTACTCCTCCGCATCCAGTGTGTCCTGATGGATGGTTCTGGGATGAGTTGTTAAATGGCTGTAACGATGGTGCTATTGACCCAATTTTCCCGCCAGATCCAATTGATCCAGTTGATCCTGACGAACCGGTGGTTCAAGTATGTCCTCAAGTGTATGAGCCGGTTTGTGGGACCAACGGCGTAACGTATGGCAATAAGTGTAACGCCGGTGTGGCAGGAGTAAGTATTTCATATGCTGGTGAGTGTAGTGCTGCACAGAAATGTACTGGTGAGTTTGAGTATTGGGACACTTTAGATAATACCTGTAAGGTTTCTTGGAAAGATTGTGGTGCCGGACAAGAATGGGACTCCTATAATCAAGAATGTCATGTGCAATGTGATTATGCTTCAGGTGAATATTGGGATTCAATCTTTGGTAAGTGTTTGAGCGATGGTGATCACAAGCAGTATTGTGGCACTGATGACCAATGGGAATGGAACGACGCTACTGATTCATGTGTAAAGATCGGCACCACCTGTGGTACAGACGCGTCGGTATGTAGTGCGTGTCAATATGATGGTAGCCCATCAGGCGGGCAATGGTGTATCTACTCAGATAATGGCTGTCCGTTGAAGTGTTCAATTGATTGTCCAGATGGACAGTGGTACGATCAGGCAACTGACACTTGTCAACAAGAGACCTACCATCCTTGTGGTGACGAAGAATACTATGACACCTTACTTGGTAAGTGTGTTGGAGTAGAATTGCCACCTCCGGTTGAAGTTGTATGTCCAGAAGGTTCGTATTGGAATATTGATTCACAGCTCTGTATCAAAGACGGCTACAGCAGTTGTAATGACCCGAACGCTTGTAGTAGTTGTTCCGGTGCCGACAGCACCATGGAATGTTCATACTACGACAGCGGTTGTCCAAAAGGATGTGTAGCAAAAACTACTCCAACGCAGGAATGTGAAGAAGGATACTACTGGGTAGTTGGTCCTGGTGGAGATGGATATTGTCAGATCGATACTTCGTCCCAGGTGTGTCCAAACACGCAATACAATGTTAACGGTACCAATAGTTGTAACTACGATCTCTGTTTCGAAGGATGTAATTACGACTCAGGATGTCCAACTGGTTGTTACGATGGTGGAAGTGAGGTTCCAACCACAGGGAGTTGTACCGACAACGGCTTTAACACCGGTAATGGATCATACAACTGTAACTATGACACCTGTAGTACCGGTTGTGACTTTGATGAAAGCGGATGTCCAACAGGATGTTACTCAGGAGGAACTGACTACACCTATTGTGGACCAGGATGGACCTATAGTGCGGATACTGACAGCTGTGTTAAGGATGGGGTGAGTTGTTCATCACCGACCGCCTGTATTGATTGTCCTTCAGGAAGCACGACAGCATACTGTAGTTGGGATTATGATGGCTGTCCAACCGGCTGTACGCAGTATAGTGATAATCCTGGAACATGTAATTATAACGGTCAATGCGATTCCGGAGAACTGAGTACGTGTCCGGATTGTGTAAGCTATGATCAATGTGATGGCGATGGGTATTGTGACTCTAATGAGTCAGCATATAGCTGTCCAGGAGATTGTGGTGGTGGATATTATCCAAGTACCTGTAACAACAATGGTGCCTGTGAACCAGGAGAGACGTATGAAGGATGTGCTGCAGATTGTCCATATGGGGTAAATGTCTGTGGTGATGGATCATGTGATCCAGGAGAGGACTATGGTAATTGTTCGTCGGATTGTAGCGGTGGATATGGTAGCGGCACGGCATGTAATAGTAATGGATACTGTGATTATGACGAGAGCTATAGTAGTTGTCCAAGCGATTGTTCCTCATATGGTGGAAGTGTAGGGAGTTGTAACAATGATGGTGTCTGCGATTATAATGAAGATTACAACAGTTGTTACAACGATTGTGGCGGCAGTGGCTACGGATCATGTAATTACAATGGTACCTGTGAGAGTGATGAGACGTCTGCTGGGTGTAGTGATTGTTACACGAGCTCGACATCATGTTCTGGTAATCAGTACAGTGCTGATGGCACTTCATCATGTAATTACAGTCTCTGTCCATCAGGATGTCAGTACAATGATTCCTCAGGATGTCCAACTGGTTGTTACGATTCGACGTACACGCCAACTTGTTCTGATAATGGATTTAATACCGGCGGCGGCTCATCAGCATGTAATTACACCACCTGTTCCACCGGATGTAACTACGACTCTACTGGTTGTCCAACAAGTTGTTACAGCTCGACCGGTGCTTATGGTCCAAATGGCCCACTCTATGCATATCGCGTCGAAGATCTCAGTGTCTGGCAACGGATTAAGTTAAGCTGGTCTGACTTTGTCCAGCGACTCCTCTCGGTTGCTAAAGCCGGACGATTCTAAAGCCAATGATAAAGAGCCGCCATGTGCGGCTCTTTTGTTTGATTGACGAATAGCCGATGTGGTGCTATAGTTTGCCCAAATAAATTGAATTCTATGGACTTTACCGGACTTAATGAAAAAACACTGGTCATTGTAAAACCAGATGCGATCCAACGCGGCTTGGTCGGGGAGATTACCAGTCGTTTTGAGGCTAAAGGGCTCAAATTGGTTGGGATGAAGATGATGAAGTTAGACGAAGCGCTCTTGCGCGAACATTATTCGCATATTGCTGACAAGCCATTTTATCCTGGAGTTGAGTCATTTATGATGAGTTCTCCAGTGATTGTGATGACGTGGGAAGGGTTGGATGTGGTGAAAGCGGTACGGTTGATTACCGGTATTACCAAAGCACGAGAAGCTGAAGCAGGGTCAATCCGCGGAGACTTGGCCATGAGTGTGGCGTGTAATGTGATTCATGCTTCTGATTCAGTGGAGACTGCCAAACAAGAAGTGCCTCGGTTTTTCAAAGAAGACGAGTTATTCGACTACGATAAAGCAGACTATCTCCACGTATATATTGAAGAAGAGCGCAAGTAACCCCTTGACACGTTTGGCAGGCTCTGATCAATCACGTATACTACAAGTACTTGTACAGCGGGTCGTGCGATATTCCTCTACAACCTTACCCATAGGACGAGTGTGATCGCGGTCGCCGTGGCGTCTGGCAGTACTCATCCACCTAAACTTAGGGGGTAAGTCGTCGGCCCGCTGCACGGGTTTTGACTCCGCGTAGCGGAGTTTTCGTTTAAAAAACCTATGGATTTTTCTGAATATCAAAAACAATCACGCAAAACAGCGAAGTATCCTGGTGCCGATACTCCAGGAACAAACTATGTCTACCCCGTTCTTGGTTTAGTGGGTGAGGCCGGGGAAGTTGCCGAGAAAATGAAAAAAGTTTTGCGTGACGAGGCTGGTATAATCACCGACGCCAAAAAAGAAGAAATCAAAAAAGAGCTTGGTGATGTATTATGGTATATTGCCCAACTTTCTACCGAGCTTGGACTTAGTATGGATGATGTTGCCCAGGCCAATCTTGATAAATTATTCTCCAGACTTGAGCGAGGGAAGTTACATGGTGATGGCGATAATCGATGAGTCTTGAAGTTGAAAAAATTGTATTTGGTGGACAAGCATTGGCGCACCAAGATGGAACGCCTTTGTTTTTGTGGAACGCACTACCAGGAGAACACGTGGAGTTTGAGCGTACACGCAAAAAAGGTTCTCATATCGAAGGGATTGCGACACAAATAACCAATCCCTCATCCGCGCGTGTTGAGCCACGTGAAGACCATTATCTTTCGTGCAGCCCATGGCAAATGATGAGTTGGGATTTGGAAAACCAGCTCAAAGTGCAGATTGCGCAGGAAACATATTCACGTATCGGCGCTATCCACTTGCCTGATCTGCAACTTACTGCCGATGAGTCGCTGACCTATGGGTATCGCAACAAAATGGAGTTTAGTTTTGTGCAACCAGAGGGAGAGTCTGTTTCATTAGCATTTTTTAAACGCGGAACTAAATGGCGGTATGCAATTGATGGATGCGCATTGGCTGAACCAGTAATCAATGCCGTTGCACAAGAGATTATGCAGTGGGTTCTTGCGGTTGATATTCCAATTCGATCACTCAAAAGCTTGATCGTGCGTAGCAACGGAGCAGGAAAAGCGATTGCCGCCTTATTTATTAAAGACAAACTTGAATTCGAGCAGTATCCCAAACTCACTGAGAAGCTTCTTGGGTTCCACATATTTTACTCAACACATAAAAGTCCGGCATCAGTACCAACTGAGCTCTTGTATAGCAGTGGCGCGCAACATCTCCTTACCGATTTGGGTGGCGTGACGTTGAAATTTGGACTGCTAAGTTTTTTCCAAGTCCATATTCCTATGTTTACTCGCGCGCTCAATGATTTTGCGCAGTGGATTTTGCCGGATGTCCCGCTGGTTGATTATTATTCAGGTGTCGGTGCGATCAGTTTGCCAATGGCAAGCCATGTTCCATCAATGACATTGGTCGATAATAATGCAGAAGCGATTGCTTATGCACAAGATTCTATTACACAAAATAGTATCACCAACGCGACCGCCAATTGTGTGCCAGCAGAACGATCACTCGATGTGCTTGCTGATGATCAGACGGTAATTCTGGATCCACCGCGTGCCGGATTGCACAAACATCTTATTGGGGCGTTGCTGCACAGCCGACCGAAACGGATACTGTATCTTTCCTGCAATCTTGCTACCCAAGCGCGAGATCTTCAATTGTTGCAATCGGCATACACGATTGTCCATAGCCAACTGTATAATTTTTTCCCGAGAACGCCACACATAGAAGGATTTTGTGTGCTCGATAGGGTATAATATCTTCATGCGAAAGATTGTTCTTATTTTTATTGGGCTTGTGCTGGGGCTCAGCACTGGTTTTGTTGTCCATGCGTATTTGCAACCTGGCACGCTTGATCGCGCGACGCAACAGTTTATTGCTACAACTGTTCTTGGTGCGCCACTTGATCGAGAGGTTATCGGTGTACATCACTCATACATGAGCCGGCTCGAATACTTTGAAGAAGCATACGAGCAGGCAAAGACTATGCGTTTCGTGTTTCCTGAGAACGGAGTGCGAAACACACGTGCAATGGTGGTGCCACATCATTTACTAGCCAAGCACTATATTGCCCAAGCATTTAGTGGAGTGGCAGACAATCGAGTCAAAACTGTTGTGGTGATTAGTCCAAATCATTTTAGTTTGGGAGATGGCCAGGTTATCACTTCTGAATATGTGTGGGAAACCCCGTATGGGCCGTTGTATCCGGACCGTGAATTGGCCGGCAAGCTGGTACAGAGTAAATCAGTTACTCTCGATGAGTCAGTTTTTGCAGATGAGCATGGGGTAAGCGCAATTATGCCATTTGTTAAAAAATCTTTTCCCTATGCACGTGTCGTACCATTGGTGGTGAAAGAGAGTTTTGCCAAACAAGATGCCAAGACATTTGCAAAGTTGCTTGCTCGCCATGTTGATAAAGATACCATGGTGATCGGTTCTTTTGATTTTTCTCATTATCTCCCAGACGCACCTGCTGATTTTCATGACGAAAAGAGTTTGGCGTTGTTACACACATTAAATACTCAAACCATCGAACATCTCGATGTTGATTCCAAAGCCGGACTCACTATTTTGCTTGAGTACCTTACGCACATTGACGCGCCAATGTTTCAGCAGGTTGGCCATAGTAGTGCGGCTAAGCTTACTGAAAATCCTGATTTGAGTGAAAATACAAGTCATATCACTGGGTATTGGATGAAAGGGGAGCCCACATCCAACGATGTTGTCACCATGCACGTTTTTGGGGATATTATGTTGGATCGGTTTGTGCGTACCACGTTGGACAAGCGAGGTACGCAATATCCATTTACGCATATTACTCGATTTATGGATGGTGCTGATATGGTAGTTGCTAATCTTGAGGGGCCGGTGACGCACCACACATCAGTGGCAACTGATCCGGATATCGTAACGTTTACTTTTGACCCTGATCATGTAGCAGCACTTAGGGATAATCACATTACTCATGTCAGTTTGGCAAACAACCATTCACTGAATTTTGGTCATGAAGGACTTGCTACCACGCATGACGAGCTTGATGCGCTTGGTCTTCAGTATTTTGGTGATCCGCAAAATGCGCAGCAGCTTTCGGTTGTGCAAGAGGTTCGCGGAATGAAAATCGCATTGATTGGTCATACGCAGTTTTTTGGTAATCCTCATGAGCCGATTATTGCTGAGATTACCCGACTCCGATCAGAGGTTGATGTCATAATCGTCTATGCGCATTGGGGGAATGAATATCAAACCACTCGATTTTCTACTCGCCAACAAGATGCTGCGCACGCGTTTATTGACGCTGGAGCTGATGTGGTGATTGGCGCACATCCGCATGTGGTGCAGCCATTTGAACTTTATCAAGGTAAAATGATCTTTTACTCACTAGGGAATTTTATTTTTGATCAGCTCTTCTCTGATGATGTGCGAACCGAACTTAGTCTTGGTTTAGTAATCCGCCCTGATGAGATCGAAGCATACTTGTTTCCAATGGAAAATGATAACTTACAAATTAAGTTGATGGAGCCGCAAAAGCGTGACATACTATTAACAACATTGGCGAAGCATTCTACGGTTCCCGAGGAGTTACGAGAGCAGATTTTTTATGGACATATAGTTTTGCCACGTGAGTAATGTATAAACAACACTATGGAAGAGAATAAAACACAACAACAGCCACCCGCACCACATAGCGAATCACATCCACCAGTATCGATTCAATCCCCAATGGGAACCGGTGTCTGGATTGGTATTGTGTTATTGGTATTTGTGGTATCAGGGTTTGGTGGGTACATGGTTCATGAATATCTTGATAACCAACGCGCAGTAGCACCAGTGTCAACAGCGCTCAACCGTTCTCTTGTCCCAACGGCATCATCTACACCACAAGCGCTTGACTATAGTGCAATTGATGGTGGGCTCGGTGAAGGAGAATATAGTATTGCATGGCTTTCAGATCATATATATGAAGGTCAGCAATTATTTACAGTAAAATCAGCAGACGCGCTTCCAGAAGATGCTTTTACATTTTGTGATCCAGACATTGTGAATACCTATTATCATGTTGGCGACCTCACTGTTGTGCAATCAGGTGAGGTGTATGAACTCGTTGCGGTGAGTGTTGATTCGTGTGGTCCCGGGCCGTTTACTATTTATCGATTTGCAGTAGCATCTGATGGCAGCGCACGCTTGTTAGCGAACCACTCACAAAGTGTTGATCATTTGGTGAATCGTTTTGACATGCATTTTGCAATTGATACCAAAACTGAATTACCAGAGTTTGACGCACCAGACAACATACGTGTTCCAGCGAACGGGGCAACGCTCGTGAGGGTAGGGAATGCATACTTTCCAGAATCACTTGATCAGGCGATTCCTAATCGCGTTCTTGCATTTACTCATCCCGAATTAGGAGAAGTATATACGAGCGCACCACAATCATATCAAGAGCAATTTGTGGAGGCACAAGCGCCAAGTTACTCAGGGCTCAGTGTGTATTATGTACAAGTTGCCGATGGCTCGTTACATCAGTATGTCGTGTTGCCGGATTTTGTTGATGAAAGTACCTATGCTCCAAGGATCACATGGTCAAATGGGGAAGAGAATCATGATGAATATACTCGTCATCCCGTTGGTGGATGTGGGTTTGTGTCCGGGGTTTCAGTCATGCATACAGATGCTTTTGCTCCAGGAGATCTTACGCAAATTGGTGTTGTTACCAAGACACAACAAGCAATATATGGATTCACTGATACACACCATCCAGTATTGCAGCATATGTATGAGAATGAGTTTCCGGTGATTGATCCAATAAATAAAATTCCAATTGATGAATATCTTGAAGATCGTCCGGTCTTTTTTTGGGAGGATACTTTTGGGAACTGGGTTGTATTTCGATCTCGAGCATATGCGCCGTTGGCAGAGTGTGGTAAGCCGGTAATTTATTTGTATCCAGAACAGTCAACCGAAGTGTTAGTTGAAGTTGAGCCGCAGGGAGGATTTACTATTACCGAGCCTGCATACAATGATGGGTGGCGAGTGGTGGCACAGCCGGATGGCGGGCTTACCGATGTAAACACTGGATTGCATTGGCCATATCTGTTTTGGGAAGGACATGGCACCACACAAGGCACAGGACTTGATCGTGGGTTTGTTGTCGCACAGGAAGAGGTTGATATGTTTTTACGTAAAACGCTCCCACAGGTAGGGTTGAATCCTCAGGAATCAAAAGATTTTCGAGAATTTTGGGTGCCGTACATGAGTGATTCGCCATACTATTTTGTGACGTTTTATGGAAATCGACTCATGGATGAAATCGCACCACTTACGGTTACTCCAGAACCTGATACCGTTATTCGTATTTTGATGGAGTATCACGAACTTGATCAACCAATCGCAGTTTCCCCAATGCGATTGTCCCCTCCAGCTCGTCGCGGGTTTACCGTGGTTGAGTGGGGTGGGGTACTTCATCAATAATCTACTACTATGCGCATTTTTTCTTTCCTCATTATCATTACCATGATGGCGTTGGTAAGCACACCAACACATGCCGCGATTAATCCTGATTTGGTTATTTGCGAACGGTATGACATGACGCTTCAAGAAGAAATAAGCGCAGGAGGTGATGAATATTTATTTTGTGCAAAAGATGATGGTACGGTATGTTCAATCGAAGACGTATATGGTGGATTTTGTGGAGAAGAATATCTTCCCCATCTCGCCTGTGTCACCGAAGGCAATCATGTATTTGATCAATTTGAGGTGTGTTGTGAAGGATTAGTTCCGTATTTACCAGATGGATTTTCCGGACAGCCGTCGTGTAAGAAAATAAATAAGACACAAGAGTTTTTTGGCCAACTGGTCGACCTGCCAATCTTTTGGATCATTGTTGTTGCGGTGTTGACTGGTGCTATTCCTGCTGCAATCAATTGGAAGAAATACAAGAAACAAAACGAGAAATAGTAGAGCATACGCGCATAATCTGCTAAAATAGATGTGCGCCTATGATTACGTATTATCAGAAGACAATTAAAGACACGAAGCTTAAAACCGCAAAAACATTTAAGGTTGGTTCTTGGGTTGCGGTTGAAAATCCATCAGAAGACGAAATGACGCAGTTGGCCAAGACGTTTGCACTTGAAGTTGGTCATTTAAAAGACGCGATTGATCCATTCGAAGTTCCTCGTCTTGAAGTGGAGGGGAGTAACATTTATATCTATACTCGTGTGCCAGGTTCAGAAAGCGGACAAGTTGAGACCATGCCGCTTCTTCTGGTTTTGGGTAAAGATTTTGTGATGACGGTCACACGCAAGTCACTCCCAGTGTTCAAGCGCTTCACTACCGGAAGCGTGCGGTTTAACACCACACAAAAAACCAAGTTTTTTCTCCAAGTGTTTTCCGCAATCATGGATACCTATAGCGCACAACTCACCACAATCAATCGTAAGGTGCGTGCATTGAGTGTGCATCTGGAACAGATTAGCAACAAAGATATTATTCAGTTTGTGGGGTATGAGCGCGTGTTGAATGACTATGTTGCCGCGCTTATTCCAACAAATACGATTTTACGCAATCTGCTGTCTGGAAAATATTTTCGTCTGTACGAAGAAGACGAAGATTTAATTGAAGATTTAATGTTGAGCAATGGACAGTTGATCGAGGCGTGTACCAGCAACCTTAAGACTATGGTCAATGTACGTGAGGCGTATTCAACCATCATGACTAATAATTTGAACCGCGTGATTCGGGTGCTGACTGCGCTTACGATTTTGCTCACGATCCCGACGATGATCGCAAGTTTCTATGGAATGAATGTTCCACTTCCCGGGAATAATACACCAGAAGCATTTTGGTGGATTCTAGGAGTAACGAGTTTTGTCACGCTTTTCTTACTTGGTATTTTTACGAGGAATCGGTGGTTGTAACACCGTATTTTTTGTGGGGTGTTTTTTGGTTGTAAAGACGCGGATTATTTTTTCACTCAGATAGTCAAAGAGGAGGAGTAAAAATAAGGTGAGACTGTTTACGATCATCGTATGATCGGAAAGTTGTGAAAACGTTTTGGTTGTTTTTGAAAAAACAGACGTGATTAGAAGATAGGCAATACCATAAAGACCCCATTTAACATAAATTTTGTTTTTGTCGCGTACTGGAAAAACCGTATACAGTTTTGAATAGGCAAGGGACGTAAAGAAATAAAATGGAAAAAGCGGGAGGAGAAAAAAGATGAAAAAGGGTATAAATATCATTCCGGCCCATAATCCGCTCTGGTCAAAAAGAGAAACTCCTGCCAGTACAAAAGATTTGATAAGGGTGATAAGTACAAATAACGCAAATGCAAACGCAATAAACCACACGACGAGCAGTAAGCTCCAACTATTTTTTATCATAGATTTTTTTAAGCCACCACGACTTAAATAGAGGAACAGTCAATGTTGAAAGGACAAATGCCACGGCCGGCACAATGGCATTTACCCACGGATCTGGGAGTTGTGCCACAGCGAAGAAGATCGCAATAACAATATAGGTAAGTACGAAAATGACGATTTTTCGTGTCCAGCTGGTTTCCCAGGCTTTATCAGCCTCTACACGAATGTTTCGTTTCTTTAATTGCGCGATTTCTTGCTCGATAGTCGACATAGTATTTCGCATTATATACCTCACCTCTATACTATACACCACCTTGATTAAACACGCTTGCTCTGGTAGTCTACAAGCGTAAATTCTCTTCTTATTATATGAAGATCGCGGTAATTGGTGCAGGAATATTTGGTTCGACAATTGCTATTAAATTGGCAGACAATGGGTACCCAGTCGACCTGTTTGAACGTGAGCCAGATATCTTGCGTGCCGCATCAGGAATTAATCAGTACCGTCTCCATCGTGGATATCATTATCCACGCAGCCGTGAGACGGGTGAATCATCACGCGAGGCGTATCCGCTATTTTTTGCCGAATATGGCGACGCCATTATCGATAAAAATAATCATTATTATTGTGTGCCCAAAGAGAAGAGTAAAGTGAGTGGTGCGCAGTTTTTACAATTTTGCCAAGATTCAGATTTGGCGCTTCACAATGCAGAATTACCACAAGTGAACAAAAATGTATTTGATGTGGTGATTCAAGGTGAAGAAACATTGGTTGACCCAGACAAGCTTCGTGAGATTGTGCGTGAGCGAATTGCTCAGCGTGGCATCAATTTGATGGTAAATCATGAAGCGACAGCGCAGGAGATCGAAGCATATGATGTGGTGATCAATTGTACGTATGCTAACTTGAACGCGATTTTGAAAAACTATCCCGAAGCACAGCGAGAATATCAATTTGAAATTTGCGAAAAGTTGGTTATCCAATTGCCGGAAAGCTTTTCTGGGGTGAGCGCTGTGGTAATGGATGGGCCATTTTTCTGTATTGATCCGTTCGGAGAGTCGGGACTACATGTAATGGGAAATGTAGTACATGCGATTCATGCGACCAATGTGGGATTGTTTCCCGAGATCCCGGAAGAGTTCAAACCATTACTGAACAAAGGCGTGATCACCAATCCGTCAATTACACGTTTTGATAAATTTATTGAGGCAGCGACCTATTACATGCCAGAGATCGCAGAAGCTAAACATGTGGGATCGATGTATACTATCCGCGTGGTATTACCTCATGTTGATGCCACTGATGAGCGGCCAACACTGGTAAACAAAATCAACGACAAAGTCATTAATGTCTTTTCAGGAAAGTTGGGGAATTGTGTGCAAGCAGCACAAGAGGTTGTTCGCTTGGTGAAAGCGCGTTAAGAGGATGCAACATGCATGATCTGATCGATCATGCTCCAAATTTCAAGGCCAAATTCGCCGCTGGTAAGCGGTGGTTTGTTTTTAGTGATAGATTCACAAAAATTTTTGATCTCTCGTGTAACAGCACTGGCATCTTCTAAATCAATCGGGGTGAGTTCTCCTGGCACGTTTTGAGAAAATTTAGCAAGTGTGTTGTTGTACCACAACAGTCCGCCAGTGGCAGTATGAATGGTTACGCGTTTTGACTTGGGTTCTTTGCTTGCGCGGTTGATGTGCATGGTGATCGGTATCTTACCGTTGCGCAGTATGCAGTGAATAATATCGCTTTCACTTTCCACGCCTTCAACTGCGCACTGCTCTACTTGCAAATCATTGAGTCCAAGTGCATAACAAATCGAAAGTTCATGGGAGAGTAAATGTGGGATCGCATGATCAGTAAACGTTCCCCATTTGATCCAGCTAAATTCAAGTTTGGTGATCGGGTTGGTTTTGATGTGTTCTCGAATTTTCTGCACGGCAGCATGGTGAGCAAATTCATATCCAATCGCAAGTAAGCGATTGTTTTGTTGCGCAAGATCACTGAGTGTTTGCAGATTCTTGAGAGAACCAGTTCCTGGCTTTTCAACAAACACATGCTTGCCAGCCGTAAGTGCTTGTTTAGCAAAATCGAAATGCGTTTGCGTGGGGGAAGCAATCACGATGGCATCAACCGTGCTATCGTTTACGATATTTTCGTAGGAATCAGTAGCAGTTGTATTGGGATAATCCTTCGCCAATAGGGCGATCGTGTCAGGGTTACCGCGGTGGAGTACATATGCCACGTTTGTTTGCGATGCGAATTCGGCCAACAATTTTTTGCCCCAATTGCCGACGCCGACAAATCCAATCGTAAGTGTATTGTTTTCTGCCATAGCGTTTTTCTGGTAGATATGATACCTCTATAGTACTATAAGCTTAGTTGAAATTGAGCGTTATGGCAAAAGTAGTATTGTGTTCTGGGATTTTTTACCCTGATGTTGGCGGACCCGCAATTCATGTGATGAAGATTGCACAGCGACTTGTGCAAGAGGGAATGGAGCCGGTAGTGCTCGCATATGGGGATGATCCACAACAAAAGGATTTTGGTTTTTGCGTACATCGTATTTCTCGCAATCAACACAAGGCACTGCAGTGGTTGCGGTATTTTTGGTATGCCATCCGTTTCGCGAGAACGGCAGATGTAGTGTATGCATTTGATCCAACTGCCGCTGGTGTGCCGGCACGAGTTGCCGCCAAGTTTACTCGTAAGCCATTTTTAATTCGCATTGGTGGTGATCCGATTTGGGAACGCGAAGCACAAGCAGGGCGTCGGTTGATGCCAATCACGCAGTACTATGTAGAGGGGTTATACAAAAAAGACAAGCCACGATTGTTCAAGATCATTCGATGGATACTGCGGAGCGCTGATCGTGTTGTACTCTATAACGAATTTTGGAAAACATTTTTTAATCGCTACTTTGATTTGTCGTTTGATTCCGTTCGGATTGTAAAGAACCCTGCGTTTCGTCGTGAACAGGCTCATACTGAGTTATCCAAAGATCCAACGATTATTTTCGCGGGACGCTTTGTAGCGTACAAGAATTTGCCGCGATTGATGCGCGCGTTTGACGCTGTACGCGAAAAAATCGGAAAAGGAACGTTACTTCTCATTGGTAAAGGACAAGAAGAGCCAATACTTAAACAATTGCAACGTGAACTTGCCCATGGTAATCACATTATCTTTCATGAGTCGGTTCCACAGGATGAGCTCTTTGCAAAGATTAAAGAGGCTGCCGTTGCCATTGGTCCGGCACTGTCAGAGTTTAACCCGAATTTTATTTTGGAATCACTATCATTTGGTAAGCCGGTATTGCTCTCACGTGGCCACGGGTTATCAGTGGAGTTGCCTGAAGAGTTTTTGTTTGACCCGATGAGCCAAGAGGAGCTCGAGCAAAAGATTGAATGGATGTTTGATCCGGATAACTATCGTCACGCCGTGCAGATGGTGAGTAATCTTGATATGTCGCAAAGCTGGGAGGATGTGACAGATTTTCACCTTGCGCAGATACAAGAGTTGTTAAAGAATTAAAAAACCACCAGACATCCTGGCAGTTTTTTAATTTCATACATTATTCAACCGCTTTTTCACTCTTCGCTTTCAAAGCAGCAATCTCTGCGTCGCTTAAAAATGTAGCGCGACAATTTGCACAGAATCGCGCACCTTCTCGCGATTCGTGTCCGCATGCAGAACACTTCCCATCATCGTTGTTGGCGCGCTCTACTTGTTCTGCGGTTGTAGCAATATCGCCGGCGAGCTCTTCCTCAGATTTAACAATAAAGCTTTCTGGTAGGCGATCGCCTCCACCTTCAGGACCTAACATATTTTTACGTTAATGGTTACTTTTGTAGTATATAGTGAGTTTTTATTTTAGTAAATGAGCGTAGTCCACTACTTGTCAGACTTGGCGGCTTTTGTAATTAAAAAGACCCACCGCTTGCGATGAGTCTTTTTACTGTGCCGATGCTTGCTTGGTACGAGTGCGCATGCAACTGGTGCAAATACGCATCTTTTTGCCATCAATGCGCTTGCTTTGCAGATTGATATGTACCTTGCGTGGAGTTTCAATCATTGATTTACTGCGTCGGTTTCCACGTTTCGGCCCTCGGGCACACATTTCACATACTCGAGACATATGCTTTGGTTCGTGTGTAAAATATGGTAGCCTTAGTGTAATCGAGTCTTTGCTTTCTGTCAAGACGCTTCAAAATATATGGATTTAGCAAGTTTGTTGTTTTTCTTTATCGTGATCATTCCATCTTCGATCCTGCATGAGTATATGCATGGATGGACTGCCAATCAGTTAGGCGATCCTACGGCAAAATATGCTGGTCGGCTGACACTTAATCCGATCGTACATATTGATACGTGGGGAACACTGATCCTCCCACTACTCTTGTTCTTTTCTTCTGGTGGAAATTTTTTGTTTGCTTATGCAAAACCAGTACCATACAATCCGTATAATCTTAAGTACCCCAAATGGGGCCCAGCAATGGTTGGCGCAGCAGGGCCACTTGCCAATTTATTTCTCGCACTGGTCTTTGGATTGATCATGTTCTTTTTCCCAAGTCCGCAATTGGCTGAACTCTTCTTCATTATTATTTATGCCAATGTGCTGCTCGCAGTATTCAATTTGGTGCCCATCCCACCTCTTGATGGATCAAAAGTGTTGTTTGCCCTCCTTCCGCCATCGCTCAACCATGTCAAAGTATTCCTGGAGCGCTGGGGCATCTTTCTCGTATTTGTCTTTATCATCTTTCTATTTAGCTGGTTGGCGCCGATTATCACCGGGCTAACCAACTTCTTTATGCAATGGCCAAGGTGGGTGTTTTAAATGGGGATAGCCTGTGCTCATCACCTCTTGACGTATTTTTAGCGTTTCTGTACAATAGCCGCGTAACAAATTGGTTATTTTTTTGTTCTCAAATAGGCAGGTATGCCAACAATGAACCAACTCATTCGAAAAGGCCGAAAGCCAAAGCAGAAAAAGTCTGAATCTCCGGCAATGCAGTACGCCTTTAACTCGCTTAAGCGTAAGCGCTCCTATCTTCGTCGTGGTGCGCCATTTAAACGTGGAGTTTGTGTGAAAGTAACCACCAAAACACCGAAAAAGCCTAACTCAGCGCTTCGAAAAATTGCTCGTGTGCGCTTGTCAAACGGTACTGAGGTTTCAGCCTACATTCCTGGTGAAGGGCACAACTTGCAAGAGCACAGTATTGTGCTGATCCGCGGTGGTCGTATTAAAGACCTTCCTGGTGTTCGCTATACTATTGTTCGTGGTGTATATGACACTGCTGGAGTCGAGAATCGAAAGCGTGGTCGTTCACGGTACGGTGCGAAAAAACCAAAATCATAATCTATGCGCGGTAAACCAGCTCCAAAACGAGAAATTGCTCCAGATCCACGATATGGGAGTATTTTGATTGCCAAGTTCATCAACTATATTATGGAGCGTGGCAAGAAGAACACCGCTCGCAATATTGTGTACGCTGCATTTGATATTATTTCTGAAAAAACCAAGAAGAATCCAGTAGAAGTGTTTGAAGCAGCGATCAAAGAAATCACCCCGGCGCTTGAAGTTCGTTCTCGACGTGTTGGTGGTGCCAACTATCAAGTTCCAATGCCAGTTCGTGGTAATCGTCGAAATGCACTTGCGTTTCGTTGGTTGATCACA
Organism: uncultured Gammaproteobacteria bacterium; assembly: GCA_965230935.1. Classification (GTDB taxonomy): domain Bacteria; phylum Patescibacteriota; class Patescibacteriia; order Magasanikbacterales; family JBBTQS01; genus CAYZOG01. The sequence continues at coordinate 850,079 of OZ246400.1, forward strand.
GCAGCAAAGAACAAAAAAGGCAAGCCAATGCGTGAGAAACTTGCAGGTGAAATCATGGCAGCATCAACTGGAGAAGGTGATGCGGTCAAGAAAAAGCAGGATGTTCATCGCATGGCAGAGTCTAACCGTGCATTTGCACACTTTGCCCGTTACTAAGTCCATTATTTATGCCCCGAGAATATTCTTTGGATAATACTCGTAATATCGGTATTATCGCCCATATTGACGCCGGAAAAACTACGGTTACCGAGCGTATTTTGTTTTATACCGGCCGTAAGCACAAGATTGGTGAGGTGCATGAGGGCGCAGCGGAGATGGACTGGATGGAGCAAGAGCAAGAGCGGGGGATTACGATTACATCAGCAGCAACAACCTGTTTTTGGAATGATACTCGTATTAACATTATTGACACTCCAGGACACGTTGACTTTACCGCCGAGGTAGAGCGCAGTTTGCGTGTACTTGATGGTGGAGTTGTTATTTTTGATGGTGTTGCTGGGGTTGAGCCACAATCAGAGACCGTATGGCACCAAGCAGACAAATATAATGTTCCGCGTATTTGTTTTGTAAACAAACTTGACCGAACCGGCGCTGACTTTATCAAAGACATGGAATCAATTCATCAACGATTGACCAAAAAGGCCTATGCCGCACAACTGCCAATTGGTGCAGAAGACAAGTTTCAAGGGGTGGTTGATTTGCTTACCCGTCGCGCGTTTATTTATAAGGATGACATGGGTAAGGAGATCGAAGAAACTGATGTGCCGGAGGACATGAAAGAACAAGTAGAGGAATACCGCGCAAAGTTGATCGAAGCCATTGTTGAGCATGATGAGCAACAAATGAATGACTTTTTTGAAGGAAAAGAAATTCCAGTGGAGGAGCTCAAAAAGACACTGCGCAAAGCCACTATTGCATATGACATTATTCCAGTATTTTGTGGTTCAGCGCTTAAAAATAAAGGCGTGCAAAAGTTGCTTGATGCCGTAGTTGAATATCTTCCCAGTCCACTTGATGTGCCGGCGGTTGAAGGGATTGATGTAAACGATGAGGAAAAGACCATGACGCGCGAGGCAGAGGATAGTGGTCCATTTTCTGCATTGGCATTTAAAATCATGACCGATCCTTTTGTTGGTAAGTTGACTTTTTTCCGTGTGTATTCAGGTGTGCTGAAGACTGGTTCTTACATTTTCAATCCAACATCAGGCAAGAAAGAGCGCATGGGACGCATCTTGCGCATGCATGCAAACTCTCGAGAAGAGGTTCAAGAAGTGTTTGCTGGAGAGATTGCAGCCGCAGTTGGACTTAAAGATACGCGCACCGGGGACACGTTGTGTGATGAAAATCACAAGATTATTCTCGAATCTATTACATTCCCAGAGCCGGTGATTGCAGTTGCGGTTGAACCAAAGACCAAGCAAGACCAAGAAAAGATGGGATTGGCATTGGCAAAACTTTCAGAAGAAGACCCAACATTCCAAGTGCGTACTGACGAGGAGACCGGACAGACGATTATCTCAGGAATGGGTGAGCTGCACCTCGACATTATTATTGATCGCATGAAGCGTGAGTTTAAGGTAGAGGCAAATGTTGGTGCCCCACAAGTTGCGTATCGCGAAACTATTCGCACGCAGGCAGAAGCCGAAGGAAAGTTTATCAAGCAATCTGGTGGTCGCGGACAATACGGTCATTGTTGGTTGCGGGTTGAGCCACTTGAAGAAGGGAAAGAAGGACTTGAGTTTGGTGATCAAATTAAAGGTGGTGTCATTCCAAAAGAGTACATTCCAGCAATTGGAAAGGGTGTTAAAGAAGCAATGGATCGCGGTATTATTGCCGGCTACCCACTCATTAACATCAAAGCAACCGTATACGATGGATCATTCCACGAAGTTGACTCTTCAGAGGCAGCGTTTAAAATGGCCGGATCAATCGCGTTCCAAGCAGCAGTTAAATTGGCAAAACCAGTATTACTCGAGCCAATGATGAAAGTCGATGTTACCACTCCTGAGGAGTTTATGGGTGATGTGATTGGAGACATCAACAGTAAACGTGGACAGGTTCAAGAAATGACTGATCAGGGACAGGCTAAATTAGTGAAGTCTTTGGTACCGCTTTCTGAGATGTTTGGCTACACCACTACTTTGCGTAGCATGACCCAAGGACGAGCAAGTTCAAGCATGGAGTTTTCTCACTATGCTGAGGTGCCAAAAAATGTTGCACAAGAAGTTGCTGAGGGTAAAAAATCCTAACGATATGATTTCCCCTGCACTTCGTCACATTCTTGATCTGACCGCCAAAACAGGCGATCGATGTGTGGTGTTTGATGCACAAACAGAAGAGTCTTTTGTGCTCATGCCAGTGGCTCATTATGAGCAACTTCTGGACAAAATGGGGAAAACTTCTGTCATTGCTAGCTCATCTCCGGTTGAACAAGCAAACGAAGATATTGCACTTTGGCGGGAGCAGCAGCGTGGGCAAGAAGTAGGTCAAGATAAAAATTTGACTGAGTTAAGCGAAAAAGATACGACAGAAACAGTGGCTGAGGACGAAAGATTCTATATCGAGCCGGTGGAGTAGGGATACGTGGGGAAAAGGCATAATCGGTGTTGACAGCCCACAAACCTACATGCTATAATCGCCACGCTTTATTTGCATAAAATAACGTAATTACTATTAATTGTTGTCAGGACTTGCCCTGGCACGCGAAACAAACTTATGGCAGAAATGTTTGACCGAAGTAAGCCGCACGTGAACGTTGGTACTATTGGCCACGTTGACCACGGTAAAACTACTCTTACCGCAGCAATCCTTAAGGTATTGGCTGCAGCTGGTAAGATTGCACAAAATAAAGATGTTGACCAAATTGACGCAGCTCCAGAAGAACGCCAACGTGGTATTACTATTGCGACTGCGCACGTTGAGTATGAAACTGACAAGCGTCACTATGCACACGTTGACTGTCCAGGACACGCTGACTATGTGAAAAACATGATCACCGGTGCTGCACAGATGGATGGTGCGATTTTGGTTGTAAACGCTGCTGATGGTCCTATGCCACAAACCCGTGAGCACATTTTGCTTGCACGTCAGGTTGGTGTGCCATATATCGTGGTATTTTTGAACAAAGTTGACCAAGTTTCAGATCCAGAACTGATTGATCTTGTTGAAGAAGAGGTACGTGACTTGCTCACCAAGTATGAATTTCCAGGTTCAGAGACCCCAATCATTCGTGGGTCAGCGCTTAAGGCACTTGAAAATCCAGGAGATGAGGCTGCTGCCAAGCCAATCATGGATTTGATGGATGCACTTGATTCATACATTCCAGAGCCAGAGCGTGATACTGATAAGGATTTCTTGATGCCAATTGAGGACGTGTTCTCAATCGAAGGACGCGGTACGGTGGTTACTGGTCGTGTTGAGACCGGAATTGTTAAAGTAGGTGAAGAGATCGAGATCGTTGGTATGGGAGACGAGACTACGAAGACAACCGTTACCGGTGTGGAGATGTTTAACAAGTCCTTGGATCAAGGACAAGCAGGAGACAACGCTGGTATTTTGCTTCGTGGTACTAAGAAAGATGAAGTACAACGCGGGCAAGTGTTGGCAAAGCCAGGTACTATTACTCCACATACTGAGTTTGAAGCTGAGGTATACGCATTGTCAAAAGAAGAAGGTGGACGTCATAAGCCATTCTTCAAAGGATACAAGCCGCAGTTTTACATTCGTACCACTGATGTGACTGGTGAAGTTACTTTGCCAGAAGGCACTGAAATGGTAATGCCAGGAGATACCGTGAATGTAACTATCAAATTGCTTGTACCAGTTGCCCTTGCAGAAAAGCAACGATTTGCGATCCGCGAAGGCGGACGAACCGTTGGTGCTGGAGTGGTAACGAAGATTTTGAAATAAAGCTAGTCCCGCTCACTTGAGGGCGGGATTATGGTTTCTTTCAAAACCAAACCATGAGCGAAACGACAAAAACAACGAAGGCTACGAAAAGCGCGCAAGAAATTACGCAGCGCATTCGTATTAAGATTCGTGCCTATGATAGTACGGTGATTGATGAATCAACCCGTACGATTATGGATACCGCGACTCGTACTGATGCCAATGTTGTTGGTCCTATCCCACTTCCCACTGAAGTGCGAAAGTACACGGTCAATCGCTCAACGTTTGTGCATAAGACCTCACGCGAACAGTATGAGGTGCGCATTCACAAACGACTCATCGACATCATCAACCCGACCCCGAAGACGATTGATGCGTTGATGAATCTCAATCTGCCATCCGGGGTAGACATTGAGATGAAGATGTAACTTAATACGACTGGTGGTTACAAGGTGATAAGATCCCTCAGCAGGAAAACATCACGGCGAAGCTGACAGTTAGGAGAAATTCATTACAGATAGTTCACACAACTTCTTCATTGCGAGGAAGGCTAGAAATTGTCATAAATTCCTTGATGATAATTTCTAGTCTTTTCGTTTACCTGGCTCATCAGGAAACCCAAAGTCTATACTATGAAATTCTTACTCGGATCAAAACTCAACATGACCCAAATCTTCCATGAAAGTGGCAAGGTTATTCCAGTTACTCGTGTTGCCGCTGGGCCGTGTGTGGTAACCCACGTGAGTGATCGTCCTGATGGATCACGCGCCGTACAAGTTGGGTTTGGTGAGCGTAAGGCCAAAAAGATGAATAAGGCAATGCAGGGTCATCTTAAGGATTTACCACGTGCAAAATTTTTGCGTCAATTTGTGACCAAGCAAGAGCTCAAGCGCGGCGATATGTTACGGGTAACGTCATTTGGAACAGGGGATCGTGTTGCTGTTACTGGTACTTCTAAAGGAAAAGGATTTCAAGGTGTAGTAAAACGTCACGGTTTTGCTGGATCTCCAGCAACTCATGGACACAAAGATCAGTTACGCATGCCTGGTTCGATTGGTGCTACTGATGCTGCTCGCGTGTTTAAAGGAACTCGCATGGGAGGACACATGGGTGATGAGCGCGTGACGGTGACGAATCTTGAGGTGGTTGGCGTGGATGAAGAGAAGAACGAGTTATTGATTAAAGGTGCGATTCCTGGCGCGCGTGGTGGATTGGTTATGATTGCTGCGCAAGGGGAGATGGAAGTTGTGGTACCTGAAGCACCGGCACAGCAGAAGGCTGATGAAGGACTTTCGGCTGAGCAACCAAAACAAGAAGAAGCTCCAAAAGAAGTAGCACAGGATGAAGCACCTGCCGAGTCAGCACCAGAAAAAGAGCAAGAGAAAGCAGAAGAAACCACATAATATGGCACAAGTGAAAGTGTACAACCAAACTGGAAAAGAAGTTGAAACGCTTGAGTTGGCGGACGCAGTATTTGGTGTTGACGTGAATCCGACTGTGGTGCATGAGGTGGTGGTTGCCGCACAAGCCAATGCACGACAAGTGTTGGCACACACCAAAGGCCGATCAGAAGTTCGTGGTGGTGGGAAAAAGCCATGGCGACAAAAAGGAACTGGTCGGGCACGACACGGATCAATTCGGTCACCACTTTGGCGTGGTGGTGGAATTACCTTTGGGCCAACCAAAGAACGTAATTTTGCTAAGCGTACCAACAAGAAGGTGAAAAAAGCGGCAATGCGCATGGTACTTTCTGATCGTGTGGCACAAGGGAATTTGATTGTGATTGATGAGCTTGCATTCGAACAAGTGAAAACTGCTGCATTTGCCAAGATGAAAAATGCATTGCCATGCGGGTATCGCCGCGCAGTGGTGGTAACTGATCAGAAAAGTCCAGAGGTGTTGCGCATGACTAATAACTTGCAAGATGTTGACACAACCTTTGTGGGTGAGCTTGGTGTGCTTGATGTGGTGAATCACCCGTGTATGATCGTAAGCAAGAAAGCAGTACAGGCACTTGAAGCCAAGTATACGAAGTAATATGGGAATTTTCTCAAAGTGGAAAAAGAAAAAGACCGATGAACAGCTTGCTGCAGCGAGTGAGGTTAAGAGTGCGCCAAAAACAACTGCAAAAGCGGCCAAGGTCGTAAAAAAAGATGGTAAGGCGACCGTTGATCAAAAGGCAGTGTCAGAGAAGAGTGCTAAAACAGCGCCAGCTCCAGCAGTACCACAAACCGGAGGAACATTAGCAAATGTTTTGGTTCGTACCCATATTACAGAAAAAGCAGCAGGTCATGAGGGCGAGGGGGTCTATACCTTTGAGGTGTCACCTCGTGCAAACAAGTACATGATTGCCCAGGCGGTTCAGAATCGTTTTCATGTTGAGGTAGCAAAAGTGACGATTATGAACCGCCGTGGTAAGCGAGTCCGTTTTGGTACTCGTCGCGGTAAGCGCAAAGACCGTAAATTAGCGCGTGTCACCTTGGTAAAAGGACAGACACTCAGTGTGCATAAAGGAGTTTAATCATTGGTATGCCGATTAAAAAGTACAAACCAACGAATAAAGGACGTCGCAACATGAGTGTTGACACGTTTGCTGATATTACCAAAACCAAGCCAGAGAAGAGTTTGATTATCCCACGCAAGAAATTTGCTGGCCGCTCAAAAGGAAAGATCACTGTTCGTCATAAAGGTGGTGGGAACAAACGCTACATCCGATTGGTGGACTTCAAACAAGATCGATACGATGATCCTGCAACGGTGCTTTCTATTGAATATGATCCAAACCGAAACGCACGAATTGCACTTGTTGAATATGCTGATAAAGAAAAGCGATACATTTTGGCTCCTGACGGGCTCAAAGTAGGGGACACGGTAGTGAGTTCACAAAAAGCACTTGATGCGAAGTTAGGTACGCGCATGCCACTTGAGTTTATTCCAATTGGTTCGTTTGTGCACAACATCGAGTTTGCTCCACGCAAAGGCGGACAGATTGCTCGCGGTGCTGGAACACAGGTGCAGCTTATGGGTCTTGAAGGAAAGTACGCGCAGTTGAAGATGCCATCAGGTGAGATTCGAAAGTTTGCCAAAGAATGTAGTGCGAGTGTTGGCATGGTCAGCAATCCAGATTACCGACTGATTCGATGGGGAAAGGCCGGTCGCATGCGCCATCGTGGCATTCGTCCAACCGTCCGTGGTAAGGTAATGAACCCATGTGATCACCCCCACGGTGGTGGTGAAGGGCGCCAAAGTATTGGTATGAAAGCGCCAAAGACTCCATGGGGTAAAAAAGCACTTGGAGTAAAGACCCGAAACCGCAAAAAGGCAAGTAGTAAGTTTATTGTTTCTCGCCGGCCAACCGGTAAGAAACGACGACGTCGATAATCATATGTCACGAAGTTTGAAAAAAGGACCATTTACTGACGAGAAGTTGCTCAAAAAGGTTACAAAGGCCAAGGCGAACAATGATAAAAAGCCAATTAAAACTTGGTCTCGTCGCAGCACCATTACCCCAGATATGGTTGGGATGTCATTTGGTGTGCATAATGGGAAAGATTTTATTACCGTGGTAGTGGTTGAGGACATGGTGGGACATAAGTTGGGTGAGTTTTCACCAACCCGTAAATTCATCCGCCATGGTGGTAAGATGCAGAAAAGTTTAGAGCAAAAGAAATAATATATGGAAACCGTCAAAGTACACGCCCGACTCCGTTTCATGCGTATCTCAGTTAAGAAGGTGCGGATTGTTTTGCGTGCGATTAGCGGGATGAACGTTGACGAGGCTCAGGCACAGTTGACTATGATGAATAAACGATCAACTGGTCCGATTGCAAAATTGTTGGCAAGTGCTGTTGCAAATGCGACCAATAATTTTAACTTGGATAAGAGTAGTTTGCGTATCGCGCAGATTATGGCGGACAAAGGGCCAATGCTCAAGCGTTGGCGAGCTCGCGCACGTGGTGTGGCTGCACCAATTCGAAAACACATGAGTCACATTCATATTATTTTGGAAGGTACTCCGGTAGCAACTCCAGAGAAAAAAGGAGCAAAGGCGTCTGAGGCTACGCCAAAAAGTTCAGAAGAAAAGAAAGCAAAAAGTACCAAGACCACAAAGGCTCCGGCCAAAGTGAAGAAGGAAGCTAAAACCGCATAATCATATGGGTCATAAAGTCCATCCAAAAATTTATCGAATCGGCACATTGTATCCTTGGGATTCACGCTGGTTTGGACGTAAGAATAAGTACAAGTCATACTTGAAGCTTGAAATTGCGTTGCGAAAGTTTTTGGAAAAAGAGGTTCGTGAAGCAGGACTTGAGAGTATTTCCGTTGCGCACAATGCACAAGATGTCACCATTAGTTTGCGTGTGGCAAAGCCCGGACTTATCATTGGTCGTGGTGGTGCTGGAATTGAAGAGCTGAAGAAAAAGATTCAAAATAAGTTTTTCAACAAAAAGAGCAATGTTAAAGTGCAAGTGTTTGAAGTGCGTGACCCATCACGTTCCGCGAAGATCGTTGCCGGGCAAATGGCGCGAGATATTGAAAAGCGTATGCCGTTTCGTCGTGTGCTCAAGCAAGCGGTCGAGCGTGTAATGAAAGCCAAGGCAGAAGGAGTAAAGGTAAGTGTAGCTGGACGACTTAATGGTGCTGATATTGCTCGTCGCGAAACCATCTCACAAGGAAAAATCCCACTCACGACGCTTCGTGCTGATGTTGATTATGCATTAGTAGAAGCGAACACGATTTATGGAGTCATTGGTGTGAAAGTGTGGATTTATCGTGGAGAGCATTTTGGTCGATTGGATAAGTTTGCCTCTCAAGAGAGTAAATAATGCTGTATGTTGTTACCAAAGAAAGTAAAACATCGTAAATGGCATAAAGGCCGCCGTCGAAACAAAGGCGTTGCAACTCGCAAAGTCAATGTTGATTTTGGTGCGTATGGTCTTAAAGCGATGGAGCATTGTTGGATTACCAGTCGACAGATTGAGTCAGCTCGTCGTGCGATGACACGGTATCTTGCTCGTGGTGGTAAAATCTGGATTCGCATTTTCCCACAAAAGCCAGTAACCAAGAAAGGTTCTGAAGTACCGATGGGAAGTGGTAAAGGTGCCGTTGACCATTATGTTGCGGTAGTAAAGCCGGGGACGATCTTGTTTGAAATGGATGGAGTGGATGAGGAAAAGGCCCGTCGTGCAATGGAGTTGGCATCACACAAGTTGCCGATTAAGACGCGTTTTGTAACCAAGCATGTATGAAGATGAAAGATTTAGTCAAAAAAGATGCTGCAGAGTTGCAGGACATGATCATTGAAGCGGAGAAAGAAAAGGAAACACTTTCGTTTGCTGTATTTGCAGGCGAGGAGCAGGGGGTTCGTAAGTTGCGATCACTGAAAAAGGACATTGCACGGATGAAAACTCGATTGGCACAACTTACCTTGACGGATTCGCAAAAATAAGGCACCATACTGACACTTTACTCTATGGAAAACACAAAAACATCAACACAATCATCACGACGCCGCCAGTTGCAAGGGGTTGTGGTTGGTGTTGCCGGAGACAAAACCGTTAGCGTACGTGTTGATCGTCAAAAGTTGAACTCCTTGTATCAAAAGCGATATACGGTAAGTAAAAAGTATTTAGTTCATGATTCAGCTAATAGTGTTGCCATTGGAGATAAAGTAACGATTGAAGAGATTCGCCCGATGAGTAAGCGTAAGCGATTTCGTATTGTGCCACGCAAAGCATAAGCCCTATGATTCAACATCAATCCATGCTCAACGTCGCGGATAACAGCGGAGCCAAAAAGCTCATGTGTATTCGTGTACTTGGCGGATATCAAAAACGATATGCGCGGGTTGGTGATATCATTACCTGTACCGTTAAAATGGCAGCGCCACGAGGTGCCGTGAAAAAGGGTGAGGTGGTACATGCGGTTATCGTACGTCAACAAAAAGAAGTCCGTCGTCCTGATGGTACGTATGTACGTTTTGATGACAACGCGGCTGTGGTAGTTGATCGAAAGAGTAAAGAACCAAAAGGTACCCGTATTTTTGGACCAGTAGCGCGTGAGTTGCGTATCAAAGGGTTCCAGAAGATTATCTCACTTGCTCCAGAAGTATTGTAATCATATGAAGCTTAAGATTAAGACAGGTGACAATGTAACTGTGATTGCCGGCAAGGACAAAGGAAAGTCAGGTAAGGTTATTCAAGTATTTCCAAAAAAGCAACGCGTTGTCGTTGAAGGGGTAAATATTTTGAAAAAGCATCTGCGATCACGTAAACAAGGTGAGCCAGGACAGCGAATTGAGCTGCCAGCGCCACTGCATGTTTCTAATGTGAAAAAGACCGCTGCGCCAGCAAAGAAAAAAGATGAAAAGAAAGGGAGTACCAAGGCAGCAGATAAAAAAACAGATAAACCAGTAGCAAAGGATAGCAAAAAAACTGATTCCAAGAAGAAATAAGTATGTTGCAAGACCATTATCAACAAGCAGTAGTACCAAAGCTTAAAGAGCGTCTGAATAAGACGAACCTCTTTGCATTGCCAAAGTTGAAAAAAGTGGTCATCAACGTTGGTGTTGGTAAGCACACCAAGGACGAAGCATTTATTGAGGCAGTAGAGAAGACATTAGCAGCAATTACTGGACAAAAGCCAGTACGCACCAAAGCACGATTGTCTATTTCAAACTTCAAGCTTCGTGAAGGGATGATTGTTGGCGTCAAAGTCACGATTCGAGGAAAGCGCATGTACGACTTCGTTGAGAAGTTGCTTCGCGTGACCTTTCCTCGTGTGCGTGATTTTCGCGGCATTTCCAAAAAGGGATTTGATCGCCAAGGGAATTATACAATCGGCTTTCGTGAGCAGATTGCTTTTCCTGAGGTATCCCCTGAAGAGGCAACTCATAGTCATGGGTTAGAAGTGACCGTGGTTACTACTGCACGAAATCAAGAAGAAGCGCAGGTTCTTTTGGAAGAACTTGGCTTCCCATTTAAGCAATAAACACAATATGGCATCAAGCGCACACATTGCGAAAGTCAAGAAGCAGCCAAAGTTTAGCTGTCGTCGTTTGAATCGATGTTTCCACTGTGGTCGAAAGAAGGGCTACATGCGCGACTTTGATTTGTGCCGTATTTGTTTTCGTGAATTCGCCAACGCCGGGTTGCTTCCTGGTGTTCGTAAGTCAAGCTGGTAATATGCATACCGATCCTATTGCAGACATGTTAACTCGCATTCGAAATGCGGCCCGTGTAAAAAAGGGTGAACTTTTGGTGCCATATTCTCGAATGAAATTTGGTTTGGCGAAGATTTTAGAGCGTGAAGGCTATATTCTTTCTGCAGAAAAAGTTGAAGAAGCACGAGCACAGATTCGCATTCGTTTGAAATATCAAGGTGATCGTAGTGTGATCAGTCAGATTACCCGCATTAGTAAACCTGGTCACCGTAAGTATGCTGGAAAAGATGAGTTGCCAGTGGTGCGTAACAACTATGGTATTACGGTTGTTTCTACATCAAAGGGTGTGATGACGAATAAAGAAGCACGAAAGGCAGGAGTTGGTGGTGAGGTGTTATTCATGGTCTATTAATATGTCACGTATTGGAAAGCAACAATTGAGTATCCCAACAGATGTTACCGTGACGGTGGCCAGTGATGTCATTACGGTAAAAGGACCAAAAGGACAACTGCAGCAAGCGGTACATCCTGCAGTGACTATTACGGTTGCCGATAATACCGCTCAAGTGAATGTTGCTCATCCTGACAAAAAAGATGAACGATCATTGTGGGGACTTTATGCCAGTTTGCTTAAGAATATGATCCAAGGGGTAAGTCAGGGATTTGAACGTAAGCTCGAGATCAATGGAGTGGGGTATAAAGTTGCGCAACAAGGCAATGGACTCAAACTTGATTTGGGATTTTCTCACTCTATTCAGTTTGACTTACCAGAAGGAGTGCAAGCGCAAGTAGAGAAGAATACCATCACCATCTCTGGTATTGATAAACAACAAGTTGGTCAGGTCGCAGCTGATATTCGTAAATTACGAAAGCCAGAACCCTATAAAGGTAAAGGAATTAAGTATGACGATGAAATTATTCGTCGTAAGGCCGGTAAAGCAGCTAAGGCTGCTGCCTAATCAATGTATATGAAAAGCGCTACTGCTCAAAAACAAGAAAAACGCATGCGCCGACACCGTCGTGTCCGGGCGAAGGTTTCTGGTACTGCTACTCGACCGCGATTGAATGTGTACCGTGGGTTGACTACGGTGTATGTGCAGTTGATTGACGATATTTCTGGCAAAACTATTGCTTCGGTACATACCAAAAAGATTGCAAAAGCAGATGCTGGGGAACGAACCGGCAAAGTAGCATTGGCATATACTGCAGGAAAGCAAATTGCTGAGCTTGCAAAAGCGGCAGGAATTACCGAGTGTGTGTTTGATCGCGGAGGATTTCGATATCATGGTCGGGTAAAAGCAGTAGCAGAAGGTGCACGCGAAGGCGGGCTTACATTCTAAATACTATGGAAGAAGAGCAAAAAACAACTCAAACGAAAGACGCGGCAAAGACTCCAGCGACTTCACCATCATCAGCCACAGATGTCGCAAAGAAGGCGCCGACACAGCGTGCTGGATCATCAAGAGGTGGTGCGCGTGGCGGACAACGTGGTGGTGGACGAGATCGTCGCCCACGTCGGGGTGGTCGTCGTCCAGAACGAGAAAAGCCTGAATTTGATCAGACTATTGTTGAACTTGCGCGGGTAACGCGTGTGACCAAGGGTGGTAAGCGTTTGCGTTTTCGATGTTGTTTGGTAATTGGTGATCGTAAAGGTCGTGTAGGATATGGTGTTGCCAAGGGAGCTGATGTGCAGATCGCCGTTGAAAAAGCATATCGTCAGGCCAAGAAAAATATGATCACTGTACCACTAGTGAATGGCACTATTCCATTTGATATTACAGCAAAGTCCACTTCAGCTAAAGTCATGTTAAAGCCGGCGCCAAAAGGTTCGGGAGTGATTGCTGGTGGTGCGTTGCGAACCGTATTTGAATATGCCGGTATCCCAAATATTTCTAGCAAAATCATGGGATCAAAAAACAAAATCAATAATATTAAAGCGACGTTTGTAGCATTCGAAGAACTTTCCTCAATGCTTAAACATCGCAAATAAGGCTTATGAGTACTACTGGCCACACACTTAAAAAGAACACGCAGGCACGATCATCTCGTCGCCGTCTTGGTCGTGGAAACGCAAGCCATGGAAACTATAGTGGTCGTGGGATGAAAGGACAACGTTCTCGTTCTGGCGGAAAGTCAGGTTTGGCACGTCGGTCATTTATGCGTAATCTACGCAATATTCCAAAACATGGTGGGTTTACCAGTCCGCATGGGAAAGCAGCAACCGTCACGCTTGGCATGATCAATACCCATTTTGCTGATGGTGATGTTGTGGCGCCACACACATTGCTTAAGAAACAAGTCATTGCTACAATCAAGTCAGGTGTTAAAATCGTCAGCAAGGGTGAATTGAGTAAGAAGGTTACGGTTAAAGGGTGTAAGACGTCGGCTCAAGCAAAGGCAGCCATTGAAAAAGCTGGTGGCACCATTGTCGCATAAGCGCAGTAAGCGTTTGCGCGTATTCAATTTGGTATGGATAAGTTGAAAAAGATTTTTCAAATTAAAGATGTGCGACGAAGCATTCTCTATGTGATTGGGATGCTTATTCTTTTTCGATTATTGGCAAATATTCCAGTTCCAGGTGTTGATGTGCAAAACCTCAACGCGTTCTTTAGTAGTAACCAGATTTTCGGTGTGCTCAATGTATTCTCTGGTGGGACGCTGGAGAGTTTTTCTGTAGTGATGCTTGGTGTTGGTCCGTATATCACCTCTTCAATTATTTTTCAACTTCTCGCGATGGTTGTGCCACGACTTGAGGAGTTACAAAAAGAAGGAGAGTACGGGCAGAAAAAGATCAATCAGTACACTCGAATTGTCAGCATTCCGTTGGCTGCTATTCAAGCATATGGGTTTGTAACGTTGTTGCGACAACAAACCCATTTAAACATCTTTCCGAATCTCACCGGCTTTCAACTTTTGACTATTATTGTGACCGCGACCGCCGGAACCACCTTTTTGATGTGGATGGGTGAGCTGATCTCAGAGAAGCGTGTTGGTAATGGTATTTCGTTGTTGATTTTTGCTGCTATTGTGGCGAGTTTTCCAACTTCAGTCCGAAACGTGATTGCCACATTTGATGCCACACAAATCCCAATGCTTATTGGTATCGCGATTTTGGCAATCGTAACCATTGTGGGAGTTATCTTTGTCACTGAAGGACAGCGTAATGTGCCGATCTCTTATGCTCGCGCTACCGGTGGTGGTCGGGTAAGTGGCGGGGTACAATCCTCGCTCCCTCTGCGAGTAAACATGGCCGGAGTCATCCCAATTATTTTTGCCATCTCATTGGTCCTCTTTCCACCACTTATTGCACAGTTTTTTGTACGAGCCAGAACGGAGTGGATCGCTGATTTTGCCAACTGGGTTATTCAGATTTTCCAAAATCAACTCTTTTACGGCATTGTCTACTTTGTTTTGGTATTTGTCTTCACCTATTTTTATACTTCAGTAGTAGTGCATCCGGATCGCATGTCAGAAAACCTCCAAAAACAAGGCGCATTTATTCCTGGGATTCGCCCAGGGACACAGACAGAAAAGTACTTGCACAAAGTAATCACTCGCATTACATTTGTCGGTGCTACGTTTTTGGCTGCAATCGCGGTGTTACCGCTGGTTGTGCAATTCTTCACCAATACCAACACATTGCTTATTGGTGGTATGAGCTTGCTGATCGTCGTGAGTGTTGCCATTGAATCATGGAAACAAATTGATGCGCAGATCACCATGCGTAGTTACGATAATGTTTAGCTATGGGTATTTTCTTTGATCAGCTGTTAGGTCGATCAACAAACAAACGAGGGAATCAAGAGGGGGATGGTGGCCACCAAGATTTTGAAAATTCAGAAAGAGCATACGAAGCTATCGCGCGTATGATCAAGGCTCGATTTGGACCGGGAAAGCCCTTCAAAGCCCTGAATACTACTCGTGAGTGTGAGGCATTAGCCAAAGAAGTCGCTGGGGGATTGCTCCGTAATGGTAATATTCATGAGATTCGCCGTAATGAAAAAAATCGTAAAGAATTTTTGAAAGACCTGGCGGAAAAGTACAACTTTACTCCACGTCATGCAGTGAAGTTTCGAGATGCAGTGCTCGCAGTATTTCCAAATCGTAAAGGAAAGTAAGGTATGCATCGTATTGTGTTGATTGGGCCGCAAGGGAGCGGCAAAGGGACGCAGGGAGAGTTACTCGCTGCGCATTTTTCTATTCCTACCATCTCTCTTGGCTCGTTGTATCGTGCCCATATTAAAGCGCAGAGTGAGACTGGAAAGAAGATCAAGTCGTATGTTGAGTCAGGAGCACTTGTTCCTGATGACATTGGTAAAGAAGTTATGCGAGAGCGCGTAGCGCAAGATGATGCAAAACCAGGATTTATTCTTGATGGATACCCGCGCAACGCCAAGCAATGCGCTGATCTTGAGGAGTTTGCTACAATAGATGCGGTGTTGGTAATCGGTATTTCTGATGAAGAAGCAGTAAAGCGAATTTCTGGCCGTCGACAATGTTCTCAAGGGCATATTTACCATGTGACGTTTAATCCTCCGCAGCAAGAGGGAGTTTGTGATCATGATGGTGAGCAATTGTACCAGCGCGACGACGACACCAAAGAAGCGGTACAAAAACGTTTGGCAATTTATCATGCTGAGACCGAACCAATTATTCAACATTATCGTGATCAAGGAATCGTCCACGACATTGATGGTGCGCAATCAGTTCAGGATGTTCAACAGTCTATTGTAGATGTATTGCGATGAGTAAGGAAACATGGTAGCATAGAAACAATTAATCATACCTCTTTATGAAAAAGGTCAAGACACAGACAAGTGTGGTGGCAGCAGTGGCAGTAGCATTGTTGGTAGTTTTTGGAGCTGGTTTAGCAGCGTATGCCGCAGGATTTTTGCCGCAAAGCACCTATGATCGTTTGCGTGAGCGTCGATTAGAACAATATAGTCAAGAACATAAACAAAAACAGGAGTGGCTCAAGAAAAAGGCAGAAGCAAAGTATCAATTAGATCGTCGTCGTCGATTGTGGTACGGCCAAAAAGGTGGCGGTGGAAGCGCGGGATATGATACACCGGGGTACGACACTCCTGGTTACGAAACACCGGGGTACGAGACGCCAGGGTATGACACTCCAGGATATGATACACCCGGTTACGAAACACCGGGGTATCAGTTTCCCTAGTCGCTGATTTTGAATTACATAGTTATGACGTGTAAAAAACACTGGGTATTTACCGGTGTTTTTTCATGGTGCGCGTTGGTGCTGATTTCAAGTATTCTATATATTGTTGCGGGAATCACCATACTCTCCACAATTGTGGTGCTGATTCTTGTGGCATGGTTGGTGAGGATATGGTGTAAAAAAATCAGTGGCATACAGAATCGTTTTGTGGGTGAGCCAACGGTCATTCCTTGGATTCCATCATCAACACGTGCGTTATTTTTTACCGTACTTGTGATTGGACTTGATGGATTACTGGTCGCATTGTTGTATTTATCACGTGAGACCTTTGCATTACACTCCCCGTGGGAAATTGTCAGCTCATTTCATTTTATTGTGTTTGGTTTCACTACATTTGTACTTCTCCTTTTGAGTTTTAAAACACAAAGTCGATTGCTCTATAGTGCAATTGGTTTTCATAGTGCCTTGGTATTTGGTACTGCAGTATTTGCGTTTCCCTTTGGGTTTGGATTCGATCCACTGATCCATCAGGCTGCAGAACTTTATATTGCTGAACATGGAAAAATTTTACCTCTCCAGCCATTTTATATCGGTCAATACGCACTTGTTGGTGTAGTGCATGTGCTGAGCCGAGTATCTATCATCGGTATTGATCAGTGGTTATTACCAGTATTGGCAACTTTCTCAATCCCAGCGGTTGGCATGGTCAGCCTTCGGTATGTTTGGAAATTGCCCCACGCAGTCTCCCAAGCAAGTATGGTGGCATTACCATTGCTGTTAGTTATGGGATTAACCTTTACCGTGCCGTTTAATCTTACGTTGGTCTATTTGGTGTGGTGGCTATTTTTGTTGCCGTTGATACAAGAGTCGGGTTGGCGGGGATCACTTTTGCTTTGGATGATTGTTCTAACAACACTCATTACCCACCCGCTCCTTGGAATGGGGATGCTATTTGCCACTGGGGGTGCTCAATTGCTTTATCGAATGTCTTCGCGCAAACGCAGTGTACGTTATTCTTGGCTACGTATGATAGCATTTGCGTTGCTTATTGGCATAGGTACCTTGGCCATGTTTGGTCTATATCGAGTTCTTCAAGGTGAATCGTTTGTACATACATGGATGTTTTGGGAGCACCTCGGTCGTTTTTGGTGGTTGTTTGGTTTTCCATATGAAGTACATCATGTCTCAGTTGGATATCAACTATTATATTATGCTGGATATGGGTTGTTGTATGGCACAATTATATTTGCGCTAGTGGCAATGGTGCGGTATACACGTGTGGTTTTATGGGTTCGTCAAACTATCTTAATGCTAGTGCTTGGCACGGTATTGAGTGCAATGTTGCTGAGCACTATGATTACGATTCCAGGTGTGATTCATTATGAACAATTCGAATTTGTTGCCCGTTTGCGCAATGCCTTGCATGTCATGGTATTTCCAATGGTGGTTATCCCAATCATGTATGCAATGTATAAACTCAAAGAAAAGGGCCAGGGCAGGAGAGTGGTAGCTAGTGTGCTATTGGCCGGAGTGATCACGCTCGGCTACTATTGGATGTATCCGCAACACAATGATGTGCAATTTCGGAGTGGCTGGAATGTAGCAGCTCATGATATTGAGACGGTTCAAGTGATTGAACATCACGCACAAGAGCATTCATATGCAGTACTCAGCGATCAGCTTATTGCTGCTGTTGGTCTGCGAGAGTTTGGATTTGAAAATACCGTTCCTACTATTGATCATCAACCAGCACACCGGTATGCAATTTCTCCAAAAGAGGTGTTGCATCCGTTTGCACAGCAAATGCTCTATGCGCGGCTCGCCCAAGACACCCTAGAGCAGGTATTTGCTGCAGTCGCAATCGATCGGTTGTATGTCGCAATCCATGAGTATTGGTTTCGATTGGATAATATTGCTCAAGAAGCTGTCTTACTTGGCGGCACACAGCTTAAGAGCCCATATGGAGTACAAGTATTCTATTGGGACATAAACCATGGACAAGAAAAGTAAAATCAGCTAGGGTAGAGTATATGGTTAAAGATCAAGAAGCAATTACACAGATTAAAGAGAATGGTGCATTGCTTGGCGCCATTGTTGATGAGTTGATCGCTCATGCTCAGCCGGGTATTACCACACAAGAACTCGATGCCTTGGCTGAGAAACGTATCAAAGAAGTTGGCGGCTTGCCGGCCTTTAAGGGGTACAAACCCACCTGGTCACATAATGGTTTTGCTGGGACAATTTGTGCATCGATCAATCAAGAGGTGGTTCATGGTGTGCCATCTTCTCGAGTTCTTAAATCAGGTGATTTACTTGGTATTGATATTGGGATGCAATGGCCGCATACCAAAGCTAAAAAAGGATACTTCACTGATACCGCAGTTACGTTCGCGGTGGGCAGGGCTGATTCCACTGAGCATCAACAACTCCTTGATCGTACGCAACAGGCACTGCATCGTGCAATAAAAGTGGCACGTCCTGGAAACAGTGTTGCTGATATTGGACGAGCGGTAGAGGAATTCATTACTCCATTTGGGTATGGAATTGTTACCTCATTGGTTGGTCATGGTGTAGGGTATTCGATTCACGAAGAGCCTAACATCCCAAACGTGTATCGTGAGCAAAATGAGTCAATCAAGTTGGTTCCGGGAATGGTGGTGGCGCTCGAGCCAATGATCACACTTGGATCAGGAGATGTGGCTACTGCTGAAGATGGTTGGACAATTGAGACTATTGACCATAGTTATGCCGCTCATTTTGAGCACACGATTGTGATTGAAGATCGTGGCGAACCACACATTGTAACCAGGCGTCCATCAGAAAAATAATATGGCAGTTTTGGGTATTGATTATGGTGATAAGCATGTTGGACTTGCGTATCGCGCAGATGATGTTGATGTTGTAGTGCCGTTTGGTACACTTGAGCGTCATGATGACGCAACACTTGGTCAAGAGATTTATCAATTGGTTGCTGCTGAAGATATCACTGCAGTTGTGGTTGGCATGCCGGTACATACGAGTGGTCGCGTGAGTGAACAAAGTCAAAAGACCACTCAGTTTATCGAGCAGCTCCAACAGATAATTACTATTCCGATCCACACGGTCTCTGAAGTGCTTACCAGTAAGGCGGCAGCAGACATGCCATATCCCCAAGCAAGTATTCATGAGAAGTCCGCACTGTTGATTTTACAAGAGTGGTTGGCCAATCAATAAGTATGTCAACACTCATTACCACTCAGGCCATAATATTGCATGGTGATTATTTTCGCGAAAAAGACTTTCGCGTGAGTTTTCTAAGTCGTGATGTTGGTCTTCATGACGCCATTGCGATTGGTGCTAAAAAGTCAGTGAGTAAACAGCGTGCGCGACTGGAGAGTGGCACAATCACCGAACTTGCGTTTGCCAAAGGAAGACGATTTGATCGCATTACTACTTCAGAACCGTTGGTGGTGCCAAATCATATTCGTGTATCATTACCAAAGCTGACCGCGCTTCAATTTTTGAGCGCAAGTATTTTGAATACTACACGACGAGGCGAACCAATGCCGGAGTTGTATCTCTTTTGCGCAAAAGCAATATTAGCACTAGAAAAACTTTCAGAAACTGACGTGCCCGGGTGGTGTGATTTGGTAGCAAAAAAAATTATTGAGCATGCTGGATTTGCACCAACTGCAAATGCACCATTGCGATCCCAAATGGAGTTCTTTTTTGAAAAACCAATGCGTGCTTGGGACGTGTTGCAGGTGGTATAAAAAAGTAGAGAGCCCGACAGCAATGTTTACACATTCACAAACTTTTGGTAGACTGATCTCGTATGAAATCAACAATATTTATCGCTAAGATTAGCGAATATTTAGACCAGGACGTCACACTTTCTGGATGGATTAGTAATGTCCGATCGTCTGGGAAAATTATGTTTTTGCAACTGCGGGATGGTTCAGGGTTTATTCAAGCAATCTTGAGTCAGCCTGATGTTGCCCCAGAGGTATGGGAGAAAGCGCAAACCATTACGCAAGAAAGTGCCGTAACACTCACCGGGACAGTCAGCAAGCACCCTAAAAAAGAAGCATACGAACTTCAGGTTTCTGATGTGCAAATCTTACAACTTGCTCACGAATATCCTATTGGTAACAAAGAGCACGGCGTCGATTTTTTGATGGAAAATCGCCATTTGTGGTTACGTTCCAAAAAGCAGTGGGCAGTGCAGCGGGTTCGTAATACGGTAATCAATGCCATTTATGAATTTTTCAATCAACAAGGATTCATTAAAATCGATTCACCGATTTTAACGCCAAATGCATGTGAGGGAACCACAACACTGTTTGAAGTTCCATACTTTGATCAGGGGAGTGCGTATCTTTCCCAAAGTGGACAGTTATATCTTGAAGCGGCAATCATGGCACATAGTCGAGTGTTTGACTTTGGACCAGTGTTTCGTGCTGAGAAAAGCAAGACGCGTCGACATCTCACTGAGTTTTGGATGATGGATGCAGAGATGGCTTTTTGTGATTATGTACAGAACATGGATATTCAGGAGCAGTTGTTTAAACATATTGCAGCGCGCGTATTGCAAGACAATCAACAAGAGCTTGAAATTCTTGAGCGTGACCAATCCATTTTGCAGGCCATTGTAGAGCAGCCGTTTAAACGCATGGCTCACCGCGAAGCAGTTGAATATTTACAATCAAAAGGTTCGGATATTACGTATGATGATGATTTGGGAGGAGATGACGAGACCACACTTACTGCTGAGTTTGGTGTCCCGGTGTTTGTACATACGTGGCCAGCAAAGATCAAATCGTTTTATATGAAGCGAGCAGAGGATGAAACCTATGTTCTTGGAAGTGATTTGATTGCTACGGATGGGTACGGGGAGATTAGTGGAGGATCAGAGCGTGAAGAGAATTACGACGTATTATTAGGAAGAATTCACGAAGAAGGATTAGATCAAAAGGATTTTGAATGGTACCTGGATCTGCGTAAGTATGGTTCAGTTCCGCATAGTGGTTTTGGTCTCGGGCTTGAGCGTACCGTCGCGTGGATGTGTGGGGTCAAGCATGTTCGTGAGACCATTCCATTTCCACGGACTATTATGCGGTTGCGTCCGTAATGATATTTGGAGATGTCGCCGATAATACAAAATACCCCTGCGAGGGGGTATTTTGTATTGCAATGAACCAAAAAAGCAGCTTATTTTTTGCTGCCCATAAATCCTCCGACCAAGAAAATGATTGCAACTACGATATGGAGGATGGTGTCATGGGTGTTTACGTTCAACCAGCTATTAAACGCGTCCCATCCCAGGAGGCCAAATAATGCGACCAGCAGATAGATGATACCGAAAAGCTTGAGAAAGCCTTGTGCTGATGCCTCGCCCTTCATCCCAAAGCCAAGAGCCAAAAGACCGGTAGCTAAGTGGATGATGTTGTGCCACATATTCACACCAAATCCAAGGAGTTCATCTTCAACAAAGAAGCCGGCAAGCCCCACAATAATGAAGATCACACCAAAGAGTACTGCGATATTTTTTGCCATGTAAATCACCCCCTTTCTGTTTGGAAGATAGTGTATTCTATGCAAATAGTATACCGAAAATATGTAAAAATGAGTACACATAACCAACTTTACGTCAAGGGAAAGAGTCGGTATACTGGCAGTACATAATTTCGTTAATTTAGACAGATATGGCACGTACACTTGCCACAGAGGCCGTTGCACAGGAGGGGAAAGAGATAACAATTAAAGGTTGGGTACACGCGCGACGCAATATGGGAAAGATCGTATTTTTAGATATGCGTGATCGTAGTGCTACTGTGCAGGTGGTATGTGTTCCAGCAGAGCTTGACGAAAGCTCAGCTGAGCGTCTTAATGGAATCCGCCCAGAGTTTGTGCTTGAGATTGTTGGCGTTGTGCAAAAGCGAGGAGAAAAGCAAATAAATCCTGATATGCCAACCGGAACGATTGAGATTTTGGCAAAATCTTTGACCGTACTTAATGAATCCAAAACACCGCCGTTTGAACTTGATCGTGATACTGCTGGAGTCAGTGAGGAGGTGCGGATGAAGTATCGATACTTGGATTTACGTACTGAGCGTGTTGCACGCAACATGAAGTTGCGTAGTGAATTTGTGCGTTTGTGTCGCGAATTTTTGCATGCAAATGATTTTGTAGATATTGAAACACCGCTTCTTACCAAATCTACTCCAGAAGGTTCGCGAGATTTTGTTGTGCCTTCACGGTTACAACCAGGAAAGTTTTACGCATTACCGCAAAGTCCACAACAATACAAACAGTTATTGATGGTTGCTGGGTTTGAGCGGTACTTTCAATTCTCTCGCGCCATGCGTGACGAGGATCCGCGGGCTGATCGAGGTTTTGAACACACTCAGATTGATATTGAGATGAGCTTTGTACAGCGTGATGATGTGATGCAAATGACTGAAGATATGGTTACCCAAACCGTTGAAAAACTTGGGTATGTGGTTAAAGAAAAACCATGGCCTCGCTTTACCTATGCCCAAGCTATGGAGCAGTTTGGTGCAGACAAATTTGATTTGCGTACTGAAGAAGAGAAACAGCAGGGGAATGTTCTTGCCTATGCGTGGGTGGTTAATTTTCCGTTTTTTGAAAAGGATGACAAAAGTGGTAACTGGACATTTACCCACAATCCATTTTCTCAGCCATTGGCAGAACATCTTGAAGATCATCTTGCTGGCAAGAATACAGCTGATATTCTCACATCACAATACGACATGGTGTGTAATGGGAGTGAATCTGGCGGGGGCAGTATCCGTGCACATGATCCAGAAGTGCTGCGAGCGACCTATCGCACTATGGGCTACACCGATGAGCAAATTGAAGAATCAGTTGGCCACATGCTTGAGGCGTTTTCATATGGTGCACCACCACATGGTGGCATCGCTCTTGGTGTGGATCGCAACATTATGAACTTGACCGGTGAGGAGTACATTCGTGAAGTTCAGGCATTTCCTATGACCGGCTCGGGGAATACTGCAGCGATGGATGCCCCATCAATACTACCCGCTGATGTGTTGGCTGAGTACGATTTATACCACAAACCAAAATCGTCCTAACCTATGCCCGGATTTGTTGTTGCGCATGAGACATTTACCGGACCACTTGATTTGTTGTTGCATTTAATCTCGCGCGACGAAATGGAAATCACCAACGTATCGCTTCGGTCGGTCACCGATGATTTTTTATCCTACCTTGATGATCATGAGCACATGCCAGAGTATGAGCTTGCTGATTTCTTAGTGATCGCCTCACGATTGTTGTATCTTAAGTCGCGAGCGATCTTACCGGCAGTGTTCGCTCCTGAGGAGGAGCAGGAGATTGATTTGGCAACACAGCTGAAGATGTACAAGGCATTTGTTCAGGCAAGTGAAAAAATCCAGGAGCAGATTAGTAAACAACAATTTAGTTTTGGCCGCGATCAAATTGTGGTTGAACATGAGCAAGGATTTTATCCACCAGAACAAGTGCATACAGCAGATCTTCAAGGCGCATTCACTCGGGTAGTGGAACGTCTAAAACCATTTTTTAGTTTCCCAGAAGAAACCTTACAGCGGATTACCTCAATTAAAGAAACCATTACCTCGATTCGACGGTTTTTTACTTCGCGCAAGCAGAGTACGTTTCGTGAGGTGGTACGTGGGGCACAGACAAAGAGCGAAGTCGTTATGCATTTCCTTGCCTTGCTTGAATTAGTAAAGCAGCATGAGCTATCAGTGGCGCAATCAGGAACGTTTGATGACATTGAGTTACGACGTATCTAAGTTTGAATAAATTACGGTATACTAGTGGTATGGCAACAGTAGCACAACTTGAATCCATTTTGTTTGTAAGTAGTGGCCCGCTTTCGCGTGCGAAACTTGCAAAGCTTTTGGCTATTCGTACATCAGAAGTTGGGGAGCTGGTTGACATGCTGAAAGCAAAATGGCAACAAACGGAATCAGGTATTGTGCTTCTTGAAAATGGTGAGCATGTTCAGTTGATGTCTCATCCTGATAATAGTGAGTTGGTCGCTCAGTTTTTGAAAGATGAGACAACCGGAGAACTCACCCGTCCATCGCTAGAAACACTTGCGATCATTGCGTACCGTCAACCAATTACCAAACCAGAGCTGGAGCAGATTCGTGGAGTCAACTGTAGTTTGATCTTGCGTAATTTATTAATGCGCGGGTTAATCATCGAACAGGAAGATGCAAAGCGCATGCAGTCCGTGTATGCGATTACCATGGATTTTTTACGTCTCCTTGGTATTAACTCAGTCAAAGAATTGCCTGACTTTGCAGATTTGCATAACCATCAATATATTACTGATGTGTTGGCACAAATTTCAGAGAATCCGTCATGATTATTTTGATTATTCTCATTATTGTCGTTATTGGATTTGCTGCTGGGCCAGTGGATAGTTTTCGTTCTCCAGATGATCAGTATAATCCGGCAATCCATTTACAATTATCTCAAGGGCAGCGCCAGCGCGGCACCGAAGGTGGTGACATTAGTCCTGATCGATTTTTAATTTCTCGTGAACGGTATTTACCACCCCAACGTATTGAGAATCGTGAATTTTCGACACCACTTTCTGCTCAGAGCGCTGTGGTAGTTGATTTGGCCAGCAACGAAATTTTGTTTGCAAAAAACATTGATGCGCAACGTGCAATTGCAAGTATTACAAAACTCATGAGCGCCATGGTGGTGATTGACACCAGTCCAGACTGGGATGCGCTTGTAACAATTACCCAAGATGATATGCGTCTTGGACGTGAATATGTTTCAGCAGGAGAACAACTAAGTGTGCGACAACTCTTTTTTGCCTCACTTGTTGGTTCATCAAACACAGCAACTGTTGCTTTGGCGCGCAGCACTGGTTTACCAGATAAAGAATTTGCTGCCCGGATGAACCAAAAGGCAAAAGTCATGGGGCTGGTTCAAACCACATTTGTTGAGCCGACAGGTCTTGACGCGCAAAATGTCTCAAGTGCTCGTGAGCTTGCGGTATTATTACGGTACGCGCTGGGGTATCAAGATATTGCCTATGCAACCACCCAGCAGAGTTATCGGTTTGCCAATCGAACGGTGTATCAAACAAATTGGTTACTCACCGGACAAGTCACCCGGTTGAGTTCGGCCAAGTTAATTGGTGGCAAGACGGGGTACATTGATAGTGCTGGATACAATTTTGCAACGCAATATCAACAGAACAATCACATAATCGCCGTGATTGTATTAGGGGCTGATGATCATTTTGCTCGTTTTACTGAAGCTGATATGTTAGCGGCCTGGAGTTATGATACCTATGCGTGGATAGGTGACCCTGCGTATGAATATCGTTAATACCCTTATGCAATTTCTTGGTGGACTGCCGCATGAAGTGGCAGTAATGATTATTGCCATGACGCCAATTGGTGAGTTGCGTGCAAGTATTCCCATTGCGCTTACGGTATATGATATGTCAGTAGTGGCAGCTGTTGGTTATAGTATTCTTGGGAATATCGTTCCCGCACTCTTGATCTATTGGCTCATTGCCCCGATTAGTGCTTGGTTGTCAAAAATAAACAAAACGTGTAATCGATTTTTTACTTGGTTGTTTTCCCGAACGCGCAAAAAATTTAGCGCACGAAAATACGCAGGGTATGAGTTGATTGCTTTAATACTCTTTATTGGTATCCCATTGCCGATGACGGGTGCGTGGACCGGCGCAGTTGCCGCATGGTTGTTTGGTATGAAGCCGCAATATGCAATTCCTGGATTTGTAATTGGTCTTGTCCTTTCAGCGTCAATTGTTGTATCGGTCACATTTGGTGGAATCGCCGTGTTGCACTAAAGATGTAATTTCTTACGATCTCCACAATTCAATCGCTTTTTCCCACATTTCACGGCGATTGTGGTACTCTTTTAGCCAATACCACCATTCCCCGCCCCATAGATAAATATCAGAAAATCCACTCGATCGAGCATACTGAATATTTTCATCAAAAATTTTAGGGTTCATGGTTTTATACATACTCTCAATCGTCTCGAGTGGAAATGATTTTCCAGTCCATGGTTCGGCTTGCAGTTCAGAAAGGACAATGGTTTCAACACCCCGTTTATTTACTACATACTGACGCAAGGCATACATAGCAGGAGATACTGGATAGGTGATCTCCTCAACAATTGGTTTCCAAATTACACGATACAAACTCACGCCGAGCACATCACCCAATTGTCCAGTACCGGTCCAATCCCCAAACTCACCGCTTGCCGTGACCATAATTGGACGATCATCCAAGCTGCGCACCAAAGCAATTTCTTGTTTTAAGAATTCAAGATCAGGTGCAGGACATTCGCCAAAAAATGGAAGCAGTGGTTCGTTTTCTACTTGCCAATGCGTGATCACTGGTTCATTTTTGTAATGCGCTATTACTGCGGACAACATATTGAGCACTTCTTGTTGTTGTTCTGGTTCTGAAAGTGACTGTGCCCACTGTGGAACATGGCACTCCGGCCAACGAGGTAAGCGTCGACCAATACCCAAGGTAACGGTTCCGCCTCGTTTTTTCACTTGGTCAATTTGCCAATCGAGATCTTCAAAGTGAAATTCGTTGTTTGGCCACTCAAGGTCATTCCAATAGGCGGAAAGACGAAAATGACGAATCCCAACCTCATCAAGTAATGCAATAAAGTTCGCTTTCCAATCAAGACCAAGGTGTTGTGCATGACCTTTGCTAAAGGTCATGCCATATCGCGGCGGCTCTTCAGGAGTGTAATCCAGTGAAAAAGAATACCCATAGATAACACCAATGAGCAGCAGTAGCAGGATAAACCATTTCACATGGTGATGGTTTGGTTTACGCAAAATCATACTTCAGGTTCCTCGCGGGCCTCATGACCAATGAACCGTAGCAAATCATGATCAATCGCATTATCTTTGCAAATACGTTGGTACACCTTTGCGCTATTACGAACCGTACGTTTTTGTGTTTGGTAGTCTACGCCAATCAAACCAAATCGCGGTTCGAAACCTTTGTTCCATTCGAAGTTATCAAGTAATGACCAGTAACAATATCCGCGTACGTCAGCGTTTGCTTGAATTGCGTGATACACTTCTTTGACATGTGCGACAATAAATCGACTGCGTCGATGATCATTCATGGCAGCCAACCCATTCTCAGTAATATAAATCGGCAAGTCATATTGCTTCATGTTCATGATGGTTTGAAACAAGCCGGTCGGGTACAATTCCCAACCAAGATCAGAACCTTCTCGATGTTCTTCTCGCGCGTCTACAGTTTCAATGGTAAAGAATCCACTTTTACGAATACGAGTATGAAAATAATAATTGATGCCGATAAAATCATGTGTTCCTTTTGAGCGACGTAAAAAATAGTGGTTCCATACATAATTGAGCAGTTTCATTTTGAGAAAGTGTTCGAATTTCCAAAATCGATAGGACTCAAGAGAAAATGTGTTTTTGGCAATGCCGACTTGTGCGTTTTTTTGTGCGCAGTGAATAATGCGATAGGCACGTTTGTGTGCTTTGACCATATGTCGCAGTACACGCCAGTAGGAGAATGCCGATTTGCGTTGCGGTGGCCAGGTTCCGCGTAGAAAACTATTACTGGTATAGACGTTTGGCTCGTTGATTGTTACCCAAAGATCAATTACTGATTTGTATTCTTTGACGACGCGCTGCACATACCGTGCAAAATAATATGGTGCATGACGGGATTCCCATCCACCACGCTGCACAAACCAGATTGGACTGGTAAAGTGATGGAGTGTCACCATGACGGTGAAGCCTTTCTTTTTGAGCGTGCGTAGCACATCATGATAATGGGCAATGGCTTTACGGTTGAATTTGCCCGGAGTTGGTTCAATACGACTCCATTCAATAGAAAGACGATGGATAGTGTGGCCAAGTTTTTTCGCAAGCGCAAAATCTTTTTTATAGCGGTGGTATTGGTCAGCTGCATCTCCTGAAATTGATCCATCCAGGATATTTCCTTCGTGTTGTTCCCATTGGGACCAGTCATTCTTATTTCCGCCTTCGACTTGATGCGCAGCTGTTGCTGCTCCCCACAAAAATCCTTTCGGAAAGCGTAAGGTATCGTGATCATGAATCTTGCACGTTGGGCAAGCTGTGGTCGCCTGATTATTGGTGTGCCTCCTTTTCATAGCATTATACGCCGATAAAGATCAGCCCAGTAATAATGAGTGCAACTGCCAGTGAAGTAGTGAGTAAATTTTTTCCAAGAAGTTTTTCGCCAATAATCTTTGGGTATTTTTTCCCAAATACCACAACGATTCCAATGAGGAATACATATTGCACCCCTTGGAGTGCGTTAACTACTGTCGCATTGGTAAGTGAGATAGCATACAACAACATTACCAATGCAACTGCGCCAAATAACTTGTTGCTCAGGACAAGCCATTCAAGTTTGCTTCGTCTTTTCTTTGAGGCCAAATGAATATCTTTACGGATTTGTGGGGAGAGGAGTAAGAGTAACGCAACCATGGCTGAGCCAATTCTTGACCAGATCAGCCCATTAACAAAACTTACTTCAGTAAAGAGGAGTTTGGTGGTGGCAAAGGAAATTCCAAATAACGCACTCGCGATAACCATGTTTCGAATAGTTTTCACCGATAGCTTTTTTGTTGTTGAATCTTCAGTATTAAAACCAATAATAAACGAACCGCTTACGAGCAGTAGAATTGCATATGGTGCGTACATAACATCTTCAGGAAGTCCTGGGATTCCAATCACATACGATGTAACTAAGGTAAACAATGGAACCAGACCTCCTACGAATGGCGCAACATGCGCTGCTTGGGATTGCTTAAGTGATTTAAAGAAAAAGAGCGAGGCAAAAGTGAATGCGCTTCCTGCGATAAAAGCAATACCGTATTGACTCACGCGTTCGAGTGATGAAAAGCCAAATGGTGCAAAAACAAATGCCGCAAGGCTCAGGACACTGATGTAAAAGGTGTACGCATACTCACTTTTCATTGCCTTTGATACCACAAAACGGTCGGCAATAAATACTGCTGCATAGATGAAATGGGCGACTAAAACAATAATTAACCAAAGTGGCATATGAAAAAATACGTACGAAAAATCGCACGTACAGTATACCATATCAAGGTACCAGGGGCGGGGATTGAACCCGCGACCTTAGCGTTATGAGTGCTACGCTCTAACCAACTGAGCTACCCTGGTGGAGTGAGAAAACAAAAATGCTTGCATTTTTATTTTTGAACGAAGTCAGGGTAGCGACGCAGTTGCTACCCTGGTGGAAGGGTAGTAGTGCAAAGCGGCTATCTAGACCTCGCTTTTTATTGAATTGTCAACATTACAATTTCTGGTGGAGTAAACAACCGCGCACGAGGTCCTGATTCTCCCAAACCGCTGGTGACATACAATAGCTGCCGATTCCACCATCGAGATAATCCACGGTAATGCTCTTTAGGCAACCATGTCTCAGCATCACCGATCGGTCCAATAAATGGCAGGCTGATCTGACCCCCATGCGTGTGTCCTGATACTATCAAATCAAAGGTGTTGGGGTCAATACCTTGCTCCTCAGCATAGTTTTGAAAATAAAACATGCTGTCCGGGTTGTGTGCAAGCATGAGTATGGCATCGCCATCGCCCGTAACCGAGGCAAAATCTTGCTCCAATGCCCAGGGATCATCAGCACCAAAAATAGTGATTGCTTGTTCATGAATCGGTACGGTAACACTTGTGTTGTCCAGGTAAATAATCCCAAGCGCACGCATGGCATTCTGTACTCTCTGTGCCGCGCTTCCGCTACGGTACGATTGTACTGGATCAGCAATACCATGTTCATGGTTGCCATGCACTGCATAAAATGGGTATTGCTGCGCAAGAGTGGCAAGTGGAGTTAACCATTGGGTTTCATCTTCAACTGCAGTTCCGTCATTTTGTACAAAGTCTCCTGGGTACAAAATAAGGTCCGGGTTCTCTTGCGCAACTTGCTTGACGATGCGTTGTACAAAATTGGTTCTGTGGTATGGGCCAGCTTGAATGTCAGAGAATAACGCAATGCGGATCGGATGATTGAGTTCTGCTGGGATGTCAATTGTTTCGTGTCGTGTGATAATAATTTTGGGTTCAATAAAACTTCCATAGAAAATGATCGCTGCAAACAACAAGAAAAGTGTGGCGATGCCACTACTAATTTGCACATGATGGTGCGCCCAACGACCGGGGGTATTTTTGTCGCGCAAAATAAAATAAGCCACAAGCAGTGGCACCGTAATCAATCCAATAATAATCACATCAAAAAACGCACTGAAGGTCATATAATTTTGGTGCCGTGGGAGAGAATCGAACTCTCACACTGTTGCCAGTACTGGATTTTGAGTCCAGCGCGTCTACCAATTCCGCCACCACGGCAGCTACCAACGTGTCCATTTTTCTGCTATACTTAGGACACAGTGCCATTAGTATGTCGCAAATCATTGCGGTTGTCAACCAGAAAGGAGGGGTCGGGAAAACCACCACTTCAGTGAACCTTGCTGCAGCATTTGCCCAGCAAGGCAAGTTTGTTTTGTTGGTCGATTTGGACCCTCAGGCAAATGCCACCAGTGGTGTGGGGATTAATCACCGTGAATTATCCCATGGGCTCTATGATGCACTGATTGGGCAAAAGCCATTTCATCAGATCATCCAAGATACTGCTCACGAAGGGTATCGAATTGCTCCGGCAACTGCAGGTCTATCAGGAGCAAACATCGAATTGGTCGAAGTTGAAGATCGAGAGTTTCAGTTGTACAAAGTATTACTCGAAGCGCGTCACGCGTATGATTACATTATTATTGATTGTCCGCCGTCACTTGGGCTATTGACGATTAATGGTTTGGTGGCAGCAGATACGGTCTTGATCCCGGTGCAAGCAGAGTATTATGCACTTGAAGGATTGGGTTCGCTGCTCCATACGATTAATTTAGTAAAAGAAAATCTTAAACCAGAATTAACGGTTGGTGGTGCAATCCTCACCATGTTTGATAGTCGTAATCGACTTTCACAAGATGTATTTGAGGAGCTGTACAAATATTTTCCTGACACTATTTTTCGCAGCATTATTCCGCGTACTGTGCGATTGGCTGAGGCACCAAGTTTTGGTAAAACCATTTTCCATTATGATCCAAGTAGTAAGGGTGCAAAAGCATATCGCCGGCTAGCCCGAGAAGTACTTGAGACGTTAGAGTAACCTTTATGGCATTAGGACGAGGATTGGGATCACTGATCCCACAGAAACAAACACGAAATCGCGTGCATCGCAGCACGTCAGCTTCTGGTAAAGAAAAAAAGCCAATTGCACTGCACGTTGCAGTTAAAGATATCATGATCAATCCTGAGCAGCCACGAAAGAATTTTACCCGTGAGGCCATGCAAGAGTTGATCGCTTCAATTAAAGAGCATGGTATTTTGCAACCACTTTTGGTCAGTGAAAAAACAGATGGTACCTATGAGTTGATTGCTGGTGAGCGACGATTGCGCGCAGCACAGATGATCAATTTAGTAACCGTGCCAGCAGTATTACGCCAGACAAAAGATGATCAAGAAAAATTAGAACTCGCGCTTATTGAAAATATTCAACGTGCTGATTTGAATATTATTGAAGAAGCGTGTGCGTACGAGCGATTTGTTACTGAATTTGGATTGAGTCCTGAGCAAATTGGCGCACGAGTAGGGAAGGCACGCACCACGGTGACTAACATCATGCGACTGTTAAGCTTACCTGATGAAGTTCAAAAGGCATTGATTGACGGAAAACTTTCTATGGGAAAGGCGCGTGCACTTGCTGGTATTACTGATCCCAAAGAACAGCTCAAGATGTTTGCTGCTATGATCGGTGAGGGAGTAACCGTGCGTGATGTAGAGCAGGCAGTCCAACGCAGCAAGCGTCGAACCGGCGGGAAAGGGTTGGTACGTCGCGATCCTAATGTAATGGATGCAGAAGACAAGTTGCGCAAGAGGCTTGGTACCAAAGTACGAATCACCAAGCGAGGGGAGAAGGGAAAAGTAGAAATTGAGTTTTACTCAGCAGAAGAGTATCGCACCGTACTTAGTTCTCTTCTGTCGTAATCTTGTTGAGTAGCCATGACGCCAAATTTTGTTTGCTGTGTTGTTTGATACAACTGCGTGCATGGTTGGTCTTCGCAAATTTGATCCAGTCAGGACTTGGTCCCTTTCTTTTTTTATCAGTGGTGATGTCAACCAAGTCCCCACTCTTGAGCGGTTGGCTCAGTGGTGTCATCGTGTCATTTACTCGCGCTCCAACGCAGGTATTACCAACATCGGTATGGATGGCATAGGCAAAATCGATTGGTGTCGCATTTTCCGGTAAATCAATTACGTCTCCTTTAGGTGTAAAGACAAAGATGCGATTTTGAAATACGTCGATCTTGAGATGCTCCAGATCTTGGAGTCGTTGCATAATATCTTTTTGTACTTCAGCTAGTTCTTTAATCCATTGCAATCGCTTTGAAGGAATTCGCGAACCTTGTTCATCATAATGCCAATGGGATGCAATACCGTACTCAGCATCATCATGCATTTCTTGTGTTCGGATTTGAAATTCTACAATCTCGCCATTGGTACAAAACACGGTTGTGTGAAGTGACTGATAGCCATTTGGCTTTGGCTGCGCAATGTAGTCTTTGATCCGTCCTTTGAGGGGGCGCCACACTTTATGAATAATTCCTAGAACGGCATAACAGTCTGCGACGCTGGGAACGATAATTCGTAGAGCTACAAGATCGTAAATCTTATCAATATTACGATCATACTTCATCAGTTTTTTATACAGACTGTACAATCGTTTTGTTCGCCCATGAATATCAAGTGTTGGAATAGACTCTTTTTCGAGCTCTTTTTTGATCTGCCGTTGAATTTGACGCAGATATTTTTCTTTCTCATCAAATTGTTCGCTGATCAGGTTTTTTACCCATTTATATTCTTTCGGATATACATATTTAAATGATTCGTCCTCAAGACGTCCTTTCATATCACCCATCCCAAGACGGTTGGCAATCGGTGCATAGATCTCCAGGCTTTCTAGTGCAATGCGGTATTGCTTTTTTGGGGGGAGTGAGTCAAGTGTTTGAAGGTTATGTAATCGGTCGGCAAATTTTACAATCATCACGCGCACATCATTGGCAACGGCCACAAACATTTTACGAAGGTTTTCAATGTACCGTTCTACACCACGATATTTGAGCTTTCCTAATTTGGTGATTCCTGAAACAATGGTCTCAATGTCTTTTCCAAAGTTCTTTTCAATATCCTCAAGCGTTACATTGGTATCTTCTGGAACATCATGCAGCAATGCCGCCAAGATAATAGATTCATGCATTTCCATCTCAGCCAGCAATGTTGCCGCGGCGAGCGGATGGATAATATATGGTTCTCCGGATTTTCGACGTTGTCCTTTATGAGCATTATTCGCAAAGTCATAGCAGAGTTTGACCAATTCTAAATCCGCCCCTTTGTTTTTGGCGGAAATAGTCTTCAATAGTCGATCAATGGTATAAGCCTTTGGTTTTGCCATATGGATATCGCTATATTTAGCGTACTCTTGCTTGACAATTTTGTCTATATGTGCTATAGTCTGCGCAGGTGATGTTTAGGTATAACCTAAGCCAAGAGGGAAACCGCCAGACTGTTGGCGGTTTTTCTTTTGTTTTAGGCAATTTGCTATTGACCAGAGTATGCAGGAATGATACCCTATGCTCGTGGTTCGAGAGGGCCTGAGCATCACCATTGGCACGAGGTTACCTCATTCGAGCCACACAAAGTATCCCAGCATTGCTGGGATTTTTTGTTTGTAAATCAAAACGCCCCCTCCTGCGTTGTGCGCGAAATGCGCTGCAGAAGGGGACGCCTCAAGTTGTTGGTGAGTGTGTGGATCAGTTGCGCTGGTGAGGCGCTACCGAAGCATCACTCGCCAGGACAGGTGACGACCTGGTTGAACGATTCGCTCCCGCACGAGTAGTCGTCGCAAACCGTCAGGGTGATGGTGAACTCGCCGCACTGCACGAACTCGACCGTGGCGTAGGTCTCGGTGTCGTACTTGATCAGCGGGGACTGCACGTCGGCCTCGACCGCCGTGACCTCCCACTGGTAGCTGTCCACCATGCCGAAGTGGTCGGTGCTGGAGCCGGACTTGGTCCCGTCGAGGCTGATGTGCTTGAGCGTGTCGATGGCGATCGACTGCGGCTCGTTGATCAGGTCGATGGGGTTCCAGCTCTGGCTGTACGCCATGGCCTTGATCCGGGCGGTGGGCGCCGGCGCCTGGGTGGCGTAGCCACCGAGGCTGAGCTCGTAGGTGTGGTTCTCGATCTCAGCCGCGTGCGCCGTGGCCTCGATCGTGAGCACGCCGTAGCGGTACTCAGTGAAATCCACGTCCAGCTCGAGCTCCTCGTGCGTCTTGGGCTCGAACACGGTCGGGATGGCGCTCTTGTGGCCGGCCTCGATGGTCTGGAACCGGTTCTTGGTCGCCACATCGAAGTCCGCCTCGCCGTCGCCGTACACCACCACGTCGATCACCTCGACGTCCACGCTGTACTCGCACCCGTTGTGCACCTGGATCATGCGCTGAGTCGCGCCGCCCAGGTACGTATCGGGGAACTCGTACGTCGCAGGGATGGTGATGCACTTGGACAGCGCCGCCGCCTCCACGTCCTGCTCGTTGTCGCTCGTCTCGTCGGACCCAGCCAGCTCGGCCGGCGGCCCCTCGGGCTCACCGTGCTCGCCGAAGCCGCAGTCGCCCTTGTAGATCTCGGCGACCTCCCAGCCGCGCTCGATCGTGGGGTCGGACTCGGCCATGCAGCCGATCTGCGGGGTGGCAGCGATGAAAAGGACGAAGATGAGCGACGCGTTGTTGATAACCCGCTTCATGAGAATGCCTCCGTTGCTTACTGTCTCTTACTGTTGCGCTCAAACGCCGGCACCTGCCGACTCGTACTTGGGGTAAACCCGTTCCGTAGGGAATACATTTACTGTTTTTGGAAAATGCCCTCCTTACGAAGCGTTTTCTTAAACAACGTAAAATCAACTCGAAATAACTGAGAAGTATAGCACAAAAAAGCAGTTTTGTCAAGGTTTGAAGGCTTAAATAAGCTAATTTTGCTAAAAGTAGCAATAATAAAAATTGCCCAAATTGGGCAATTTTTACTTTTTTCAATTGTGAAGAAATTTATTCTTGATCCGGTGCAGTTCCTTTATACTTACACACTTTATCACTACATTTAGTCGTGCCTTTGGCCCCGTATACTAAGAGTGATTTACAATCGGGGCATTTTTCTCCAGTAGGCTTACTCCAGAGCGCAAAGTCACAATCAGGATATTGATTACAGCCATAAAAACTTCGACCACGTTTGCTCTTCTTTTCAATAATCTCTCCTTTTTTACACTGACTACAATTTACTCCGGTCTTTTTTTCAATCGCTTTAATGGTTTTGCAATCCGGATACCCAGTACACCCAAGGAATGGACCATATCGACCATGTTTGAGTGCCATTGGTTTACCACATTTTTCACACGGCTGCGCATCTGCTTCAAGGGATGCTTCTTGTTCTCGCTCCTCTTTATCAAATGGTTCGGTATGTCGACAATCAGGATAGCCGGTGCAGGCATAAAATTTTCCAAAGCGGCCAGTTTTAATCACCATGGCCTTACCACAGTCAGTACAGGTTTGATCTGTAGCTTCTTCGGTGAGTTCTTTTTTGTCAATTGTTTCTTCTTTTTCCATAACCAATTTATTAAATGGTTCATAAAAATCATGTAAAAGCGTAGTCCACTTCTTTTTGCCGTGTGCGATAGAATCAAGATCAGTTTCCACCTGTGCAGTAAAATCATAATCCACAATTTGTGGAAAGTGTTTGGTAAGAAGGGTATTCACTACCGTGCCGATATCAGTTGGTTTAAGTCGTTTGTTTTCAGTCCGTGCAACATAATTGCGTTTCTCAATCGTCGCAATGGTCGGTGCATAGGTTGATGGGCGACCAATCCCATGTTCTTCCAGTACTTTCACCAGCGTTGCATCAGAATAGCGAGCCGGTGGTTCTGTAAAATGCTGTTTTGCTTCTACCGTTTTGGCAGTGACCACTTGCGCTTCTTCAAGTTCAGGCAATAAGGTTTCTTTGGTGAGCCCGGGGTACACTTTCAAAAATCCTTCAAACGTAATTGTCGAACCACTTGCACGGAACAGATAGGTTTTCTTCCCGTCATTTTCCACATCAATTGTGGTTTGGGCAAGTTGGGCATCTGCCATTTGAGTTGCCACGGCACGGTTCCAGATAAGCGCATAGAGCTTTAATTGGCGCGGGGTTAGATGCCCCTTCATATCTTGCGGTGTGTAATGAATATGTGTTGGACGAATCGCTTCATGCGCTTCTTGCGCACCTTTTGCCTTTTTGCCAAATACTCGTGGTTTTGTCAGTTGATATTCTTTTCCAAAATGATCTGCAACAAAGCTATTTGCTTCCCCTAAAAATTTTGATGAAAGATTGACGGAGTCAGTACGCATATACGTAATCAATCCGACTTGTGAACCATCAATGGCAATACCTTCGTATAATTGTTGCGCAATCATCATGGTTTGTTTTGAAGAAAATCCAAGTCGATTGTTTGCGTCTTGTTGCAGAGTCGAGGTGCGATACGGTGGTTGCGGTGCTTTTTTCTTGTCTTTACGAACCACCTTCGCAATGTGATAGGCACTGTCTTTAAGATCATCAGTAATCGCTTTGGCGGATTTCTCAGATTTGATCGCAAACTTATCAAGTTTTTTTCCACCAATGCTATGGAGCTTGGCTTCGAATGTTTCTTTTTGTTTTGTTTCAAATACACTTGGAATACTCCAATACTCTTTCGGTACAAATGCGGTAATCTCATTTTCACGCTCAACAATTAAGCGCATGGCAACCGATTGTACACGTCCAGCTGATAATCCACGCGCTACCTTTTTCCAAAGAAGGGGAGAGAGACGATATCCAACCAAACGATCAAGTACCCGTCGTGCTTGTTGCGCATCAACCATCTGCATATCAATGGTACGAGGTTGCTTGAGCGCTTCGTCAATAGCATGTTTGGTAATCTCATGAAACGTAATACGCTTTGATGTTTTAGGATCAAGCCCAAGCGCATGAGCCAAATGCCAAGAGATAGCTTCACCTTCACGATCTTCGTCAGTGGCAAAGTAGATTTCTTCTGCGCGTTTTGCGGCTTTTTTTAGTTCAGTAATCAGTTTTTTCTTATCATCAGGAATAACATATTCAGGTGCAAAATTATCTTCAACATCGACACCGATTTTGCTTTTTGGCAAATCTCGAATATGACCAAAAGAGGATTCAACTTTGTATCCCTTTCCTAAAAATTTTGAAATGGTTTTTGCCTTTGTAGGCGACTCAACGATAACAAGTGATGACATACGAAAAAAATACTAACTGTGCTTGAGCATAAATGAGGCTCTGATGATTGTCAAATGGTATACGGATTAGCAGCGCGATTTTCAAGAATATCTTGCTCAGATATCCAGTGGGTACGCAACTCACCAGCAAGGAATACTGAGCCGGTAATAAGGACAATATCTTGTGGGTGCGCCCGGTTACGTGCTCGCGCAAGTGCTTGTTGTGGTTGCGCGTATTGTTTTACATCAGCGCAATACTGTTTGGCGAGTGTTGCAAGCATATGTGGCTGTGCTGATTTACGATAGGTATTTTTCGTGAACCGCGTGGTGTATATTGCAGTAGCATGTGGAGCAATCGTGCGGATGATACGTAGCAAATCTTTGTTTTCAGCAATACCAATCACCAGATGAACCCGCGTGTCTTTGCGGTGTTTACGAATGGCAACAAGAGCATCGCGGGTTGAGCGCATTTTATCTGGATTGTGCGCGCCATCAACAATCACCAGTGGTGTGTCATAGATTACCTCAAAACAAGTTGGTCGGCTGACAGTTGCTAGACCTTTTTGAGTAGCTATCTTTGATAGTCGAAGCGCATGTGCTGCCTCAATGGCAAGTGTGGCATTACTTGCTTGGTGTGCACCGATAATCGGCATGGAGTATTGCTGTCTCTGGTAGGTAAACTCGGTGCCAAGTTCGGACAGTATGATATTGCTTGGCGCACTGACATAATGTATTGTTTTTGGTTTGTGCTTTTTCATCTCCTTTGCAAACACCGCACGAACTGCTTTGGTTTTCTCAGCACTGATAAAGTGCGTTCCTGATTTAATGATCCCAGCTTTTTCCCAGGCAATTTTGGTTTTGGTTTTGCCCAGCAAGTCCGTGTGATCAAGTCCAACATTGGTAATGATGGTGACATCAGGAGTGGGGATGGTATTGCTTGCGCTAAAGCGTCCGCCAAGGCCGACCTCAATGACCGCATACTGAACTTTTTTTTGTGCAAAATGCAAAACAGTCATGGCAAACATGACTTCAAAAAATGACACCATCCCAAATGGAGAAATCTTGGCGGCAATCGTAAGTGCACGGCGCATTGTTTTGACTAAGCGCGTAAAGGCAATCAAGGAAATGAATTTTTTATTCACTCGGATACGCTCGATCGCTGTGGTCGGATGCGGGGAGTAGGTTGACCCAACTGATTTGCCGGCAGCGAGCAGGATTTCATGTACCATCTGTGTGGTAGAGCCTTTACCACTTGTTCCGGTGATATGAATATAATGAGGGATTGCACGTTCGGGGTTGCCGAGCAAATCTAAAAACCACTGTGTGCGTTGCAAGAAGATCTCGCACTCTTTGTAATTATTCATGTATTCCTTTTTGGGGAATTGGTTGATAAAATCAATCAGCTCTTTGAGTGATTGATGATAGTCATTGATTTGGGTTTTGCGATAGCGCATGAAGGTATTTTACAAACGAATGTATTGTTGTCCACCGGTGTCTTTTGCAAAGCCGGCAAGTTCCATTGCCATTATAGTACGGAGAATATCTTTTTGTGGCAAATTACTTTTGGCAATCAGACGGTCAATTGTCTGCGGGGTAGTATTAAGCAATGCGTATAGCTGGGTAAATTTTTCAGGCACTACTCGTGATGTTTGGGATGACGATGCAACTTCAAGTAGCTGCAAGATCTGGTCAGGATGCGTGATACTATATGCTCCTTGTGCGATCAACTCATTTGCCCCGGCACTGGAATGTGAAAAAATGGATCCAGGAATTGCGCCAACAGATCGGTGGTATTCAAGTGCTAATCGTGCGGTGATCTTCGCTCCGGATTTACTCGCCGCTTCAATGACCAACGTCATAGCACACATTCCGGCAATGATACGATTACGACGTGGATAGGAGTATTTGTGTGATGGCATTGTTGGCGGAAATTCACTGATGATCGCGCCGTGGTGTTGAATGATATTTCGTGCCAAGCCTAGATGGTGTTTGGGGAAGAGGTGTGCATCATTGCATCCTCCTGGCAAAATCGCTGCAGTGTAGCCACCACTAGCAAGGGTGGTTTGGTGCGTGTGACCATCAACACCATAGGCAAGGCCGCTGATGACCCCTACATTGTGTTGCGTCAGAGGCGGCACAATATGTTCGATCACTTGTCGTCCATATGGAGTGATTTTTCGTGAACCAACAACTGCAACAAGTGGTAGTTGTGGTGGTGGGAGTTTGCCTCGCACAAATAGTATTGCAGGCGCGTCTGGAATTTGTTTGAGTAGTTTTGGATAGGGGACATCTTGGTAGGTGATCGGGTGAATTAACTCATCTACGAGATATTGCCAAAGACGATCAGGGTTGCATTGTTTGCGCCAATCACAAAACTCCTCAATTTTGATTTGCGGTACGTGTGGTGTTTTGATTTTGGAAGACGACAATGTCCACACCTTTTTGGGGTGATGGTGATGCAACACAGCTCTCAGGTGTTGTGGACGCCACTTGGGATAGGATGCGATTGCCGTCAAAAACCATGACGGATGCTCCATAGCTTAGCGCAAAAATTTTTCCTCAATGAGGATTGGTAATTGATTGAGTATACCACGAAGCTTCATGCGCTCCAAGAGTGAGAGGTTTCCTAAAACGTATTTTTCTGTTGGAATACGTGGGTGTCGTCCAATGCCAATACGAATTCGCCAAAATGCTTTTGTTCCAATCTCATGAATGACTGAAAGCACGCCATTGTGTCCAGCCGCACTTTTATCAAATTGTACGCGAACTTCTCCTGGAGCAATATCCAAGTCATCGTGAATTACCACCAAATCTTCTGCAAGCGCATCGTGCCAATGGAGGAGTGCACGAATACTTACTCCGGAGCGGTTCATGTAGGTTTGTGGTTTTGCCAAAACAACTTTGTGTTTTCCCATCCGTCCATCACACGTGATGGCATTGGTTTTGCGTTGTTCAGTCCAGTTGGAGCAAGACCACTCGCTTTTGTGTCGACGCAGATGATCTACTGCTAAAAAACCAACATTATGTCGGTTATGTTCGTATTGTTTTCCTGGATTGCCAAGTCCAACAATGAGCACCATATTAACGCTTATACTTTCGAATATACACGGTTACCGGTGTTCCTTCAAAATCAAAATGTTCACGAAGTTGATTTTCAAGAAAATGGATGTAGGAATCATGTACCGATGTTTTGTATTTAATGACCGCCTCAAACACCGGCGGTTCAGTGGCAACTTGAGAGAAGGAAAGAACTTTGGGATGTCGTGATCCTTTGCCGCGTGACGGACGATGTTTTTTTGTAACGGTCTTGAGCCATGTTTCAAGCACGTCCGGTTCAATAATTTTTTTCCGTTGTTGCACCACACGCTCGACTGTTTCAAAAATTTGGTGAACTTTAGTTCCTGATTTGGCACTCACAAATATAATCGGTGCCCAGGTTAAAAATGGATAATACCCATGAATCATTTTAATAAACAAGCTTCGCGCTTCTTGGCTGTGATCTTCAACCAGGTCCCATTTGTTGACGATCACAACAATCCCGGCGTGCTTGCCCTCGATGAGGCTCATTAGATGTTTTTCTTGTGACGAGAATGGCTCAGTGGCATCAAGGACAAGTAAAGCGACCTGAGCATCATCAAAGGATCGAATACTGTCAGCTACACCAAGTTTCTCTAGTCCTTTTTGTACCCGTGCTTTTTTACGAATTCCGGCAGTATCAATGAATCGAAAATACTTGTCGTCGTGGAGAATATCCACATCAAATGATTCACGAGTGGTATGTGGAATCTCGCTTACAATGACTTCTCGCGCTCCGGCTAAGGCGTTTAAGAGTGATGATTTGCCAACATTTGGTTTTCCAATAATCGTAACCCGTGCTGCAATCTCTCGTTCAAGAGCGCAAGAGTGGTCTTGGCGTAAGGGGAGCAATTGATGTACGGCGTCAAGCATGTCACCAATGCCGCTTCCGTTTGCTGCAGAGACGGGAAGTGGGTCACCAAATCCAAGTGCACTCCATTCATGAGAGAATGCATGGGTACGCCAATTATCGGTGTCAGCCTTATTTGCAACAACCACCACCGGTTTGTTTAGTTTACGTAGTCGTTTTGCTAATTCTTTTTCTTGTGGCAATGTCCCAATTTGCACATCAACAACAAACACCACAACATCAGCTTCGGCAAGCGCCAGCTCTGATTGCTCAAGTACTTCTCGTTCAAACAACAGTTCGTTTTCAAAAGTGAGTCCGCCGGTGTCAACTACCATGATTGCCTCACCGCGCCAGTACAAGATTCCGGTGTTGCGCGTGCGTGTGGTTCCGGAGACATCAGAGACCAGTGCTTTTTGTTTTTCAATGAGTCGATTGAACAATGTTGATTTTCCAACATTTGTTCTCCCTACTAACGCTATCGTTGGGTACGTTGTTGGTGCTTTGCGTTTCATAGCGATGCTGTGGTGATATCGTCTCCCAAGATAATCAGAATGTCGCTGTCCTCTTGTGCGGTGGTTGGGATTTCTTGTGCTGGTATTACTTGGGCATCAAGAAGTTCTGCCAATTGTGTTGTTTCATCTTCAAATTCACCATCGCGCAAATCATAGATTACGGTTGAGGTGAATGGGCGATTTTCAGCGTTTCCAATACTATGCACGAAATGATCCTGCTCGGTAATGCGTGCTTTGATCTTGGCCGCGAGTCCTACTACCCAGGTACCATTTTGAATTTCAATACTTGCCGCACCTTCTGGTTTAATAATTTCTTCTTCTTTTTCCGGAACAATCACGACTCGATCAGATAAGGTGGTGGTTCCGTTGATTTGTCCGCCAAAGATGTCACGAATCGCAATTTGAATTTGGCGAAACGTTCGATCTCGTGGCAAAAGCATGTAAAGATTTTCACCACTGCCATTGGCAAGCAGGCCGCCCGGTGCGTCAGATAATACTAAGCTGTTGATATTATCAGTGTCTAAGTTTTTTGCAATACGTACCAGTTGCAATGCCGTACTAATATCAGCATTGGTGACAATATTGTGCGAAAGCGTCTTGCGCAAGCTGTTTAACTTTCCTGGGTTAAGTAGCGTGGAAAGGGAAAGGAGTTTGTTTTTAAAGCCAACAATAACTTTTTGTTGACGGCGTGATCGGGCAAAGTCCGAACCCTCGCCATTGCCTCCATGACGCGAGCGAGCATAGTGTAATGCTGTTTCACCATCAAGGTGTTGTGGTCCGGCTTCAAACTCAACGGTTTGGTATTGATGATTGTCAGTAGGGAATCGGGTATCAATAAAATCTCGATCAACCACTACATCAATACCACCTACTTCGTTGATGAGTTGTTCGAACCCGGCAAAATCCATGCGAACGTAGTAATGGATTGGCTGTTGGGTGATTTGTTCAATCACGCGGATTGCATGTTCGGCACCATTACCAGGCTCTTCAAGTTCACCAAACGCATTTGCATGATTAATTTTACGCCATCCATATCCTGGGATAGGTACGGCAAGATCGCGGGGAATAGACACCATGGAAATTTCATCTGTCGATGGTTTGATGCTCGCTAAGATAATGGTATCAGTGAGATAGGCACCATCATGTCCTGCTCCGCCCATTCCCAAAAATACAATGTTAATCCGGTCTGCTTTCAGTCCGTCAATTCTTCCTTCATCATTCAAAATCAGATTACGCAGTGTGCCGAAAAAACCAGAATGATGTTCGCCTCGATACCATCCTTCATCGCTGTTAGGTCCATCAGTACCAAAGACTACTCCGCTTACCCATGTGGTAAAGAAGAGTGCCGCAATGATTAAAGAAAAAAACAACCCAGTGCGGCGAAGGACTCGCATAAACCCGCCTTTGCGGGCTGTTGGGCTTTCTTGGTGTTTGATTTGTTGTAGAAAGTCGTTTTCCATGCTTATTCAGCGTCAGTATACTCTAAAAATAGTGAATAGACTAGAGGTGGGTATGCACATGAATCACTGTATTTTTTGCTTAAATTTTGACAAATTTTTTTCTGCAAAAATAAGCATATATTTTGTTTTTTTCTTAAAATAAGCCAAAAAACTGCATTATAAACTTGACAAAAGCACCAAAATGTGTTATAGTCTTTTGTTCTTTTCATGTGCTTTTTGCGCGAGTTGTGTAGAGGAGGGGTCAGTAGATTGGCTCAAATATTCAAAGGAGGCCTGCAATCTACGACAGCAGTTCTCTGCACAACTCGCGTAAGAAGTCTGGTGCTTGGTCTGAAACCCAAACGTTGGAGGAAGAGGATGCCTTTGAACAACCCATTGATGGTCACCTGCGGGAACCGTCGCTGTCGCGCGCACGTGGCGCTGCTGTACATGCGCGTGCCGTGTACCTCGGTCCGATTGTATCGCTCATACCTATGGGAGATACTGAGGATGTTATTTACAAATCGTGTAGAATAATCAGGTATACCTGTACGAATCAGCTGTCTATCTCTGAGGTGCAACGTCGCATCTTGAGCTCTAAGCAATTGAGCGTGCAGGTATGCACACATCGATGACCTTGGAGGGTCCGATGATTTTTTCCGTTTTGACCACTTTGGCCACTATCAGCAACCCCAACGACTCCGAGGAGGGAGCCATGAGCGACGACAAGAAGAGCAAGAAGAAGTCGCCGCCGGCCCCGGCGGAGGCGAACGAGGGCGATGCGAAGCGCAAGTACGAGCCGGGTGACGGGCCCTACGAGCGCGTTCACGCGGACGTCATCGGCTCGATGGAGGCGCAGTACTGCTGCAATCCTTTCGACCAGGCCGACGCGTGTGACTTCACCGGCGGTCCGGACGAGCTGACGTTGCCGAGCTTCAAGGCGCTCAACAGCAGCATCAGCCGGGTGCACGGGCTCAAGCGCGGGTTCTTCCCGGGTGACGAGGCCATCTACGCCCGTTGCCCGCAACACGCGCACGAGGTCCGGTACGGCAACCGGACGATCCGCGAGACCTTCAAGTACACGGCCGATCGTTGGGCCGGTAAGGGTCGGACCCCGAGCACCTGGATGGCGCAGCCGCTGCCGCACCCCGAGGCCTTCAATAAGCACCCGTACTGCACTCCGTGCAGCGGGAGCTGCGGCGGCCTGTGGCTCGAGACCAACCTGTACGCCCCGCAGCCCG
Organism: uncultured Gammaproteobacteria bacterium; assembly: GCA_965230935.1. Lineage (GTDB taxonomy): Bacteria > Patescibacteriota > Patescibacteriia > Magasanikbacterales > JBBTQS01 > CAYZOG01. The sequence continues at coordinate 894,871 of OZ246400.1, forward strand.
AGGCGCTCGTGGAGCAGCTGGAGGACGTCGAGTCCACCGGCGCGCTCACGCGGGAGCACTTCGGCGCGCATCTGCTGTGCAAGCGGTGCGTGGACGCTGACGCGGTCGAGCAGGGGACCCTCGTCGAGTTCGCCACGATCGTGGCGGCCTTGGGTTGGGAGCCGCGGGAGTACGTGCCCGAGGCGCTCGATCTCGAGGGGTTCGAGGGGACGCAGGTCACGGTTGAGCACCCGCAGCTCGAGGTCTCGCAGAAGCTCCAGGCCGTGGTTCGTTCGACTCACACGTCGTTCGGGGTGTTCGCCCGCATCGTGGATGACGGACGTGACGCCCTGTTGCGTTGGGAGGACGTCAACGCGGACTACAACGTGGGTGACGTGATCGACATCTGGATCGCGCGGCTGCACTGCAAGACGGGTGAGGACGGCGAGTCGGATCGCCTCTTCATCTGGGCGGCGGACACCAAGCCCGTGCTCTTGGCGGACGTCAAGTCCGGCCAGGAGTTCGATGGCGAGGTGGCCTCCCACGCGCCCTTCGGCATGTTCGTGCGCATCGGTCCGGCTCTGCCGGCTGGTGTCGTGCACAAGAGCGTGCTGAGCGGCCGTTCGCGCGACGACTTCCCGGTGAACACGTTCGTCCGGGTCATGGTCAGCGACGTGGACCACAAGCGTTCTCGACTCAACCTCGTGTTGGTCGAAGACGTGGAGGGAAGCAGAGCGGTCCAGGACTGGAAGGCGCAGGCGCCGGGAGCGGAGGACGTGGTCTCGGTCGACCAGGAGGTGGGGAAAGGTAAGACCCCCACCAAGGTCGGCCTGACCATGGTTCCGCCCAAGTCCGAGCAGCCCAAGTCCAAGAAGTCCCGGTTCGTCCCCAGGCGCCGCACGACGTACGTGGTGGGTCCCAAGCCCGCCGCTGCGCAGCAGCGTGAGGAGGTCGAGGCGCAGCTCGCCGATGCCGCCAAGGTGTTCGGTGAGGCCGAGCACATCCAGAAGACCGGTACCTACGGGGCCGGATCCAAGGACAGCATCGGTCGCTCGCTCGAGGGGCGCAAGGCCGGTAAGGCCAAGCGCTCGAAAGCCGAGGAGATCAAGGATCGGACGCTCAAGGTGTTCGGCGACCTCTTCAACGTCCGCCAGGGCAAGGGCAAGAAGGGCAAGGGCAACTGAGACCTGGTAGAGGCCAGGCACTACACGACAACAACAACTGGTTTTGGGGCGGCGCGGACAACGGAGTAACTTCCCGCGTTTGCGTCGCCCCTGTCCAATAGTGCAGCTCAGTATACTGAGAGATACTATTGGGCAGGGAAGACAAGGAGGGCCATCTTGAAGAGTTTTTCCTCTTTTCGTCTGGTTCGGCGAAGAGGGTTTCGATGGTCAGTGCTGCTTGTCATGCTGGTCATCTTCATCTTGATTTTTGTCCCGTTGGAGGTGGCACCTATGACGACTACGCCGGAACATGTGGTGAGCTGTGATGCGCCCAGCAAGGTCGTCGTCAGTTTCACTCAGGAGCAGATGCGCCAACAGGTGAGCCGGGTGTTTCCGATCAATTTGCCTGAGGTGGTGCGCATGGTGGACGTGGTGCTGCACGATCCATCGATCACCTTGAACCAGATCAGCGCCAGCACAGTCACACTGGAGCTCGGCGCAACGTTGGTGGTGAGCACGCCATTGCCTGGTGTTCCGGAAGGGCGGTATCGTGCAACGATCAGCGCCACCGGATCGTTGGTGTACGGCAATGTGCACAAGGCCGTGTACATCAGTGAGTTTGCCATCACGCAGCTCACGCTCAGCGGACGTCTTGCGCATGTTCAGGACTCGACGCGCTTGCGCGCGTATGTCCAGGAGGTGTTGCAACAGCAGGTGCTGAGTAATGTGCCGCTGTACCGGACAAGTGAGGCTCAACTCGCCACGATCGCACCAAATGCGGCTGTGGTACAGGCTGCACTCACCCCCAGTGGGGAGGTGCACATTGGTCTGAGCTGGGATGAGCACCGCTGATCACTCGACAACTCATACAACCGTTGGCCGCGCGAGCAAACTGCACGCGCGGCTTTCGAATTTGCAAAAAAACTAAGGAATTTGTATACTTGCGCTGTTATTGTTAACTCTTAACGCCTACCAACATTATGGCTAAAGGAATTACTAAGTCTCAACTTATGAATGAGTTGGGTGAAAAGTGGGGTGTCAGCAAAAAAGAGGCTGCTGAAATGCTTGAAGCATTAGTGCAACTTGCATACCACCACGCAAAGACTGATGGGGAAATGATGATCCCTGGTCTTGGGAAGCTGGTAAAAGCACACCGTAAAGCACGTATGGGTCGTAACCCAGCAACCGGTGAGCAAATTCACATCCCTGCTAAGACTGTGGCAAAGTTCCGTTTAGCAAAGGCCGCAAAAGACGCAATTCTCTAAACGTAGAATTACGAGACAAAAAAGCCGCGCAAGCGGCTTTTTTGATGGGTATTCCTTTTTCGGTACCTAGTAAAGACCTACGACGTTGGTGCTGAATCACCTGTCGAGTCATCTGCCGGAGAAGATGGTTCCGGAGGTGAGGCCGGGGCACTTGGGGTTGGTGTTTCAGTAGCTGGTGTTGAAGGGGCTGCAGGTGCACTTCCTTCGTGTTGAGATTTCTTGAGTGCATCCTTAAGGTTTTTTCCGGCCTTAAACTTGGCTACTTTAGTAGGATTGATGGTAATTTTTTCACTTGGATTTTGTGGGTTCACCCCAATACGACCTGCACGAACACGTGCGGAGAACGTACCAAATCCAGCAAGAACCACCTCACCGTTCATTTTAAGGGTATCAGTGGTGATACTCATAAAGGCCTCAACCATATCTTCGGCCTCTTTTTTGCTCACACCAACTTTGGCGCTAATTGCATCGGCTAATTCTGCTTTATTCATGTTCGTCACCTCCCTCTAGGAGTAGGTTATTTTACACAATCAGTGTACCAGAAGTATGCAAATTTAGCGAGCGTATTCAATAACTCGTGTCTCGCGGATCACTGTGACCTTTACTTCACCAGGATATTTGATTTCTGACTCAATATTGCGAGCAATATTCTTGGCCAAGCCAAATGCACCGTAATCGTCCAGATTTTTAGGGTTCACAAACACGCGAATTTCACGTCCTGCCTGAATCGCATAGGCTTTTTCAACTCCAGGATGGCTATTAGCTATGTTTTCAAGTTCTTCAAGCTTTTGGATATACAGCTCATGAGAGTCTCGTCGGGCTCCTGGACGTGCCCCAGAAAGCGCATCTGCTACTTTGGAAATCGAACCAAGCAATGTCTTTGGTGCGTCCTCATGATGGGCAACACAACAATAGGCAATCTCTTCCGGCATGTTGAATTTTTTCATGATGGCATAGCCAATTTCTGGATGTCCTCCTTGAGTTTCGTGATCTACCGCTTTTCCAATATCATGGAACAATCCTGCTTTTTTGGCAGCAACCGGGTCAGCGCCTAACTCTTTTGCAAGCATTTCAGAGAAATATGCCACTTCTTTTGAATGTTTGAGTTGGTTTTGGCCAAAGCTGGTGCGGTATTTCAATCGTCCTAAAATAGACACAAGCTTTGGATCAATGCCGGTAATACCAAGTTCATACAGCACTTCTTCACCGGCGCGTTTAATATCAAGTGCTAACTCCTTTTTGGCCTCTTCAACAAAGTTTTCAATACGCGCCGGATGGATCCGACCATCTTTAAGCAGTTTCTCTAATGTGATTCGTGCCACTTGACGACGAATCGGCGCAAAACTTGAGATAGTAACCACACCAGGGGTCTCATCGATAATAAAGTCACAGCCGGTGAGGCGCTCAAGCATGCGGATGTTGCGCCCCTCTTTTCCAATAATGCGTCCCTTCATTTCTTCATTAGGGATTTCTACCACGCTGGTTGCATTTTCTGAGACTGTTGAAGCCGCATACCGTTCCATAATGACCGAGAGTTTGCGATTGGCAATGCGCTCAAGTTCTTCTTCGTCTTCTCGTTGGAGTTTTTGGATGCGACTTGCAAGCTCTTCTTTTGATTGCTCTTCTACTTTTTCGAGCAACTGTGTTTTGGCGTCTTCCACTGATAATTTTGCCACTCCTTCAAGCTTGGTAATTTCTTGATTGCGGATGTCCTCAATCTCAGTTGCCTTATTTTTGACTAATTCGATCTGCTCTTTGAGCTTTTCTTGTCGATCCTGAAACTCCATGAGCTTTTGATCAAACATGTTTTCTCGTTTTTCAAGTCGATCTTGTGTTTGTTTGAGCTCATTGCGTCGGGTTTGTTCTTCTTTTTTGGCTTCATCTAATACATGCAATGCCTTCTCCTTGGCCTCAAGCATGATCTGTTGCTGTTTGGCTTTGGTCTCGGTGAGCATTTTGTCAGCTCGTGCTTCAATAGAGTTGGCATTGGCAGCAGCAAGTTGCTTGCGCAACACGTACCCAATAGCAAAACCGACAATGGCAGTACCCAGTGCAATAAGAATGGTAGTGGTAGTCATATGATTTTGGTGGTGCCAAAATCAAAAGAGAAGATCACACGAAGTTATTCTCGTGTGAGAGTCAGTGTGTGGGTGAGATAAGTAAAACGTGTGTACATAAGTGACTCAACCAGATGCTGTCTGACGATCTTCGCTTCAATTTCAGCAATTACCTTACAAAATTAAATTTCTGTACCGCTAGTGTAGCGTATTTATGCTTGATTGGCAAGTGTTAGTGACTGCCAGTTTTCAGTGGTGATTTGGGTAATTTCATGGCATTGATCAAGGGAATATTGACCAATTCGTGTGCGAGTAAGTGCACTGGCATAGGCGCCGCAGCCAAGTGTTTGACCGATGTCATGGATAAGCGTCCGGATGTAGGTTCCAGGACCACATACAATACGCAATTGTGCTTGTTGATTTTGGGTATCAACGTGGAGCAGTTCAATAGATGAGATGCTAATGGTTGTTGGTTGGCGGGCAATAGTTTTTCCAGCACGCGCCAATTCATACAGTTTTTTTCCTTGAATTTTTTTGGCACTATACATTGGTGGTATTTGTGAGATGTTGCCAATAAATTTGGGGAGAACTTGTTGAAGAGTCTCTTGGGTGATTGTTGCAGGATGAGGATGTGGTGTAATGATGCCGTCACTATCTTGAGTGTCGCTGACGGCACCAAATTGTGCAGTGGCAATATATTCTTTTTCAAGCGCTTTAAATTGATCAATAGATTTGGTGCTTTCGCGAGTAATGGCGACAATAAGTACCCCGGTAGCAAAAGGGTCAAGTGTGCCAGCGTGGCCGATTTTTTTCTCACCAGTAATACTGCGTAATTTAGCGACAATATCGTGAGAAGTCCATTCTTTTGGTTTATTGATGCACACAAATGGCATATACTGAGTTTTAGGATTGATAATATGTTCAAACTATACTAGTATCATCAATACTACTCAAGACAAGTCATGACGGATGGTGCGTGTCCTATATTTAGGGTAGGCATGGTCCGTTATACAGCCACGGGTTGGTTGGAGGAGTACCTCAGATGATAATTGAAGTCGGCCCAGACGGGGGGAGCGTAAAGCATCCTCCTCCTGCTGGCAGCAGCGAAGACCGGCGGCGTCGTGGCCGTAGCAGAGGTCGACGCGGTGGTCGGCGAGGAAAAGGAACAGGAGGTTCAAAACTCGATTCGTCAAATAGGGCCTCGGGTGGTGCAGACCCTCCTAGGCTAGTCGTAAGGGGGAAAGAACCACCATCGGATAGTCCTCCCGACGAGTCAGTGTTACTGGCCGCACAGTTGATGGAGCTTGTAGAGGGCTCTTTAGACTCGAGCGGGTTGCCAGGCTTGCGGGAATTTGATCCTGAGTTGAGCTCAGAGGATCGCGAGGAGTTGCGTCAACGGTTTCGAGAGGTCGTGGCCAAGTTGTGCGCGCACGTGGATCAGTTGCAGCTTCACCAGCTGGCGCTCCAGCCAGATGTCGGTGGACCGCTTCGCGAGGTGCGTCTATGCTTGCTCGGCTGGATGGATCTTGCGAGTGCTCGACGCAAAGCGGTGTATGCGGCGCTTGATCGCGCAATACTCGCCTTGATCGCGCAAGAGGAGAGCGACCCAAAGGAGTCACTTGGACGTACCCAGCGTCGGCGGCGTGAGCGACGTTCACGGATTGCACGTCAAGTGCGACAGCTTCGCTTGCGCCTGGAATCTATCCATCCCGGCAAGGATGGTATGAGTTTTCAGGAGTACGATCTTGTGCGTCCGGCCCTTGAAGGGCAAATTCGTCGATTGGCTGAAGTTCGAGATTTGAGACGCAACAGACGGGCACAGACCCTCTTTGCTCATCTGCTCGAGACTCTGCCTATGTGGCGCGGGCTTCCAAGAGCAGAACGACGAGTAGTGCTCTATGAGCTCAGACGGCTTGAGAGGCTGTTCACGGACTCAGACTCGTAGTCCATACCATCCAACAAACAACACGATGCAGCGTCAACGGCGCTGCTTTGGTTTTGGGCTGATATGTCCTGAATCTTGCATTTTTTCTCGATTTTGCTATACTCCCAGCACATTTCATCCTATGAACGTCACTGAACTTGCACGGCGCATGCGCATGAACACCGCAACGCTCCTGGAAATTCTCCCGGAGTTTGGTTTTGATATTGGGAAACGCGCGATTAAAGTAGATGATCGGATTGCGCAGAAGATTTTGCGGCAAAGTAAATACATTAAAGAGGCGCTTGAGAAGCGTAAAGAAGAAGAGGCAAAAAAGCGCAAAGAGTTGGAACGTCAGATGCGTCAGGAAAAAGGGGAGAGTGTTGTGATTCCTGATCGTATTACCGTACGCGAATTTGCTGATCGGCTTGGGTTGCCGGTAACAACAATTATTGCGGAGTTGATGAAGAATGGTATTTTGGCAAACTTAAATGAAAATATTGATCGGGATACCGCAACTGTGTTAGCCGAAGACCTTGGTTTTATTGTACAGCAGCAAGATCAAGATGCTCAGGAAGTTGAAAGTGAGCAGGTGGTTGATTCTCTTGAGACGGCACTTGGTCAACAAGATAGCGAGGCATTTGTTGCTCGTCCACCGGTTGTGGTGGTGATGGGACATGTAGATCATGGAAAAACAAGCTTGCTTGATGCGGTGCGTAAGACCAATGTAATTGCCGGTGAATCCGGTGGAATTACCCAACACATTGGTGCCTATCAGGTTGATCACACCATGAAAGAGGGTGGTGAATCTCGTAAAGTGACTTTTGTTGATACTCCAGGACATGAGGCGTTTACGGTTATGCGATCACGTGGTGCGCGAGTTGCTGATATTGCGATTTTAGTGGTGGCTGCTGATGATGGGGTCATGCCACAGACTGTTGAAGCAATTGATATTATCAATGCGGCAAAGTTGCCCATGGTTGTGGCAATCAACAAGATGGACAAAGAAGGTGCAAATCCTGAAAAAGTAAAAACAGAACTTTCACAGCGTAATATTGTTCCAGAAGAGTGGGGAGGAAAAGTACCGATGGTGCAGATTTCTGCCAAAGAAGGGACAAACATCGACGCCTTGCTTGAAACGGTATTGCTGATGGCTGATGTTCACGAAGAGGCAATTGTAGCAGATCCTGACCATTCTGCTGTTGGAACCGTGGTTGAGTCCCATGTTGATAAAGGTGAGGGGCCAGTTGCTACGATTTTGGTCCAAGCTGGCACCCTTCGTCGTGGTGATGTTTTGGCAGTGAATGGACAGATCTATGGAACGGTTCGGGCAATGAAAGATTTTCGTGCAGATGATGTTAAAGAGGCTGGTCCGTCAATGCCGGTCAAGATTTTGGGATTCAAAGCTGCTCCGTCAGTTGGTGATATTTTAGATGTGGCTGCAGCAAAAGATGCCACAAAGATTAAGAAAACCAAGACAACTAGTAAGCCAGCTACCGTGGTTGCGCCGGTATCCTCATCTGATGAAGATGAAGAAGACGAAGGCAAGAAAAAGATGTTGTACGTAGTGCTGAAAGCCGATGTGCTTGGTTCGCTTGAGGCAATTTTGGCGTCAATTGAAAAGTTTGTGCATGATGAAGTCGGGGTGAAGGTTGTGGGTAAAGGTCTTGGCAATATCACCGAGGCTGAGATTGATCGCGCAACATCCACTGGTGCGCAAGTATTTGCGTTTCATGTAGCGGTTCCACCATCAGTAAAAGACTTGGCAAAAGATAAAGAAGTGGTGGTGCAGCGTTTTGAAGTGATTTATAAGTTGCTTGAGTATATTGAAGCAGAGTTGCAAAAGCTTTTGCCGTCAGAGCGCATTGTGCATGAATTGGGTCATGCAACCGTGAAGGCGATTTTCCGTAAAGATAAAAGTGCTATGACGGTTGGATCGTTGTTGGAGGATGGTAAGTTTACCTTGGAGGCGCGCGTGCGCATCAAGCGCGGTGGTGAGGTGATTGGAGATGGTAAGATTGAGAGTTTGCAGATTGGTGCCTCAAAAGAAAAAGAGATTCCCGCAGGAACTGAGTTTGGTATGCGGGTAGTAAGCAAGACAGGAATTGAAGAGGGTGATATACTGGAAGCCTACACCGAAGAGGTGAAGCAGCGAAAAATTGAATTTAAACACGTTACTCAAGAGTAAATTTGAATCATTATGGATATCACAGATGCAAATTTTGAAACCGAAGTTTTGAAGAGTGAAGTGCCAGTACTGGTTGATTTTTGGGCACCGTGGTGTGGACCATGCCAAATGATGAAGCCGCTGGTTGAAGAGATGGAGCAGGAATTAAATGGCAAAGGTGAGTACAAAGTAGTAAAAATGAATGTGGATGAGAATTCAGCAACTCCTGGTAAATATGGGGTGATGAGTATCCCAGCGTTTAAGGTGTTTAAAGGTGGTGAGGTGGTTGGACAGGCTGTTGGTGGGCAGACCAAGGAGCAATTGATGGAGCTGTTGGGTCAGGCAAAGTAAATTAGTAAAAAATGATTTTTATTAAGCGCCCTTCGGGCGCTTTTTTGTGCCGTTGACTTTTCCTTCACTTTTCGCGAGAATAAAGACACTGTCTTATGAAAGAATACGATTTTCAATCTATTGAGCCTAAATGGCAGAAATACTGGGAAAAGCACGGCACGTTTCGTGCGCATGATTTTTCAGCTGACAAGCCCAAGTACTATCCATTAGTTGAGTTTCCGTATCCATCGGGTGCTGGTTTGCATGTTGGTCATCCACGTCCATACACTGCGCTTGATATTGTGGCGCGCAAACGTCGCATGGAAGGCTACAATGTGCTTTATCCCATTGGGTGGGATGCATTTGGGTTGCCGACGGAAAACTACGCCATTAAGACCGGTCGTCCGCCGGCTGAAGTTACTGCCGAGAATATCGAGACATTTACGCAGCAGATCAAGTCTTTGGGTATTTCATTTGATTGGTCACGCGAGGTAAATACCACTGACCCATCATATTATAAGTGGACACAATGGATTTTTTTGAAATTATTTGAACATGGCTTGGCTTATAAAGCGAATATTCCAATCAACTGGTGTTTGTCATGCAAGATTGGATTGGCTAACGAAGAAGTGGTGGAAGGGAAGTGTGAGCGGTGTGGTGGTGAAGTAGAGAAGCGTGACAAAGAACAATGGATGCTGGCGATCACCAAATATGCTGATCGACTGCTTGCAGATTTGGACACCATTGATTACATCGAGCGTGCGAAGGTGCAGCAACGCAATTGGATTGGGCGAAGTGAAGGGGTGCGCTGGGTTCAGAAGATCAAAGATTTTGATATTGAGATCAAAGCATTTGATTCAGTACCACAAACCTACATGGCGCAAACATTTGCCGTGATTGCTGCGGATCATCCATTGCTTAAGACGTTGGTTGAAGGTACTGAGCATGAGGGGCCAGTCATGAAAAAAGCTAAAGAGATTTTGGCGGCTAAGATGAGTGACAAATATGACGAAGATAAGCAGATGGAGGGCATTTTTACCGGTCGCTACATTGAGGATCCGTTTGGCACAGGGGATTTACCGATTTGGGTTGCATCATTTGCTATTGCTGATTATGGATCTGGGATTGTGAATTGTAGTGCCCATGATGAGCGAGATTTTGCGTTTGCCAAAAAGTTTGATATTCCGTTGCGGCCAGTGATGTTCCCAGAAGATAAGGACGAGGCGCAAAAGGTTCGCGATTTGGAGTATTGTTATCATCACGATGAGAATGCCGTGCTTGCCGCTCCTGAGCAATTTGCTGGGCGTAAATGGGGTGAGGCGCGCGAGGATATTATTGCGCATGTTGAAAGCCTTGGTATTGGCGAGCGAGCAGTACAATATAAATTGCGTGATTGGGTATTTTCTCGTCAGCGCTATTGGGGAGAGCCGATTCCTTTGGTTAAATGCGAGCCATGTGGTGGATGGATACCAATTCCGATTGAGCAACTTCCACTTACGTTGCCCGAAGTTAAAAAATACGAACCAACTGATACCGGGGAGTCACCGCTGGCAGCAATGGAGGATTGGGTAAACACCACGTGTCCAAAATGTGGTGGGCCGGCTAAGCGTGAGACCGATACCATGCCAAACTGGGCCGGGAGTAGTTGGTACTTTTTGCGCTATTGTAGCCCGGATGATCCAGAGTTTTTCACGCATGAGAAAAAATGGAAGCGCGACGCAATCGAGCCAAATGATCATGACAAGGCGGTGTGGCAAACGTTTATGTTATTGCGTGATGCGTTTTCCAGTGCTGGTGTGCGATTTTGGGTGTGTGGAAGCCTGCTGATTAATGCACTTAACCGCGCAATCTGGAAACACATGGACGATTTAGACATTCATGTGCACAGCCGGGATTATGAGCAGGCAATTGCACTGTTGGAGTCATTAGGTATGACTATGAATCAACGACGAGAGGGAAGTTGTCAGATGACCCATGGTGAAGTGGATATTGAGTTGATCGCAATTGATGAAGCAAATGGCCACCAATATTCCTATTATGCCAATGGTCAGCGTATTGTTTTGGCGCGTAATGACTGGGAGTTGGTAGAGCGTGGCGAGCTGTTTGGTGAGAGCTTCAGTACAGTGTCTCCTTGGCATGCGTTGTGGCAGTATACGTATTTGCAAAAATATTTCGAACGAGAAAAAGAAGGTGATGAAGATAAGAAAGCTTTCTTGAAAGAATATCTGGAGGATCCGGTAAATTATTGGATGGGTGTTGATTGGTATAACGGTGGTATGGAACATACCGTATTGCATTTGTTGTATTCACGGTTCTGGAACAAGTTTTTGTTTGACATTGGTGCTGTGCCAGTGAGCGAGCCGTACAATAAACGCACCAGCCATGGATTGATCTTGGCTGAAGGTGGAGAGAAGATGAGTAAATCTCGGGGGAATGTTATTAATCCAAATGAGATTGTGGAGCAGTTTGGCGCGGACACATTGCGCACATATGAAATGTTTATTGGACCATTTGATCAGCATGCGGCATGGTCTACCAAAGGATTGGTTGGGGTACATCGATTTTTAGAAAGGATCTGGAAGGTTCAGGAAAAGGTTGATCAGGTGGCTGATGATCAGGTTGATTCGGCATTGATGCAAAAGATGCATTACACCATTGCCAAGGTTGATGCTGATATTGAAGCGATGCGGTTTAACACGGCGATTGCCGCACTCATGGAATTAAACAATGTATTGATGAAAGAGGAGGTGGTACCGCTTTCGGTGTATCGAACGTTGGTGCAATTATTAAGTCCTTTTGCGCCGCATCTGTGTGAAGAGCTTTGGCAAACATTTGGTGATTCTGATGTTTCGATTTCAAAAGCCCAGTGGCCAGTTGTTGATCCTACTTGGTTAGTACATGAAGAAGTTACCATTGTGGTGCAAGTAAACGGAAAGGTTCGTGCGCAAGTAGATGTGAGTGTAGATATTCCTGAAGATGAGCTTAAAGCATTGGCATTAGCTGAGCCAAAAGTCGCTAAATGGCTTGATGGGAAAACGCCGCAAAAGATAATTGTGGTTGCAGGAAAGTTGGTGAGCATTGTGGTCTAATCGTGGATATAGTGGGGAGCCTGGCATGTTGCCAGGCTCTTTTTAATTAGATATACTGATCTAATTTTCATCTCGGTCATGTGGCAATTTCTATGGCGATCTCCCTCAAAACGATTTATCATCATTGGCGTAGTGCTATTGGTGGTGATTGGTGTGGGTAGTATTGTTGGTGAGTATCAATTGGCCAGACAGGTTCATCATGATGAGTGGGTGGAGTTTGTTGGCATTATTGATCGTGAAGTAGTGAGCCGGTCATATTATCAAGAGGTGGTAGTGATGGAGCCGCGGTGGGGGATGATTCAGCTTCGGGTGCCAAGATTTCCTCAGTATCGCTACGGCGATGAAGTGTTGGTGAGTTGTGATATCAAACATCCGGATGCTGATCATGTACAAGGTGATTTTAACTACGGGCGGTATTTGCGCATACAGGGAATTGATTGGGTTTGTGAAGATGTGCATATCCAGCGGTTGAGGTATCGTCGAAGATACACCTGGCGAGCCGGTATTATTTGGCTTCGTCAACAAGTGGGAGAAGTGGTTTCTGCAATTTGGCCGGAGCCACATGCCTCACTCATTGCCGGGATTTTGTATGGAGCACGAGTTGGTTTGCCAGACGACATCAAGGAACAATTTTCGCATGTTGGTCTTACGCATATCATGGCGGTGTCAGGATACAATGTCACCATTGTGGCAAGTGTGGTCATGGCGCTGTTGCGCGGAGTTGGGATTGGACGTAAGCAGGCATTTGGATTTGTGGGAGTTGGTGTTGGAGTGTTTGTGCTTTTTGTTGGTGCAAGTGCATCAGCAGTACGCGCTGGAATCATGGGGGTGGTCGCACTTCTTGGGAAAACCCTTGGTCGGGGGAGTGCTGCAGCGCCGGTGTTAGTAATAAGTGCGCTGTTGATGAGTCTGCATACCCCATTGGTGTTGATGTATGATGTTGGGTTTCATTTGTCAATGGTGGCAACTATTGGATTGATTTATGGATCACCAATTATCGAAGGATATCTTGGATGGATGACTTCTCGTTTTGGATTGCGCGAGATCGTCTCTACCAGTGTGAGCGCAATTATATTTACTGCGCCAATTATCGCGTTTGTATTTGGTTCGCTTTCATTGGTCTCGTTGTTGGCGAATATTATCGTGTTGCCGGTGATCCCCATTTTGATGATGAGCGCAGCAGTGAGTGCTGGCATTGGATTGATTTGGCAATTGGGTGGTGTGATAAGTGGGATGATTGCCTGGGCAATCAGTGGATATGTATTGATGGTGGTACGTTGGTTTTCTCAATTGTCTTGGGTGCAAATTCATGTGCAGATATCACTCGTAGGGGTGTGTATTGCATATAGCATATTACTGGTATGGGTATATTGGCATCGAAAAAAGTCACTAATCTAATTGTTGCAGTGCTGTTGGTGGTCGTTGTGGGTGGAGCGTGGTATTGGCAACGGTTTTTGCGTTATGCCACGATTCATTTTTTAGATGTTGGCCAAGGTGATGCGACATTAATTCATGTGCCACCAAACACACAAATGTTGATTGATTGTGGTCGTGATGCGCAAGGACTTGCTGCGCTCGCACGCACGCAACCATATTTTGATCGTACGATCGAGTATCTTGTGCTTACCCATGCTGACGCTGATCATTATGCCGGGTGTATTGATATTCTTACGCGCTATACTGTTGAACAATTTGTATTTACCGGTTTGGGCAAACGGGATCATGCATTATGGAATGCATTTATGAGTCATGTTCAACAAGGAGGGAGTGAGATTGTTCAGCTTGTAGATACGCATACGTGGTATTTGGATCATGTAACAATTACCAGTCTTTTCCCAGATCAAAACATTGTTACCCATCCGCTTCGTTTTGGTTCACAGGTAAGTCAGGGAAACAACGCATCAGTGGTGTTGCGTATTGATGCGTCACACACATCGTATTTACTCATGGGTGATGCCGAAAAACAACAGGAACAATATCTCGTGCAACAATATGGTAGCGCACTTCAGTCTGATGTGCTCAAAGTTGGCCATCATGGAAGTGCCACGTCTTCAACTGAAGAATTTTTACAACACGTCGGTGCTGGCACTGGTGTTATTTCTTCAGGAAAAGAGAATCGGTATGGGCATCCTGCTGCGCGAGTTGTTGCAAGACTCAAACGCCATGACATACAGGTTCGTCGTACTGACCTAGAGGGAGATGTTCAATTTATGCTATACTAGGGCAAAATAGTTGTACTATGAAATATTTTTATACCAGATTTCTTGTAGGGGTTTGTTGTGCGCTCATGATGGTTTTTGCTATCCCATCAGCGCATGCGCAAGGTGTGGGGTTTGTGCCGAGTAGTGGCGTGTGGTTTTCAGAAGAAGTATTTTTTGAAGGTGACACCGTAAAACTCTACACCGTGGTGGTGAATAATACTTACAATATCTTGTCTGGTGTTCTTGGGTTTTATGATAATGATTCATTAATTGGAGAAGTGGTGTTTTCAAATATTACCTTTGAATCAGCAAAACAAGTTTCAATTAATTGGACACCAACCACTGGAGATCATAACTTGAGTGCGCGTTTTATCACGATTACTGGAGAAAAAATTGGCGGAGGAAGTGAAACACTTGATGAAGCAGAATTTAATGGAGGAAATACCGTGGTGAACACTGCCCAATTTGTTGACTTAGATACTGACGGTGACAATGTTGGAAATGAAGTTGATGATGATGACGACAATGATGGACTGAGCGATGACGAAGAGGCACAAGTTGGTTCTGATCCGCTGGTAGGGGATACCGACGGCGATGGGATTAGTGATCAGAAAGAAGTTCGCAATGGCACCAGTCCAATTAAGAGCGACACTGACGGGGATGGTGTAGATGATAGTAGTGATATATTTCCAACTGATGGGAGTGAGTCAGCTGATGTTGATGGCGATGGTATAGGGGACAATGCAGACATTGATGATGACAATGACGGACTATCTGATAGTGACGAACGCAATTTGGGTTCTGATCCACTGGTAAGCGACACTGATGGCGATGGGTTGAGTGATAAGCAAGAAGCCGATGCCGGATCAAGTCCAATTAAGAGCGACACCGACGGCGATGGGCTTTCTGATGCGCAAGAGGTGGAGTTTGGAACTGACGCTACCAATGCCGACACTGATGGCGATGGGCTTTCTGACGCACAAGAAAAAGAAAAAGAAACTGATGCTACCAACGCGGACACTGATGGTGATGGATTGTCTGATGGCGATGAGGTCAGCGTTGGGACAAGCCCGTTGTTTCAAGATTCAGACGGCGATGGAGTCAACGATGATACTGATCCGTTCCCTATGAATGATCAGGAGTCACAAGACACTGATGGCGATGGTGTAGGGGACAATGCCGATGAAGATGATGATAATGATGGGCTCTCTGATGAGCGCGAAGTCGAGCTCGGGTTAAATCCACTGTCGGCCGATTCTGATGAGGATGGCTTGGATGATAATCATGAAATTGATGTGCTGGGTACTGATCCAACATTAGCTGACTCTGATGGTGATGGTGCTGTGGATGGTGATGAAGTGCAAGCTGGTACTGATCCGTCATCAGCAGATTCAACTCCTGAAGTCGTGCGCAAAGAAGAAGGCGGCATGTCTGTACGTTCTATTTTGTTGAGCTTGGCTGTGCTCTCGACATTAGGTCTGTTGGTGTTTGGTACTCTATATGTTCGCAAAAGACACGAGTTATAGCGTTGCGATTGGTTTGGCATTGCTATTGACATTTTGGACTCCACTCACTGCGATGGGAGTCCCTTTAGAATATATTGTTGCAAATCAGGATGCTGATGGCGATGGAATACCTAATGGTGACGAGCGCCAGCGGTATTATACTGATCCTCATGTGGCAGATACTGATGGTGATGGGTATACTGATGGGTTGGAAATTGCAAACGGGTATTCCCCACATGCGGCTGATACCACATTGAGTGGGCATGATTATGATGGTGATGGCATGAATGATTTTTTGGAGCTCGCGTTTAAAACAGATATGGGAAACCCAGATACTGATGGTGATGGGTATGTCGATGGATTGGAAATTAGAGCAAAGTATGATCCGCGTACTGCTGAACCAGTGAGGCTACGCAAGCGTATCCATGTTGATATCAGTGAACAGTATTTGAATTTCTTTTTGGGTGATGTGAAAATGGGTGGGTTTTTAGTTTCAACCGGTCGTGCTGGTCTTGATACGCCGATTGGGACATTTGCGGTGCGGGATAAAATTCCAGTACATGAATATCGCGGAGCAAACTATTATTATCCTGGCACTAAATGGAATTTACGTTTTCATGGCGTTCCACCAAAGTCGTTTTTAATCCATGGTGCGTATTGGCATGATAATTGGGGAACCCCGATGAGTGGGGGATGTGTCAATGTGAGCTATGAGCACATGGAGGGACTATATCATTGGGCTGATGTTGGCACTGAGGTTGCGATTGTGCCATAGCAGACTGCTGGTGGAACCATGGTTATGGCACGAAAAAATCTTAGACACTTTGTTCAAAAAATGCTCCGTTGGTTTGCAAAACATCAGCGGAGTTTGCCTTGGCGCAAGACACGTAATTCGTATCGCGTGTGGGTGAGTGAAGTGATGGCACAACAAACGCAGATTGAACGAGTGCTACCAAAGTATCGGGCGTTTATTCGTCAATTTCCAACGGTGCAGGATTTGGCTCATGCGCGTCAGACCGATGTGGTTAAGTCATGGAGTGGATTAGGATATAATCGTCGGGCGGTGTTGATGCACCGTGCAGCGCAAATGGTAGTGCAGAAGTGGGATGGGAAGTTTCCTCAAACGCTTGATGAGTTAAAGCAACTTCCAGGAGTAGGGGAATACATTGCGCGGGCAATACTATCTTTTGCATATCATCAACCGGTGATGTTGATTGATACTAACCATCGTCGGGTAATGCAACGGATTTTTTTCGGTCAGCCAAAACATGCGGATCGTGAGTCAATTCAGAAGATGGATACCCGTGTGATGAAACAGTTGGACAAGGTTTCTGAAGAGTTATCTTCTAAAGAAGACGGGCATTGGCGATTCAATCAAGCGCTCATGGATTTTGGTGCGATGCAATGTACATCAGCATCACCAAAATGTTCGAGCTGTCCCATGCGCACTATCTGTGTTGCTGGTCCTCAATTGTTAGCTGGCACGCGAGAGACACGCAACGTGGTCAAAAGTAGTCAAGGAACGTTTGTTGGTTCGAACCGGTGGTATCGTGGGAAAGTGGTGCGGTTGTTACAAGGACAACAGCGGATGATGATTTCTCGAATTGCCAAAGAGTTGGATTTGGATGAGCAAAAGACCCATGGTATTATTGAATCGCTGGTTCGTGATGGATTGCTCACGAAGAGTAAACACTATTGTTCACTGAAATAAGTATGATGAGTACATTGTTAAAAGTATTGGTGATCATCACCATTGTGGGTGCAGTTGGGCTTTTGGTAGCATCGGCATTTTAGGTATGAAAAAAACCATTGTCATGTCAGTGGGCGGCTCGATGGTCGCGCCATATGAAGGTGATGGTAGCCGTTTTATTAAACGGCTCCGGTCGCTTTTTTTGAAGTATAGTAAAAAGGGATTTCGATTTATTATTATTGTTGGTGGAGGATCTACCTGTCGCATATATCAAAATTGGTTACGTAAGTGTGGAGTAACTGATGATTTTTCTGTTGATAGTATTGGGATTAAGTCCACACATCTTAATGCTCATTTTGTGGCGCGTGCATTAGGCAAGCTTGCACATGATGAGATTATTACGACACCTAAAAAGATCACGCGATTTTTGCGACCAGTAGTGATTGCTGGTGGGAGTAAGCCTGGTTCGTCCACTGATCTTGGAGCGGTAAAGTTAGCGCAAAAAAATAACGCACACATGGTGGTGAACTTGAGCAATATAGATTATGTGTACACCGCCGATCCACGAAAGAACAAAAACGCCAAACGGTTGGTAGCACTTAATTGGAAACAGATGCAAAAGATTGTTGGTACCAAATGGTCTCCAGGACTCAACTCGCCATTTGATCCGATTGCGACGAAGTTTGCTGGTAAGCATGATATCGATGTGGCCATGATTGGTGGTGATAAGTTGGGTGAGCTCGAGAAGCTTTTGGATGGGAAAGAATTTGCAGGTACTTGGGTAAGTAATTCGGTGGTTGGGGGTTGATCAAGTGCAGTTATAAAAGACACAAGCGACATACTCTGATGTCGGTGTGCGAATCAGAGTATTCTTTGGTATGTTGTCCCTTGACAGGATTATGACCTTTTGGTATTCTTGTCCCATCGCCACAGACAGTAGGTTCTGGCTATCCAGTATAAATCCTACCGAGGTAAGTCCCCCAAACATACTACATATCGGGGAAAGGTCGACTTGATTCGATTATTCTGTGGCAGATGTGTCGCAGTTTTTTTATGGCTAAAACACGAGCACAAAAAGAAGCCGCCGTGGCGGATCTCGTCACGACGATCAAAGAGAGTAAAGCAGCAGTATTTGCGTCATTTACCAATGTTACGGTTGCAGATGCGCAGCAATTGCGTCGCGATTGTCGCGCAAATGGTGTGGAATATGTTGTCGCAAAAAAGCGTTTAATGAATATTGCGTTCAAAAACGCCGGATTCGATGATGTTGATACCAGTACTTTTGAAGGGAACGTTGCCGTTGCCTTTGGGATGAATGACGAAGTTGCCAGTGCAAAAACACTCAACACATTTGCCAAAGCGCATGAAGGGTTTCAGCTTTTGGGCGGAATCCTTGAAGGGCGCTACATTGATGCCGCGCAAGTGAAGAGCTTGGCACAGTTGCCAAGTCGTGAGGAATTGTTGGCAAAAATGGTTGGCTCATTGCAAGCCCCAATTTCCGGCTTGGTCAATGTGTTGTCCGGTGTACCACGTAGTTTGGTAACTGTATTGTCTGCTATTAAAGACGCTAAAGCATAATTCTATGTCAGAAGAACAAACACAAGCAGCACCTGAGGCTGCTGAGGAAAAAAAGGATGTCGAAGTTCCTGCAAAGTTTAAAGACTTTGTGAAAACTGTCGAAGATATGTCAGTACTTGATCTTGCAGAATTGGTAACGGTTTTGGAAGACAAGTTTGGTGTCAGTGCTGCTGCACCAGTTGCCATGATGGCAGGAGCACCCGCTGCAGGAGCAGGGGAAGCAGCAGAGGAGAAAACAGAGTTTGATATCGAACTCACTGAGGGAGGAGAAAAGAAAATCGCTGTTATCAAGGTGGTACGTGAAGTCACCGGCTTGGGTCTTAAAGACGCCAAAGATATGGTTGACGGTGCACCAAAGGTGATCAAAGAAAAGGTTGCCAAAGAAGAGGCAGAAGCAATTAAAAAACAAATCGAAGAAGCTGGTGGTAAATGTGAGTTGAAATAAACTCAGCCACTTGATTTGTAAAAAGCGCCCCAAAGGGGCGCTTTTTGAATTGTGCCAAATCAACACTTGACAAATACGGTATACTAGGGTATACCACACGCACAGGGGTGTACCGCTTTTGTAACCACGACGACACATCACGAGGAGGATGGATGACC
Source organism: uncultured Gammaproteobacteria bacterium (assembly GCA_965230935.1). Classification (GTDB taxonomy): domain Bacteria; phylum Patescibacteriota; class Patescibacteriia; order Magasanikbacterales; family JBBTQS01; genus CAYZOG01. Next base: position 914,419 of record OZ246400.1, read on the forward strand.
GTCGACTTGACGAACGAGCCTGAGGCGCGGGCATTCCTGCGTCTTTTGGGGAGAAGGAGTCCCAAGCCGCAGCCCCATGAGCTGGAGTTGCAGTTTGGTCGCGCCATAACACAGTCCCACTACGAGGACGACCAACTTCACGCGTTGGCCCGCCGACTGCTTCGCGCTATGGCGTTGGAGAAGCGAGAAGGTCAGGCACGACTACTTGCCGGGATGTACAGTATCGCGATCGACTTCGACGCGTCACTAGCGGATGCCGATGCGCAAGACGGTGCGGACAAGGATCCGGCGAAAGTTGCCGCGGCAGCCAGTGGCTGCTGAGTTCAGTACAACACACCAACACAACAACAAGAATGCTGCCTCAACCGTTTGGCGGTGTTTTTAATTAGCTATATGTGTGAGTGAAAACTGTTTGACAACCGTATTGTCTATCAGAAGACCAATGCCTGCTTTTTCATCGATAACAACATCGTGGAGTGCTTCGACAGTGTCAAATACATACTGTACTTTGAGCGTTCCTTCTTTATCAAATACCACTACTCGTGCATTGGTTTTGTCAAAAAAGTACAGCCAATTTGATTCAAACATCGTCCAAATCCAATCTGGTTTTTCCAGTTTCGGATCAACTGACCCAAGAGCAAATTCTTGCTCGAGTCCACGTTCAAATACACGGACATTTCCGTTTGCTTCCAAAATCCAGATGAAACCATCAACAGTCAGACTTTTTGCTTGGCCTAAATCTGCCTCACCTTTGATCCATGGGTTTCCCGTACCGAACCCTTCTTGATGGCGGGCATGTTTGAAGATTTGATTCTGTTCGGGGACAAGTGAGTATAGACGATCATTGTATACCAACGCATCAGCGACTTGGCCTCCACCGGGGATTGCGGTTTCATAGGTGGTCGCGTCTTCACGATGTCGCCATTGTATGGCAGCAGTCTCTCCTGCAAAGAAGATCAGATCTTCCTCAGTGGTAATGCCAAATGCCGGAGAAAATGGAGGGGTATTGTCGCGGATCTCAGTAGTTTGTGTTCCACGCTCTAGAGTCAAGAGTTGTTGCCTGGCATCAGTGATCAGTACCAACTCTTGGGTCAACATAATCTCTCGTGGATCTTCCATGCCATGGTGCGCGACGTCGAGTAATTCAGTAAGAGCAACATGTTCAGCATGACGGATTTTTTCACGAAGATCCTCCAGTGTTGTGATTAGGTGACTTGTGGTTTCTTTTTCTTCTTTTGACTTTTGGCGAAGATCATCAAGCAGTGCTTGTGCTTCGTCTAAGATGGCACGTGTTTGATCTTCTTCATCATAAATCAAACTTGCTTCAGCAGCATCAAACTTAGACTCGATACGTACAATTTGAGCCTGATATGCCGCTTGGCGGATTTGAGTTGTTTTTTTATGTTTAAGTACACCAATACTTACTACAAAAATCAGTACCAATCCGACTCCAACACTTAACAATATCTTATTGAGTCCGGACAGTTTGTGAAATCGAGTGGTAATCGCATGCCAAGTATCAGTACTCATGCGTTTCCAGTGATCCAAAAATTCTTTTCGTCGTCCACCGACATTTGTGATGACAAAAAAGATGGTTTCAGCAATCGTAATAATGGAGATTGCCAACCACTTGAGGGTTTTCCATAAAAACTTTCCACTCAATCGACCGGCAACTGAGGCACCATGAGCTGTTTTGTGAAGAGTTCCTCGTGCCGCCGCGCGCGAACTCGCTTTGATCTTTTCTTTGGTTGAGCTATGGCGCTCCTTCGTCTGGCCTGTTGTGTTTCCCGTAGTTTGTTCAACGCGTTTTTCAAGCTTATTGCGAAGTTTACCTAACAGTGATGGCGCCAAAATTTGCTCGGTGTCTCGTTGCGTTGAGAGCATGGCAGCAATCGACTCATGTGGCTTTTTCTTTTTGCGTGTTTTAGGTTGTGGACTTTGTGTCGGGGTAAATTTTTCAATGATAATCCCACCAAATGAGTATCCATTATCAATATCCTCAAGAGCATGTTGGAAATGCTTGGTAGCTTTCTTGGGAGCTTTTGAAGTGAGGATGTTTGTGATCTGTTTTTTGGAAAACCCATCATCAATATGTGGTGTTGCAAAAAATACACGATCACCATTGTGAATGTCTCCGGAGACAATATCTGAGAAAAGTTGCTCTTCACTATCGGTCTCTTCATTTTCTTGGGTAACATTGATTGCTTGGTAGCCGCCCTTTTTTTCTTGATACATGACATAGCCCATGGGCTCACCACGCAAGGCAAATGATAATGTTGAGTCGTTAATAAATCCAATCACCACATGCAAATCTTCTTCGTGCGATTTAAGCTCACGCAAAATCGAACCGCTTTTTTTATTAATGCGTTCAAGAAGTTTTTCAAAGTGAGTTGCGATTGATCGATTGTGAAGTGGTTCGTCGTAAAATCCGGTCTCAACTTCTTCAATCCAGCGGTTAAGTATTTGTGTGGTTTTGGGACTGGTCTGGTTGGTTTCGCTGATCATGAATAAAAAACCACGCGCATATTCCTCTTCATTTGCTGGTTCGGTGATATGCAAAACAACTTGCGAGCTCTCGGCATCGCGGCCTTCTACGAAAAATTCGTGGATATCAATGTTGGAGACAAATGCTTTCATGACCTTTGACGATTAGATCGCTTCTTATTATACTAGAGATGCTATTAGTGGGGAAGCGCATATAAAACATCAGTAGTAATCCCACCTGAAAACACTACCTATACCAAAATATGCTTGAACACCTTTTTGGTTCAAAGACACGTTTACGCCTGTTGCGTCTTTTTTTTCTGAATCCAAATCGTCAATATTATGTTCGTGAGATGGCACGTCATGTGCGGTCTCAGATTAATGCAGTTCGACGTGAACTTGAGAACTTACAAAGCGCCGGGATCATCACCACTGCCGACGCACCGGATGATTTGAGTGCTGCGCAACAACGAAAGCTTGCGCGATGTACGTGGTATCAGTTGTGCCAAGACTATTTGTTTCACGAAGAGCTCCGGAATTTGATTATGAAATCACGAGTACTTGGCGAGCGTGCGCTTGGTGACGAGTTGAAGAAGATTACCAAGAATCTGCATGTGCTTTTGTTTACCGGACATTTTGTTGATCATCATGATGTCGCTACTGACCTATTGGTTGTGGGCACGGTTGACGAAAAAAAATTATCTCGCACCATTAAGAAGTATGAAGTCGATCTCGGGAAAGAGATTCGCTATACTGTATTTTCTCCAAAAGAATTTAAAGAGCGTCAACAGGTGGTCGACAAGTTTTTGTATTCGATTTACCAATCACCACACATCGTAGTAGTGGGTGAGGGGATTACTGGCTAATATGTATTTGTCGATCGATTGTGTTTCAACCGCTGATGTATGTGAACTGCGTCTTTTGCGTGAGGACGCAACACAGATAGCCACATATCCTCGTCGTGCACAAGAAGTGCTCACTTGTATTGCTGAGTTCTTGGCTGATCAAGAGGTGCCAACAAAACAACTGATCGGCTTGGCAGTGGTGAGTGGTGTCGGTTCATTTATGGGCGGAAGAATTAGTGTGAGTGCGATCAATGGGCTTGGACAATCGTTAGGGATTCCGGTGAGTACTGCAGATAAACCTCTAGAAGACTATGCTAGTGCCCATCGTCAATTTATAGAGCTGTCTCTTGACGCTTATGCAATAGTTCGCTATGCTAGCGAACCTAATGCCACCCCTAATGCTTAGTGATTATACAAAATATCGACTATATGAAATCATCCCTGGTCTGCTGATTTGGGGAGTATTGATTTTGGGATTAGTCCTTTGTTTTGTAAAGCCTTTATGGATGATTTACTTCATTATTGTTTTTGATATTTATTGGGTATGGCGTGTGCTGTACTTTTCGATTTATTTGACCATCTCTATTCGCCGCCATCGCCAAGCGCTTAAAACCGATTGGTTTGCGAAGTTAAAAAAATATCACCCGCAATGGAGTGAGTACGTACATTGTGTTTTTTTGCCGGTATATAATGAAGATGAGTCAGTGGTGCGTACGTCGCTTGATGGTTTGATTAACTCATCTTTTCCATCCAAGCGCATGATTGTGGTATTGGCCGGGGAGCAACGTAAGCATGATCATTTTGTATCATTTGCCGACAAGCTTCAAAAAGAGTACGGGGACAAATTTTTTCATTTTTTGATTACAGAACATCCGAGTGATCTACCTGATGAGATCCCCGGTAAAGGATCCAATATTCATTATGCCGGCCATCAAGTAAAAGCCTATATTGATGAACAAAAATTTGAGTATGGCAAGGTCATTGTGAGTTCGTTTGATATTGATACCATTGCGCACCCGGATTACTTTAGTTGTTTGACCTATACGTATTTAAGCCAAGACGATCCTACGCGTCATTCCTACCAGCCGGTGTCGCTGTACCATAATAATATCTGGGAATCGCCATCGGTGTTACGTATCATGGCATTTGGTACGACGTTTTGGTTGCTCACTGAGTTGCCACGCACTGATCGCATGGTAACCTTTTCTTCTCATAGTATGAGCTTTAAAGCGCTCGTTGATGTCGATTTTTGGGAAAAGCGTATTGTGAGCGAAGATTCTCGAATTTTTTGGCAATGCTATTTGCACTATAATGGGAACTATCGCACGGTGCCGCTCTACTTGCCAGTATCCATGGACACTGCTCGTGGTACGACATGGTGGGAGTCAATTAAGAATTTGTACATGCAACAGCGTCGTTGGGCATGGGGAGCAGAACACATTCCGTTTTTGCTCTGGCACTTTCCAAAGCATAAGGCTATTCCACTTCGCAAAAAGATCAAGCACATGTTCAAGATGATTGAAGGAAAATTTTCTTGGGGAATGACCGCAATTATTATTTTGATTTTTGGCCGTTTGCCATTGTTTGTTGCGGGAGATGAAGTCCGTCAGACCGTTTTGTTTCAAAATACACCTCATATTCTCGAGTGGCTCATGTTGCTCGCTATGACCGGTATTTTGGTCTCGATGAGCTATAGTTTGGTATTGTTACCGGCGCGACCAAATTCAATGAAGTCACATACGTTTTTGTATATGATTTTGCAATGGGTATTGTTGCCGATCTCATTGATTGTGGTAAGTGCCATTCCAGCAATCGAGGCGCAGACCCGACTGATGTTTGGAAAATACCTTGGATTTGATGTGTCGGATAAAAAACGAAAGATTCTTGGGGTACACACGGATTCAGATACGATCACTTCATCATCATAATTATGAAGCAACGAAATTCACGTCCATGCCTTTGGGTACTTCTCCTAATCCTTGTAGTATTGGGGTATTTAGGTTGGCGAGGATTTCGTTGGGTGAAAGTTGAGATTGGTAATTTTGAAGAAAACCTCACGGAGATAAAGCAAGAAGTGGGCGAGCAGCAATTGCAAGCAGTTGGTGAAGTCATGCCGTACTTTTTGGGTCTTGAGTCACCAAAACATTTTTTGGTGTTATTGCAAAACAACACTGAGATGCGACCAACCGGCGGATTTGTGGGGGCATATGCAGTTGTAGATGTTGAAGGAGGTGAGGTAAAGGATTGGATCGTACAAGGGAGCGAGGTGCTTGATAATGCAGCTGACACGAGCTTGCTTGATGAGGCAAATCCAATTTTGCAGCAGTATCTTGCGCAAGACACGGCGTACTTTCGGGATGGAAACTGGAATCCTGACTTTCCAACGAGTGCGCAAGAGCTTGTTCGCCTGTATCAACTTGAATCAGGAGATACTCGTCCATTTGATGGGGTGATTGCGATTACCCCCACTGTACTTGAGCGACTCATGCAACACATTGGGCCGGTGACCGTGGACGGGGTGACATTACGAGCTGATAATTTTACCGAACGTCTTGAATTTGAAGTAGAGTATGGCTATGAACAGCGAGGGGATTCATTTGCAAATCGCAAAGAACTTATTGGTGAAGTCCTCCAGGCGTTGATCGAACGTTTTGAGGATGACTTTTTGACATTATGGCCAAAAGTAACGCGTGAGTTTTTTGCCAGTCTTGATGATAAGCATATTCTGTTGTATGCAGCTGATGCTGACACACAGACCAAGATTACCAAGCAGCACTGGGGCGGTGTGTTGGAGTTGCCGGCTGGTAACGAAGATGGATTTGCAGTAATTGATGCTAACTTGGCAAGCTTAAAAACCGACCACGCGATCACGCGTTCGTACACGTACACGATCACCAAATCGGATTTGAGCCCAACGGGTTGGATGGGTGAGTTGGCAATTACCTATGATCATAATGGGGAGTTTAATTGGCGAACCTCACGCTATCGAAGTTATACCCGGGTGTACTTACCGGTTGGCGCGCAATTTCTAGAAGGCGAAGGAGCACATGTGCAAGATCGTAATCCAACAGAAGGTGAGTTTGTTTCGAGTCAAGAATTGGGTCGGCCAGTAGTTGGCGCATTCTTTGCCGTAGAGCCTGGAAACACTCATGAGCTTGTGATTCGGTATGCCTTGCCGCCAGGAGTAGTCGAGGCAATTGATGAAGGTGTGTATACACTTTTTGTTCAAAAGCAACCAGGATTGCATCAGCCGTCATTGACGCTCGACTTGTTGTTTGATAAGACTATTGTAACCGGTGATCCAGGAGAAATACCGGAAAAGTGGGGTGATGCGCGATACCAGATCACACATTCACTCATCAAAGATCAGCAATTCGTCGTAGGATTTGAAAAGTAAATATGTTTATCAAAAAAGTGGGGATCGATTTAGGTACCACCAATGTTTTAGTCTATGTGCCCAAACGAGGGATCATTATCAATGAGCCTTCTGTTGTTGCGATTTCAAAAACTGAACGAAAAGTGTTGGCCGTAGGGAAAGAGGCTAAAGACATGATTGGCCGAACACCGGATACTATTGTTGCTGAGCGACCACTCAAAGACGGAGTGATTGCAAACTACCGCACTACCGAAGCCATGCTGCGCTACTTCATTAATAAGGCGCTTGGCGGGGTTCGTTTGTTTCGACCAGAGGTGATGGTTGCGGTTCCGGGAGGAATTACATCGACCGAGCGTCGCGCGGTAATTGACGCTACCATTGCTGCTGGCGCTCGTGCAGCGTATATTATTAAAGAGCCTATTGTGGCGGCCATTGGATCTGATATTCCGATTGGTAGTGCGTCCGGACACATGATTGTTGATATTGGAGGTGGAACAGCTGAGATTGCCGTTATTTCTCTTGGAGGAATTGTGAGCAGTGGGAGTATTCGTATTGGTGGAAACAAATTTGACAGTGCTATTGCTGAGCATATTCGAAAAAAATATGGTTTGGCGGTTGGTGAGCGTACGGCTGAGGAGATCAAAATCCAAGTTGGTTCGGCAATGTACATGGATAAAAAACTCTCTATGGAAGTGCGGGGGCGTGATATGGTGAGTGGGTTGCCACGCACGATCACGGTTACCTCGCATGATGTCACCGATGCGATTCAACATGAGCTGAGCGGATTGATTCAGGCAATTAAAGAGGTATTACACGAGACGCCACCTGAGCTCTCGGCTGATGTGATGGACAAGGGGATGATCATGTCCGGTGGTTCGTCCCAGCTGCGTAATCTGGATGAACTTATTGCCCAAGCGACCGGTGTGCCGACGTACATGTCGGATGAGCCGCTGCTTTCGGTGGCAAAAGGGACTGGTATTGCGCTTGAGAACCTTGAAAGTTATAAGCGAAGTATTTTAGCAACGCGATAATCAAATTTGATTATGCGAATTGGTATTGATGCGTCCCGCGCCAATAGTGCGCAACGCACTGGAGTGGAGAACTACGCTTATTTTGTTATTGAGAATCTCAAAAAAATTATTGGTTATGAGCACCACGTAGTGCTCTATTCTCGTGAACCACTGCAAGGGGAATTGGCTGCATTGCCAGAGCATTGGGAGTCGCGTGTCTTACGCATGCCGCTCAATCGGTTTTGGACACAAGTCAGATTGTCTTGGGAGTTATGGCGTCATCCTGTTGATGCGCTATTCGTACCGGCGCACGTTATCCCATTGGTTCATCCCAAAAAAACAATTGTGACAATTCATGATATTGCGCCTAAGCGATATCCGCAGAGCTATTCATGGTTTGAAGCGTGGTATGGGGTATGGTCCACCAGGTATGCGTTGCGACAGGCGAGTACGATTGTGGTGCCATCACAATTTACCAAAGATGAGATCAAACATTTTTTTCCGCGCAGCCACGATGTGATTCAGGTCATCCCAGCAGCATATGACGTCAATCGTTTTAATCGCGAAGTAGATGAACATCGTACTGCTCAACTTTTGGTTAGAGAGGGGATTCAAAAACCATACGTTCTTTTTGTAGGGAGAATTGAAGGGAAAAAGGATTTATCGATGTTGGTTGAAGCGTATAGCAATGCCCGCCGTAGTGTTGGTATGCCATTTCAGCTTGTGCTTGCTGGCAAACCTGGGTATGGATATCGTGAGGTACAACAGGCGATTGCCGCTTCACCTTTTCATGAAGATATTATCCAACTTGGATATGTGGCTGATCAGTGGCTCCCGCATTTGTATCAGGGCGCTCACGCATTGGCATTTATGACACAATATGAAGGATTTGGTATCCCGATTCTTGAAGCTATGGCAGTAGGCACACACGTGATTGTTAAACGCGGTGACGCGTGTGAAGAGGTTGCACGCGGTGCAGCACATTTGGTTGATGGTTCGCTTGAATCACTTACTGCAGCATTACATCATGTAGTGAATACTGAAGATGAACATACTAAGAATTTAGATGAAGTGGTGCAGCATTACTCATGGGAAAAATGCGCCAAAGCGATTGCGCAGATCATCACAAAATAATCTATACATTTTTATATTTCAAAAGCCGCCAGTGATGGCAGCTCTTGCGTTGTGTTGAGTTGTGATCCAGATCAGTCCCCGGCGCCACACTTGGTGCAGGTCATGCCCGCACCGCATGGCTGCCAGTCGTGCAGCCCACCCTCGGGACAGGTCTCGCGCGCGATCTGCTCCTCGCTGGGCGGGTTGGCCATCCAGTCCTTGTAGCCCGGCAAGTGCTCCGGCTCGACGTGCTGGTTGGCGCGTGCCATGAGCTGCGAGAGCGTGCGGGACCACATGAGCTGCACGGTCGCTCCCACGTGTTCCTGGCAGAACGCCCGGTACGCGCTGTCGCCCCGCTCCATCAGCGCGATCACCTGCGGCAGGTGCTCGGGCGGGATCGTGGTGCGCGCGATCATGCGTAGCACCATCGGCAGACCGGTACGAGCCTGCGCCAGCGACTCGTCGTAGGCAACCGCAGCCCCGATCTGATCAGGCGCTGCGTTGATGTTGGGTCGCTCGGTTCTCACGAGCATCGTGATCACCATGATCAGGGACTCGAGCTCCTGCAGCAGCGTCTGGTGCGCCGGCGCAAGCTCGTCGATCATCGGTACGTCGTGTCTCGGTTCTTCCATCGCTTCTCCTCGGTCAGTGGTGGGTGCGGTTACTCAACCACATATTGCGCTTGTTGTCAAGTCTATCTGGTGAGCACGGTGTTTGTGGTACACTATCTGTACATTCTATGACAACATTGTCTTTTATTTCACTTAAAAATCACTTGATTGATTCTTTTGCCCATGGGATAAACAGCCATGCGTATTGCATTGCTGGTCCTGAAGGAGTAGGCAAAAAATTGCTTGTCGAGCAGGTGATCAAACAAATATACAAAACCCCGGCCGAGACAGTAGGGAATTATTTTGTTGTCTCTCCTTTACAAGGAGATGAAAAGACAGCGACAAAAAAAGATATTAGTATTGAGCAGATCAAAAGCATTACCGGGATGCTCAGTGGCGGCGGTACGTTATTTGGTTCACAACGTGTAATTGTCATTACACCGGCCGAGCGTATGAGTGCGTCCGCGGCAAACAGCCTACTGAAGATGCTTGAAGAACCGCCGGCGAACACAACGTTTTTCATCCTGACTACCGCTTGGCAACATCTCCCACAAACTATTGTTTCGCGTACCCAACTTTTTGGATTAGGAGTAAGTACCATTGATCAGATGGCTACTATCCTGAGCGAGTTCCATACTGACGCACAGGAGGTCATGCGTGCAGCTAAGAGTTCCTTTGGCTTGTTGGGTGATGCTTATGCTATGCTGCTTGATCCAGAGCTGCGGTTGGTCCATGAAGAGCAGATCACATTGTTGCATAATCTGTTGAACGCACCACTCTATCAGCAGCGAAAACTTGTCGAACCATTTTTAGGATCTAAAAAAGATCACACACAGCAGCGACAAACCATTGCCGCACTATTTCGTCGATGGTATTGCCAAGCAGGGGAGTATATTCATAACGAATCAGCCCTTGAGCAATATGCAATCACGCGAGAGCAACTGACCAACTTTATGCACGCGCTTACTCAGGCAAGACATGATATACTACATAATATTCATCCTAAGTTAGTTTTTGATTCATTATTTCTTACGCTCTATGGCAAATCGTAATTTCATGACAAAAGGCGTATTACTTATTGGTGCGCTTGCCCTCTTTGGCGCCGGATGCGGTGGCGGTTCAGCTGATGTTGCTGATCGTGGGGTATTTCGAAGTCCGGATAATGGCGATAGTTGGGGTTCAGCATCAGCAGTGCTTACCACCGGCGATCAGCCGGTAAGTCTGCACGCAAGTGTTGATGTGCTTGGATTAATCCAAGATCCGGTTGATGACAATGTTATTTACGCACGTACTCGTCGCAACGGTCTTTTGTACAGTCTTGACTCCGGCGCATCCTGGACCAGCCCTCCTGATGAGTTAGTCACCAGTGGGTTGGTATACGGATTAACCATCAATCCACAAAATCCTTGTGAGCTATACGCCGCAATTAATACCAAGGTATTTAAGAGTACGACCTGTGCGCGGAGTTGGAGCGAGGTATTTGACGCAAAAAATGTTGGGGGTGAGCCTGATTTGGTCACGGCACTTGCGCTGAACCCTAATCGTCCAAATGAGATCTATGCTGCAACGAAATCAGGAAAGGTGATTCGCAGTCCGCTTTCCGGAGCAGGATGGACCACCATTAAGATCTTTGAAGATCGGATAATGGATGTGTTGATTGATCCAGTAAATCCTAATCGTGTGTTTGTAGCATTGCAAACCACTGGCATGTGGCGTACTGATGATGCAGGAGCCGAGTGGAAAGATATTTCACCAGATGGTAGTGAATATTTTGACTCAAATGTATTCTCTGAGGCCATGTTTGATCTTACCGCACGTGATACCTTGATTACGGCATCAAAGTATGGATTGCTTCGTACCACAGATGCTGGAGATACGTGGACCCCGATTACATTGCTAAATGCCCCTGGTGAGGTGGACATTTTCTCCATTGCCATGAACCCATCAAACGCTAACCAAATGTATTACGGGACGACCAATGCGTTTTATCGTACCGCTGATGGGGGTCAGATTTGGGAAGTAAAGAAGATCCCAACAACAAAAGCGTTAACCGCCCTCATGGTTGACAGAACCGACCCAAAAGTGGTGTACTTTGGAGCGACAGATTTGACGCAATAATTATGGAATTTTTGCAAGACGCCAAAAACGAGTTTGACGCTGCGATTGAATATGCTACTCAAGAAGTGGCCAGTATTCGTACTGGTCGGGCTAATCCATTGTTGGTCGAGTCCATTGGAGTAGAAGCCTATGGTACTAAGCAGCCGCTCAAGAATTTGGCGACGATTACCACACCGGATGCCAAGACAATCTTAGTTGATCCGTGGGACAAGGGTGTATTGGCCGAAGTAGAGAAGTCCATTGTGGCGGCTAACACCGGTCTTAATCCTGTTAATGATGGAAACAGCATTCGCTTACCGATTCCACCACTGACTGAAGAAACACGCAAGGAGTTGGTAAAGACACTTAAGCAGCGTATTGAACAGGTAAAGATTCGCATTCGCCAACATCGTGATGATATCCGATCCAAGATTGCTAAAGCGCAAAAAGCTAATGAGATTACTGAAGATGATCGGTTCCATCAGCAAGATAAATTGGACGAGATGGTGAAAGAGTATAATGGAAAGCTTGACGCCATGAGTGCAGAAAAAGAAAAAGAAATTATGACGGTTTAATATGGAAGACGAACATTTGATGGAAAAACTCACCAGTCTTTGTAAAACCCGGGGGTTTATCTACCCGGGAAGTAGTATCTATGGAGGCCTGGCAAACAGTTGGGATTACGGTCCGCTTGGTGCTCAGCTTAAGCGTAATATTAAAGATGCGTGGTGGAAGTTGTTTGTGACCTCGCGTGCTGACATGGTCGGGCTTGATCCGGCGATTATTATGAATCCAAAAGTGTGGGAAGCGAGCGGTCATGTAAATGGGTTTAGTGATCCGTTGGTGGAGTGTAAAAAATGTCATCATCGCTATCGTGCCGATCATCTCCTTGAAGCGCGTCAAGCAGAGCCAGGATATGATAAAGAAAAGCCGGTTCATATTCATGAACTCGTATGTCCAAGTTGTGGCGGTGAGTTTACCGAACCACGAGAGTTCAACCTGTTGTTTAAAACGTTTATTGGTGCAGTTGAAGGGGAGAAGAACATTGCGTATTTGCGTGGTGAGGTTGCCCAAGGAATGTTTGTGAATTTTAAAAACGTCGTGCAAACATCTCGTCGTCGTTTGCCATTTGGGATTGCGGCAATTGGAAAAGCATTTCGCAATGAGATTACCACCGGAAACTTCATTTTTCGCACACGCGAATTTGAGATCATGGAGCTTGAGTATTTTGTGAAGGAGTCCGAGTGGGAGCAACACTTTGATGCCTGGCTTAATGTGATGAAGCAATGGCTCGCCAGCCTTGGAGTTGATGAGAAAAAATTATACTTCCATGATTTGCAAGGTAATGACCTCGCACATTATTCCAAAAAGACGATTGATATTGAGTATGAATATCCATTTGGTCGTAAAGAGCTCTATGGATTGGCGTACCGCACTGATTATGATTTGAAAAAGCACGTGGAGCATAGCGGTGAGGATATGCACTATACTGATCCTGAGACTGGAGAGAAGATTTTGCCGCATGTGGTGGAGCCAAGTATGGGATTTGACCGCACGTTCTTGGTGACGTTATTGAGTGCGTATACTGAGGAAGAGGTACCAACTGCTAAAGAAGGAGAGACCGAGAAGCGAATCGTGATGAAGTTTCCAAAACACTTAGCACCAATACAAGTAGCCGTACTACCATTGTCTAAAAAAGAAGCATTAGCTGAACCAGCATCAGCGCTAGCACAAACATTGCGCCAATCATTTGTGGTTGAGTATGATCATACGCAGTCTATTGGAAAGCGCTATCGTCGCCAAGATGAGATTGGAACGCCATATTGTGTGACATTTGATTTTGACTCACTCGAGGATCAAAAAGTGACGATTCGTGATCGTGACACCATGAAGCAAGAGCGTATTGCCATTGCCGATGTTCCATCATATTTGCACGAGCAGTTTGCACAGTAGTATATGAATACTCCATATCACATCACTGAGCTTAAAAACGGCGCAACGCTGATTACCATTCCACAAGAAAGCACTTCTGCAGCAACGATTTTTGTAGGATTTCCAGTTGGTTCTCGCTATGAGACTAAACGCATCAATGGCATTTCGCATTTTATTGAGCACATGATGTTTAAAGGAACCAAACGACGCCCAAGTACCAAACATATTACTGAGGCGATCGATGCGTGCGGAGCGGAGTGGAATGCATTTACCAGCAAAGAGTGGACCGTATATTACATTAAGATTGATGCGGCGCACGTGGAGAAGGCAGCAGATTTATTAGAGGACATGTTGTTTCATAGCAAGTTCGATGTCAAGGAGTTTGAACGTGAAAAAGGTGTAATTAATGAAGAGTTGCGCATGTATGAGGATACACCGGTACGTGATGTGCAAGAAGAATTTGAGTTACTGATGCACGAAGGTTCACCACTGGCGTACAAGATTGGTGGTACGCCAAAGATCATCAATGCGCTGACGCGAAAAGACATGGTTGATTATCGCGACAGATTTTACCATCACAACAAAATGGTAATTGGTGTTGCTGGTGCTATGAGCGATGCCCAGGTGGTGCAAGTCAAAAAGATTTTCTCCAAAGGAGAAAAAAAGGGTCGCAAACCAAAACATAAATCGTCTATTGCAGCGAGTAGTAAGCAACGGGTGCGACTCAAGTATAAAAATACTGATCAGGTTCATGTGGCTTTGGGATTTCCAGCATATAAGACTGGTGATCGACGGTTGCCTGCGCTAGCAGTGTTGCTCAATATTTTGGGTGGTACTATGAGCTCACGTCTCTTTATTCAAGTGCGCGAGCGACGAGGATTAGCGTATCGTGTCCGTGCAAGTAAAGAGACCTATCATGACACTGGGAATGTGTATATTCATGCTGGTCTTCACACCGCACGAATTGAGCAGGCACTTACGGTGATTGTGAGTGAGCTGAAAAAGGTGGCTAAAAGTGGGGTAAGCGCAAAAGAGCTTAAGCATGCAAAAGGGAATGTCCATGGTTCAACCGTGTTGACGCTTGAGGATAGCGCTAATGTGGCACAGTATTTTGTGGAGCAACAATTGTTGCGCGGTAAGATCAATACCCCAGAGCAGCAGCTTGCTAAAATCGACGCCGTGACACGTGAAGATGTGCAACGAGTTGCAAAGCGGGTATTTAATTTTGCCAAGGCAAAGCTGGCAATTATTGGACCATTTGAAGATGCAAAGCAATTTGAGAAGTTTTTGAAATAATATGAAGAAAAAACTGTTTGCGAATTGGAAAATGTATTTGGATGCTGAATCTGCCCATGCGCTTGCCGCAGAAGTTGCCGATCAATTCGGTGCGCAAACTGGTATTGCGATTTTTCCATCGGCCGAGGTGCTGCAAAGTATTACGCATGTGCTTGAAGGAACTGAGATTTCTCTTGGAGCCCAAACGTGCGGTGAGCAGCGTAGCGGAGCGCATACCGGCGAGCTCTCAGCTGATAATCTCAAGTCTGTTGGATGTCATTATGTTTTGGTTGGGCATAGTGAACGTCGGGCAATGGGGGAGACCGATGTGCAGATTAATACCAAGATGAAAAGTGCGCTCGCTGCTGGACTTACTCCGGTGTTATGTGTTGGTGAAACAGAAAAAGAACATCAAGCAGGACAGGCACACACGGTGGTTAAAGCGCAACTTGAGGCAGCAACCGACGGAATTGAGGATACGGATTATCTGGTTGCTTATGAGCCCGTATGGGCAATTGGTACCGGTACGCCAGCTACTGCTGATGATGCATCGCAGATGTGTCGGTTTGTCAAAGATACGATTGGTCAGTGGTGTGTAGTGCTCTATGGCGGATCAGTTGACGCAAAGAGTGTTCAACAATATGTGGCACTTGATTCGGTTGACGGGTTTTTGGTTGGTGGCGCAAGCACCACTCGTGAAAAGTTGTTTCCTATTGTAGAATCACTTCTGTAATATGTTGTTTGCTGTGTTTCCAATTGTGCTGATCGTAGTGGGTTTGGCCATTGTTATTGTAATTGTGGTACGAAAGTTTCCGCAGTTGAAGGTGCTTGATACGGAAACGATTCCTGAGGAGCAAGATCGTAAAAAGAAAGAAAAGATTTTGGAGGAGCGGTTTTATCGTGCGCTTAAGCCGGTCAAAGCCAAATCACTCGCACTCGGGAAGGTGTGGCTTGATCATTTTATGCGTTTACAAAAACGGTTTCGTGGATATGTGAACCATGTGGCTGACACCTATCGTAGTGAACGTGGAAAAGTGAAGAAGAAAAAGTTTACCCAACAATCACCGCGCACACGAGAGCGAGAATTGAACCGATTACTTGATGAAGCTGATGAGCTGCGTGACACAAAAGAACTGGTTCGCGCAGAAGAAAAATATATTGCCGCGATTGCATTATCTCCCAAGAGTATTCGCGCATACAAAGGACTTGGAAAGATTTATTTCTCACAAGAAAAGTTTACTGATGCCAAAGAGACGTTTATGTATGTGACCAGTCTCGACAAGGTTGATGATGTGGCGCACGCATTTTTAGGAAGAATTGCAAAGGCAGAGCAGCGGTGGGAAGATGCAATCAAACATTATCTGAAGGCGCTCAGTCTTAATGCTGATTTGGCAAAGCGACATGTGGATTTGGCCCAGGTATATCATGCCATTGGTGATCAGGTGGAAAAAGCGAAAAAAGCATATCAGCACGCGTATTCGTTGGAGTCAAAGAATCCTGCAGTACTTGATCAGATTATCGAGTTTGCGATTAGTATCAAGGACAAGGTGTTTGCCCGGGAGATTTTAAAGCAACTTCAGGAGGTAAATCCAGAGAATAAAAAACTTGCTGATTTTAAAGAGCGGATTCGGAACCTCAAAAAATAGGGGATATCTTGGGGTTGAAACAGAATAGCAAGTTTGGTATTGTTTGGGCACTCGTGACAGTACGCCATCATAGCTATTTCATAGCTATGATGTCTCCGCTGACAGCGCTCCGAGCGCTGTACACTCCGCCATCATAGCAGCTTCGCTGCTACTTGGCTCCGTTCGCAAAAGAAAACACAAGTGTTTCTTTTGCTCACTCCGCCATCATAGCTCAGTTGGTAGAGCGCATCCATGGTAAGGATGAGGTCTCCGGT